>CANOMQ010000003.1 GCA_947567595.1 uncultured Lachnospiraceae bacterium | reverse complement strand
AAGGATAGGATAAAAAAGAATAAAGTTTTTGTGTTCGGTTTTGAGGGAATACCTCAGAATTGATAAAATGGCGAAGTAGCTCAGCTGGCTAGAGCACACGGTTCATACCCGTGGTGTCGAGGGTTCAAGTCCCCCCTTCGCTACTGTTTGTAACAGTTCAGTTATGTTATAATCGGCATGATTGGGCTGTTACATTTTTTTGATATTTTCTGAAAAATTTGTTGACTTTAATCTTTAAAAGTGATAAGATTTTATAGTATTCAATTAGAACTATTAGCTGACTTGTTCTGCAAATCATTCCATTTGAATTGCAGAGCAAGTTATTTTTCTGTAACGGTGAAGATACTTAATAATTTCAGCTTTTTTAGGTGTAAGGACGAACGAATACGTAAATTTTTTTAATGGAGGTTCTAAGAATGAATAACGGTACAGTAAAGTGGTTTAATGCTCAGAAGGGTTATGGCTTCATCACAAATGAAGGCACAGGAGAAGATGTTTTTGTACATTTCTCAGCAATCAATACAGATGGCTATAAGACTCTCGAGGAAGGTCAGAAGGTTGTATTTGATATTGAGCAGGACCCGAAGAACAGTGCTAAGCTCAGAGCAGCGAACGTTACAATTGCGTAATTGATGTGCGTTTGATTAAGATGTCAGGCCGGCTATTACAGATATTTGTTGCAGCTATAAGCAGGATACATCTCGCAAAAAGAGTTTAACAACCCCTGTAAGAAATAACTTACAGGGGTTTTCTGTGTCAAAAAAGGGTATCCATTCGTTTCATTGCTTCGATTGTGTTCTCGCGGTTTCCAAATGAGGTAAGGCGGAAAAATTTCTGACCGTTTTTACCAAAGCCCGCCCCAGGTGTTCCTACGACCTGCGCGTTGTTTAGCAGGTAATCGAAAAAATCCCATGAATCCATGTCGTTTGGACATTCAAACCAAATATAAGGAGAATTGACGCCGCCAAAGTATTTGATGTTCTTTTTGGCAAGCCCTTCTGCGATGATACGCGCATTTTCCTGATAATATTGGATATTTGCCTTGCACTGTGCCATACCTTCAACGGAGAAGACGGCGGCGGCGCCTTTTTGGACGATGTAGGATACACCATTGAATTTTGTCGTCTGACGGCGGTTCCACATGGCATTTAAGGACAGCTCGGCGCCGCTTGAGGCGGTGAAGACCAAGGTCTTTGGAACGATGGTATAGCCGCAGCGCGTGCCGGTGAAGCCTGCTGTCTTTGAGAGGGAGCAAAACTCAATGGCACATTTTTTGGAGTCTTCGATTGCAAAAATGCTTCTTGGAAGCGTTTCGTCGGTGATAAAGCATTCGTATGCGGAGTCGTAAAGGATAATCGCGTTATTGGCAAGCGCATAGTCAACCCATTCCTTTAGCTGCTCCTTATTGTATGCCGCGCCTGTGGGGTTATTGGGGGAACAGATGTAAATAATATCAGCGTGTACGCTGTAATCCGGCATAGGGAGAAAATGGTTTTCTGCGGTGGCGTCAATGTAGGTGATATTTCTGCCGTTCATGATATTGGTGTCAACATATACCGGATAAACGGGGTCAGGGATTAGGATAACGTTGTCCTTGTCAAAAAGGTCGGTAATGTTTCCCGTATCGCTTTTGGCGCCGTCCGAAACAAACACTTCATCGGCTTCGATTGTGACATGGTTTCGTGCGTAATAGTCAACAATGGCTTTGCGCAGGAATGCGTAGCCTTGCTCCGGTCCATAGCCCTTAAAGGTTTCGGCGCTTGCGAGGGCGTCCACGCCTTCGTGAAGCTGTGAAATGACCGTGGAGCCAATCGGGAGGGTAACGTCCCCGATTCCAAGGCGGATTACCTTTTTGTCAGGGTTCGCTTCGGTGTAGGCATTGACACGGTGCGCGATTTCGGAGAACAGATAGCTCTCCTTTAGGTTTAAATAGTTTTCATTTAATTTTGGCATAATATTGCTCCTTCCTGTATTTCATTGGAATATAGTAGTTGTCCTTATTGGAAACACTATAGTAATCATAGCCATATTCGAGGTATTTGTCAATTATATCAGAAGAGTTTAAAAATTTTATAATATCGAACTTGCATTCTGCCTTGGAGTGTGGTAAGTTTAATCGGGAGAGTAATCCTGTAGGATTTGTCCAAATAGATGGGAATGAATGTGGTTATAATATGTTTCGTAAGTGGGAGGATTGTGATGTTTGAGAATGAGAGAGCAGATGCGAAAAGAGTGGTAAATGAATTTTTGGAGCAGGCGGCTTTGAAAGAGGGAAACCTTGTTGTAATCGGCTGTTCGACAAGTGAGATTGCGTCAAAGCACATTGGCTCCTATTCCAATGCGGAGCTTGGGGAGGCGGTTTTTACCGCAATGCATGAGGAGCTTTGCGCGCATGGGCTTTATGTGGCGGCGCAGTGCTGCGAGCACTTAAACAGGGCATTGATTATGGAGGAGGAGGCGGCGGAACGCTATGGGTATGAGGTTGTGAATGTCATGCCAATGCCAAAGGCGGGCGGTTCTTTTGCGACTGCGGCATGGAAGCATATGAAGGAGCCTCTGGCGGTGGAGCATGTACAGGCGCATGCGGGGATTGATATTGGGGATACGCTGATTGGAATGCATTTGAAGGCGGTGGCGGTTCCGGTCAGGATTGCACATCCGGCAATCGGGGGCGCACATATTGTCTGCGCGAGAACCCGGGCGAAATATATTGGCGGCGAGCGGGCGCATTATAGTGAAGAAATGATGTAATAGTTCAGCCCAGAACTTTGCACTTGCTGCAAAGTTCGTGAAATAGCGTAGTGGTTGAGACGCATCAAGCCACCACGAAGTGGTTTTGCATGGCTTGATGCCTGTAACAGGAAGCCGAAGGCTGAACTGTTACAGAAATGATGTAAAAATTTTAAAATGTCCTTTCTAAAGTGGCTGTTTTATGTTATAATCGTTTTATCTGTAATGTAGTAAAGTATCAAAAACGGTGGAAGGGTAATCAATGTCGCAGGAGCAGGAAAGCATAGAACATGAGGAGAAAACAGCACAACGGTTTGCTGGGGAAAGCAAGAATACGGGAAACATGCTGAATGCATTTCTGCTGATATTGGTGTTTATGATGCTGTGTATCTGTACGGTGCTGCTGGTTTTGGTGGTGAACCTGAATAAAGAGGTGGGAAACATCAATACAAAGCTTATGGCATTGCAGGAGGCAAACCGCTATATGGAACTGGAGGAAGAGGAGCTTGAAAGCGTTTCCGACATCAATGGAAGCAATGTCGATCAGACCGAGGCAGCACATATCATGGAGGCAGCCGCCATTGAAAATAAAATCGTCTGGGACGAGAACAGGGACAGAAGCTCCGGCATCAAAAGGGTTTATCTGACGTTTGATGATGGTCCAAGCTCCAATACGGATAAAATTCTTGATGTTTTGGACGAGTACGGCGTGAAAGCGACTTTTTTTGTGGTAGGCAAGGAGAATTATACGGAGCAGTACAGGCGTATTGTGGAGGACGGTCATACACTGGCAATGCATTCTTACAGTCATGTGTACCGGGATATTTACAGCTCCTTGGAGGCGTATCAGCAGGATTTGAACAAGCTGCGCACTTTTTTGTACGAGGTTACGGGGGTTGAGTGTAATATCGTGCGTTTTCCGGGCGGAAGCAGCAATACGACCAGCAAGGTTGATATGCATACGCTGATAGAATACCTTGACAGTGAGGGTATGGTGTATTTTGACTGGAATGTTTCAAGCGGTGATGCGACCGGCTCGCAAAGAAGCGCAAGTCAGATTGCGTCGAATGTTCTGAACAATATTGATAAGTATGATAATGCGGTGGTTCTGATGCATGATGCGGCGGGGAAAAACTCCACGGTTGACGCGCTGCCGATTATTATAGAAAAGCTGCTGGAGTCGGAGGATACGGTTTTTTTGCCGATTTCCAAGGACACGGTAAAAGTACAGCATATACGTTGATAAGATACGATGCTGATAAGGCACTGGTACAATGTGCTTAAAAAATAAAAGTGAAGGAGATTATAGAATGGGTTTTTTTCAGGATTTAAAGCAGGATTTATCACAGACTGTCGCAGACATTAATTCAGATGAAGTATTAGACGATATGGAGCTTGATGCGGATATGTCTGCGTCATCAGAGGACTTGTTTGGCAGTGTGTCAGGAGAAGATTTTGCAGATGTTGAGGCGATGCTTGAACAGGAAATTCCGGCGCTGAACGAGGAGCCGATGGCGGCACTGGACGAAGGCGCATCGGAGGACTTGCTAGGCAGTCTTGGCGAACTGGAAAATACGGGCGCGGATATGGCAGCAAACGAGCAGGAGGCTGCTTTGGAGCTTGATACGTCTATGGCAGTGGAAGATACTGCGGACATGCTGACGGCTGATGCTGATGCGGGAATTTCCATTCCTGACAGTGATATTTCCGGGATTGACGTGCCCGTTGCAGAGGAAGAACAGAAAAATAGTGAAATAAGTGAGGCAGATGCAGAAATGGAAGAATTATTGAATGAAGTGGAACAGAATATAGAGGAGCCTGTATATATGGAAGGGGCGCCGCAGGAGGCACAGCAGCCTGAGATGGAGACTAGTGCGTCAGCATCGACAGATACGGCAGTGATTACGTCCAGCATGACGATTACGGGTGATGTGACAAGCAGCGGCAATATGGATTTAATCGGAAACATCACAGGTAATATTGAAATCCTTGGAAAGCTCAATGTGACAGGTGGTATCACCGGAAATTCATCGGCGGCGGAAATTTATGCGGAGTCCGCACAGATTAACGGTGAGATTAGAAGCAAGGGAAGCGTGAAGATTGGACAAAGCTCTGTTGTCATCGGTAATATTTTTGCGACAAGCGCAGTGATTGCAGGTGCCGTAAAGGGTGATATTGATGTGCATGGTCCGGTTATTCTGGATACGTCGGCGATTGTGATGGGCAATATTAAGTCGAAGTCTGTACAGATTAATAACGGTGCGGTTATCGAGGGTATGTGTTCACAGTGTTATGCAGATGTCAGCCCGACTTCATTCTTTAATGATATGAAGAAGAACAGGAAACAGTCTTAAACGAAAAACGGAGCAGACGTATGAAACGAATTTTACTCAAATTAAGCGGGGAAGCGCTTGCGGGGGATAAAAAAACCGGATTTGACGAGCAGACGGTTCTTGCGGTGGCGCGTCAGGTAAAGGAGATTGTGGACGGCGGCGTTCAGGTGGGGATTGTGATTGGCGGCGGCAATTTTTGGCGCGGCAGAACCAGTGAGACGATTGACCGTACGAAGGCGGATCAGATTGGAATGCTGGCGACGGTGATGAACTGTATTTATACATCGGAAATTTTCCGGTTTGTCGGAATGGAGACGGAGGTTTTTACGCCGTTTCCATGTGCGGCGTTTACGGAGCTGTTTTCAAAGGACAGGGCTTTGGACGCGCTTGGAAAAGGGAAGGTTATCTTTTTTGCAGGCGGAATCGGGCACCCGTATTTTTCGACGGATATGGGGACGGTGCTCAGGGCTGTTGAGATTGAGGCGGATATGATTTTGTCTGCACGTGCAGTTGATGGCGTTTATGATTCCGATCCCAAGCTGAATAAGGACGCGAAAAAGTATGATACCATTCCGATTAGGGAAGTGGTGGAGAAACGGCTTGGCGTGATGGATTTGGCGGCGGCGGTGCTTTGCATGGAAAACAAAATGCCGATGACGATATTTGGACTGAATGAGGAAAACAGCATTATCAATACCGTGCGGGGAAATTCGAACGGAACGGTGATTACTGTGTAGCCCGCATACATGGCAGGAATGCAGATTAATAAAAATCAGGAGGATAAAACAATGGACGCAAGAGTAAAGACCTATGACGACAAAATGCAGAAGGCATTGGATTTTCTTTTATCGGACTATCAGACAATCCGTGCGGGGCGTGCAAATCCTCATGTGCTGGACAAAATCAAGGTGAATTATTACGGTACACCGACGCCTATCCAGCAGGTGGGAAACATCACGGTGCCAGAGGCGCGTATGATACAGATTGCGCCGTGGGAAAAGAGCCTGATTAAGGAGATTGAGAAGGCGATTATGGCTTCTGATGTGGGGATTACGCCGAGCAACGACGGCGTTGTAATCCGGCTTGTATTTCCAGAGCTTACGGAGGAGCGCAGAAAGGAGCTTGTAAAGGAAGTTAAGAAGAAGGGTGAGGAGTGTAAGGTCGCGGTCAGAAATATCAGACGTGACGCGAATGACTCGTTTAAGAAGCTTGCAAAGACGGAAATTTCGGAGGACGAGATTAAGGATTTGGAGGACGCAGTTCAGAAGAGTACGGATAAATATATCAAAGAGATTGACAAGGCGATTGAGGAAAAGTCGAAGGAAATTCTTACTGTATAATAGATGAGTGTTCGAAAAATGAATTAAAATATTCTGCAATTACGAGGGCACTGAACGCGCCCTCTTTGCTTTTATGCATATTATTCTTTTATGTATTTTTTTAGAAAGTGTTGGGAAAGGGAAAGCTGATATGGAAAAGAAGGTACCAAATCACGTGGCGATTATTCTTGACGGCAACGGGCGCTGGGCGAAGGCGAAGGGACTGCCGCGCACTGCCGGGCATATTCAGGGGGCAAAGACGGTGGAGGCAATCTGTGAGGACGCTTACAATATGGGTATCAATTACCTTACGGTGTATGCGTTCTCGACGGAAAACTGGAACCGCCCGGAGAAGGAAGTCGAGACCTTGATGAAGCTGCTGCGTGATTACATGAAAAACAGCTTGAAGCGCGCGCAGAAAAACAATATGTGTGTGCGGGTGCTGGGCGATAAGTCAAGGCTTGCGCAGGACATTCAGGAGAGCATTGCGGCGCTTGAGGAGGCAACGAGGAATAATACGGGGCTTCACTTTCAGATTGCAATTAATTATGGCAGCCGTGATGAGATTACGCGGGCGGTAAAGCGTCTTGTGGAACAGGTGGAGCAGGGTACCCTTTCGGCGGCGGATATTTGTGAGCAGCGGATTGCGCAGGAGTTTGATACGGCGGGACTGCCGGACCCGGACTTGATGATTCGCACATCAGGGGAGCAGCGGATTTCGAATTTCATGCTTTGGCAGCTTGCGTATGCGGAGCTTTATTACACCTCTGTCGCGTGGCCTGATTTTAATAAGGCGGAGCTGGAAAAGGCGGTACTGGCTTATCAGAACAGGGACAGAAGGTTTGGGCTTGTCAAGGAGGAAAATCCTCCAAAGGAGAATTAAATGGCGGGGAATATTCTTGGAAAAATCAGCAAGGAGCGCACGATTAGCGCGGTGATACTGGTGGCGGCGGCACTTGCGTCCATTCTGCCGGGCGGTATTGTCCTTGCGGCGACCTTGTATGTGGTGTCGATTATCGGATTTTTGGAGCTGACGAAGGCGTGCGGTGTGCGCGAAGCGTCGGGAGAATACGGAAAGATGAACGCGCTTGAGTGGGCAGGTATCGGGTGCATTACTCTCTATTATGGGGTGACATATTGGACGCAGGATACGGCGTACGGTATGCAGCTTGTAATCGGCATGTTAATCGTACTGATGTTTGTGTATGTGTTCGGGTTTTCCAAATTTCATGCAAATCAGGTGATGAATACGTACTTTTCCCTGATTTACGCGCCTGTGCTGTTGTCGTTTGTCTTTTTGACAAGGCAGTTGGAGAACGGGATTTATTTGGTGTGGATGATTTTCATCAGCTCTTGGATTTCGGATACATGCGCGTATCTTGTGGGTGTGATGCTTGGAAAGCATAAGCTTGCCCCGGTGCTTAGCCCGAAAAAGTCAATTGAGGGCGCGGTGGGCGGCGTGCTTGGCGCGGCGGCGGTGGGAGCCTTGTTTGGCGCATATTTGGACAGTGTGCTTTATGCAGGGCATTTTGCTGCCCTGCTTGCGGTTGTGGGCGGCGTGGGCTCGGTAATCTCTCAGGTAGGGGATTTGGCGGCGTCCGCGATTAAACGAAACCATGAGATAAAAGACTACGGAAAGCTCATTCCGGGGCATGGCGGGATTATGGACCGCTTTGACAGCGTGATTTTTACGGCGCCGATTACGTATTTTTTGATTATAATGCTCGGGAATGTTTAATATAATATTAGGGAGGAAGACCAAAGTGAAAAAGATTGCGATACTCGGTTCTACCGGCTCGATTGGCACGCAGACGCTGGAGCTTGTGCGGGAAAATCCAGACCTTTCGGTTGTGGGGCTTGCGGCGGGGAGCAATATTGATTTGTTTGAGCAGCAGGTACGGGAATTTCAACCAAAGCTTGTGTCCTTGCAGAGCGAGGAGGCGTGTAAGGAGTTAAAAACAAGGCTTGCCGATATGGACGTTACGGTTGTGTGCGGCATGGACGGACTGATTGCGATTGCCGAGATGGAGGAAGCGCAGGTGCTTGTGACGGCGATTGTGGGAATGATTGGCATTCGTCCGACGATTGCGGCAATTCAGAAGGGAAAGGATATTGCGCTTGCAAATAAGGAGACGCTTGTGACGGCGGGGCATATTATCATGCCGCTTGCAAAGGAGCGGGGCGTTTCCATTCTTCCGGTTGACAGTGAGCACAGCGCGATTTTTCAGTCGCTTCAGGGGGAGAACAGGGAACGGGTAAGGAAACTTTTGATTACGGCTTCGGGTGGACCGTTCCGGGGAAAAGCGAGGGAAGCGCTTGAAAATGTGCGGCTTGAGGACGCGCTCCATCACCCGAACTGGTCGATGGGCAATAAGATTACGATTGATTCCGCAACGCTTGTCAACAAAGGGCTTGAGGTCATGGAGGCGAAGTGGCTTTTTGGTGTGGGCTTGGAGCAGATACAGGTGGTCGTCCATCCGCAGAGCATTATCCATTCGATGGTGGAGTATGTGGACGGCGGCATTATGGCGCAGCTTGGTATGCCGGATATGAAGCTGCCGATACAGTATGCGCTGTTTTATCCCGACAGGCGTCCGATGAAGGGGAAGCGTGTGGATTTTTATGCGCTTGGCAGTATCACGTTTGAGAAGCCGGATATGGAAACGTTTACGGGCTTGAAACTTGCCATGCGTGCGGCGCGTGAGGGCGGGAGTGTCCCGACGGTATTTAACGCGGCAAACGAGATGGCGGTGAGACTGTTTTTGAACAAAAAGATACGGTTTTTACAAATCCCGGAGATTATTGAGATGTGTATGGACGCGCAGAAGCGGATTGCGTCGCCAAGTGTGGAGGAAATCCTTGCATGCGAGCAGGAGACGTATGAGTTAATCCGGACAAAATTTTAAGTGCCAAAAAGACATAAGCGGTATGACGGAAAGGTAGAAAAGAAAGCATGGTAGTGACAATAATTGTATTTATACTTGTATTTGGCGTCGTGGTGATTTCACATGAGCTGGGGCATTTCCTGATTGCGAAATTAAACGGCATTCGCGTGCTGGAGTTTGCGATTGGCATGGGACCTTCGATTGTGAAGTTTACAAAGGGCGGGACGCGCTATGTCCTAAAGCTTCTGCCGATTGGCGGGGCGTGTATGTTTGAGGGCGAGGACGGCGTTTATGAGAACAAGAAGGAGGAGGACGCGCAGAAACAGGCTGTGGAGCCTGCAAAGGACGAGGCGTATGGGAAGGCGTTTAACGAGGTCAATGTGTGGGCAAGGATTGCGACGGTGTTTGCCGGACCGTTTTTTAATATTATTCTCGCGTTTCTGCTTTCGCTGATTGTGGTCGGTTTTTCCGGTGAAATCCTTCCGGTCGTGCATTCGATTACGGAGGGGTATCCTGCGCAGGAGGCGGGGCTTTTGCCGGGGGACGTGATTACGCATGTGGACGGCGAGCGTGTTTTTTTGCAGGGCGAGGTGACGATTGCCTCGGCGATGAACAAGGGCGAGCCGATGGAGATTGCGTATGAGCGCGGCAATGAGAAGAAGACGGCGACCATTCTGCCGAAATTCAGCGAGGAGGACAATCGGTATTATATCGGGTTTACCATCGGTGAGACCATTGAGTGTAAAGGATTTGACCTGATTAAGTACAGCGCGCTTGAGGTGCGTTACTGGCTCAAGGCAACGGTAAAGAGCCTGATTATGCTTGTACAGGGGAAGCTTTCGGCAAATGATTTGTCGGGACCTGTGGGAATTGCGGTGACGATTGACGAGACGATTGACACAGTAAAGCCCTACGGCATTTCGTCGGTGGTGCTTACGATGATTAATTTTGCCGTGCTTTTGAGCGTGAACCTTGGCGTGATGAATTTGCTTCCGCTGCCTGCGCTTGACGGCGGGAGGCTGTTATTCATGCTTGTGGAGGTGGTGCGCGGAAAGCCGGTGCCGCCGGAGAAGGAGGGCGTTGTGCACTTCGTGGGATTTGTGTTGTTGATGATGCTGATGGTGTTTGTGCTTTACAATGATATTGCGCGTATTTTTGCAAAGTAATGGTTTGAAATGATGGCATATTGGAGGAAAAAATGGTTCGGGAGCATACAAAAGTAATTCGGATAGGAATGCAGGTAATCGGCGGGGGCAACCCGGTTTTAATCCAGTCGATGACCAACACAAAGACAAATGACGTGGCGGCGACGGTGGAACAAATTCATCGTCTTGAGGCAGCGGGGTGCGAGATTATCCGCTGCACGGTGCCGGATATGGACGCGGCGAAGGCGGTTGCACAGATTAAGAAGGAAATTTCCATTCCGCTGGTGGCGGATATTCACTTTGATTATAAGATGGCGATTGCGGCGATGGAGAACGGCGCGGACAAAATTCGCATTAATCCCGGAAATATCGGCAGCCGGGATAAGGTGGCGGAGGTTGTGCGTGTGGCAAGGGAGCGCGGTATTCCGATACGAGTCGGGGTGAACAGTGGTTCGCTTGAGAAAGAGCTTGTCGAAAAATATCAGGGCGTGACGGCGCAGGGGCTTGTGGAGAGCGCGCTTGATAAGGTGCGGCTGATTGAGGATTTGGGATATGACAATCTGGTCATCAGTATCAAGTCCTCTGATGTGATGATGTGCGTGCGGGCACATGAGCTGCTTGCGGGGCAGACCGATTATCCGCTGCATGTGGGCATTACGGAGGCGGGGACAATCACAAGCGGAAATATCAAGTCGGCTGTGGGGCTTGGCATTATCTTAAATCAGGGGATTGGGGATACCATCAGGGTGTCGCTTACGGGAGATCCGGTGGAGGAGATTAAGAGCGCGAAGCTGATTTTGCGCACGCTTGGGCTTCGCAAGGGCGGTATCGAGGTGGTATCCTGTCCGACGTGCGGCAGGACGAACATTGATTTAATCGGGCTTGCCAATCAGGTGGAAACAATGGTTCAGGGGTATGACCTTGATATTAAGGTGGCAGTGATGGGCTGTGCGGTGAACGGACCGGGTGAGGCGAAGGAGGCGGATATTGGCATTGCGGGCGGTATCGGCGAAGGGCTTTTGATTAAGAAGGGCGAGATTGTGAAAAAGGTGCCGGAGCATGCGCTTTTGGCGACGTTAAAGGAAGAGCTTGACGCTTGGAAAAAGTAAGATAGAGATGAGGACGCATGGAAAAGAAGTTTTTTGAGGCATTTCCGAATTTGACGCTTGGGGGCGTTTTGCACGATTTGTGCGGGCAGACGGTGGTGGAACGGATTACTGCCACGAAACGAAAGGACTTGCTGCGCATTTATTTAAGGAGCGAGCGCCTGATTGAGAAGGAGCATATTTACAATGTCGAGCGGGAGATTAAGAAGCAGTTTTTCCCGCAGGAGCATATTGTCATAAAGATATACGAGCGGTTTCTCCTGTCGGGGCAGTATACGCCGGAAAAGCTGATGGACATTTACAAGGATAGCATTTTGCTTGAGCTAAAGGACTGCGAGCATATGCTTTATACGATGTTTCGGCAGGCGGATTTGGCGTTTCCCGATGAGAACACGATGGAGCTTGTCCTTGAGGACGGCGTGATTGCAAAGTCCAAGGAGGATACGCTGATTGGTATTTTGGACAAGGTGCTCAATGAGCGGTGCGGTTTTCGCGTGCGGTTTTCGGTTTCCTATAAGGAGGCGAAGACGGGGAAATATAAGGAGGACGATGAGACGCGCATTCGCAAAATTGTGGAGCATATTACAAGCCGTATCAGTGCGTCGGAGGCAGGCGCGGATATGGAGGGTGGCGCTTTGTCCGAGAGAGGAACTGATGTTCATGATACGGATACGCAAGCTGCCAAAGCGCAGGCACCCATAAAGGCGGCGAACCCGCAGGCGGCTTCGTTTTCGGATAAGGCTTCGGATAACAGGAAGGCGTTTCGCAAATCGGATAATGGCGGCGGGGGCTTGCAGAGGAGACCGCTGAAACGCTCTGACAATCCGAATGTTATTTTCGGGCGTGATTTTGAAGACGAGACAATGGAAATCAAGGACATTTGGGGCGAGATGGGCGAGGTCGCTATCCGCGGACAGGTGCGCAACCTTGACAAGCGTGAAATCAGGAATGAAAGATCGCTGGTCATTTTTGAGATTACGGATTTTACGGATACGATTAAGGTCAAGATGTTTGTGCACAACGAGCAGCTTGACGAGCTTTTGAAGGGGCTGGAGAAGGGCGGCTTTTACAGGCTCAAGGGCGTTACGGTAAATGATATGTTTGACCGGGAGCTGACGATTGGCTCTGTTGTCGGCATGGCGAAAATTCCGGATTTTACGACGGTGCGCATGGACAACAGCGCAAGGAAGCGTGTCGAGCTGCACTGCCATACGAAAATGAGCGATATGGACGGCGTTTCCGATGTGAAGGACATTATCAAGCGCGCGAAGAAGTGGGGGCATAAAGCGATTGCGATTACTGACCACGGCTGTGTGCAGGCGTTTACGGACGCAAACCACAGTGTGTTACCGGACGAGGACTTTAAGATTATTTATGGGGTGGAGGGGTATCTTGTTGACGACTCCAAGGAGATAGTGACAAATTGCAAGGGGCAGACGCTTGATGAAACGTATGTCGTGTTTGATATTGAGACGACGGGCTTTTCGCCTGTCACAAACCGCATTATTGAGATTGGCGCAGTGAAGGTCGTGGGCGGCGAAATTACGGAGCGGTTTTCGACGTTTGTCAATCCCGAGGTACCAATTCCGTTTGAGATTGAGAACCTGACGGGGATTAATGACGGCATGGTGATGGAGGCGGATACGATTGAGACGGTGCTGCCGGAATTTCTTTCGTTTGTGGGGGACGCGGTTTTGGTCGCACACAATGCGGGCTTTGACGTGGGCTTTATTGAGGAGAACGCAAAACGGCAGGGGCTTGCGACGGACTTTACGGCTGTGGATACGGTGGGGATTGCGCGCACGCTGCTTACGGGGCAGGCAAAGTATACGCTGGACGCGGTGGCAAAGACGCTTGGCGTTTCTTTGGAAAACCATCACAGGGCGGTGGACGACGCGGAGTGTACGGCGGAGATTTTTGTTAAATTTATCACAATGTTAAAGAAGGAAACTGTGGAGACGCTTGCGGCGCTCAATGAGATGGGGAAAGCGAGCGTGAATGCGGTGCGCAAGCTCCATCCGTACCATATTATCATTCTGGCAAAAAATCAGACGGGACGCATTAACCTGTACAAGCTGGTTTCGGAGTCGCATCTGACCTATTTTTATAAGCGTCCGCTAATTCCAAAGAGCCTGATTGAGAAGCACAGGGAGGGGCTGATTATCGGAAGCGCGTGCGAGGCGGGCGAGCTGTTTCAAGCGCTTTTAGATGGCAGAGGCGACGCGCAGGTTGCGCAAATTGTGCAGTTTTATGATTATTTGGAAATTCAGCCGATTGGCAATAACCGGTTTATGATTGAGTCGGAGCGTCATCGGGATATTACGTCGGAGGAGGACTTGATTGCGCTCAATAAGAGGGTGGTCAAGCTTGGCGAGCAGTTCCATAAGCCGGTGGTTGCGACGTGCGACGTGCATTTTCTGGATCCGCAGGACGAGGTGTACCGCCGCATTATCATGACAGGAAAGGGCTTTAAGGACGCGGATAATCAGGCACCGTTATTTTTGCGCACGACGGAGGAAATGCTGGACGAGTTTGCGTATTATCTCGGGAGTGAGAAGGCGGAGGAGATTGTGGTAACGAACACGAATCTCATTGCCGATATGTGCGACAAGATTTCTCCGGTGCGCCCTGACAAGTGCCCGCCTGTGATTGAGAACAGCGACCAGCAGCTTCGGGACATCTGTTACCGCAAGGCGTATGAGATGTACGGGAACCCGCTTCCCCAAATCGTGGAGGCGCGGCTGGAGCGGGAGCTGAACTCCATTATCAGCAATGGTTTTGCCGTAATGTATATCATTGCGCAGAAGCTTGTGTGGAAGTCGGTGGAGGACGGTTACTTGGTTGGCTCAAGAGGCTCGGTTGGTTCCTCCTTTGTGGCAACGATGGCGGGGATTACGGAGGTCAATCCGCTTAGTCCGCATTATTATTGTAAAAAATGCCATTACAGTGATTTTACCTCGGAGGACGTGAAGAAATTTGCGGGAATGGCAGGCTGCGACATGCCGGATAAGGTCTGTCCGCAGTGCGGGGAGAGGCTGGTAAAGGACGGGTTTGACATTCCGTTTGAGACGTTTTTGGGCTTTAAGGGAAACAAGGAGCCGGATATTGATTTGAACTTTTCGGGTGAATATCAGAGTAAGGCGCACAAGTATACGGAGGTTATTTTCGGGTACGGGCAGACGTTTCGGGCGGGGACGATTGGTACATTGGCGGACAAGACAGCGTTTGGATATGTGAAGAATTATTATGAGGAGCGCGGCGTGCATAAGCGCACAAGTGAGATTAACCGCATTGTCGAGGGGTGCGTTGGCGTCAGAAGGACGACGGGGCAGCACCCGGGCGGGATTGTGGTGCTTCCGGTGGGGGAGGAGATTAACTCGTTTACGCCGGTGCAGCACCCTGCAAACGATATGACGACGGATACGGTGACGACGCATTTTGACTACCATTCGATTGACCACAATTTACTTAAGCTGGATATTCTCGGGCACGACGATCCGACGATGATTCGGATGTTACAGGATTTGACGGGGCTTGATCCGACACAGATTCCTTTGGACGATCCCGACGTGATGTCGCTGTTTCAGAATACGTCCGCGCTTGGCATTTCGCCGGAGGATATTGGCGGCTGTAAGCTTGGCTGTCTTGGGATACCGGAGTTTGGAACGGATTTTGCGATGCAGATGGTTATCGACTGTCAGCCCAAGCATTTCTCTGATTTGGTTAGGATTTCGGGGCTTTCACATGGAACAGATGTTTGGCTTGGAAATGCGCAGACGCTCATTCAGGAGGGAAAGGCGACGATTTCGACGGCAATCTGTACGCGTGATGATATTATGACGTATCTGATTGGCATGGGGCTTGACTCGGAGGAGTCGTTTAAGATTATGGAGGCGGTGCGTAAGGGCACGGTCGCGAAGAAGAAGTGTAAGGACTGGGACGCTTGGAAAAAGGACATGCTTGATCATAATGTGCCGGACTGGTATGTGTGGTCGTGTGAGAAAATCCAGTATATGTTCCCGAAGGCGCACGCGGCGGCGTATGTTATGATGGGGTGGCGGATTGCGTACTGCAAGGTGAATTATCCGCTTGCCTATTACTGCGCGTTTTTCAGTATCCGTGCGTCGGCGTTTTCGTATGAAATCATGTGTCAGGGCAGGGAGCATTTGGAGCGGATTTTGGCGGATTATAAAAAACGGTCGGATACGCTGACGAATAAGGAGCAGGACGCGGTGCGCGATATGCGGATTGTGCAGGAGATGTATGCGAGAGGATTTGAATTTATGCCGATTGACATTTTCCGAGCGCATTCTAGGAATTTTCAGATTGTGGACGGGAAGATTATGCCGTCTTTAAGCAGCATTGAGGGGCTTGGTGAGAAGGCGGCGGACGCCGTGATGGAGGCGGCGAAGGACGGGCCGTTTTTGTCGAAGGACGATTTTCGCAGCAGGACGAAGGTGTCAAAGACGGTGATTGACTTGATGAGCGATTTGGGACTGCTTGGCGATATACCGGAGTCCAATCAGATTAGTCTGTTTGATTTGGTCGGATAGATTTTGCCGAATACATTTTGTTAAATAGATTTTCTTAAAAAAAGCGATTGATTATGAGGAGGAATAACAGGTTACGATGAGAGGAAAAATGGAACACGCATTCACAATGGAGCCGGAAGCAAAAATCGGCAGGAATGACGATTGCTGGTGTGGGAGCGGGAAAAAGTATAAGAAGTGTCATTGCGATTTTGACGCAAGGCTTGACGAGTACAGGCGCAGGAGGTTTCTTGTGCCGCCGAGGCGGATTTTAAAAAATCCTGATCAGATTGCGAAAATCCGCGAGAGCGCGAAGATTAACATTGAGATTTTGGACTATATCGGGGCGCATATCAAGGCGGGGATTACGACGCAGGAGATTGACGACTGGGTGTGCGACATTACGAAGCGGCACGGGGCGGTTGCGGCGACGCTCAATTACGAGGGGTTTCCGAAAAGCGTGTGTACGTCGATTAACAATGTGGTGTGTCATGGGATTCCCTCCAAGGACGTGGTGCTCAAGGAGGGGGATATTGTGAATGTGGACGCTTCCACGATTTTGAATGGATTTTTTTCGGATTCTTCGCGAATGTACTGTATCGGGGAGGTGTCCGCGGACAAGAAGCGTCTTGTGGAGGTTGCAAGGCAGAGCCTTGACGTGGGGTTACAATATGTGCAGCCGTGGCGCAAGATTGGCGATATGGGTGCGGCGATTAATGCGTTTGTGATGGAGAACGGGTATTCGGTGGTGCGTCAGATTGGCGGTCATGGCGTGGGATTTGAATTTCATGAGGATCCGTGGGTGAGCTATGTGTGCCCGAAGGATACGGGTATGCTGATGGTGCCGGGCATGATGTTTACGATTGAACCGATGATTAATATGGGCAATTGGGAGATTTATATTTCCGAGGAGGACGGCTGGACGGTCTATACGGAGGACGGTACGCCTTCGGCGCAGTGGGAGGTACAGGTGCTTGTGACGGAGGACGGGTATGAGATTATTTCCTATTAGATGGGCTGATGCCGGGATTTGTAGGTTGCGATGAAAAAAAGAGATGGGTATCTGCTGGCGTTTTTTCTGATTGTGGCGGCAGTCTTGGCGTTTTTTCTGAATGTGTTTGGAAAGGGCGCCGGGGAGCGTATTGTGGTGATGGTGGACGGTGAGGAGTTTGGCGTGTACAGTCTGTTACAAAATCAGGTGATTGTGGTGGAGAATGCGTTTGGAACCAACCGGATTGTGATAAAGGACGGCAGCGCGTATATGGAGGCGGCTGACTGTCCTGACAAGTACTGCATGACGTATCAGCCGATTGCAAAAACAAATGAGAGTATTATCTGCCTGCCGCACCGTCTGGTGGTGCAGGTGGAGGGGGCAGCGTATTTGGAAACAGATGGGATAGCAAGGTGATGACGAACGCGAAAAAGGTTGCATACTGCGCGATGCTTACGGCATTGTCGATGATATTCAGTTATATTGAGGCACTCATTCCGGTTTTCGTTGGCATTCCGGGGATAAAGCTCGGGCTTTCGAATTTGGTCGTGGTGGCGGGGCTTTCTTTCCTGCCTGCGGGGTGGGTGCTTTTGGTGCTTGTGTTAAAGGTGACACTGGTGTCATTTTTGTTTGGCAATATGTCCGTGTGGATTTACAGCATGGCAGGCGGTGTGCTGAGCTTTTTGGTGATGCTTTTGTTAAAGCGGGTAAAGGGTGTTTCGACGATTGGCGTGAGTATGGCGGGTGGTGTCAGCCACAATATCGGGCAGCTTTTTGTGGCGGTGTGCATGGTGGGGAGTGCGGCGCCGCTTTTGTATCTGCCTGTGCTGATTGTGGCGGGGGCGGTGTCGGGAACCGCGATTGGCGCAGCGGCTTACAGGGTGCATGGACTGGTCGGGAGAATGGTTCGTTGAGAAATTTGCAATAATTGTTGACCTATTGTCCAATATAACGTATAATTATAGTGTAAATTTACCAAAAATCACTCAGGATTACATAAAATATTAAACAATTTGTGTATAATGGGAGCTCTTATGGAGGTTGTGGGATGGGAAAAGATACTACGAATGAAGTGATGCAAGGGATGGCACTTGGCAAAAACAGCCAAATTGCAAGACTTAGGAGAATTTCAAAGGAGACAAAAATTTCACTTGGAATCGGGATTGTGCTTTTGGGACTGTTTTTTATGTCAATGGTTATCTTTGCGGTGGAGTCAACGCATCAGGTGGAATGTACGATGTACCTGAACCAGTACCGGCTGGGCTCTAAGGCGCTGACATCGGCGGTTCGTGCGTATGCTGTTACGGGCAATCAGCAGTATTATGATGCGTATATGCAGGAGCTTGAGGTTGACAAGAACAGAGATGTCGCATGGGCAGGACTTGAGGAGAATAACCTGACAAAGCAAGAGTGGGCGACCTTGAACGAAATTGCATCGCTCTCAAACGGTTTGGTGCCTCTTGAGGAGAATGCAATGGCTTCCGTTTCCGCGGGAGATTTGCTGTCGGCTACCGATTATGTGTTCGGTGAGACGTACAACAGCACGGTGACTACCATAAGCGACCTCACGGACAAGGTGATTTTGGAGGTGCAGGACAGATTGAAGGGCAGAAAGAACGCGATGCTTGTCCTGCAGACGGTATGTGCAGTATTGTTCCTGCTTAGCTTTATCAAAATGGGCTTGCAGTGTACAAAGACGGTTGGATTTGCAAACAAAGAGCTTTTGGTTCCGATTGTCAAGGTGTCAGAGCAGATGACTGCGCTTGCGGTCGGCAATTTACATACGAATCTTGACTTGAAGGCGGACGACAGCGAGGTTGGAAAGATGGTGGAGGATATCACCACCATGAAGAGCACGCTGGTAGGAATTATAGAGGAAATCGGCTTTGCGCTCGAACAGATGGGACAGGGCAATTACAAGGTCAGCGTGGAGCGGGAATATGTAGGCGAGTACATTCAGATTAAGGAGTCTTTGGAGAAGATTATCCATGAGATGCGGGGTGCAATCGGTGATATTTCAACGGCGACGGACGAGATTGACAGCGGTTCCGGACAGCTTGCGGACGCTGCCGAGGATTTGGCAAATTCATGTACCTCACAGGCTTGTCAGGTTTCTGAAATGGTAATGCAGATTTCGCAGCTTCAGGAGAGCATCAGTTACAATGAGAAAGAGGCAGAGGAAGCGGTGAAGATTTCCAATCTTGCAAGCTCGACGCTTGTGGCGGCAGGCGAGAAGATGAGTGAGCTTGATGCTGCGATGAATGAGATTAATGAGTGTTCAAGGCAGATTACGCTGGTGACGACTTCGATTTCAGAGCTTGCTGATGAGATTGAAATGCTTTCCCTGAACGCGTCAATAGAGTCCGCGAGGGCAGGCGAGGCAGGCAGGGGCTTTGCCGTGGTGGCAGAGCAGGTTAAGAAGCTTGCGGAGGCATCGCAGGAGGCAGCAGGACAGACGAGCGAGCTGATTGAAAAGACGACGAGCGCGGTGGATAAGGGAATGCAGATTGCAAAGGAGTCCGCTTCGTGCATGGAAGATGTTCAGATGGGCGCGGAGGAAACGGCGTCGCGCATTGACGGAATCGTTGCAAACCTCAAAACAGAAGTGGGCAGCATTGATAAGATTACGGAGGGTATCAATGTGATTGCTGGTCTTGTGGATAACAATTCCGCAACATCACAGGAGACTGCGGCAATTGGCGAGGAGTTGAAATCGCAGGTTGATTCGATGGTTGACTTGATGGGGAGATTTCGGATTTAGGTGTTTTGGAAATGGTGTATTGTGCCTGATATGGGACAATATCAATAGCAAAATAAAAGTTATAAAACAATGCTTGACAAATGTCAGGCATTGTTTTATGATAAACATATGAATAGTTGTTCATATGAATGTATATTATAAATGAAAAAGGCGGTGAAGGCGTGGCGGAAAAAATAGTGTATGAGGTGGAATGCTGTGAGGAACATTTAGTCCACAACGAGCTTTTACGGAAGGTAGACGGTAAAGTGCCGGACGAGGAGGAGATTGCGGATTTATCTGATTTATTCAAGGTATTTGGCGATGCCACAAGGCTGAAAATCCTGTTCGTGCTTTTTGAGTCGGAGGTTTGTGTCTGCGACCTTGCGGAGATTTTGAATATGACGCAGTCGGCAATTTCCCATCAGCTCAAGGTGCTCAAGCAGTCGAAGCTTGTGACGAACCGGCGCGAAGGAAAATCCATTTTTTATTCGCTTGCCGACAGCCATGTGCGCAGCATTATCGCGCAGGGACGCGAGCATATTGAGGAAGATGTCAAAAAATAAAAGGAAATAAAAATAGAAAGGAACAAAAAATATGAAAAAGAAATTTAAGCTTGAGGATTTGGATTGTGCACATTGCGCGGCAAAAATGGAGGAGGCGATTAAAAAGATTGATGGCGTTAATGACGCGGCGGTCAATTTTTTGGCGCAGAAGATGACGATTGACGCGGATGACGAGCGGTTTGACGCGATTATGGAGGAAGTGAAGGCAGTCTGCGCGAAGGTGGAGCCGGATTGTAAAATCCTGATGTAAGGCGATATTGTGAAATCATTATCAAATATGCCCTGAGCCTGAATGAGATAAGGGCTTGGGGCTTTATTATATAGAATTTATTATTATAGAAAGAATAGGCGTGCTGTAACAGGAAGACGAAGGTTGGACTGTTACGATTGTGTGACGGAAATGGAGGGATTGGAATGACAAAAAAACAGAAAAAAATGCTGATTCGTATTGTTGTTTCGTTTATGCTTTTGGCGGCGCTTATGCTCTGTGAGCATGTGGGGATACTGCCGGAAAGCATTTGGATAGAGCTTGTTTTATTTACGGTGCCGTACCTGATTATCGGCTATGATATTATTTTAAAGGCGGCAAGGAACATTCGGCATGGGCAGGTGTTTGACGAGAATTTCCTGATGATGCTTGCGACCTTTGGCGCGTTTGGCGCAAGGGATTTTTCCGAGGCGGCTGCGGTCATGCTGTTTTATCAGGTGGGTGAGCTGTTTCAGAGCTATGCGGTGGGAAAATCGCGCCAGTCCATTGCGGACATGATGGATATTTGCCCTGAGTATGCGAATATTGAGGAGAACGGGACACTGACGCAGGTTGAGCCGGACGATGTGGAGGTTGGAAGCATTATCGTGATTAAGCCCGGCGAGCGCGTGCCGCTTGACGGTGTTGTCGTGGAGGGAGAGTCCTTGATTGATACGGCGGCGCTGACTGGGGAGTCTGTGCCTAGAAGGGCGGCTGTGGGTGATGATATTATCAGCGGCTGTGTGAATGGCAGCGGTACGCTGAAGGTGCGCACGACAAAAGAATTTGACGACTCGACTGTTTCGAAAATTTTGGAACTGGTGGAGAATGCAAGCTCCAACAAGGCGAAGGCGGAGAATTTTATCACGAAGTTCGCACGTTATTATACGCCGATTGTTACGGTTGCAGCCATTATACTGGCAGTTTTACCGCCGCTTGTTTTGGGTGGCGGCTGGAGTGAGTGGGTACACAGGGCTTGTATTTTTCTTGTAATCTCATGTCCGTGTGCGCTTGTGATTTCCGTGCCGCTTGGCTTTTTTGGAGGAATTGGCGCGGCGTCGCGTATCGGCGTGCTTGTTAAGGGCGGCAATTATCTTGAGGCTGTGGCGCAGATGACGACGATTGTTTTTGACAAGACGGGAACGCTGACAAAGGGGGAATTTAAGGTTTCGGGACTTTACGCTGATAATGAGAACGGATTTTCGCATGAGCAGCTTTTGGAGCTTGCGGCGCACGCGGAGGGGTATTCGAACCACCCGATTGCGGAGTCCATCAGGGCGGCATATTTGGAACGGACTGGAAAAGCGGTCGACTTGGGACGTGTCGGGGAGGCGGTCGAGCAGGCGGGACATGGAATTTGCGTGACGGTAGACGGCAAGGAAGTGCTTGTCGGAAATGAAAAGCTGATGCGGGCAAATGGAATTGACTGCGCGGTTTGCAGGGAGTTAGAGTCGCTGAAGCGGCAGCACCCGAATTTGATGAAATCAGGGAATACGGACGCAATTTCCTGCACGGAGCATGGCACTGTCTGCTATGTGGCGTGTGACAGGGTGTACGTGGGCGCGGTGGTGATTTCCGATACGATTAAGGAGGGCGCGCGCGAGGCGATTGCGGATATGAAGAAGATCGGCGTCAGGAAGTGTATTATGTTGACCGGAGACAGACAGGCGGCGGCTGAGGCGGTGGCGCAGGAGCTTGGGATTGATGAGCTGCACGCGGAGCTTTTGCCGGCAGACAAGGTTGCGCGCGTTGAGGAATTGCTGGACAGCCGCGACGGGAACGGACGGCTGGCGTTTGTGGGCGACGGGATTAACGACGCGCCTGTGCTTGCAAGGGCGGACATTGGCTTTGCGATGGGGAGCATGGGCTCGGACGCTGCGATTGAGGCGGCAGACGTGGTTCTGATGGACGATGATGTGCGCAAAATCGCGGCGGTGGTTCGGATTGCGCGAAAGACGCTGCGCATTGTGAAGCAGAATATCGTGTTTGCGCTTGCGGTCAAGGCGCTGGTGCTGATTTTGGGCGCGCTTGGCATGGCAAGTATGTGGGAGGCAGTGTTTGCAGATGTGGGCGTGGCGGTGATTGCGATTTTAAATGCCATGCGCACACTCAATGATAAAGGGAACAGATAACGATGGAAATACATGTGTCGGTCAGGCAGCTTGTGGAATTTATTCTCCGCGAGGGAGATATTGATAACAGAAAATCATCGGGTTCAGATCATGCAATGCAGGAGGGAAGCCGCATCCACCGCATGATACAGCGCGAAATGGGCAGCGAGTATCATGCGGAGGTGGGGCTTAAGCTTGCGTGGAGCGCGGGGGAATATGACATCGTGGTGGAAGGCAGGGCGGACGGGATTATTGACTTTAATTATGCAAACCATGATGGGGGCAAAAACGCGGACGCGCAGCAGAAGGTCGTGATTGATGAGATTAAGGGGACGTACCGGGAACTGAAACGGATTCATCAGGCGTCGGGGGTACACCTTGCACAGGCAAAGTGCTATGCGTATATTTATGCGAAAGAAAACGGGCTTTCGGCAATCGGGGTGCGTGTGACGTATTGCAATATGGAAACGGAGCAGCGTAAATATTTTGAGGAAGAATATGCGTTTGATGTGTTGGAGCAATGGTTTGATAATCTTTTAACAGAGTATCGGAAGTGGTCGGACTTTCAGGTGGAATGGAGTAAAATCCGCACAGAGACCATAAAAGGTCTTGCGTTCCCGTTTTCATATCGGGAAGGGCAGAAGGAGCTTGCGGCAGGTGTATACCGGACGATTTATCATAAAAGGAAGCTGTTTTTGGAGGCGCCGACGGGTGTCGGGAAAACAATCTCCACAGTGTTTCCGACACTCAAGGCGATGGGCGAGGGCATGGTGGAGAAGATTTTTTATTTGACGGCAAAGACCATCACGCGCACGGTGGCGCAGGAGTGTTTTTCGCTTTTGCAGCTCAATGGCTTGCGTGTGAAAACAGCCTCGCTTACGGCGCGGGATAAAATCTGTTTTTTGAAGGAGGCGGAGCCGGAGGGTGAGGCGGAGTGCAATCCGGACGCCTGTCCGTTTGCGAAGGGGCATTATGACAGGGTGAATGACGCGATGTACGATTTGCTCATGCACGAGGACAATTTTACGCGGGAACAGGTGAGGACGTATGCAAAAAAATATCAGGTGTGCCCGTTTGAGCTTAGCCTTGACATGAGCCTTTTTTCTGACGCCATTATCTGTGACTACAATTATGTCTTTGACCCGCGTGTGTACTTGAAGCGTTTTCTGAGTGAAAATAACGCAGGGAAGGATTATGTCTTTTTGATTGATGAGGCGCACAATCTGTTGGAGCGGGGCAGGGAGATGTACAGTGCGGCGCTGTTTAAAAATGCGTTTTTAAAGATGAAGCGTCTTTTGAAGGAGCAGGCGCCAAAGGTGGCAAGGCTGCTTGAGAAATGCAACAAGGAGCTGCTTGCCATGAAGCGCCAGTGTGAGGACTATCAGAAGCAGGAGGGCATTGACGGGTTTGTCAATGCGCTTATGCGCGTGTTTGCGGCGCTGGACGATTTTTTGGACGAGCATGACAGCTTTCCCGATAAAAAGGAGATTTTGGAATTTTATTTTGCGGTGTCGCATTTCTTAAATATGTATGAGCTGATGGGCAGGAATTATGTGGTGTACGGGCGTCTTATGGACGACGGGGATTTTATGCTGAAGCTTTTTTGCGTGGACCCTGCCGAAAACCTGAAAGCCTGTATGGAGAAGGGCAGGAGCAGCATTTTGTTTTCGGCGACGCTTCTGCCAATCCAGTATTATAAAAGGCTGCTTGGCGGCGAGGCGCAGGATTATGAGGTGTATGCGAAATCGACGTTTCGGGAGGAGAAGAAGGCGCTTTTGATTGCCAATGATGTGACGAGCAAATATACAAGGCGGGGGGAGGACGAGTTTCGCCGCATTGCGCGTTATATCCACGAGATTGTCCGGCAACGCTATGGGAATTATATGGTTTTTTTGCCGTCACACCTGTTTTTGGAGCAGGTGTACCGGTGCTTTATGGAGGATTTTTTTGACGCGGAGTGCATGGAGTGCATTGTGCAGGAGGATTATATGAGCGAGGCAAAGCGGGAGGAATTTCTGCTGCGCTTTCAGGGGAATGCGGATTGTGATTTGGGGGAACATATTGCGTTTGAGATTGAGGAAGCGGCGGATACGATTTTGATTGGCTTTTGCGTGATGGGCGGCATTTTTTCGGAGGGGATTGACTTAAAGCGCGACAGCCTGATTGGTGCGGTGATTGTGGGGACGGGCATTCCGCAGGTTGGCTGTGAGCGGGAGCTTTTGAAGGAATATTTTGACGGGCAGGGAGACAGCGGGTTTGATTATGCTTACTGTTATCCGGGCATGAACAAGGTTTTGCAGTCGGCAGGGCGCGTGATTCGCACGGCGGACGATGTGGGCGTGGTGGCGCTTTTGGACGAGCGGTTTTTGGAGTACCGCTACAGGCGTATGTTTCCACGGGAGTGGGCAAGCTTTGAGGTGGTGAGCGTTGAGACGGTTGGGGGGCGCGTGGAAAAGTTTTGGAATGACTGGCTTTGAAATCGAGTGCCTTTTGGGAGGATTTGTGTTATACTGTATAAAATGTCGGTGGTGGCATGGGGAAAAGGAGCCGGGAAGGAATGCGCTATTTCAATACAGAGGGACGTTGTATTCCGAAAGAGCATTATATGGTCTGTCTGAATGACAGAATGGAACGTATTCGGGAACAATATGTGGACAGAGGGAAATATTTTGTAATCAACAAAGGAAGGCAGTATGGTAAGACAACCACGCTTATGGCGTTGGCAGAGTATCTGAAAAAGGACTATATTGCGGTATTTATGGATTTTCAGGGAATTGGGAGCGAGGAGTTTGCAAATTCACAGACCTTTGCACATGCTTTTGCGGAAGAATTTTTGACTGCTTTTGCGGAAAGTGCGCCGAATGAGGCGGCAAATCTGTTGACGCCTTTGACCGAGTTTGTGAATAATTTGTCAAACGGAAACCTGCGGGAGTTGTTTACGGTATTAAGTGGAATTTGCAAATCGGCGAGCCGGCAGGTTGTGCTGATGATTGATGAAGTGGACAGCGCATCAAATAATCAGGTTTTTATTGATTTTTTGGCGCAATTAAGAAGGTATTATCTTGCGCGGGAAAAACGTCCGATTTTCCATTCCGTGATTTTAGCGGGCGTGTATGATATTAAAAACCTGCGGTTGAAAACACGTCCGCAAGAGGAGCACCAGTATAACAGTCCGTGGAATATTTCCGCTGATTTTAATATTGACATGAGTTTTTCGGTAAATCAGATTACTGACATGCTTGTGGAATATGAGACAGACCATCATACAGGAATGGACGCGTCGGGGGTTGCGCAGGAACTATATCAGTATACGTCGGGATATCCGTATTTGGTATCTGCAATCTGTAAGATAATGGATGAAAAGCTTTCTTTTATGGAGCTGTTCGCGGATACAAGAAGCATTTGGACAAAAGAGGGAGTAAGAGAGGCGGTTAAAATTCTGCTTCGGACAAGGACAACGTTGTTTGACAGTATGGTGAAGCATATTCATGAATATCCTGATTTGAAACAAATGCTGTATGCGATTTTATTTCAGGGGGAGCGGGTAACTTACAATCAGGACAACCACACAATTGAACTGGCGTGTATGTTTGACTATATTGTGGACGACGGGGTGAATGTGCAGGTGGCAAACCGGATTTTTGAAACCTGTTTGTATAATCTTTTTTTGTCGGAAGAAGAGCTGTCAAGCGTGATGAGC
Source organism: uncultured Lachnospiraceae bacterium (assembly GCA_947567595.1). Classification (GTDB taxonomy): domain Bacteria; phylum Bacillota; class Clostridia; order Lachnospirales; family Lachnospiraceae; genus COE1. The sequence continues at coordinate 115,869 of CANOMQ010000003.1, read as the reverse complement.
AAGAAGGCAAAGCAGGATAAAACGCAGTTTATCTCTGACGGAAGGCTTGATATGGAGCGTGTGCTGGCGAAATTTGTGGAATATTTTCATGATATTTACGGGGACAATGACGAGCGGTTTGTGGAAGCGTACGGGCGCAAATTTTTTCTGCTGTATTTGAAGCCGATTATAAACGGTACAGGGAATTATTATATTGAGGCGCAGACAAGGGACGCGGGGAGAACTGATGTTGTGGTGGATTACGCGGGCGAGCAGTTTGTCGTCGAACTCAAGATTTGGCGCGGAAACGAGTATCGTGAGCGGGGAGAGCGGCAGCTTGCGGATTATTTAAATTACTTTCATAAAAAGAAAGGGTATCTGCTCAGCTTTAATTTTAATAAGAAAAAAGAAATAGGAATGAAGACGATAACGATTGATGATAAGACGATTGTGGAGGCAGTTGTATGAAATGGACTGCATATCGGTGATAAAGTTTGATTTAGAAATGTGGTTTCTTTTTAAGGCGGTTTATGATAAGATAAAAACGAGCGTGGAAGAATTTGCATATTGAAACAGATTTATGAAAATAAAGCACTGGAAAACAGGGAAACGGAGGATCATTATGGCGGATATTAGAAAGCTTCAAAACGGCAGCGACATCAGGGGGATTGCATGCGAGGGCGTGGAGGGAGAACACGTCAACCTCACCGAGGACGCGGGAAACCGGATTGGCGGTGGCTTTGTCAGATGGCTTGCCGAGAAAAAGGGAAAGAAGCCACAGGAGCTTCGGATTGGCATTGGGCATGACTCGCGCATTACGGCGGATAGTCTGTTTGCGGCGGCGGCAAAGGGCATTGTGGCGGCAGGCGCGAAGGTTTACGCGTGTGGGCTGGTTTCGACGCCTTCAATGTTTATGACGACGGTGTTTGACGAATTTGGGTTTGACGGCGCGATTATGATTACGGCAAGCCACCTTCCGTTTAACCGAAACGGCTATAAGTTTTTTGACAGGGACGGCGGTTTGGAGCATGACGATATCACAAAAATTTTGGAAACTGCCGCAGGGCTTTCGGTTGCGGACGCAAGTCTTGACAGTGTGGAAAAAGTGGACTCGATTTCGGTATATTGTGATTTTTTAAAGGATAAGATAAGAAAGAGTATCAATGCCGCAGAGTATGAGAAGCCGCTTGCAGGTTTACATATCGTGGTTGATACAGGAAACGGCGCGGGCGGCTTTTTCGTGCAGAAGGTGTTAAATCCGCTTGGTGCGGACACGTCGGGCAGTCAGTTTTTGGAGCCGGACGGACATTTTCCAAATCACATTCCGAATCCGGAGAATAAGCAGGCGATGGAGTCCATCAGACAGGCGGTGCTAAAGAACAAGGCGGATTTGGGTATTATTTTCGATACGGACGTTGATAGGATGTCGGCGGTTTTGCCAAACGGCGACGAGGTGAACCGGGACGCGATTATTGCAATGATGACAGCGATTATCGCGGAGGATTATCCGGGTGGAACGATTGTAACGGACTCTGTTACAAGTGACCGTCTGACGCGTTTTATTGAGAGCATTGGCATGAAGCACCACCGCTATATGCGCGGTTATAAAAATGTGATTAATGAGTCCATTCGCCTCAACAATGCGGGAACGGTTTCGCCGCTTGCGATTGAAACGTCGGGGCATGGTGCGCTGAGTGAGAATTATTTCCTTGACGACGGGGCTTATATGGCAGTGAAACTTCTGATTGCGCTTGCAAAGGCGGAAAAGCAGGGAAAACCGCTCTCTGCGTTTATTGAGACGCTGGAAAAGGGCTTTGAGGAGCGGGAGTATCGTTTTAAGATTAATTGTGATAATTTTAAGGAATATGGACAAAATGCGCTGAATACATTCGAGGAAAGGGCAAAAGCGAAAGGGTATCAGATTGCGCCCAATTCGTATGAGGGTATCCGTATTACGTTTGATTCGGACGAGGTAAAGGGGTGGCTTTTGCTTCGTATGTCGCTGCATGACCCGCAAATGCCGCTCAATATTGAAGGCGTGCGGGAGGGCGATTGTGATAAGCTCTTTGATATTGTACTGGAGTTGCTTGCGGGATTTGATAAGTTAGTAAGACCTAACAGATAAGCTGATAAATCAGGAGGGATTTTATCGTGGGAATAATGAAACTGTTTGGGAAAGAGAAAAATAATAAAAAGACGCCGGAAATGGAGGCGGGTTACAGACCAGCTCCGGAATGGTGGCCGGATTTAACGCAGTATCGAAAAGCAATGCTGTTACATAATATAACTTTTGATGAGATTGATACGATGTTGAGAGAGTATGCAGAAATCAGTTCTGATGAAATATCAATTGAGTGTGACTTTCTCTACACATGCCTGCCGGATGATACATCATGGATTTATTTGGAGTTCCCGGATTTTGAAGGTGTTCCGCATTATGTGAACTTTTGGGATTATCAAAACATTTTGGACTGGTTGAGTCAGAAGTCAGATAAGGAATTTTGCCTTGCGATTCCCAAAGACCAAAAGAACCCTTTATTTTTTTCAATGGTAGACAGGAAAAATCCTAGACGGGATTCGTGCGTTGGAATTTATGCGGACAGGGATTTTTATTTTGAAATACCGGGTAATCTATTTGAGTGGGGGCCTGTGCCAACATCACCATTTGATTTTGTGTCGTATTTAAAAGGAACCTTCTCGTTTGATACGCAATGGATACCAAAGGTTTCGCAGTGCGAATGGAGTAAAACACAGGTTACACTTTCTGTTCCAAAATCGTTTTAATTTGAATGGAAAATCATTATAATGGTATCATAATGAAGGTATCAATAGATTGCTGCATGGTAAAGGTATGGGGGGGTTTTCATGAGGATAGGAATGGGGTATGACGTACACCGCTTGGTGGAAGGACGGGATTTGATTATCGGCGGTGTGACAATTCCATATGCGCTTGGACTTTTGGGGCATTCGGACGCGGATGTGCTGCTTCATGCGATATCTGACGCGCTTTTGGGCGCTGCGGCGCTTGGGGATATTGGGAAACATTTTCCGGACACCGATCCGGCGTACAAAGGAATTTCGAGTATTTTGCTTTTGGAGCGGGTAGGTGCATTGCTGGGAGAAAATATGTTCTTTATTGAAAACATTGATGCCACGATTATCGCACAGGCACCGAAAATGCGCCCGCATATTGATCAAATGCGGGAGAATATTGCGAATGCGCTGCATATTGGGATTGATCAGATTAACGTAAAGGCGACAACTGAGGAAGGACTTGGCTTTACGGGGGAAGGCAAGGGAATATCGGCGCAGGCGGTTTGTATGCTCACAAGTCCAAGGGAGATGGCGACGATGGAAGCTTCCAAAGTTACGTTGCAACCGACAAAACAGACAGGGGAGCAGAACTGTGAAGGCTGCGGCGGATGTAAGAAATCTCAGATTATTTACGAATAAAAAGCAAAGCTTTTTGTTTTGATGATTTACGCTGTTGCAACCTTATACAAATACAAAATAAAACGACAGATAAAAGAATGGAGGAATACGTTATGTCAATGATTACAACACCGCATATAAATGCCGAGGCGGACGCGTTTGGGAAAACCGTATTAATGCCGGGCGATCCGCTGCGTTCCAAATTTATTGCGGAAAATTTTTTGGAAAATGCGCAGCTTGTAAACAATATCAGGGGAATACAGGGCTATACAGGCACTTATAAAGGAACAAAAGTCAGCGTCATGGCAAGCGGTATGGGAATGCCGACAACCGGAATTTACACCTATGAGCTGTTCAACTTTTTCAATGTGGAAAACATCATGCGGATTGGTTCAACCGGGGCAATGCAGGAAAAAGTCCATGTGCGTGACATTGTGATTGGCATGGGCGCGTGTACCAACTCCAACTACGCAAGCCAGTACGGGCTTGGCGGCACGTTCGCACCGATTGCAAGCTATCCTTTGATGAAGGAGGCAATCGCGCAGGCAGAAGCGGTGGGGGCAAATTACCATGTAGGGAATATCCTTTCGTCGGACGTATTTTACAACGACAGCAAGGACGCCAATGCGGGCTGGCAGAAAATGGGCGTGCTCTGCGTGGAAATGGAAGCGGCGGCGCTTTACATGAACGCGGCGCGCTGCGGCAAGAACGCGCTTGCAATTCTCACGGTTTCGGATAGTCTTGTAACTGGGGAAGAGACGACGGCAGAGGAACGGCAGAACTCCTTTACACAGATGATGGAAATTGCCCTCAATACGGCAGTCAATATTGAAAAAAATTAATGTCAATGTAAAAAGGACATCAAAATGGGATTCATTAAAAATATTCAAAATGAAATCAAGGTCATCAGGGAGCGTGACCCGGCAATCCATTCCAATATGGAGGTTTTTCTCTATCCGAGCTTTAAAGTCATGCTCCATTACAGAATTGCGCATAAGCTCTACAAAAACGGGCATTATTTCCTTGCAAGGTGGGTTTCACAGCGTGCCGTCCGAAAGACAGGCATTGAAATCCACCCGGGCGCGGAGATTGGAGAAAATTTTTTCATTGACCACGGGAACGGCGTGATTATCGGAGAAACGGCGGTCGTGGGAAACAACGTCACGCTCTATCAGGGCGTGACGCTTGGCGGTACGGGAAAGGAACATGGGAAGCGTCACCCGACCATCGGCGACAATGTGATGATTAGCGCGGGTGCAAAGATTATCGGCTCATTTAAGGTGGGCGAAAATTCCAAGGTTGGCGCGGGAAGCGTAGTCATCGAGGAGGTACCGCCAAACTGCACGGTTGTCGGCGTGCCGGGCAGAGTGGTAAGGCGCAACAATCAGAAGTTAGTGCGAGAGGACTTAAATCAGGTTGACCTTCCCGACCCCGTAAACGAGGATATCAGGACGTTGCAGTACGAAAACACGCAGATGGCAAACCGTATCATCGAGCTTGAAAAACAGATGAAGCAATTGCGCAAGGCGCTTGAGAATACGGAAAAAAATACGGATAAAAATACGACAGAGCATACGAATGAAACTACATAAGCAAAACGAAACGATTTGCAGACTTTGAAAGGAGTACGGTTACAAAAATGGAAAACAGATTATCCTTTTACAATACACTGACCAAAAAGGTGGAGCAGTTTATCCCGAATGAGGACGGGAAGGTGGCGATGTATACCTGCGGCCCGACGGTTTATCACTTTGCGCATATCGGCAATTTGAGAAGCTACATTATGGAGGATTTGCTGGAAAAGACGCTACGCTATATCGGCTATGATGTGAAGCGCGTCATGAATATCACGGACGTGGGGCATTTGTCAAGCGACGCGGATACGGGCGAGGACAAAATGCTTGCGGGGGCGAAGAGAGAGCACAAATCGGTGATGGAGATTGCGAAATTTTATACGGATGCGTTTTTTAGCGACTGCAAAAAGCTCAACATCAAGACGCCCGATGTGGTGGAGCCTGCGACGAACTGTATTGCGGAGTTTATCCATATGATAACGGTTCTGCTGGAAAAAGGTTATGCCTATGAGAGCGGCGGGAACATTTACTTTGACACGTCAAAGCTGGACGATTACTATGTGTTCTCAAGTCAGAGCGAGAAGGAGCTTTTGGTCGGCGTGCGCGATGACGTGGAGGAGGACGCGAACAAGAAGAACAAGAGCGATTTTGTGCTTTGGTTTACGAAGTCAAAATTTGACGCGCAGGAGTTGAAATGGGAAAGCCCTTGGGGGGTAGGGTATCCGGGCTGGCATATCGAGTGCTCGTGTATCAGCATGAAGCATTTGGGGGAATACATGGACATTCACTGCGGCGGCGTGGACAATATTTTCCCGCACCACACAAACGAGATTGCGCAGAGCGAGGCTTATGTCGGTCATAAGTGGTGCAATTACTGGTTCCATGTGCACCATTTGAATGACAAGTCGGGAAAAATGAGCAAGTCAAAGGGCGATTTCCTCACGGTATCGCTTTTGGAGAAAAAGGAATACAATCCGCTGGTATACCGCTTTTTCTGCCTACAGTCGCATTACAGGAAGCCCTTGGAGTTTTCCTACGAGGTGCTTGACAACATGAGCGGGGCATATGATAAGCTTGTGAAAAAAATCGGGACGCTGGACAAAGAGGGTGCGGTTGACAAGGAAAAATTTGACTGGTACAGGGGAAAATTTGAAGATGCGCTTTGTGATGATTTAAATTCTTCTATGGCGATTACTGTGCTTTATGATATGCTCAAAGATGAGATGTCAGACGCCACGAAATATGCGCTTGCAAAGAGCTTTGACGAGGTGCTCTCGCTTGACCTTACGACCACGCACGCCGCAAAGGAAGCGGACAACGCGGTGGACGGGGAGCTTGAGGCGTATGTGCTTGCAAGGATTGAGGAGCGCAAGGCGGCAAAGAAGGAAAAGGACTTTGCAAAGGCGGACGCAATCCGTAACGAACTGCTTGAAAAGGGCATTGCACTCGAGGATACGCGCGAGGGCGTGAAGTGGAAAAAAATAAAGTAGTCTGTAATTGGCGAAAGGAAAATGGATAACAACGATGGGAGATACACTTTCTGAAATACGCGCTGCCTTTGGCGGCGGGGAGGCAGACTTAAGGACGTATTCCCCGCTCACGTTTGCCTATATCGGCGACGCGGTGTTTGAGCTGATTGTCAGGACGGTCATTGTCGAACAGGGACAGCGTCCCACAAATTCCCTGCATAAGCATACCACAAAAATTGTCTGTGCCGAGACGCAGGCGAAGCTGATTGAGGCAGTCTATGACACGCTGAGCGAGGAGGAGAAAAACATCTACAGGCGCGGCAGGAATACAAAGACAAATTCCACGGCGAAGAACGCAAGCCTTTCGGATTACAGGAAGGCGACGGGCTTTGAGGCGCTTTGCGGGTATCTTTTCTTAAAGAATGACATGGAACGGGTGATTGAAATTGTGAAGAGCGCCTTGGAGCTTGCAGGGGTTGCGCTGTAACGGGCGAACGATGAAAAAGGAAACGGGAAGTTTATGCGATACGAGGAATTTACGATAGAGGGCAGGAATGCCGTGATTGAGGCATTTCGCGCGGGAAAAACGATTGATAAGCTTTTGATACTGGACGGGGCGCAGGACGGACCCATTCAGACGATTAAGCGGGAGGCAAGAAAGCACGACACGATTGTGAAATATGTAACAAGCGAGCGCCTTGACCAGTTGAGCGAGACAGGAAAGCATCAGGGCGTCATTGCTTATATGGCGGCGTACAAATATGCACAGGTGGAGGACATTCTTGCCATCGCGCGCGAGAAGGACGAGCCGCCGTTTGTGATACTGCTGGACAATATCGAGGACCCGCACAATTTGGGCGCGATTATCCGAACGTCAAATCTTGCGGGGGCGCATGGCGTCATTATCCCAAAGAACCGCGCGGCAGGGCTGACCGCGACGGTGGCGAAGGCGTCTGCGGGTGCGCTGAATTATACCCCCGTGGCAAGAGTGACGAATTTGTCAAAGACGATGGAGGAGCTGAAAAAGGAGGGGCTGTGGTTTGTGTGCGCCGATATGGACGGCACCTGCATGTATCAGCTTGATTTGAAGGGTGCAATTGGGCTTGTCATCGGAAATGAAGGGGAAGGCGTGGGACGGCTTGTGAAGGAGCGGTGCGATTTTGTCGCGTCCATTCCGATGAAAGGCGACATTGACTCGCTGAACGCGTCGGTGGCGGCAGGCGTGCTTGCCTATGAGATTGTCAGACAGAGAATGTCGTAAAAAGTGCGGCATTTTTTACCGGAGGGAAACGTGACGGAAAAATATAAAGGAATATCAGACGAGGAGCTGATTGACAGGCTGCGGCAGGGCGAGAACGGCATTACGGATTTTATTATGGACAAGTACAAAAACCTTGTGCGCAAAAAGGCGAAATCCATGTATATCTTGGGCGCGGATAACGACGACCTGATACAGGAGGGCATGATTGGGCTGTTTAAGGCGGTACGGGATTACGACGCGGGGCGCGACGCGAATTTTTACACGTTTGCCGATTTGTGTATTTCAAGGCAGATGTACAATGCGGTACAGGCGTCGCGGCGGGAGAAGCACGCGCCGCTCAACACGTATATCTCGCTGTACGCAAGCATGGCGGAGCAGGAGGGCGACGAGCGGGGGACACAGCTTGTCAATATCCTTGAATCGGAGGTCGAGACCGATCCCGAAAAGCTGTTTATCGACAAGGAAAATGTCGCACAGATTGAGGCGATTATCGAAAAGGAGCTTAGCGGTTTTGAAAAGCAGGTGCTTGACCTTTACATCACGGGAATGAGCTACTCGCAGATTGCAAGGGTGCTCGCAAGGGACGAAAAATCGACGGACAATGCGCTGCAGCGGCTTAAGACGAAGCTTCGGCGTGCCGTTGATTACAAGAGAAACAGGGACTAGGACGACAATGGATAACAAATACGAGGTATTAAAAAAATATTTTGGCTACGACGCGTTCCGGAGCGGTCAGGAGACGGTGATTGACGCGGTTTTGGCGGGAAGGGACGTGTTTGGCATTATGCCTACCGGTGCGGGAAAGTCGGTATGTTACCAAATTCCGGCGCTGATGTTACCCGGCATCACGCTTGTGATTTCACCGCTAATCAGCTTAATGAAGGATCAGGTGGCGGCGCTCAATCAGGTGGGCGTGTACGCGGCATACCTGAACAGCTCACTGACACAGGGACAGTATTTTAAGGCGCTTGATTTTGCAAAGGGCGGAAAATATAAGATTATTTATGTGGCTCCGGAGAGACTGCTTACGGAGTCTTTTCTTGGTTTTGCCCAAAACGCGGACATATCTTTTATCAGTGTGGACGAGGTGCACTGCGTCTCCCAGTGGGGACAGGATTTTCGCCCAAGCTACTTAAAAATCGTTGATTTTGTGAATCAGCTCAAAAAGCGTCCGGTGCTTGGGGCGTTTACGGCGACCGCGACGAAGGAGGTACAAAATGATGTGATGAACATTTTGCAGCTCCAAAATCCCCAAATTGTCACGACGGGGTTTGACAGGACGAACCTCTCTTTTTATGTCAAGCACGCAAAGGACAGAAAAGCCGCGCTTTTTCAGATTTTGCGCGAGCATTACGACGAGAGCGGCATTATCTACTGCATTACAAGAAAGCTTGTGGAGGAGGTGCACGGGCTCTTGGCGGAGCGCGGGATTGAGGCGGCAAAGTACCACGCGGGCATGACGGACGAGGAGCGTGTGCGCAATCAGGACGCGTTTACCTCGGACAGGGCGCGGATTATGGTGGCAACCAACGCGTTTGGCATGGGAATTGACAAGCCTGACGTGCGGTTTGTCATTCACTACAATATGCCAAAAAACATGGAAAGCTATTATCAGGAGGCGGGACGTGCAGGGCGTGACGGCGAAAAGGCGTCATGTTATCTGATTTACAATCCGCAGGATGTACATACCAACCAGTATTTCATTGAGAATAACCGCGAGAATGAGGAGCTTAGCAAGACGCAGCTTGAACAGGTCTTGGAAAAGGACAGGGAGCGGTTAAAGCAGATGACGTTTTACTGCCACACAAGGTATTGTTATAGGAAGTTTATGCTCAATTACTTCGGGGAGCGGGCGCAGAGCTTTTGCGGAAACTGCGGGAACTGCCTGAAAAAGCTTGCGGCGCAGGAATATCAGGAGCAGGTGGAGCGCTATCCGTCCTATGATGGAACGGTGAAGCTCAAAAAGCCGCAGCCCATAAAGCGGGCGGTTTCCGAAAATCCGGTGCTCTATGAGCGCCTGCGTGTGTTTCGAAACAGCATTGCAAAGCAAAACAGCGTGCCTGCGTATGTGATTTTTACGGATAAGACGATTAAGGAAATGAGCATGTATCTGCCAAAAAACAGGCAGCAGTTTTTGGAAATCAGCGGTGTGGGTGAGGCGAAATATGAAAAGTATGGGGAGGCATTTTTAGGGGAAATCAGGCGCTATCAGGACGAGGAGCAGGTTGACGAAACGACGGCAACGGCGCGTGCCAAAATTCAGTTTCCCAAAAAAGATGTGGAAAAATAAAAAAGGGGATAAAAAAGAACTGTATTATTTTGTAAAGTTGTATTATGATAGAGACATATCGTAGTCAATAAAAAAGATGAAAAGCGGAGGTTTTAGGAATGAAGGGAAAAAAATGGATGAAAAGAATAACCGCGGCAGTGCTTGCGGCAGCAGTGGCAGTGTCGCTTTCGGGCACGGGATTTGGAAAAGGAACAATTGTTCATGCGGCTGAGGAGACTGCACAGGCAGCACTTCCACAGACGTTACCACAGCCCACGCCGGAGGAGGCGTTCGCGGCGGCAGGGTTTGTTAGAAGCGTGTATACAAATGAGTGGATTCCCGCGGAGCAGGCAGCCATCAGACCAATCGCGGTGATGATGCCGACCGACAGGATTGCACAGCCTTCCTATGGTATCAGCAACGCCAAGATTTTATATGAAATCATGGAAGAGGGCGAAATTTCAAGACAGATGGCAGTCATCGATGACTGGACAGGTCTTTCCAAAATCGGAAATGTGAGAAGCTGCCGTGCTTATTATTTACCGGAGGCTACGGAGTGGGACCCGATTTTGGTGCATTTTGGCGGTGTTGTCTATATGAAGGACCGGATTATGGCGCCGGATATTACCAACATTACGGGAGCGCAGCAGTACGGCGTTGCAGGCGGAACACCGGGAGCGGAGGCATTTTTCAGGACAACGGACAGAAAGGCACCGCACAATGCCTATACCAGTGCGCCGGGAATTGTCAATGCGTGTGCGCAGTTAGGCTATCCGCTGAACATCAGGGAGGGTGTTTACAATCCAAAGCACTTTACCTTTGCACCGGGCATCAATACGTTGGAGCAGTACGGCGCTGCCGCGGCAACGGCGAATGTGATTGATTTGTCACAGATTTTTACCTATACAAAGAGTGCGTTTACCTATAATCCCGCGGACGGCTTGTATTACAAATCCCTTCACGGGAAGCCGCAGACGGACGGCTTAAACGGGGAGCAGCTTAAGTTTGCAAATGTGCTTGTGCAGAACACAAAATGGGTCGGACTTGACGCGAAGGGCTATCTTGCGTTCCAAAATATTGACAATACGGAGGACGGGTATTATTTTACAAAGGGCAGGTGCATTCATGTGACATGGCAGAAGATGGGCGACTATCTGCCGACGGTTTACTATGATGATTTTGGAAACGAAATCCAGCTCAATGAGGGAAAAACGTATATTGCAATTGCGCAGAAGGGTAGACCGGTGCTTTACCAATAGGAGAAAAAAAGATGAAATTTGAACAGGTCAATGTGGATGTCAAAAAAGCGGTGAAGGCAAGGCTTTCGCTTTACATACAGGAGAATTATCCGGAATTATACGGGGAGCGGAAACGTCCGATGATACTGATTTGCCCGGGGGGCGGCTATGAGCATGTTTCTGTCCGGGAGGGGGAGCCGGTTGCGTTCCAGTTCCTTGCTGCCGGCTATCATGCGGCGGTTCTCCAATATGACGTGGTAGGGGACGGCATGGAGCACCCCCTGCCCTTGCTGGAGCTGGCATGGACGGTTGCCTATATCCGGGAGCATGCCGACGCGTATGCAATCGATAAGGATAAGATTATTGTGGCAGGCTTTTCCGCAGGCGGTCATTTGGCGGGCTGTCTTGGCTGCTTTTGGGCGCAGGACTGGTTTTCCAAAAAGACCGGAATGGAAAAGAGCAGCTATCGTCCCAATGGGTTAATTCTTGCCTATCCGGTGATTACATGGGGGGCGTATGCGCACAGGCCGTCGTTTGAGCGGCTTATGGGAAGCCAGTCGTCAGAGGAGCTTGCCATGCTGCTCAGCCTTGAAAAACAGGTGACGGACAAGGTTCCTCCGGTCTTTATGTGGCATACCTGTGAGGATACCTCGGTACCGCTTGAAAATTCACTCCTGTTTGCAAGGGCACTGCGCAAGGCAGGGGTACGCTTTGAGTACCATGTATTCCCGCAGGGGATTCATGGCTTGTCGCTTGCGACGGAGGAGACGACGATGCTTGATAAAAATGCGATTGAACCGCAGTGTGAGCAGTGGGTTTCGCTTTGCAAAAATTGGATAAAACACAACATTTGATATTGAATCTCGAATGAGGAGAAGCTTCTATGACCATACTTAAGAAAAACAGGTTCAGGGCGGCGATGCTGGCAGGTGCGGTGTCTGCCGCGCTGTTTGCAGGGTGCGGGCAAACACAACAGGAAGTGATCTTAAAGGAAGAACCGCTGCAAAAGCAGGACGCAGAGCAGTCAGGGCAGGCCGACAGTACGGTTCCCGAAGCGGATTACAGTGAATCGGAAATCGTGGTGGGGATTGATGGCTGGAGCGCATTTGACGAGAATGTGACGATTAAAATTCCCGTATATGACAGGCACATTGCCGATGCGCCGGACGTGACGGACAATTACTGGACGAGGTGGGTTCAGGAAAATTTCGGGGACAGGTACAACATTACCGTGGAGTACGTTGCAATTAATCGTACAGATGTTTTGGCAGATTATGAAGCCTTGGCGCAGGAGGACGCGCTTCCGACAATCCTGATGGAATATGATTTCCCGAAGGCGGCACAGTGGGCAAATCAGGGGTATCTTACAGAGTTCTCCTTTGACGATTTTATGAAAATAGCACCAACCTATTATCAGCGTATGGTCAACTTAGGGCTGCTTTCGTATACCAGTCTTGACGGCAAAACGTATTTCGCACTGGCGCAGAGACCGTATTACAACACGGATTACGCCTTTGTGACACTGTACCGGAAGGACTGGCTTCGCCAAATCGGATATGAAGCCTATCCGGACAACTGGAAGGACGAGCGGGAAATGCTGCTGAAGCTCAAAAGCAGCGGCATCTGTCAGCACCCCTGCGGCGGGAAAATGATATCAGGCTCCGGCGTGGACCGCAATTATGAGTACAGGACGTTTCCGCTTGATGAGGAAAACTGGGCGTGCTATGGCGACTACGCAATTCCCGCACTCGGGGACGAGGCAAACAGGAAGCTGCTTCGCAGGGAAAATGAAAAATACAATCTGGGCTTAATCGAGCCGGACTTTGACACGATTGACGAAGAGACGGCAAGAAGCAATTTTGTAGATGGAAAGACGCTTTATTATCAGGGATACATTGCGGCGGATTTGGACTGGGTAAACGCTTTTTATGAGCAAAACCCGGACGGAGAGCTAGCGGTGAAAATCACGAAAAATGTTGTGGACCGCGAGGGCGGCACCGTCCCAGCACTGCGCGCGAATAACCCGTTTGGCATGATGGTCGGCTTTTCGTCTAAGGCAAGTGCGGAGCAAATCAAGGCGGCATGGATGTACATGGAATGGCTCACGCTTGACAAAAATCTGTTCACCATGCAGTGGGGAAATGCCGGGGAACATTATATCCTGACAAAAAACGGCGTTCCGACACCTGTTGCAGGCTATGCGGGTGAGCGCGCGCAGGGGGGTGGCAATAACAAGGACTACTGGTGTATCACGACAGAGACAAGGACAACAGGAAACATTGAGGATATCGTGGCGGCAAGCACGCCGAAAAATATTCCGCAGGACTTTACGCAGGAGATGATTGAAAACTATTACGGGCAGCTTGAGGCGGCGGAGGCAGGCTATGCGGTGTCTGACTGCAATTTTGCGGTCGCGCTGGAATCCGTGTCAAGGTATCAGGCGACGCTGCTGGATTTGTATGCCGAGTACCGCTGCCGGATTACGAAGTGCAGCCCGCAGAGCTTTGAGTTGCTGTACGACAGGCTTGCGGCGGAGTATGCGAAAGCCGGATATCAGAGCATTGTTGACGAGCGAAAAAGAGCGTATGAGGCGGGGAAGAGTACGCGGTTAAAATAAACAACATTACTAATATTTTAAGAAAATGTGACATTATCGGCTGTATTTTTGCAGAGAATGTGTTATAATGAGCGTATTCGGCAAGAGATAACGATGTGTATAAGAAAGATGTGTTTTAGATAGGGAGGAAATTGACATGGCGGAAAGTCTGAGACTTTCAAGGGAAGAAATCATAATCTGCTATAAGGAAGACGTGGAACGATTGTTAAAGTTTCTGCCGTGGCTTCAAAAGACAAGCGGAGGCGTGTCATCAGGCATTTATAACGGGGAAGGCATCGAAAACAGCTCAATGGCGGTACCTGTTTATGACTCCACGCTCCTTGGGTTTATCAAGGAAATCCGGACGACGGACTTTATGAACCGCAATTATGTATATACGTATTCAAGATACCGCATCAAGACGGCAAAGGACGAGCTGCGGGTAATCGATGCCTGCTCTTTGCAGGAGATATCCGTAATCGGCGACATTCTTTCCAAATATGTGCTGCGCGGTGACGTGAAGGGCGCGGTGTGGTCAGAAGGGGTGTCAAACGGCGTATATCTGGCGTTATTGTTGAAGCTAAAGGATTTGATGGATATCAGAAATCCACTGGCATGACACAGGGCACTAAGGCTGTGGTTTGAAATCGGGACAGGAAGGCTTAGAAAGGAGTATGGCTGGTACTATGGGAGACAAGTCATTACAGAAGAAAAACAGGATTGTGGAGGCTGCAAGGGAGGTTTTCTATCAGAACGGCTACAGGGCGGTCACCATGAAGGACATCGTGGAGGCGTGTGGTATCAGCAGAGGAGGGCTGTATCTCTATTTTGCGAACACGAAGGAGCTTTTTGAGGCAGTGTTAGAGCAGGAAAATCAGACCGTGCTTAAGGCACCTGCGGCAAAGGACGCCAATCCCGGTGAAATTCTTCTGATGTACCTTGATGAGCAAAAGAAAGAGATTTTGAAAAAGAAGGGCAACCTTTCCATTGCAATATATGAATATATGTTTGAAAATAAGCTTTCCGACAATGATTTGCCGGCAAAAAAGCATTTTGTGGAGACTGTAAAAATGTTGGAGCAGCTCATTGCGGACGGCGTGGCGCAGGAGTGGATGGTCTGTGAAAGCCCGTCGGAGGCTGCAAGAAATATTGTATACACACTGGAGGGCTTAAAGGTGACAGCACAGACCATCGGTGTGTCGGCAAAGACCGTGGACAGTCAGATTGCATATATTATGGGAACGCTTGGAATGGTGATTAAATAATCAGTGGAACCGTTATCAGGAAAAAGCCGGTGGTGTCCGGCTTTTTTGCGTATTTATGCAGGGGCGTATCAGGAAAAAGGAGGCTTACATGTATAAAATAGGGATTTGCGATGACGAGAAAAACACGTGCATGGAAATTGAAAAAATGGTCCGCGAGTATGCAAAGCGCCATATGCTTGCGCTTGAGACCACCCTTTGGCACACGGGGGAGGCGCTCTGTGAGGCGGTGGGTGCGGCAGCGCCCGACCTGCTGTTTCTTGATATAGAGCTTGTCACGACGAGCGGCATAGAGGTGGGCAGATATATCAGGAATACGCTGGAAAACCATGACCTTGCGATTGCCTATATCTCCTCAAAGAGCAGCTATGCGATGGAGCTGTTTAAAATCCGTCCGATTGATTTTCTGATAAAGCCGATACAGTATGAAGATGTGGCGGAAATCATGGAGGAGGCGTTAAAGCTTCACCGCAGAAAGAAGCAGATTTTTGAGTACCATGCAAAGGGGATTTACGGAACGGTGCAGTGTAAGGACATTCTCTACTTTTCAAGCGACAACAAAAAAATAAATATCATGACGCCGGACGAGGTGCTTGTGTTTAACGGGCGTCTGCGCGATATCCTGCCCAAGCTTCCCGACCATTTTATCCAAATCCACCAGTCCTATATTATCAATTTGGACCATATGCGGACCTGCACCTATGAGTCGGTGACGCTGACAGGCGGGGTGGTACTAAACATCAGCCAGCCGTACAGGAAGGAAGTGCGCAGACAGATTTCGGAATTTAACTGGGGGGATTGATGTGATTTTGTATGTCTTTTATAAATATATGCACTATTTTTTAGGAACGGACAGCATTTTTCTTGGAAAGGAGCTTTTCACCTACCTGCTCATGCTGCTGTGGCTTGTGTTTGTGAACCCAGAGCTTCCGCAGCACTTGGAAAGCCTGTCCGTTTTTCTGATTATTTTCCTGCTCACTTGGCAGTATGAGGCGCCGTTTCTAAAAAAGCTTTCACTCACGCTGTTCATCTATGCAAGCTATGTTTTCTGCGAGATGATGATTGGGTATCTGCTCATATTGTTTGACCAAAACATGCGTTCAGATACGTTTCTGGCTGCAAAAGCCATTCTCCTGCTGCTTTTCATGTACCTTTGGGAGCAGCTTGCGGAGCTTGCCGAGGCACAAATCCGAAAAATGAGGCTTGCGGCTGCGCAGAGTGAGGGCGCCAAAAGACAGCTTGCAGGGTATTCCAATCAGATGGAGGTCATGAAGCATTCGCAGGAAAAGGTAAGGGGACTGCGCCACGATTTAAAACACCATTTAAATGAGCTGATGCTTTTGGCGGAGCGCGAGGACGCAGATGAAATCAAGGAATATATCAGGCGCATGGACGAGTTCATGACGTATTCCAAGGAGTATGTTTCGAGTGGAAACGCGGATATAGACAGCCTGCTCAACCTGATGCTGGACAATGCCAAAAAAGAGCTTGGCAGCGTATCGTGCAGGGTGAGCATTCCAAAAGAGCTTTCCATCGAGTCGTTTGACCTGAACGTGATTTTGGGAAATCTGTTGGACAATGCAATCCTTGCGGCAAGGCAGACGAGGGAGCAGTATTTGAAGGTGCAAATCCGCTACAAAATTGGAATGCTTTTGATTGATATTGAAAACAGCTATGCAGGGCAGCTAAAAAAGGAGGGAAACCGCTATCTTTCCACGAAGGAGGACGATACGGCGGTGCATGGAATGGGGATTGCAAATGTGCGCTGCGTCGTGGAGCGGTATCATGGAGAGATGGAAATCAAGGAGGAACATCAAATCTTTCAGGTGCGGATTGTGTTGTATGTAGATGAGAAATCAGAACGGATTTCGCCGTAGCATAGGTGAATTTCGCCCGTGGTAAACCAAAACGGATTTTTTGTGATATAGTGTTACAAGCTTGAGGACTGACAAAAAGCTTGTGTGACCATAAGCTTAAGGCTTTGATGAAATGGGAGAGAGATATGACAAGGAAAGAAGAATTGCGTTTTGTAAACGGGGCATTTGAGGCGCTTGTGCAAAGAGGCGTGGCGAAGGAGACGATGCTTTCGCCTTCCACAGTGACAGATGAGGAGCTTGATGCATTTGAAAAGCGGTTTGACGTGAAGCTGCCGTCGCTTTTTCGGGTGTTCCTTTCGGCGTACTGCTATGATTTCTCGGTGATTTGTGCGCCAATTCCTGTTGACGGACTTGAGAATATACAGGAAAACTGTGAAAAAGGGCTTTGGTGGATTGAGCTTACTCCGCTTCCGAGGGAAAATCCGCTGAACAATCTATACGGGCTGATGGAGAGCTTCCGGGAGGTCTGCACGAATGCGGATTTGGTAGGGCTTGATTTGGAAAGCATTCGTGGGCTCGTGCCAATCGGCGAGTGGGACGGGACGCTCTGCATTGATTTAAGCGACGGTACGCTTCGCAGCTTTAACCAGACCGAGTTTGACTGGAAACGGGCGGGCTATCTTGACGAGAACGGCATTGCGCATGGCGTAAAGCGCATGGCTGATTTTAAGGAGCTTTTGGAGGTTTATTTTTACGGAAAGTACGATGCAGACTATGAACGGCAGATTGCGGAAAATAAGGAAGAAAAGCCTGATTATACGGCGTATATTCAGAGATAAGGTTGGATAATGTTATCAATAAAAATAGAAATCGGCTGGGATAGGGCGCATCGTGAAAAGAAAAAAGCCCCGGATTTTGGGAAAGCGGTGTGGCTTGCGGCACTGCTTGACTGCGTGGTATGGATTGCGGACACGGTGCTTTGGCTGAATATCTTTTACGCCATGCCCTTATACCCATTTGGCATATGTCTTATTTTGGGCATTTTATTGCTGTATTTGGCATATTTTCGTGTTAAAACAAGGCTGCTCATGAAAAAATACGGTAGGGAGGCATACCGGGAGGCGTTCGGACGAAACGGTCTGTGGCTTGCGGCGGTCAGCGTGGTGCTTTTGTTTGTGCTCATTCTGATATTTTATGCGTAAAAAGCTGTTGACAATTCCGTGTTCTTTTGGCTAAATATAAGTGTAGGCTTTTTTATATTGTTATCAATTAGTAATAAGAAGAAACGGAAACGAGGTTAAAAATGGGCGGCTTTTTTGGTGTAGTATCACAGCAGGATTGTGTGTTTGATTTATTTTTTGGAATTGATTACCATTCCCACTTGGGCACAAGGCGGGGCGGTATGGCAGTGTATGGAAAGGACGGGTTTAACCGCGCCATTCACAATATAGAGAATGCGCCTTTTCGGACGAAGTTTGACAAGGATTTTCACGAAATGCATGGGAATTACGGTATCGGCTGTATCTCGGATTATGAGCCGCAGCCTTTAATTATCCGCTCCCATCATGGCACATACGCAATTACGACCGTAGGAAAAATCAATAATACGGAGGAGCTTATTCAGCGTCTGTTTGATGTCGGACATGCGCATTTCCTTGAAATGAGCGGAGGTGAGGTCAACGCAACCGAGCTTGTGGCGGCGCTGATTAACCGCAAGGAAAACCTGATAGAGGGTATTAATTTCGCACTCGAGGTCATTGACGGTTCGCTTTCGATTATTTTGATGAACAAGGCTGGGATTTACGCCGCGCGCGACAAGCACGGCAGGACGCCTGTTGTAATTGGCAAAAAAGAGGACGGCTTTTGTGTGTCCTTTGAAAATTTTGCCTATAAAAATCTAGGCTACAGTGATTATAAGGAGCTTGGATCGGGCGAGATTGTAATTCTCACGGAGCGGGAGTGTCTGACACTTTCCAACCCGAATGATGAAAATTTGAAAATCTGCACGTTTTTGTGGGTATATTATGGCTATCCTTCCAGCTCTTACGAGGGCGTGGGCGTGGAGCAGATGCGTTATAACTGCGGGGCGAAAATGGCGCAGCGCGACAACGTGTCGCCGGATACGGTGGCAGGCGTGCCTGATTCGGGAATTGCGCACGCGGTAGGGTACGCGAACGAGTCGGGGATACCGTTTTCAAGACCGTTTATCAAATACACGCCGACATGGCCGCGCTCGTTTATGCCGACCATTCAGAGCAGGCGCGATTTGATTGCGAGAATGAAACTGCTTGCGGTTGACGAGCTCATTCAGGATAAGAGCCTGCTTCTGATTGACGATTCGATTGTCCGGGGAACACAGCTTCGGGAAACGACGGAGTTTCTGTATCAGAGCGGGGCGAAGGAGGTACACATCCGTCCGGCGTGTCCGCCGCTTCTGTACGGGTGTAAGTATCTGAATTTTTCGCGCTCGTCTTCGGAGATGGATTTGATAACGCGGCGCGTGATTGAACGGCTTGAGAACGGGGAAGTCACGGACGAGATTTTGCAGGAGTATGCAAATCCAGAGTCGCAAAAGTATGAGCAGATGGTTGAGGAAATCCGCAAGGAGCTCAATTTTACATCGCTGCGGTTTAACCGGCTAGATGACATGCTCGACGCGACGGGGTTGGAGCGGTGTAAGCTTTGTACGTATTGTTGGGATGGGAAAGAATAAGAAAGTTTCATAGAAAAAACTGCTGCGGAATATCGGGGTGTGATAGCCTGCAGCAGTTTTTTGTGCTATTGTTTGTAAATTTCGTGGATTTTGGTATTCTGCGAGATTACGACCCCGGAAGACTTGGAACGCTTCAGGGAGATTGTAAAAAAACAAAAGGAAGAGGAACGATATCCGGAAGGCTGAAAGGGGAACATATGAAAGCATGGGTTTTACAGGACGTGAACAGGATACGGTTTGGAGATGTGGAAAAGCCACAGCCCGCAGAAGGTCAGGTACTGGTCGCGGTAAAGGCGGCAGGCATCTGCGGCTCGGACATTCCGAGGATATACCGGACAGGCGCGCATACCCACCCCCTGATACCGGGGCATGAGTTTTCAGGGCAGGTGGCAGAAACGGGAGAGGGGGCTGACATAAACTGGAAAAACAGACGTGTCGGTATTTTCCCGCTTATCCCGTGTGGAAGCTGCAAACAGTGCCAGAACCACCATTATGAATTATGCCGCAATTACAGCTACCTCGGCTCGCGCAGGGACGGCGGCTTTGCGCAATACGTTGCAGTGCCGGAATGGAATTTAATCGAACTTCCCGACAACGTATCGTATGAGGAAGCGGCAATGCTCGAACCGATGGCAGTGGCAGTACACGCAATGCGCCGGATAGAACTGCATAAAAATGACACGGCTGTCATTTTAGGTCTCGGAACAATCGGAATGCTGCTGTACCTGTTCCTAAGAGAGGCAGGTATTGAGAACATTCTTGTAATAGGAAACAAGGAATTCCAGAAAAACACAATCATAAGGCTCGGGCTTGATGCAAACCGTTACTGTGACAGCAGGACCGAAAACGTCCCCGAATGGATACTCTGGCATACGGACAAAGCAGGCGCGGATGTATTTTTTGAGTGCGTGGGCAGAAACGAGACCTTTTCGCAGGCGGTTGACCTGACGGCACCACAGGGGCGTATCTGCATGGTCGGCAACCCATACTCGGACATGACACTGGAAAAACCGGTTTACTGGAAAATCCTGCGAAACCAGCTCACGATAACAGGAACATGGAACTCGTCCTTTACGCATGAAAGTAACGATGACTGGCATTATGTGCTGGAAAGACTGGAACACAAAAAAATACTTCCAAAAGAGCTGATTTCCCATGGATTACTCCTCCAAAACGCGGAAGACGGCTTTCTACTTATGCGCGACAAAAGGGAAGATTATATTAAGGTAATGATAACAACATAATTGGCATAAGGTGCGGGGGAATTAAGCTTTTTCATCTGTTTACATATCTTTGGTATAATGTTAAAATAATTACCATAGCAATTATTTCATGTGCCGGAGGAAGAAGAGATGAAGCGCAGGTTTAATATAACAGGTTCATGCAGTCCGAAAAGACATTATATGGTTCAGCTGGATGACAGGTTAAAAAAAATCAAGGAAGATTTTATTGATTATGGCAGCTATTTTGTCATCAACAGGGGACGCCAATATGGAAAAACTACGACACTGAGTGCTTTGGAGGAATATCTAAAGGACGATTATATTGTGCTGTCGCTTGATTTTCAGCAGCTTGGAACTGGGGATTTTGTGGATGAACCTACGTTTGTGCATGCTTTTGGGGAAGTGCTTCTTCAAGCGTTTCAATTTAACAAATTGGATTATGATATAGCTTTAAAAGTACTGGAAGAATTTATTGAAAAAAAGGGCACTAGTCTGAAAGCTTTGTTTGCGTGTCTGAGCAGGATGTGTGAAATGAGTTCGCTCCCGATTGTATTAATGATAGATGAAATAGACAGTGCATCAAACAATCAGGTATTCATCGATTTCCTCGCACAACTAAGAGGCTATTATTTAAAACGTGACAAAACACCAATTTTCCACTCTGTTATTCTTGCTGGTGTGTACGATATAAAAAATCTAAAATTAAAACTGCGCCCTGACTCGCAGCATCAGTACAACAGTCCGTGGAACATAGCTGCTGATTTTGACATTGACATGAGTTTTTCACCGCTGCAGATTGCAAAAATGCTCGAAGAATACGAAGTGGACCATCAGACCGCAATGGATGTCCAAGGTGTGGCAGAGGAGATTTATCAATACACATCAGGTTACCCCGTTCTCGTTTCCTCAATCTGCAAACAGCTAGATGAAAAGATTATTGGAACCGAGGGCTTTGAAACAATGCAAAAAACATGGACGAAGCAGGGCATTGAGAAGGCGGTAAGCATTATATTGAAGAAAAGCTCTCCACTGTTTGAAAGCATGGCAAAGCAGCTTGACACATATGCTGATTTGTATAAAATCGTGGAGGACATTATATATTGCGGTAAGAAAATACCGTTCAGCCTTGAAGAGAAATCCATTAACTTAGGCAATATGTTTGGCTTTTTGAAGGAAGAAAACGGTCATGTGGCAATCGCTAACAGGATGTTTGAAATGTGTCTTTTAAACATGTTCATGGCAAAGGAAGCAATCAACAGTGATGTTTATGCACAGGGAGGCAGTGACAGGATTGGCTTTATAAAGGACAACATGCTTGACATGGAGCTGGTGCTGAAAAAGTTTGTCACGTATTTTACTGAAATTTACGGGCAGAAAGATGAAAAATTGATTGAAAAACAGGGACGAAAGATTTTCCTGATATATTTAAAGCCCATCATCAACGGAACAGGGAATTACTACATTGAGGCACAGACAAGGGATGAACGGCGGACGGATGTCATAGTTGATTATCTTGGGGAACAGTTCATCGTTGAGCTGAAAATTTGGCATGGCAGTGAATACAACGAAAGAGGCGAACGACAGCTTACGGATTATTTGGATTATTACCATAAGGATAAGGGCTATATGTTGAGTTTTAACTTTAACAAAAATAAGGAAACAGGAGTGCGGGAAATCCAAATTGGCGATAAAGTGATTGTGGAAGCGGTTGTGTAAGCTATGTAAGCTATGGTACGAATAAAATATTGACGACAAAAAGCCTGATAAAAAGCGATTTTACAGCTTCTATCAGGCTTTTTGATGTCCTAAGTATCTGAAAAATAAATCCCAAAACATTTCTGAATAGCTTCTTTAGCATACAAAAAAGCAGATCGTAAAAATCAGACTACCGCCTCAATAATTGTTCTATCCCCAAGCGTAATCGTCTTTACACCGATTTGTTTCTTCTTATTAAAATTAAAGCTAAGCATATACCCTTTTTTCCGATGGAAATATTCAAGATAGCCGATAAGCTGTTCTTCGCCTCTCTCATTGTATTCCGTTCCATGCCGGATTTTCAGCTCCACAACAAACTGCTCGCCTAAATAATCAATAATGACATCCGTCCGACCGGAATCCCGCGTCTGTGCTTCCAAATAATAATTGCCCGTGCCATTGATAATTGGTTTCAAATATAGAAGGAAAAACTTTCTTCCGTAAGCTTCGATGAATTTTTCATCATTATCGCCATAAATATCGTGAAAGTATTCTACGAATTTTTCTAACACTAAATCCATATCAAGCTTTCCGTTCCTGACAAACTGGTTTCTGTCACGCTGACCATATGCGAATGCAGTACTGTCCAACGACTCTGCTGCAATAAACATATTTAACATCCGCATTTCAAAAATGCGGTTGGCAATCATCACATGACCATTTTCTTCTTTGAAATAACCAAACATCGCACCGATATTTATGGATTTTATATCGGGGCTATAAGATATGGGTTTTCCTAAATACAAAATTTCTTCAGCCGTTTGCCGTAAATCCTTGTAGGTATCAAGCTGTTTTGTCATGCTGTCAAACAGTGGCGTATTGGATTTTAGTATTATATTTACTGCTGCCACAATCCCGTCCCTGCACCAAACCCTGCCATCTGCAAACTCCTTAAACTCCGGCAGTCTTTCGTCCATCATTTTACAAATAGCCGATACCAAGTAGGGGTATCCCGAGGTGTATTGGTAGATTTCCTTTGCAACTGCCGCAACATCCATACCTGTTTGATAATCCGCTTCATATGCACCAAGCATATCCGCAATTTGTCTGGCACTGAATCCCATATCAATATTAAAATCCGCTGCAATGTTCCATGGACTATTATATTGATGTTTCGAGTCCGGTCGTAATTTCAGCTTTAAATTTTTAATATCATACACTCCGGCAAGAATTACGGACTGGAAAATAGGACTATTATCCCGGTCAAGGTAGCACCCTCTAAGCACGGCGAGAAAGTCAAGAAATACCTGATTGTTGGACGCACTGTCCACCTCGTCAATCATGAGCACAACAGGCTTTGGGGCGTTTTCGCAAAGCCTGCCAAGCCGGGTAAACAGTTCACGCAGACTCAGGTTTTTTTCATTTTCCAGCATATCCATCAATGGCTGGAGCAATTCATCCTGCTGTGCTGTGTTTGTTCTATGAAATGCTGTGGAAAATAAATCAATAAAGGCAGGAATAAAAGTCGCGGCATTCTGAAATTCTTCTGTTCCGATTTTTTGGAAGTCGATAAAAAGGGCAATATACTCGTCTTTTAGATACGCGGTCAGAAGTCGGAGTGTGGTTGTTTTTCCATACTGCCTGCCCCTGTTGATGACAAAGTATTTTCCTCTGTCAACATATAAGCGTTTTATTTTGTCCAGCCTGTCCTCAAGCCCTACCATGTAGTGTACGTCCGGCTTGCACTGTCCTTCTGTGTTAAAATACCGCTGCATTTTGCGCCCTCCCGATTTTGAAACCTTATTATCATTTTGTTAATCTTATTTTAGCATTGCCATTCAAGAATGTAAAGAAAACATCTGCGCTGTCCGGTTCCCCGAAAATCTTACAAAACTGTTAGATTTCCCTCTCCAATTTGAAAGAATACAGAAAGATTTCTATGAGATACTTTGTATGGCACAAACCGACGAAAGCAGAATATTGACATCTGCTAAAAAATGAGATATATTCAATCTGTGCCAATTGTACTAATACAGACAAACGCGGAATTTTATAAAAATACAACCATTCCTTCATAAAAATTTTATAAAACACCCCCATCTTTTATAAAATTTTAAGAAGTCACAAATTAAACTAAAATTAAGAAAATATTAAAGACAAAATAAAACAACAGTGCTATGATAAAAAACTAAGAAAACCGTATGGGGAAAAATTTACAAAATTTACAGTCATGGCAAGTCATAATAAGCCATGATAAGCCACACAAAGTCATGAAAACCATGAAAAGTCATAGAAAGGCATAAAAAATGAAAACGGAAAACACATTAATCGAAATCAGCGATATGCGCAAAATCTATAACCCCGGCGAGAACGAGGTGCGCGCGCTCGACGGCGTGGACCTCACCATCTGCGAGCAGGAGTTTGTCGCCATTATCGGGCATTCGGGTTCGGGGAAGTCAACCTTAATGAATATGCTCGGCTGCCTCGACGTGCCGACAACCGGAACCTATACGCTGCACGGCGTTGACGTGTCCGACATGAACGACGATGAGCTTTCGGACGTGCGCAACAGGGAAATCGGGTTTATCTTTCAGGGCTTTAACTTAATTCAGAACCTGACCGCCGTGGAAAATGTCACGCTGCCGCTTATCTACCGCGGCGTGGGCAAAAAGGAGCGGGAGCGGCTTGCGCTGAACGCACTCGAAAAGGTAGGGCTTGCGCACCGTCTTGACCATAAACCGGCGCAGATGTCGGGCGGGCAGCAGCAGAGGGTGGCGATTGCAAGGGCGATTGCGCAGGCGCCGCCGATTATCCTTGCCGATGAGCCGACCGGAAATCTGGACTCCAATTCCACAAAGGAAATCATGCAGATTTTACGGGAGCTGCACAGCGAGGGCAGAACGGTCATTCTGATTACGCATGACAACGAGATTGCGGAACAGGCAGACCGCGTCATTCAAATCCGCGACGGCAAAATCGTGGCGGACACCAAACAGATTGTGACACAAATTGAGGAAGAAATAACAGGGGAGGAAACAGACAATGCGTAAGAACGAGAAAAAAGCAAAAAACAATGAGGGCGCAAAGCACACGCCAAAGCGCAAGAAGAAATGGCTCAAAATCGCCATTCCGGTGGTGATTGTACTAATCCTTATCGCGCGCAGCGTCCTTGCGTCCAAGAATGCGGCGCAGGGCATTCCGGTGTACACGCAGACCGTATCGACAGGCGACATTGACACGCAGCTTAGTATCAGCGGCAAGGTGATGGCGGAGGAGTCAACGACATTTTTTGCGCCCGCGGACGCGAAGGTGGAGGAAATCGAGGTGGAAAAGGGCGACATCGTTAAGACAGGCGACGTGCTCTTGTGCTTTGACAAGGAGGCGGTTGCCTACGCAAAGCAGAAAAGCGAGCTGGAGGGCAAAATCAGCTCAGCGGATTACAATTCAACCGTGCAGTACAATAACGAGCAGCGCGCAAAGCTGACACAGGCAGAGGCGGACATTGCAACGTATCAGGAGACGGTTGACCGCTATGAGCAGTACATTGACGATTTGACAAACGGCATTACGGATGTAACGGCGCTAAAGCGTGCGGATTTGTATGCAAAGATTTACAGTACGGAAAAGGAAATGAACGCGTACGATTTGGCAATGCAGGTACCGGAGGAGGACACGGATTTTGACGCGCTGACGCGCAAGAAGGTCGAAAAACAGAATGAGCTGAACAAGCTGAACAATGAGCTGAGTCTGCTTTCGGACTATAAGACGGATTATGGCTGGGAGAAGCTTCTGACACAGGCAAAGAAAGACCTCGCGGATTATGAGGAGCTGCTTACCGAGGCAAAAAGCGCCAAGTCAAGTGCGGAGGCTGCTTTGGAAAACGGCACGAAGATGGCAGGATATGAGTTAAACAGGGAAAAGGCGGTGTTGGAAAGTGAGGACGCGCAGAAAAAATACGAAGAAGCGTTAAACGGCTTTACGGCGGGCTACAACGGCGTTGTTTCCGAGCTTGCCGTGGAAGAGGGCGCTCCGGTGCAGGAGGGCACAAAGTGCTTGGTGCTTGAGAGCATTGACGATGTGTGCGTCGAGTTTCAGGCGTCGAAATACGCGCTTGAGACGCTTGCCATCGGGCAGCCTGCGGAGATTATCATTTCGGGCAAAAGCTACACGGGTTCGGTGACAAAAATCAACCATATCGCGGAGGAAAATTCGTCCGGTACGGCGACGGTTGCGGCGCAGGTACATATCGATAATCCCGACGAGAACATTTATCTTGGTCTTGACGCAAAGCTCAAGATTTTGACGGCAAGCGAAAAGGGCGTTATGCAGGTTCCCGTCGAGGCGGTGAACGTGGACAGTCAGGGCGCATTCTGCTATCTGATTGAGAATGGCGCTTTGGTGAAGCAATATGTGACAATCGGCATTTCGTCGGAGGCTTACATACAGATTCTGGACGGTCTTTCCCTCGGTCAGGAGATTGTGACGACCGCAGTCTATGGTTCAGGGCTGGACGAGGGCATGGCAGTGACAGGTATGCCTTCGCCTGACATGAGTGATATGGGCGGCGAAGCGGGCACTGATGAAAATATGGAGACGCAG
This sequence comes from uncultured Lachnospiraceae bacterium, assembly GCA_947567595.1. Taxonomy (GTDB): domain Bacteria; phylum Bacillota; class Clostridia; order Lachnospirales; family Lachnospiraceae; genus COE1. The sequence goes on along the minus strand of CANOMQ010000003.1, from coordinate 88,742 downwards.
ACACAGACGGAGGGTGAGACGGACAATGGCTAGGTTATGGGAATATATCAAAATCGCCCTGATGAATATCAAGAGCAACAAGGCGCGTTCCTTTCTGACAATGCTTGGTATCATTATCGGTATTTCGTCGGTTATCCTGATTGTGTCGGCAGGAAACGGCTTTAAGGTCGGTATCAGCGGACAGCTTGACGCGCTGGTCGGCGGATTTATTCAGATTTACGCGGACGTTCCGGCGGACGAGGCGGACAGCATTATGTTTAATGACGACGACATTGATGCGATTTACGAGAAAGTGCCGCACGTAAAAGGCGCGACGGATATTTGGCGTATGGGGGCAAACGGCAGTGCGCAGACGACAAAGGGGACGTTCAGCGTTGCGCCGATGTTTGGCAACGAGTCCATGCAGTTTTACGACGGTGCTCCAATTGCGAAAGGGCGTTATTTCAACAAAACCGAGAGTCAGAGCGGCGCAAAGGTGTGCGTGATTAACGAGCGCGGCGCAAAGAAGCTGTTTGGTACGACGGACGTCGTGGGGCTTGATTTGAGCATGAGCATGTGGGGCGTCACGGAGGATTTTACGATTGTGGGCGTCAAAAGGGACGACGACTCCCTTGCAAAGGATATGACAATGGGAAGCTACGGCGATGTGACGATGGAAATTCCGATTACGCTGTTGGAGGAGCTGTACGGATATTATACGGAGGAGTTTAGCTCGTTTATTATTTTCGCGGATTCTTCCGAATACGTGACGGATATTTCAAGGCAGGTGCAGAATTTGCTTGAGGCAAGATACAATGTGCGCGGAAAGGACTATATACAGAGCATGGATATGGCAAGTCAGGTCGGCATGATCAGTGATATTTTAAATTACGTTACCATTTTTATCATGCTGGTGGCAGGCATTGCGCTGATTGTAGGCGGTATCGGCGTTATGAACATCATGCTCGTGTCGGTGACGGAGCGGACAAAGGAAATCGGTATCCGAAAGGCGCTCGGTGCAAAGACCGGCTCGATTTTGTTCCAGTTTCTGATGGAGGCGGTGATTATCACGCTGATTGGCGGCTTTGTCGGGATTGTGCTCGGGATTATGGGCGCAAGGGGAATTTGCAGTATCGCGTCAAGCATGGGAATGGGCAATATGCAGGCGGTCATTGACCCGAAGGTCATTCTTGTGGCGACCGGATTTTCGTCGCTGATTGGTATTTTCTTTGGCATTTATCCCGCAAGAAAGGCGGCAAAGCTTAGCCCGATTGAGGCGTTAAGACATGAATAGAATATAAGTTCGAAACACAAAAAGAAGGCTTTGTCTGAACAGGAAAGACAGCCTTCTTTTTTATGCACAGCCCTAATTCATACTATTTTACATTCCCATTTTTCAACGAAATATTCTTACTTGCATTCGAAAGCTTACATTCCTTAAAATCCCCCACCATTTTGGAAAACTTCGCATACCCATAGCTTGCGATATTGAAATCAGGGTACTTGCGCATCAGCTTCTGATTTAATTCCCCCACATTAATGACATGATTTTCGCAGTTCCTTAAAATCGAAATGACCTCCTGCCGAATATCCTCAAGCGTCACATTGCCCGTTTGTAAATATGCGGTAACGGTGCTTTCCGAGAATTTGAGTGAGATGGATTTCTTGAACTCTGCCGCCTCCAAAAACTTGGAAAACTTTGTGTACTCATAGTTCCTGACATCAAAGGAGGGATACATCTTGGAAAGCCTGCTTCCAAGTTCACCGATGTCCATCGAAGTCCCGTCGTCGCCGTTGTCGCTGATAATGCGCACAATTGCCTGCTCGATTTCCGAGAGCGGCGTGAGCGCGTCCTCCACGGTCGCGGATTTTTTGGACGAAGCGGCAGACTGCGCCGATTCCACATTGGCTAAGAGGTCAAGCAGCACGAACTTCTCACATGCCGAGCGGAACGGCTCCGGTGTTTTGCGCTCACCCATGCCGATGACGTACATGCCCGATTCCCGAAGGCGCATGGCAAGGCGCGTGAAATCACTGTCGCTTGAGGCAAGGCAGAAGCCGCTGACATGGCCGGAGTACAAAATGTCCATCGCGTCGATAATCATCGCGGAGTCCGTCGCGTTTTTGCCGCTGGTGTAGCTGTACTGCTGTACGGGGTTGATGGAGTTTGCAAGCAGCACGTCCTTCCACTTCGCGGCGTTTGAGCGCGTCCAGTCCCCGTAAATGCGTTTATAGGTTACGGTGCCATACTTGGAAAGCTCGTCGAGAATGAGCTTGATATACCCGGCACTGATATTATCACTGTCAATCAGTAGTGCAAATTTTTTTTCTTCCATTTATTATGATGTCCCTTCTTTATTCTTATAAAATAGTGTACCACAAAACCACTTCGAAAAAAATCCTTTATGGACAAAGCATACGTGACAAAATAAATAAGATTTGGGACGAAATTTTGTGGGATTTGCCACCACGAAACTGCTTGCATGACAAAATATGGTATGGAAAATTTGTTTGCCGCACAAGATTTAGGGGCATGATGACATAATTTTTTGCCATAATAAAGGCGATAAAATTCATACCCGCAAATAAAGACTTGTTATTTTCGTACTTTTCATGTAAGATAATACTTGAAAGTGGTAAAAAGTGGGTAAAAGTGGAGCAAAGTGGTGTAGACTGACACAAAGTGGTGGTGATTGGCATGTTCAAGGGTGAATACAATCATACGATAGACACGAAAGGCAGGCTGATTATTCCTTCAAAGTTCCGCGAGATTTTAGGAGAGAATTTCGTTGTGACGAAGGGACTTGACGGCTGCCTGTTTGTGTACGGCAACGCAGAGTGGTCTGCTTTTGAGGCGACACTAAAGACTTTACCGCTTTCAAATAAGTATTCCCGGAAATTTAGCCGCTTTTTCCTCGCCGTTGCAGTAGACGTGGAAGTGGATAAACAAGGGAGAATACTGATACCGTCCGTGTTAAGGGAGTTTGCAGCTTTGGAAAGTCAAGTAGTTCTTTTAGGAGTAGGGGAACGAATCGAAATCTGGAGCAAAGATAGATGGGAGGATGCCTCGGAATACGACGATATGGATGATATCGCAGAACATATGTCAGAGCTGGGACTTATGATTTAAAGCTGGGGGGCTTTAACGTGACACGGAATTTGGGAGAGTTCCAATTATAAGTCTTAAGGAGACACGTGAAAAAGAGTTACCGATGGAACCTACAAACAACAATTCAAAAAATGGGGAAATGACATGGAGTTTAAACATACGTCAGTATTATTGAACGAAACAATCGATTCACTGCACATCATGCCGGAGGGTGTATATTTGGACGGTACCCTCGGCGGCGGTGGACACGCCTATGAGGTGTGCAGGAGGCTTGGGGAGAACGGCAGGCTGTTCGGCATTGATCAGGACGCCGACGCAATTGCTGCCGCAAAGAACCGCTTGGAGGAATTTGGCGACAAGGTTACGATTATCAGAAACAATTACTGCAATGCAAAGGAAGCGCTGAAGGAGTATGGCGTGGACAAGGTTGACGGCATAGTGCTCGATTTGGGCGTATCGTCGTATCAGCTTGACAATGCAGAAAGGGGATTTACTTATAAATACGATACACCGCTGGACATGCGTATGGATCAGCGCCAGAAGCTTACGGCAAAGGACATTATAAACGATTACGACGAGATGGATCTTTACCGGATTATCAGGGATTACGGAGAGGATCAGTTCGCAAAGAACATTGCAAAGCACATCGTATCGGAGCGGGCAAAAAAGCCGATTGAGACGACCTTTGAATTAAACGACATCATCAAGGCGGCAATTCCCGCGAAAATGCGCGCGGTAGGCGGACACCCGTCCAAACGGACGTTTCAGGCAATCCGCATTGAGTGCAACAATGAGCTGAATGTGCTGCGCGACTCGCTTGCGGACATGATTGATTTGCTCAACCCGTGGGGGCGGCTGTGCATTATTACGTTCCATTCGTTAGAAGACAGGATTGTGAAGAATTTCTACAGGGAAATGGAAAATCCCTGTAAGTGTCCGGCAGATTTTCCGGTGTGCGTGTGTGGGAAAGTACCATACGGAAGGGCGGTGCCAAGAAAGGCAATCCTTCCATCGGAGGAAGAACTGGAGGAAAATCCGCGTGCAAAGAGCGCAAAGCTGCGGGTATTTGAGCGGATTTAGGCAGGAATGGATATGACAGGAAGGATATTGTGAAAATGAGAAATGCGGATGTGTCAGGAAGGGGAGCAAACAGACGAAATACACAATACTACGTAGACGGCAGTGCGGCAAGGAAGCTAACACCAAGAGAGGACGGGCAACAACACCGCAGGCAGGCGCCGCCTGACGGGCGAAGGGCGCATTCGCGGCGTATGGTTGTCAAGGCTGCACCCATGAATAAGGGGTATATTGCGGTGATGGTGGCAGCGGTTCTGATTGTCAGCGGGCTGCTTATGGGCTATGTCAAAATGCAGTCGGACATCACCAACCATATCAATACGATTGCCGATTTGGAGAGCAGGTTAAACGAGCTAAAGCTTGCAAATGACGAAACCTATACCAAGATTATGAGTAATGTGGATTTGGAGGAGATAAAGCGGATTGCAGTCAGCGAGCTGGGAATGAAATACGCGAAGGAGGGGCAGGTCGTACAATATACGGGAGAAGGGAACGACTATGTGCGCCAGTACAGCGATATTCCGCAATAGGAGCTGCGCGGCAGTTCAAATTAAGGTGATTGAATGACAGCTAAGAAGAACAGAAAAAAAAGGAAAAAGGATAAAAATCTGCAAAAGGTAAAAACAATGAAGCTGGCAGTTATGATGTTAATCATTCTGCTGGCTTTTGCGGGGTTGGGGGCAAGACTGTATGTTTTGACGCGTGACAACCGCAATGATTATCAGAAAAAAATCCTGTCTCACCTTGATTATAACAGCAAAACGCTCCCGTTCAAGCGGGGAAGCATTTTGGACGCAAACGGCACAATCCTTGCCACAAGCGAAAAGGTCTACAATGTGGTACTGGACTGCAGGGTCATGCTGGACGATGAGAAAAACGAGGAGCCAATGCTTGACGCGCTTGCGCAGTGCTTTGGCTTAGACCGCGGGGAGCTTACGAAATATGTGAAGGAAAACCCCACGTCGCAGTATTATGTGCTTAAAAAAAGAATTCCGTATGAGGAGCGTGAGGTTTTTGAGGAGTACAAAAAGACGTACAATGAGCAGGCGCGTCAGAATAATGTAAAGGCTTCGGAAGAGGAACGGGTGGGGATTATCAATCATGGCATTTGGTTTGAAGAGGAGTATATCCGGCGCTACCCCAACAATACGCTTGCCTGCGACGTGATTGGCTTTACAGGGACGGACAATAACGGGCAGTTCGGGCTCGAGGAGTATTACAATGATGTGCTAAACGGCACGAACGGCAGGGAGTACGGGTATCTCAATGACGACGCGATTTTGGAGCGGACAACCGTGGCGGCGATGGACGGGTATACGCTTGTGTCAACGATTGACGCGAATATACAGGCGATTGTTGAGAAGTATATCAAGCAGTTTAATGACGAACATATGAACGAGGCACGTGAGGGGCTTGGAGCATTTGACATTGGCTTTATTATAATGGACTGCAATAATGGAAACATACTTTCGATGGCAAGCTATCCGAATTATGATTTAAACAATCCAAAGGATTTGAGCATGTACTATACGGAGCAGCAGATTAAACAGATGGAGGAGGAAGATACCTATTATAAGACGCTCAATGAGCTTTGGCGTAACTTCTGCATTTCCGATACCTATGAGCCGGGCTCCACGGCAAAGGCGCTGACGCTTGCGACAGGGCTTGAGACAGGCAGGATTGTCGGAAACGAAACGTACGAGTGCGGCGGAGGACTCAATGTGCAGGACAGGGACATTAGCTGTAATGTATTGTCAGGTCATGGAACGCTTGATGTGAGCGGCTCGCTAGAGCAGTCCTGCAATGTGGCGTTTATGAAAATGGGTGAGGCGATTGGCGCAAAGAACCTGCTGGAATTTGAAAAAATATTTAACATCGGATTAAAAACCAATATTGACCTTGCAGGTGAGGCAAGAACGGCTTCGCTGGTATTTAATGAAAGCACGATGGGACCTGTGGAGCTTGCAACCTCATCATTCGGGCAGGGCTTCAATGTCACGATGATTGAGATGGCGACGGCATTTTCGTCTGTCATTAACGGCGGGTATTATTATGAACCACATGTGGTCAGCAAGATTATCAATTCAAACGGCGATACGGTAAAAAACATTGAACCGCGTGTATTGAAGCAGACCATATCATCAACAACCTCGGAGCAGATGAGGCAGTATTTATACGCGGCAGTGGCACAGGGAACCGGACGTTCGGCGCGTCCCGCAGGTTACGCGATAGGCGGAAAGACGGGTACGGCGGAGAAGGTTCCGAGGGATAAAAAGCATTATGTCGTTTCTTTTATCGGCTTTGCGCCCGCAGACGACCCGCAGATTGTGGCGTATTGCGTGATTAATGAGCCAAATGTAGCAGACCAGCCGCACGCGACCTATGCGACGGGAATTATAAAAAATGTCCTGACGGAGGTTCTTCCCTATCTGCATATTACAAGGACAGAGGAAATGACGATTGCGGAGCAGGAAGAGCTTGACAACCTGCTTGGAAATATTGTCGCTAGTGACAGTCAGAACAAGGACGGACAGGACGGCGACAATGCGGATAAGGATAACCCCGACGCGGACGCAGAAGGCGGCGATGGCGGCGACGGACAGGACGCGGACGGCAAGGAGAATGAAGGTGAGGACAGGGCAGATGGCGGCGGGAAACCGTTTTACGTCGTAGACCCCGAGACCGGGGAGCTGATAGACCCCGTTACCGGAGAGAAGGCGGAAATGGATTATCATTATGAGGGCGGCGATAGCGAAGGCGGTGAGGGTGGCGACGCGCAGGACGCGGACGGCGCGGCGCCTGCGGAAGATGGCGGAACATAAGAGCTGGCGTGCCTATCATATATCCGCGCGCCTGCTCATAAAATAGTAGCAATCGCTTTTGGTTGTGGTGGATTATATGACCGTTATCAACAGCACTGCAAGGCGCAACATGACGGTACAGAAGAGAAAAACCTTTATCATCTGCGTGCTGTCAGTGGCTGCGTTGCTGGCATTGGGCGTGCGCGTGGGGTATCTGATGATTTTTCGCTCCGAATATTACAGTGAGCAGGCACAGGAGCTTCATGAGCGCGAGCGCGACATCAAGGCGGCGCGCGGAAGGATTATTGACGCGACGGGAACGGTGCTTGCCGACAATAAGACCGTATGTACGGTTTCGGTCATACACAGTCAGGTGAAGGAGCCGGAAAAGGTCATTGAGGTTTTGAGCAACAAGCTTGGGCTTTCCGAGGAGTATGTCAGAAAGCAGGTAGAAAAAAGAAGCTCACGGGAACGCATTAAGAGTAATGTAAGCAAGGAAATGGGCGACCAAATCAGGGACTTAGACCTTGCGGGCGTAAAGGTTGATGAGGATTACAAACGTTATTACCCTTACGGGGAGCTTGCCTCGAAGGTGCTTGGCTTTACGGGCGGGGACAATCAGGGCATTATCGGGCTTGAGGTGAGCTATGAGAAATACCTGACCGGAACGAAGGGAAAAATCCTGACGCTCACCGACGCAAAGGGGATTGAACTTGACGGCATGGGCGAGCGCAGGCGCGAGCCGGTCGCGGGCAGCGATTTGTATGTGAGTATTGATGTGAATATCCAAAAATACGCGACACAGCTTGCAAAGCAGGCGTATGAGACAAAGCAGGCAAGGGGTGTCTCGATTATTGTGATGAATGTAAAAAACGGTGAAATCCTTGCGATGACGGACGTGCCGGAATTTGATCTGAATGAGCCGTTTGTGCTGACGCAGGAGTTTGCAGGACAGCCCGAAACGCAGGATACCTTTAATCAGATGTGGCGAAACGGCTGTATCAACGATACCTACGAGCCGGGCTCCACCTTTAAGATTATCACGGCGGCAGCGGGGTTAGAGAGCGGCGCCGTAACCCTGAACGACAATTTTTCGTGCCCCGGCTTTATCATTGTTGACGACCGCAAAATCCGTTGTCACAAGGTTGCGGGGCATGGGGCGGAAGACTTTGTGCACGCCGTCATGAATTCGTGCAACCCTGTTTTTATCACGGTCGGGCTGCGTATCGGCGTTGACCGTTATTATGAATATTTTACAAAATTCGGACTGCGGCAAAAGACCGGAATCGACCTGCCGGGTGAAGCGGGGACAATCATGCACCAGCCTGACAAAATCGGGGACGTGGAGCTTGCGACCATCTCCTTCGGGCAGTCCTTTCAGATTACCCCCATTCGCTTAATGGCGACCGTTGCAGGGATTATCAACGGAAAAGGCGCTGTGACGCCGCATTTCGGGGTGAAGGCTGTCAATGAGGAAAACGGGACGATTGAGGAGTTTGTCTATCCGCTTTCCGACCCGCTTGTCTCGGAGGATACCACCCAAAAAATGCGCTATGTGTTAGAGCAGGTGGTGGAGAACGGCGGCGGGAAAAACGGCTATGTGGAGGGCTTTCGCGTGGGCGGAAAGACAGCGACCAGTCAGACGCTTCCAAGAGGCACGGGAAGGTACATTGCCTCGTTTCTGGGCTTTGCACCGGCAGACGACCCGCAGGTTATGGCACTTGCAATCATTGATACGCCGCAGGGGACTTACTATGGCGGGCAGATTGCGGCGCCGATTGTAAGACAGCTTTTTGAAAATATCCTTCCTTATTTAAAGGAGAAACATTATCAGTAACAGAATGGAGGAAAATCGATGATTGCGATAAACAACAAGAGAGTTATCGTGGTGGGAACCGGAAAAAGCGGAATTGGCTCCGCCGTGCTGCTCGAGCAAAACGGCGCAATTCCGGTGATATATGATGAAAATGACAAGGTCAATGCTAAGGAGGTCAGAAAACGGCTTTCCGAAAAGCTTGGCTTTGCGACAAAGGCGCAGCTTGTGACGGGAGCCTTTCCAAAGGAGCTTACAAAAGACGTGGAGCTTTGCGTGCTCAGCCCGGGCGTGCCTGTGGACGCGGACTTTGTATTATATATGAAGGAACAGCAAATCCACATATGGGGCGAGATTGAGCTTGCCTACAATTTTACCAAGGGAACGGTTCTTGCAATTACAGGGACAAACGGAAAAACGACGACGACCTCCCTTGTCGGGCAGATTATGGAGGAACATTTCGAACATACGTTCATAGTGGGCAATATCGGAAATCCCTATACGGAAGCGGCGCCCTTAATGACACAGGATACGGTATCCGTTGCGGAAATTTCGAGCTTCCAGTTAGAAACGATTGAGCATTTTCACCCGAAGGTATCCGCCATTTTAAATATCACGCCCGACCATTTGAACAGGCACCATACAATGGAAAATTATGTGGCGGCAAAGGAAGCAATTACCCTAAACCAGACGAAGGACGATTTTTGTATCCTGAATTATGAGAATGCGTACACAAGAGCGTTTGGGGAGCGCTGTCCGGCTTCGGTGATTTATTTTTCCTCGGCAAGGCGGCTCGACAACGGCTTTTTTTATGAGGGTGAGGATATTTACCTTGCAAAGGACAAAACGGTGCAGCGTCTGTTAAATGTCAAGACGGACATGAACCTTGTGGGGCTTTGCAACATTGAGAATGTCATGGCGGCAATCGCGGTCAGCATGAGCGCGGGTGTGCCGATGGCAAATATCCTTGCAACGATTAAGCGGTTTGTGGCGGTGGAGCACCGGATTGAGTTTGTGGCGGAAAAGAATGGCGTGGTGTATTATAACGACTCGAAGGCGACAAACACCGACGCGGCAATTCAGGGCATTAAGGCAATGGATAGACCGACGGTTTTAATCGGCGGCGGGTACGACAAGGGCAGCGAATATGACGACTGGATTAACAGCTTTGACAACAAGGTAAAAAAGCTTGTGCTGATTGGTCAGACACGGGAGGCAATTGCGGCGTGTGCCGGGAAATGCGGTTTTCCAAAGGAGGATATTTTGTTTGCGGATACGTTTGAGGAGGCGCTCGAGGTCTGTGTGCGGGAGGCATGTCCCGGGGACGCGGTGCTGCTGTCGCCTGCGTGCGCAAGCTGGGGGATGTTTCCCAATTACGAGGTCAGAGGGGAGCAGTTTAAGGAATACGTGAACGGTTTAGCATAACAGAGAGCAAGGAGTGATAGCGTGGCAAAAACGATGTCAAAAAAGCAGGTGCAAATCCGCCATAGCAGGCATAACATGGACTATATTCTGCTGACGGTGGTCTTGTTTCTGATTGCGTTCGGGCTTTTGATGATTTATTCCACAAGCTCGTATGAGGCGGGGGAGAAAATGGGCGATTCCGCATTTTATTTAAAAAATCAGCTAAAGTCCACCATTTTGGGATTTTTTGCGCTTGCGTTCATGATTAAGTTTCCATATAAATATTTACAGAAATTTGATTTGATCGCGGTTGTGGTCTCTGCCATACTGCTTCTTTTGGTGCTGACGCCGCTTGGCGTGACAAGAAACGGTGCAAGACGCTGGCTGGACTTTAAAATCATCAGTTTTCAGCCGGCAGAGGTCGCAAAAATCGGTGTGATTATTTACCTTGCGAGTATTATCCAAAAGCTGGAGGGCTTGGGAAAGAATATAATCCGTACGCCAAAGGGGGTTGCGATTGTGATGGTTCCGCCCACAATTATTGCAGGGCTGATTTATATCATCACAAGGAACATGAGTTCTGCTATTATCGTGATGGGAATTGCGGTTGCAATGCTTTTTGTGGCGGTGCCTGATTATAAATGGTTTTTTGCCTTGGCGGCGGCAGCGGGGGCTGTGGTTTTTGCGGTCGTGATGTATGCGTCAAATGCGGATACAACAGGCTCGGGCTTTCGTCTTGCGCGTGTGAGTGCATGGCTTAATCCCGAGGCGTACAGTACAGACAAGGCGTTTCAGACGCTTCAGGCGTTGTATGCCATCGGAAGTGGCGGCATATGGGGGAAGGGGCTTGGGCAGAGTATGCAGAAGTTAGGCTTTCTTCCCGAGGCACAAAATGACATGATTTTCTCGATTATCTGTGAGGAGCTTGGCTTTTTTGGCGCGATGGCGATTATTCTGCTGTTCGTGATTTTGATTTGGAGCTGCATGGTCATTGCCAATAAGGCGGTTGACCGCTTTGGCTCGCTTTTGGTGGTCGGCGTGATGTCGCATTACGCGATTCAGGTGATTTTGAACATTGCCGTGGTGACAAACACGATACCAAACACAGGCATTACGCTGCCGTTTATCAGCTACGGGGGAACCGCGACGCTCTTTTTGCTGACGGAAATCGGGATTGTGCTCAATGTGAGCAAGAGCTGCAAATAGGGTTATCAAATCAAAAAATACCGCATATAATATCATAATTCTTGTTTTTATGTGGTGAAGCATATGGCTTATGGCAGTGGGGGCAGTTCGGCAATCTGTATGGAGGGAGGAAACCGTCTGACGGGAACGGTGCAGATACAGGGCTCTAAGAATGCAGCGCTTCCGATTCTTGCCGCAAGTGTGCTGATTCCCGACGAGTGCGTGTTAAAAAATGTTCCATGCATTACAGACATTGACTGCATGGGGAATTTGCTAAAGAGCACGGGTGCGGTTTTAGACTGGCAGGAGCACACCCTTTTGATTGACGCGGAAAATATACGGGAATACCGGCTTCCTGCAAGGTATGTCAGTGCCATGCGTTCATCAGTCGTGTTGATGGGGGCGCTTCTTGGGCGGGTTGGCGAGGTGCTCGTGGATTATCCCGGCGGCTGTGTCATCGGGAAAAGACCGATTGATTTGCATCTGTTCGGGTTAGAAAAGCTGGGCGCGCAGATTTGGACGGATAAAAACCGCATTCACGCGTATGCCGATGAGCTTAAGGGTACCACCATTTCGTTCCCGTTTCCAAGCGTGGGCGCGACACAGAACACCATTCTTGCGGCGGTGACGGCGCGCGGTACGACGGTCATTCAAAATGCCGCAAGGGAGCCCGAGGTAACGACGCTTTGTGATTTTTTAAACAAAGCGGGGGCAAGGATTGAAATCGGCTATGATTTTATTGCGACGGGGAAAATCGTTATTCACGGCGTGGAGGTCAGTGCGCTGCATGGTGTGACGTATGAGATTATTCCCGACCGGATTGTGGCGGGAACCTATTTGTTTGCGGCGCTTGGCGCAGGCGGGAGCATTACGCTCGAAAATGCGCCTGTCGGGCAGCTTCGCAGTGTGTGTGCCTTGGCGCGCAGAATGGGTGCGGTAGTTGAGAGTGATGAGGGGCAAAACCAGATTGCTGTGCGCACAGATAAATATGGAAGAATGAAAAATGTTGCGTTCGTGGAAACCGGCGTTTATCCGGAGTTTCCGACGGATTTGCAGTCGCCGCTGCTTGCCTGCGCGTGTGTGAGCGAGGGGGAACTTACGATAGAGGAGCGCATTTTCTCAAGCCGTTTCAAGGTGGTGGAGGAGCTGGTGCGCATGGGCGCGGATATTGAGGTCTTAAATAACAAGCGCGTGCATGTCCGGGGCGTGGAACGGCTATTGGGGCGCAGCGTGATTGCCAAGGAGCTTCGCGGGGGCGCAGCGCTTGTGATTGCGGGGCTTGCGGCAGAGGGGATTACGACGGTCACGGATATTGGCTTCATCAAAAGGGGCTATCAGGACATTGTGGGCGATTTGAAGGGGCTTGGAGCGAGGATAAGCTATGTTGATTAACAGGAGAAACGGGAAAAAGGGCGGCAGCATTACAAAAATCCCGGACACAGGGAAAAAAATACGTATCATCATTGTGCTGTGTGTCATCAATGTGCTGCTGCTGGTTTTCTACTTTTTACTGACGCACTTTGCGGTCAAGAATGTGATTGTGGACGGAAACAAGCATTATTCCGCAAAGGAAATACAGTCGATGATTATGACAGGCTATTTCGGCGACAATTCGCTGTACCTGTCACTCAAATACAAAAATAAGGAAGTCGAGGGCATTCCCTTTGTGGAGACGATGGACGTTGTCGTCCAGTCAAATGATACCATTAAAATCACGGTCTATGAGAAGGCGCTTGCAGGGTATGTGGAATACCTTGGCAGGTATCTTTATTTTGACAATGAGGGCGTGATTGTGGAGGTGGCAAAGGTGACGACAAAGGGAATCCCGCAGGTGACGGGCTTAAGCTTTGACCATGTCATACTTTATGACAAGCTTCCGGTGGAAAACAGCGAGATTTTTCAGAATATTCTGACAATCACAAAGCTCCTGAATAAATATGATGTCATTTGCGATAAAATCCAGTTTGACGCGAACTATCATGTGACGCTTGGCTACGGCGGCGTGAAGGTGCGGATTGGGGCGCTGGAAAACCTTGACGAAAAAATCATGCAGCTTCCAAGAATTTTGCCGTCCCTTGCGGGGGAGAAGGGGGTGCTTGATTTGCAGAATTACTCGGCGGATAAGAAAACGACTTCCTTTGAGCGGGAAAATTAAAGATTAATGAATAAAAGTAAAAAAATAGGTTGATAAATTGCGAAAAAAATTATATGATAAGTTAGATGGAATATTTTTAGAAGACAGGATAAAGTATGAAGGAGGAAGGAAACTTGCTCGAGATTAGATCAAATGAAGCGGATTCGGCAGCAAAAATCATTGTAGTAGGGGTAGGCGGTGCCGGAAATAATGCCGTAAACCGAATGATAGATGAGGCAATTACAGGAGTGGAGTTTATCGGGGCAAATACGGACAAGCAGGCATTGAAGCTCTGCAAGGCTCCAAAGTGTTTACAGATTGGGGAAAAGCTCACGAAAGGGCTTGGCGCAGGCGCAAAGCCGGAGGTTGGCGAAAAGGCGGCTGAGGAGAGCTCGGAGGAAATCAAGGAAGCCATCAAGGGTGCGGACATGGTGTTTGTTACCTGTGGAATGGGTGGCGGTACCGGTACCGGAGCGGCTCCCATTGTGGCGGCGATTGCAAAGGAAATGGGAATATTGACGGTTGGCGTAGTGACAAAGCCCTTTGGCTTTGAGGCGAAAAAGCGTATGACAAACGCGCTTGCCGGCATTGAGAAGTTAAAGGAGCATGTGGATACGATTATCATTATCCCAAATGATAAGCTTCTTGAGATTGTGGACAGGCGTACGACCATGCCGGAGGCATTGAAGAAGGCAGACGAGGTATTGCAGCAGTCCGTACAGGGCATTACGGATTTAATTAACGTGCCGTCCATGATTAACCTTGACTTCGCGGACATTCAGACCGTTATGAAGGACAAGGGAATCGCGCATATCGGTATCGGATACGGTAAGGGCGAGGATAAGGCGAAGGAGGCAATCGAGATGGCGGTAAATTCGCCGCTGCTTGAGACGACAATCAGCAGTGCGACGGACGTCATTTTAAATATTTCAGGCGACATTTCGCTGCAGGACGCAAGGGACGCGTCGGATTATATCTGCGAGCTTGCGGGTGATGACATCAATGTCATTTTTGGTGCGATGTACAATGAGGATATGGCGGATACCTGTGCGGTTACGGTGATTGCGACGGGAATACAGGAGACACCGCCCGTTGTGTCGCCAATCAGTGCAATCGGCAAGATGAACAACAATTTTTCCATGCCAAAGGCTCCGGTTACACCGCAGTCCGGTCCGGTCGTGCGTCCAATCAGACCGCAGGGACCACAGGGCTTGAATATCATTCAGCCTAATCAAAATCCGAATGCGCAGGGAGCAAATCCTTCCGCGCCGCAAAAGCCGATTCCGGGAATCAGGCCGACTGGCGATTTGAGCAGCAATGTGCGGGAGAAGACCTTGAAGATACCGGATTTTCTGAAATAAAAGTCGAAAAATAACCTTAATTTAGTCTCATGCTTTGACAAAAAAAGCATGGGACTTTTTGTATACTGATTATGTTGCCCGGCACTGATGGAGGTGATTGCAATTTATGAGGTATACATTGATGTTTATTTCGTAGAAAATGTGCTTCTTGACATGCTTGTCCTAATGCTTGTGGCGTATCTGCTCGGGAAAAAGCCTGCGTTGTGGCGTTTTTTTGCGGCGGCAGTCTTGGGCGGGGCGGGAGCCGTGCTGATTTTGTGGCTGGGGCTGCATTACGGGATTGCTTATATTTTGTCAGTGCTTGTACTGGATATGGCAATGTGCCTGCTTTTGTTTTGCGAGGTCAGGCAGCTTTTGGTGCAAATCCTATATTTTCAGGGACTTAGCTTTGTCTATACAAAAATCGGCAACTGCATGGCGGCGCTTGGCATTGGACGCATGGAGCGGCTTGCGGCGTCTGTTTTACTGGTAGCGGCAGTGCTTTTGGTGCAGGCATATCATAAAAAGCAGGAAAAAAAGCGGTTGTACCGGGTAAGCATTGTGGAGGACGGAAGGCAGCTTGATTTTCAGGCGCTTTTTGACACGGGGAATGTGCTCACCGATCCCTATACGGGCAAGCCGGTGTCAATCGTTGAGGAAAATGAGGAGCTTCTTTGCTGGCTGCACACAAAGCCGCAGAAGTACCGGATTATTCCGTTTCGCAGCATTGGAAAGGAGAACGGGATTTTAGAGGGAACGCAGGTCGAGGAGCTGATTATCTGCGGCAGGGAAGGGCAGAGGGTTGAAAAGAATGCCGTGATAGCGCTTTATAAGGGACGGCTGTCGGGGGACGGTTCGTTTCAGATGATATTAAATCAGGGATTATTTTAAATGGGATAGGGGGGAGTGCCTGAACTTGTGAAATTGATGAAGAATGGAGGAGTATTATGATGATTATCAAGCTATATCTGCCGGGGAAAATGAGGCTGTGCCTTAAGAAAAATAACCCCAAGAATACGGGAAGCAATGAAATCCACTACATCGGCGGCTCGGAGGTGCTTCCTGCCCCGCTGGACAGCGAGGAGGAGAACGAGATGATAAACGGGCTGGAGGGTGAGAACGCAAACAGGGCGCGCGCCACGCTGATTGAGCACAATTTACGGCTTGTGGTTTATATCGCAAAGAAGTTCGACAATACGGGCGTTGGCGTGGAGGATTTGATTTCGATTGGGACAATCGGTCTGATTAAGGCAATCAATACCTTTAACAGAGACAAGAACATCAAGCTTGCGACGTATGCTTCAAGGTGCATTGAGAATGAAATCCTGATGTATCTTCGAAGAAACAACAAGACAAAGCTTGAGGTGTCAATCGATGAGCCGCTGAACGTGGATTGGGACGGAAATGAGCTTTTATTGTCGGATATTCTTGGAACGGACGAGGATGTGATTTACCGTGATGTGGAAAATGAGGTTGAGCGCAAGCTGCTGCGAAAGGCGATTGCGAAGCTTGGGGAGCGTGAGAAGACGATTATCATGCTGCGGTTTGGATTAAACAACCCCAACGATACGGAAATGACGCAGAAGGAAGTCGCGGACTATCTTGGCATTTCACAGTCTTATATTTCAAGGCTGGAAAAGAAAATCATGAAGCGCTTGAAAAAAGAACTTGTTACATATTAACTGTTTGATTTTACCTCTTGTATACATATGCCCTGTGCTGCTGCAAAGCGGGTGTGCGGGGCATAGGGATATAGGAGGTAATTTTATTATGGCTTTAGGAAAAGTTGAAATATGCGGAGTAAATACGTCAAAGCTGCCGATTTTGAAAAATGAGGAGAAGGAGGCGTTGTTTGAACGAATAGAAAACGGCGACAAGGAGGCGAGGGAGGAGTATATCAGGGGGAACCTACGTTTGGTATTAAGCGTGATTAAGCGCTTTTCACAATCAAATGAAAATGTGGACGATTTGTTTCAGATTGGCTGCATCGGGCTAATCAAGGCAATTGATAATTTTGACAGCAGCTTAAATGTAAAATTTTCCACTTATGCGGTCCCGATGATTATTGGCGAAATCCGCCGGTTTTTACGGGACTCGAGCAGCCCGATACGTGTCAGCCGTTCGCTAAAGGATACGGCGTACAAGGCAATTTACGCAAAGGAAAACCTGACCAAAAAGAATTTGCGAGAGCCGACAATCATGGAAATCTCGGAGGAAATCGGAATTCCGAAGGAGGACATTGTCTATGCACTCGACGCCATACAAAACCCGATGAGCCTTTACGAGCCGGTGTATACGGAGGGCGGCGACACGCTCTATGTCATGGATCAGATTAGCGACAAGAAGTGCAAGGAGGATAACTGGATTGAGAACATTTCGTTAAGCGAGGCAATGAAACGCCTTGACGAGCGGGAGAACGAGATTATCATGCTGCGCTTTTTCGAGGGAAAGACGCAGATGGAGGTGGCGGAGTACATCGGTATTTCACAGGCGCAGGTGTCGCGGCTTGAGAAGAATGCGCTTCGGACGATGAAAAAATATCTTGTGTTCTGATACGCTATTGACGAAAAAGCAAAAACAATTTAAAATAAGAATAGTAGCATAATTTGTTCCTACCCCTGCAATGACCTGCAGGGGTAACTTTAATCGTCGTGGGGTGTTCTTTGGCAGCGCGAAAGAAGGGAAAAGGATATGGAAATTTATGCGGCAAAGGTCTGTGAGGTATCAGATGGGCTTTGTGAGCGTCTTTGTCCGTTGCTTGACAAAAGCAGGGCAGAAAAAGTGGCGGCAATGAAGCATCATAAGGAGCGGCTGCGCAGTCTTTTTGCAGGGCTTTTGCTCCGGTATGCGTTTTTGGCGCAGGGATATAGTGAGCAGCAGTGGAAGGCGGCTTCGATTGCAAAGGGTTGCCACGGAAAGCCGTATTTGGTGGATTTTAAAGGGTTTTCTTATTCGCTCTCCCATTCGGGGGAATGGGTGCTGTGTGCGGTGGACGATCAGGAAATCGGGGCGGATATTCAGGAAGCGGGAACGCCGAAACTGGCAGTTGCAAAGCGGTTTTATGCCGGGGAAGAGTATCAAAGGCTTTTGCAGTATGCGTCTGATTTGGACAGACAAACAGCGGAGCTATACAGAATATGGACGGCAAAGGAAAGCTGTGTCAAGCTCACGGGAAGAGGAATTGGAGCGGGAATTAGCAGATATGTCACGGACAGCACGTATATGCATATAAAAGATATAGAGGAAAACAGTCTCTTTTTCATAAGACTGTATGAAGGGATACCGGGGTATATGATATGTGTATGCAGCAGGTGTGAGTGCTTTCCAAAGCACATTATCATAACAGATTTAGCAAATACTGTTTTTAACATGGGAGGAGAGGGAATATGCTAAAAGCAAATGGAAAAAACGCGGTCAAAAAAGGCGAAGTGATTTTCGCAAAGGGTGAGAAAATCACGCAGATTGGAATTCTTCTTGCGGGAAAGGTTGTCATGCAGGGAGAGTATTACCGGATTGTAAGACCGCAGGGATCGTATTTAGCGTTGAACAGAATGAACGACGAGGTCTATAATGCGACCTATACGGCAATCGAGGATTCTGTAGTCTACGCACTTCCCGTGCAGGGAGAAGAGACACTGCGAAACATTATTGCGAAAAATGCCGATTACCGTGCAATCATGATTTCATCGCAGTTTAAGAATGCAGTGGAGGTTTATCGAATCAAGTCCAGCCTTGCCGACCGTGCGGAGCGCATTTTTAATTTTGCAAAAAAGAGCTATGAGGATTACAAGACGTTTTGCAAGGACTTTGGTGTTGCGGCAATGGGACTTGCGGAGCTTGAGGAATTGCAGCCGTATGAGGCGCTTTTGGATATCAATGAATACAGAATGCCTTACTATGAAGAAGGCGCAAAAATCCCGCTTAGTGCAAACAAGCTGTATTTTTCCTATAGTGAGGAAATGGTAAGCTTTCAGGTGAATGAGATCATGACACTTGTGGCATCGTTTCGTGAGGATTGCGGTGCGATGGTGGATTACATAAAGGGAATTATTGAGGTTGTCGGGCTTCGTCCAAGACAGAACCTCTTTGAGTATATTTGTGCAGAGGCGCATGAGGTTAAGAAAAAGGACGATTTGCCAGTTGAGCTGCATACCCTTTTAAACAGCATTATAGACGAGGTTTCCTTCCAGTACGACGCGCTGCGCCAGCAGCTTGAGGGAATGCCAAAGCTTGACATTACGCATTTGAAGGACAGCATGGCATCGCTTGCCGGAAAAGAGATTATTGCGAAAGAGGAGAAGACGAAGGAGGAGCGCGAGAAGGATATTGAGCGTGATGTGGCGTCGCTTCCCAATTCGCTTGACCAAATCCTTAAGTATGCACCAATCAGCGATGAGGACAGGGAGAAGCTGAAAACAAATATCGACCATCTTGTGGAGGTGCCGGACAGACTTTCGGTGGAGGACGATGTAAAGAAGGCGAAAAAGACGATTACGCCGCTTATTTTTAAGCTCTATCTTGCCTGCTACCGCAAAATCAGGGAAGGGCTTATCGCGCCGCCAAAGGCTGTGGAGCTTTTTATGAATTACGGTTATATCGACGAGCGTCTGCTAGATCCGGAGCACCTTTCGTTTCTCTGCGGAATTGAGTATGAGCAGAATGAGGGACCGTGCAAGGTTGTCAGCATGATGGAATGGCTTGACATGATTAAGGACGGCAAGCGCGATCCGTCAAAGAGTGAGTTTGATGAGGATTATGTTGAGAATTTACGTTCCCTTAAGAAACAGGGTGAAATTACCGAGAAAGAGCAGAAGACCTTGTTATACGATATGAACAGGCGTGTGGAGTACGAGGTTATGAATATGTTTATGAGCAACATGCGTACGCTCTACGGTCAGCCGTCGGCATACATGCCCATCCTTTACAAGGAAGCAATCTTCGGATATCTTGATAAAATCCTTGTCACGAAGCGCATGATTAATGAGAGTGTCAAGAAGCTGATAAAGATTGACTATTCCGTATTTTACAGGGAAGTTATTTATTCAAACAATGATCTCAAGATTTCGAATGAGACGGTTATGAAGAATGTGTATCCTGACGTAATTTTGTTCCCGCTGTTTGGAACAAACGCGTCGATGTGGCAGGAAATCGGCGGTAAGAACAAGGGCACGCCCGCGCGCTTTTGCTTCCCTGTGATGACGAGCACAAACATTGATGACCTTATGGTTAAGATGTTCGGACGGTTCCGCTGGGAAATCTGCCGTTGTATACAGGGTATGGCATGGAATGACGTGAAGGTGAAGTCGCTGACCTCGGAATATATGGATTATATCCAGTTTTATAGGAAGAACCGCGACCTTTCGGACGAGGCGCGCGAGAAGGTGAAGCTTCAGATACAGAAGGCAAGAAACAATTCGCGTGAGATTTTCCTGATGGATTATGAGGCGTGGATTAAGAACGAGGCGAACGGCTCAATGAAGATGAACAAGGTCGCAAGGGAGATTGTGGCGACGTACTGTCCGTTTGAGAAGTCGCTTCGCACGAAGCTCAACGTACAGCGGCCTTACGAGGTGGCGCAGGCGAGAAGTATCCGAAATGCGCAGAAGAAGAAGCAGGAGTTTGAGTTAAAGATTAAGGCGCTTCAGAAAGTAACGGACGAGATACCGGACGAGATGATGAATACATATAAGTTTTTTGCAGAGATGTAAAAAGGATTACATTTGTATAACCCCGCATTGTGTGCGGGGTTATGCTTTCAGGGAGCAGTCAGGAAGAAAGGCAGCATGTAAAAATGGACGAAAATATGACACAGGTGTCAGAAAACGAGACGGATTATCTTGAGATAGAGCAGGATTTAAGAAAACGTCACCGAAAAAAAATATGGTGCCGATTTACAAAGGCGATACGCGATTATGACCTTGTACAGGAGGGCGATAAAATCGCGGTCTGCATTTCGGGCGGGAAGGATTCCATGCTGATGGCAAAGCTCTTTCAGGAGCTAAAGCGCCACAATAAATTTGATTTTGACTTGGTATTTTTAGTGATGGATCCGGGCTATGTGCCTAAAAACAGGCAGTTGATTGAAAGTAACGCAAAGCGGCTGAACATACCGATTACCGTGTTTGAAACCGATATTTTTGAGTCGGTCTATAATATCGAAAATTCGCCGTGCTATCTGTGTGCGCGTATGCGGCGGGGATATCTCTACAGCAGGGCGCACGCGCTTGGCTGTAATAAAATCGCGCTTGGGCACCATTTTGACGACGTGATTGAGACGATTTTGATGGGAATGCTCTACGGCGGGCAGGTGCAGACCATGATGCCAAAGCTCCACAGCACGAATTTTGAGGGCATGGAGCTGATTCGCCCGATGTATCTAATCCGTGAGGAGAGCATCAAGGCGTGGCGTGATTACCATAACCTGACATTTTTGCAATGCGCCTGCAAATTTACCCAAAACAGCGTGTTTGTCAATGAGCATGAAAATTCCTCCAAGCGAAAAGAGGTCAAGCAGCTTATCAAGCAGCTCAAAAAGGTCAATCCGTTTGTTGAGAACAATATATTCAAAAGCGTGGAGAACGTGAATTTAAGCACGGTGATTGCATACAAGCAGGACGGCGTCAGGCACCATTTTTTGGATGATTACGCAAATCAGAAGCCGGAGGTCTGGACGCGGGAGAACGGAGGCGACACGTTTGGATAGTGTGTTTTCAAGGACAGCCCTTTTGGTGGGCGATAGGGGAATGGAAAAGCTAAGACGTGCAAGGGTCGCCGTGTTTGGCGTTGGCGGCGTTGGCGGATATGTTGTGGAGGCGCTTGCGCGCAGCGGGATTGGTGCGTTGGAGCTGATTGATAATGACAAGGTCAGCCCGTCGAACATCAACCGTCAGATTATCGCCACGCACAGCACCATCGGGCGTTACAAGGTCGATGTGGCAAAGGAGCGGATTTTGGACATCAATCCTGCGGCGGTGGTCGGCACGCATAAGGTTTTTTATCTGCCCGAAACGGCGTCGGCGTTCAATTTTTACGACTATGATTACGTTGTGGACGCGATTGACACGGTGACGGGGAAAATCGCGCTTGTCATGCAGGCAGAGAGGTCGCACACGCCGATTATTTCCTCGATGGGTGCGGGAAACAAGCTGGATGCGTCTGCGTTTCAGGTGGCGGATATTTATGAGACAAGCGTCTGTCCGCTCGCAAAGGTCATGCGCAGGGAGTTGAAAAAAAGGGGCATTGAAAAACTCAAGGTCGTGTATTCACAGGAAAAACCCCTGACGCCAAAAAGTGACACAGATGTCATAAATGATGCGAATGAAAGTGACACAGGTGTCAGAAAAAGACAGATACCGGGCAGTGTTTCCTTTGTCCCTTCTGTTGCAGGGCTTATCATTGCGGGGGAAGTCATAAAGGACATTGCAGGTGAAAAATGACACATGTGTCATAAAAAATAAAGAACATAAATCAGCAGGAGGTTAAAATGTATAGAGAGATAGCGAAATTAATTATGTACGGGGATATGGACGAGAACTGTATCCTTTATCAGATGGGGGAAATATTCCGGCGCAATTACGAGAAGACAAGCTCGAAGCCGACCCTGATAAAGGATATTTACACACAGGTCAAGCGGCTTTTAATCGTGGCGACGGACTATGGCTTTAATTACAATTTATGGCAGAACTATCTGACGTTTTTTCTTGTGACAAATGAAAATCCGTTCAGCATCACCTGTGAAAAGGTCGGGGCAAATGAGGGTAGCGTGAACCATTTTGCAAAAAACGATTTCAGGGTGTTTTACAACCTGTTCCATTTTGATTTTTCCACGATTGAAAAAGAGCTTGGCATCGACTGCTTTTCTCAGCTTTCCAATTATAAGGCAATCGGAAAAAAGGAGCTGATGTACAACAAAAATGTCAGCGAAAAAATAATCGACCTTAGCGCGGAGCTTGAGATGGCGGCTGATGAAAATGAATTTTTTGACTGCGTGACCGCGTTTTACAAGGCGTATGGCGTCGGAATGTTTGGCTTGAACAAGGCATTCCGCATCAGGGAAAGCGGTCATGGGACAGATGTGGAGTTTGTGGCAATCAACAACATGGACAAGGTGATGCTTGACGACTTAATCGGCTATGAAATCCAAAAGAAAAAGCTGATTGACAACACGAAGGCGTTTGTGGAAGGGAAGAAGGCAAACAATGTGCTTTTGTTTGGCGACAGCGGTACCGGAAAATCCACAAGCATCAAGGCGATTGTGAATGAATTTTACCCGCAGGGGCTGCGCATGATTGAGATTTATAAGCATCAGTTCAAGGATTTGTCAAACGTGATTGCACAGATTAAAAACAGGAATTACCGCTTTATCATTTACATGGACGACCTTTCCTTTGAGGAGTTTGAGACCGAATATAAGTTCTTAAAGGCGGTCATTGAGGGCGGCGTCGAGACAAGACCGGATAATATTTTAATTTACGCGACCTCAAACCGCAGGCACCTGATTAAGGAAACATGGAGCGACCGAAGCGATGTCAAGGTGCAAAACGGAATGCACCAGTCCGATACGATGGAGGAAAAGCTTTCCTTGGTGAACCGCTTTGGCGTGACAATCAATTACTCGAAGCCGTCACAGAAGGAGTATTTCAATATTGTCATAGAGCTTGCGCACAGGCAGGGAATTACGATGCCGGACGAGGAGCTGCGCGCGGAAGCGAACAAGTGGGAGCTAAGCCACGGCGGTATCTCGGGGCGTACGGCGCAGCAGTTCGTGAATTACCTTGCGGGCTTCGAGGAGCATCTGAAATAAAAAGTCTGAAACAAAAAGCAAAAATAGGATTGTAAAATGCCCGTGGGATAGTTTATAATGGAGTTTGGTAGTTTATTGAAAAAGGCATTCATAGCCTTACTACAAAGGAAGAGGAAAATGAAAAAATGGGCATTACATCGATTTTAGCGCTACTGAGCGGAGTTGCGTTGTTTCTGTTTGGAATGTCGCTGATGGGCGACGGATTGAAGAAGGCGGCAGGAGAGAAGCTTGAGCTGATTTTATATAAGCTGACAAGTACGCCGATTAAGGGGGTGCTGCTTGGGGCGGCGGTCACGGCAGTGATTCAGTCCTCATCAGCCACAACGGTCATGGTGGTGGGCTTTGTAAACTCCGGCATGATGAAGGTTGCGCAGGCGATTGGTATCATAATGGGTGCCAATATCGGTACGAGCATCACGGGCTGGATTTTGTGTCTGTCCTATATTGAAGGCTCCAACGGTATCGCGCAGCTTCTGTCAACGGCGACGATTTCGGCGGTTGTTTCGATTATTGGTATTTTGTTTAAGACGGTCTCAAAAAAATCCACCTATAAAAACGTAGGTGACATCATGCTTGGCTTTTCTATTTTAATGGTAGGAATGCAGAGCATGAGCGGCGCGGTTTCGCCTTTAAAGGAAAACGAGCATTTTGTGAATATGCTTACCATGTTCTCCAATCCGATTATGGGTATCCTTGTGGGAATTTTGTTCACGGCGGTTTTGCAGAGTGCATCGGCTTCCATTGGTATTTTACAGGCGCTTTCCGTGACAGGCGCAATCAGCTTTGCGACGGCGTTCCCGATTACGATGGGTATCGGTGTCGGCGCGGCTTGCCCGGTGCTTTTATCCTCTATCGGCACAAATAAGAACGGTAAGCGGACGGCATTAATTTATCTGATGAATGACCTGTTTGGTATGCTGTTCTGGTCGATTGCCTTTTATGTGGTGCATGCGATTGTTCGGTTTGAATTTATGGATATCACAATGACGCCGATTACGATTGCCATGCTCAATACGGTGTTCCGGCTTGCGACCGTGATGATTTTGTTTCCGTTTATCAAGTGGATTGAGAAGCTTGTCTTTGTGCTTGTGAAGGACAGCGCGGAGGACAGGGAGGATCAGGCGGATTTCGATTTGCTTGAGGAGCGTTTCCTGAACTATCCGGCACTTGCAATCGGTCAGAGCCATACGGCGGCAAGCGGCATGGTAAAGAAGGCAAGGAAAAATATCCAGCGTGCGATAAGCCTGTTTGAGGATTATGCGGACGAGCGCTACAATAAGGTTCAGGAGAAGGAAAACCTGATTGATAAGTATGAGGATAAGCTGGGGTCGTATCTGATGCAGCTTACGGGACGAGACATGACGGAGAACCAGTCCAAGCAGGTGTCTATTCTGTTACATACAATCAGTGATTTTGAGCGTTTGGGTGATCATGCGGTCAATTTGTCCAAGTCGGCAAATGAACTGCACGAGAAAAAGATTGGCTTCTCGGACGAGGCGGTCTATGAGCTTGGCGTACTCAGCGGCGCGGTGAAGGAAATCCTTGACCTGACGGTCAAATCGTTTAGCGATGATGATATTTACACGGCGCTTCGCGTGGAGCCGCTGCGGGAGCTGATTAATGTGCTTTGCAATGAACTAAAGTCCAGACATATCACGCGGTTAAAGAATGGCAAGTGTGAGATGAAGCAGGGGTTTGCGTTCAACAATATCCTGACGGATTTTGAGCGGATTGGCGCGCACTGCTCGAATGTGGCGCTGGCGCTTCTTGAGGTGGAGGCGGAGGATTTTGATACGCATGAGTATCAGAAGAGTATCCGTGAGACGAATAATGAGCTTTACACCTCGTTTTATGAGGATTACGAGGAGCAGTTCAATATCAATAAATTCAAAAAATGGAGAAAGAGCAAGCAATGAAAAAAGCCCGATACCGGACACTGGACGGACTCAGAGGGTTCGCTTTTTTGAATATGATTGCATTCCATACAGCGTGGGATTTGGTCTATCTGTATGGGGTGCGCTGGGATTGGTATCAGTCGGCGGGCGGTTATATCTGGCAGCAGGGTATCTGCTGGACGTTTATAACGCTTTCCGGCTTTTGCCTGCCTTTGGGAAGCCGTCCGGTGAAAAGAGGACTGACGGTGTTTTTGGGCGGGGCGTTGATTACCGCCGTGACGCTTTTGCTGATGCCGGAAAACAGGGTTGTTTTTGGCGTGCTGACGCTGATTGGCTCCTGCATGATCTTTGCGGGTGCGTTGGATAAGCTGCTTCAAAAGTGCAGCCCGGGGGTTGGATTGGTGGTCAGCTTTCTTTTGTTTTTTATAACGCGAAATGTCAATGAGGGCTGGCTTGGCTTCGAGTCGTTTCGGTTATGGGAGGTGTCTGCCGCGCTTTATGCGTGTGAGAGCCGTTTGGCAAGGCTTATGTTAACATACCTTGGGTTTCCGGATAAAGCGTTTTATTCCACGGATTATTTTTCCATCATTCCGTGGCTGTTTCTTTTTTGTTCAGGGTACTTTTTATTCCGGCTTTTGGAACAGAAGGAGCTGCTTGGTGTGCTGGAGCAGGGTGTCTGCGCGCCTGTTGAGTGGGTTGGGAGGCATTCGCTTATTCTTTATATGCTTCATCAGCCGGTAATTTATTTGGTTTTGGAGCTGATTTGTTAGACAGGAACAGGGGATTTTTTTGGTGAGGAATGGAAATGGGGACGACAAAACTGCTTGAAAAGCTGCGTCTTGGGGAGAGGCTTACGCTCCGCGAACAGGCGCTTTTGACAATACAGCTTAGCATTCCTGCGATTTTTGCGCAGATTTCATCAATTGTGATGCAGTATATTGACGCGTCGATGGTGGGGCATCTGGGGGCAGACGGCTCCGCCGCCATCGGCGTTGTGGCATCAAGCACGTGGCTTATGGGCGGACTGTGCTCAGCAGCCTCAATCGGGTTTACGGTTCAGGTGGCGCAGCGGATTGGGGCACGCGATGAAAAGGGGGCGCGCAGCGTTGTGCGTCAGGGACTTTTTATGGTGACTTTGTTTAGCGCGATTTTGATGCTATGCGGGATTTTCATCAGCAGCGGACTTCCGGTGTGGCTTGGTGCAGACGCGTCAATCTGTCCAAACGCATCGGGCTATTTTTTCGTGTATGCCTGCTTCCTTCCGGTGTTGCAGTTAAACAGCGCGGCGGGCGGTATGCTGCAGTGCAGCGGGAACATGCGTCTTCCAAGTATCCTTCACATCATGATGTGTTTTCTTGATGTGGTGTTCAACGCGGTTTTGATTTTCCCGACGAGGGAGCTTGTCCTGCAGGGGAAGACGCTGCGGATTTTCGGGGCAGGTCTTGGCGTAACGGGCGCGGCGCTTGGAACGGCGTTTGCGGAGCTGATAACCGCCTGTCTGATGCTGTATTTTTTGTTGGTGCGCTCCCCGATGCTGCATCTTAGGCGGGAGGAGCGGCTGCAGTTTCGGGCGGACGATTTAAAGGCGGCGGTCAAAATTGCGCTTCCTGTCGGGTTTGAGCAGGTTGTGATGTGCGGTGCACAGATTATGTCAACCCGAATTGTCGCACCGCTTGGCACGATTGCGATTGCGGCAAATTCGCTCTCTGTTACGGCAGAAAGCCTCTGCTATATGCCGGGCTATGGCATCGGGACTGCCGCGACGACGCTGATTGGGCAAAGCATCGGGGCGGGAAGGAAGGATTTGACAAGGCGGCTTGGGTGGCTTACGACAGGGCTTGGAATGCTTGTGATGACGGGCAGCGGTCTTTTGCTGTTCTTTGGCGCGCCGTTTATGATTGGGCTTCTGACACCGGACGCGGCAATCCGTGCGCTTGGCACGCAGGTTCTAAGGATTGAGGCGTTTGCGGAGCCGATGTACGCCGCGTCCATTGTGGCGTCGGGGGTATTCCGGGGCGCCGGGGATACGCTTGTCCCAAGCTTTATGAGCCTTTTTTGCATGTGGGCGGTGCGCATACCGCTTTCGGCGTTTTTGGCGGCTTCCTACGGGCTGCAGGGGGTGTGGATTGCGATGTGTGTCGAGCTTTGCGTCAGGGGAGTGCTCTTTTTAATGCGGTTAAAGGGCACGAAATGGCAGAAAATTCATAAAAATACAAATCACTAGGATTGCATTTTTAAATAAAGTATATTATTATAGGATAGATAAGACACAATAGAAGGGATTAACGTAGATATGAGGCTCTATATGATACGGCATGGGGAAACCGATTGGAATGTGAAAAGGCGTTTTCAGGGGCGAAGTGATATTCCACTAAATGACGAGGGAAGACGGCTTGCCCGTGTGACTGCCGCGGCGATGGCGGAGATACCGTTTACGCGCGTTTATACCAGTCCCTTAAAGCGTGCGTATGAGACGGCAATGATTATCAAGGGAGCGCGTGACATTCCCGTGATAGAGGAGCCGCGTATCATAGAGATTGGCTTCGGGGTGTACGAGGGGCTTTGCTGTGCGAAGGAGGGATATAATATCCCAGATCCGGCATTCATGAATTTTTTTGACAAGCCCGAGGCGTATCAGCCGCCGGAAGGGGCGGAGTCCATAGAGGAACTGAAAAAGAGAACGGCTGATTTTTTGGACGAAATCGTGCATAATAAGGATATGGAGCATGAAACAATATTAGTGTCAACACATGGCGCTGCGCTGCGAGGGCTTTTGTCCAATATCAACCAGCTTGGGATTGCGGATTTCTGGCGTGGCGGTGTGCATAAGAATTGTGCCGTCACGATTGTTGATGTCAGAGATGGAATGACATTCATGGTTGAGGAAGGCAAAACATATTATTAAAAGAATGAAACGAAAGAAGGCGTCGTAATCTTGGAGAATGAGTATAGCAAGGTAAAGGTAAACAATGAGATTGATTTTTGTTCCGTGACGGATACGGAAGTAAAGACAGCTATCGAGAAAGCGTTTATGAAAGCGCGGGTTTCTTATTTTTTAAGGTGGGAAAAGCCGGGATTCTTTTCAAGGATTTTTGGCGGAAGGAAGCCGGATATCGTGTTCTGCATCAATTCCGCCCAGCTTGAGACGGCGGAGGAGGTTCTTGGGGAGTTAGGGGATATCGAGTCTGCAATCAAGCGGCTTGGGACAAAATCGAATAATAAAATCGGGTTTTAACCAAAAGAATAAAAAAGTACGATTGCTCGTACTTTTTTTATGAGAAAATTTGTGAGAGAACAAGAAACGCCTATTCTTCCTCTTCATAATATTCTTCGTCATAATACCCATCGTCGGTATTTTCATATTCTTCGTCATCAGAGCTTACGTAATCATAATCATCTTCGTTGTAATCATCATGATGACAGCCATCATCGTTGTAATCGTCATTGTTATCATCATCGTCGTAATCGTCTTCGGAATATGTGTCATCGGATGGATTTTCTTTTTTCAAAAAACTATATGCCGTAAAGACTGCAAGCAATATCATGATAATGATTGCGGCAATCAATGCGAATATGACAGGGGTTGCACCAAGCGTTGCGGACAAGCCTTCCGAAGTGACCTGTGTCGAAGGGATACTTTCATCGGAGTCGCTTGTATCGGTGTCAGGTGCTACGTCGTCCTCGTCTGATTTCGTGATATATTTTTCAGCGACATAACCGCTTTCGCCCGAATATTCAATTTCACACCAACCGTTCTGCGCCGTGCCGATGACGGTAACCGTTGCGCCGTGGGGGAGCAGCGTTACGACATCGGACTCCTTTGAAGGGGCGCTGCGCATTTTCAGACCGTTTTGTGCGTTTACATAATATGTTTCACGCTGCTGCGATGCTTCTTTGTTCTGGGTGTCCGTATCCGCCGCGTTTTGGGCAGCGTACAGGGATGGGGCAGGCAGCGCCGCGAGTAAAATCGTTATGCTGCATATCAGTGCGATTTTTAATAGATTTCGTTGCATTCGGTAATCCTCCGTATTGATAAAAAGCGTTTCTTTTTTAAGTATAGCATAACCGAAATAATGTTGATATATTAAAAATTATATTTTAGCATAACGATTTTATCTTTATTGTGCGTATGTGGTTACTGCGGTATGATGATTGCCGCGATGATATAAGCAAGTATCCCTGAGCCGCCAAGGACGCAGAAAAATACCCACGCAAGCCGTACAAGTGTCGGATCAAGGTTTAAATATTCGCCGATTCCGCCACAGACGCCGCAGATAAATCGATCGGTCTGTGATTTGTGTAATCTTTTATAATCGTTGTCATTGTTCTGATAATTCATAATAATCCTCCATTCTGATTTGATTAATCTTCGCTTCCATTCGTGTCCTGAAAGGAAACATCAATGTTTCCCATTCCGCATTCCAGTGTGTAGGTGGACTCTGCATCGTTGTCAATTTCCGTTTCAAATGCCATTCCGCCGTATGTTTTTGAACCAAGCGTGATTTTCCCCATTGCGCCCTCCAAATCGTAGTTATGCGCATCCTGCGTGTCGGCAATTTGGAGTGTGATATTGCCCATGCCGACGTTCGCCGAAAGGTCAAAATCAATAAAGCCATTATAAACCAGATTGCCCATGCCGATATCAAAATCCGCGTTTTTTGTTTTTCCGTTATCAATGGATATGACACCGGCGCCGACATCTGCCGAGATATAGTCGCAGTCAAGCTCGTCGAGTGTCAGTTCCCCGGCGCCAAGGTCAAGGGTAATGGAATCACCCTTAAGAGAAGAAAGCGAAGCGCTTCCGGCGCCAAAATCAATGTCGATGTCCGAAAAGCGCATATCCGGGATTTCCAGTGTAAGGCGGCTGGTGTTTGCATGGCGGTCATGAGACCCGTTGACATAAAAGACAGCGTCTTCTGTATAATACTGATATTTGATACTGCCCTCAGAGGAGATGTGAAAATAGTCATCTTGCGAGGGGGCAAGCGTAAAATAGGTATCACTGAGGTCAATGCACAATTCCGTGATGTCAGAGCCTAAAGCGGCGGTGTCGTCCGTGTGTGTCCCGCTCTGAATGGGGTATTGCCGGTTAAAATGCTGGTTGTGGTTTCCGCCCCAATAATATGGGTGTATCCCGCCGAGTGTGCTGTGGAGCTGCGCGGAAATCGTATCGGACACGCCGTGCATACTGCCTGCAAACAGGGTGTATATGAGAAGAAGCACGATACCTGTGAGAAAAAAGATACCTGCTGTAATAAAAGAGACGCTTGCAAATTTTTTCATATGTGTGACTCCTTTCTTCGTTGTGAAAGACGGCTTACGGTCTGCCGGGTAAACCGTACGAACGCCGGAAGCCCCTGACCAAAGAGCCATACCGTCAGTACCATAAGAAGGATACCGACCGCGGCTATGATTAGCCCGGTGCCAATGAGCGCGGCACCTGCAAGAGGTCCCGGAATGGAAAAGGCGGTGATTGACAGGCACGCCGAAATTCCCGCGATAACCAGCGCGATTCCTATGATAATGCAGACAATGCCTGCTGCGCCGATACCAAGTGCGATTGCAACGATACTGACGATAAAGGCAAAAATTGTGCCGATAACGGTACATGCAACCGGAATCCAGATAGGCGATGTGGCAATCAGGGCAATGATAATCAGGATTGCGTTTGAACGGTTTTTCTCCTGCTGACTGTCTGTCGTGTAATTTTTGCTGCTTTGATGATAAGCGTTCCCGTTGTTTGGCGGATTGTCATACTGGCTGTGGGGACTGCCATTTTCGCTGCTGTTATGATAGGCATTGCTGTAGGCGCCGCTATTGTTACTATCGGCTGACCGTAGCTCGGGGGCACTGATTGGCTCGCCCTGCCGCCTGCTTGGTTCGCCCTTTTTTTGCAGCCCCTCGCGTATTTCCTGCGCAAGGTGCTCCGGCGAGCCTAGCTCCTCGATAACACGCTGTTCGTTTTCGACGCCGGCATCTTCAATGTATTCGCGGTAATAAGAGAGTGCCTCCTCATGCTCCTCGTAGGAGATGTCCGCGAGTAACCTTGAGAGACGGTCTAAATACTCGTTTTTGTTCATGTTTCTTTTCTTTCCTCCCTCTACTTGTGTTTGCGTAAATAATTAATGTAAAACCTTACTTATTTTTGATGAGTAGGTAATCCACTCGGAGCGATAGAGCTGAAGCTGCGCCTGACCTTTTTCGGTGAGCTGGTAATACCTGCGGTTCCTGCCCGAGCATTCCCTGTCATAGGTGGTCAGACACTCGTCCTTTTGCAGACGGCGCAGTACCGGATAGAGTGTGGATTCACTTAATTCGATGACATCACGCACGTCCTGCGTGATTTTGTAGCCGTAGGTGCCTTCCGTTTCATTGGAGACGACTGCAAGCACAATCGCGTCAAGCAAAGTGGAGCCTGTGTTAAAGACCATATAATACGCTCCTTTCCATAATCGTTGTATTTTGTATAATACTATACGCCATATAGTATATGAGTTGATAATATTATATGACGTATAGTATTATATGTCAATAACAAATTTGCGTGAATTTTATATCAATTTCTGTGATAATTCTGCGCGCAATACTTGACGTTTGCAAAAAGATTATATAATATTATAGTTTAGGGAGAAATTGTTTTGGGATTTGATACAAATTTGCACGTTACGAAAGGAGCAAGGTTATAAAGATGAGTAAGGAATTGGCAAAGACATATGATCCGCATGGTCTTGAGGACAGGATTTATCAGAAGTGGCTCGACAAAAAATATTTTCATGCAGAGGTAGACAGGAGCAGAAAACCCTTTACAATCGTCATTCCGCCCCCAAATATTACAGGGCAGCTTCATATGGGGCACGCCCTTGACAATACAATGCAGGACATTTTGATTCGTTTTAAGAGAATGCAGGGCTACAATGCGCTTTGGCAGCCGGGTACGGATCACGCAAGCATCGCGACCGAGGTCAAGATTATCGAAAAGCTCAAGGAAGAGGGCATTGACAAGCACGACCTTGGCAGGGAGAAGTTCTTGGAACGCGCGTGGGACTGGAAAAAGGAGTATGGCGGCAGAATTATCAGCCAGCTCAAAAAGCTTGGTTCCTCATGCGACTGGGACAGGGAGCGTTTTACAATGGACGAGGGCTGCAACAAGGCAGTCACGCAGGTATTTTGTAAAATGCATGAAAAAGGCTACATCTATAAGGGTGCAAGAATGATTAACTGGTGCCCTGTGTGCAATACTTCGATTTCCGACGCGGAGGTGGAGTATGAGGAGCAGGCAGGTCATTTCTGGCATATCAAATATCCTGTTTTGAATGACGACGGCACGGAGTCGGGAGAGTATCTGACGTTTGCGACGACAAGACCGGAGACCATGCTTGGCGATACGGCGGTGGCAATCCACCCCGAGGATACGCGCTATGCGCATTTAAGGGGCAGAAAGCTTATGCTTCCGTTGATGAATCGTGAAATTCCGGTTGTCGAGGATACGTATGTCGATATGGAATTTGGTACAGGCGTTGTAAAGATTACGCCGGCACATGATCCGAATGACTTTGAGGTAGGAAAGCGGCACAACCTTCCTATTATAAATATTATGAATGACGACGCTACGATTAATGAAAACGGCGGAAAGTTTGCGGGTATGGACCGCTATGAGGCGCGGGCGGCGATTGTGAAAGAACTTGAGGAAATGGGGCTTCTTGTAAAGATTGAAGACCATAGCCATAATGTCGGCACGCATGATCGCTGCAAGACAACGATTGAGCCGCTGGTAAAGCAGCAGTGGTTTGTGAAAATGGACGAGCTGATTAAGCCTGCCGTGGAAGCAGTAAAGAAGGGTGAAATCCAGCTAATCCCGGAGCGAATGGACAAGACTTATTTTAACTGGACAGATAATATTAAGGACTGGTGTATCTCAAGGCAGCTTTGGTGGGGACACCGTATCCCGGCTTATTATTGTGACGACTGCGGTGAGATTGTGGTTGCCCCAAGTGCGCCAAAGGCTTGTCCCAAGTGCGGCTGTAATCATCTGACGCAGGATCCGGACACGCTTGACACATGGTTTTCATCAGCGCTTTGGCCGTTTTCAACGCTTGGGTGGCCTGACAAGACCGAGGATTTGGATTATTTTTACCCGACAGACGTGCTTGTGACAGGGTATGACATTATTTTCTTCTGGGTTATCCGCATGATTTTTTCGGGGTATGAGCATATGCAGGAGAAGCCGTTCAAGACGGTGCTGTTCCACGGGCTTGTGCGCGATTCGCAGGGAAGAAAAATGTCAAAATCGCTTGGAAACGGGATTGATCCTTTGGAAGTGATTGAGAAATATGGTGCCGACGCGCTCCGAATGACGTTAATTACGGGGAATGCGCCCGGCAATGACATGCGCTTTTATTATGAGCGTGTGGAGGCGAACCGGAATTTTGCCAATAAGATATGGAATGCGTCCCGTTTCATCATGATGAACATGGAGGGCAAGGACGTAACCGATGCAGGCGATACGTTAGAGCCTGTTGACCGCTGGATTATTTCAAAGCTTAACAGCCTTGTGAAAGAGGTTACGGACAATATGGAGAGCTTTGAGCTGGGAATTGCGGTGCAGAAGATTTATGACTTTATCTGGGACGAATTTTGTGACTGGTATATTGAGATGGTGAAGCCAAGGCTTTATAATTCGGACAACCGGCAGTCGCAAAACGCCGCTCTTTGGACGTTAAGGACGGTGCTGATTGACGCGTTGAAGCTGCTGCACCCTTATATGCCGTTTATTACGGAAGAAATCTTTTGTACCTTGCAGACGCAGGAAGAGTCGATTATGATTTCAAAGTGGCCATCGTTTTGCGAAACAAGAAGCTTTGCGGATGATGAGAGGAATATTGAGATTATTAAGGAGGCAGTGCGCGGCATTCGAACTGTAAGGACAGAGATGAACGTTGCGCCGTCTAAGAAGGCGCATGTGTATGTGGTTTCCCAAAATGCAGATATCCGGACGACCTTTGAGGAGGGCAGATTGTTCTTCGCGTCCTTGGCGTACGCGTCTGATGTGACGATTCAGGAGGACAAATCAGGGATTGCAGAGGACGCCGTTTCGGTAGTAATTGCCAATGCGGACATTTATATCCCGTTTACCGAACTAGTTGACATAAAGCAGGAGATTGAACGTCTTGAGAAGGAGCAAACACGCTTAGATGGCGAGCTTGCACGTGTTCATGGTATGCTGAACAATGACAAATTTATGTCAAAGGCGCCGGAGAGCAAAATTGCGGAAGAACGAGCAAAATTGACAAAATATACACAAATGCGGCAACAAGTTGCAGAACGACTTGCGCAATTGAGGTAAATAGTGTTACAATAGGAATGTGAGAGGGTTAGATTGCCCCTTCGGAGGTGTGTATATGGTTAATGTCAAATCTTATGTCAGGATAACAGAAGATAAAACCGAAGCATGGCTTTATTTGTGTGCGCCTGATGATGGTGCACGATATGAAAAAAATGAGATCATAAGATATTTACAGCTCAATAATGTGGTTGCGGGTATTAATGAATCGCATATTGCAGCAATGTGTAAAAAACAGATTTATGAGCGTGAAGTAAAGGTGGCATCAAGCGTAAAGGGCGCTCCCGGCAGAGAGGGATATTTTGAATTTTTCTTTAATACAGAGAAGCCAAAGCCCAAGATTAATAAGGACGGAACGGTTGATTACCGAAGCATGTCTTTGGTGCAGAATGTGACGGAAGGCAGTTTGCTTGCAGTGTATCATCCAGCAGTGCAGGGAACATCAGGGCGTGATGTAACTGGAGCATTTGAAAAAGTCAACTTATATAAGGAAAAACGTCCCTTGATGGGAAAGGGGATTGTCAACGGGAAAGACCCGAACGAGTATTATGCTTCAAAGTCAGGAAAAATCGAATATGACGGCGATAACAGGCTTTCTGTGGTTGAGGTATATGAGGTACATGGTGACTGTAATTATTCCAACAATGCGCTTGTGGAATTTAATGGAGATGTGATTATACACGGAACCATTGAGGCAGGCGTGACAGTACGTGCAGGAAAAAGTCTGACAGTGGATGGCGTGGTGGAGTCGGCGACGATTTCGGCAGGCGGAGACGTGTGCTTAAAGCGTGGTATGCAGGGCAGCGGAAAAGGAAGTATCATGGCAGGCGGCAATGTGTTTACCGAGTTTTTGGAGTACGCAAATGTGAAGGCAGAGGGCTCGGTGCAGTCGAATGTTATTCTCAATTCGCTGGTGGAGTCGTCAGGTACGGTGACGCTGACTGGCAAGAAAGGATTGATTGCGGGCGGTAGTGTTCATGCAATGCTTGGTGTTACCTGTCAGAATGTGGGAAATGCTTCGGAGATTAAGACCGGGGTTCACGTAGGAACGCTGCCGGAAATGATGGATAAGCGCATTGAGGTCAGTCAAAGATATGGCAAGCTCAATGACGAGCTTGACGAGGTTGTACTGGGTATGGCAAAAATCCTTCGTGTCAGACAGCAGACCGGTGAGCTGAGTGAGCAGCTTCAGGCGCATCTGGAGGCGTTAAAGGATAAAAAAGATGAGGTCTACAAGGAATGCATGGAGCTGAAAAAAGAGGTAGACAGGATTGAGTCGCTGATAGCGGAGGCGAGAGAGGCAAAAATCAGGATTAGCGGAAATATATACAAGGGTACGGTCATCGGGGTTGATGACAGCCAGCTTCCAATTCAGAAGGACACAAGCTTTATGGAGTATGCAAGTCAGAACGGTATTATTGTAGGCACGGTTATTGTAATTTAGGAGCATGATACATATTGGTTCGCAGTGCTTAGGGCGCTGCGAACCGTTTTATGCACAGCCGAGTGCAGACTCTTATATATAAAAGGGATTATGGCATGATAGAGACAAAGGTCGTAAATTACAGCGAGGCGGAGCAGTTTTTGTTAAAGGTACCCCTGTTTACCTCCAAAAATCCGTTTGGGCAGACGAAGGATTTTTACCGCTTTGTGCAAAATGAGATTGACGAGAAGCGTCTTGGCAAAATAATACATGTGGCGGGAACGAACGGGAAGGGCTCTGTCTGCGCATTTTTAAATCAGGTGCTTTTGGAGAGCGGATATCATGTGGGAATGTTTACCTCGCCGCATCTGATTACAATGCGGGAGCGCTTTGTGATTGACGGGGAAATGGTATCAGAGGAGTCGTTTTTGGAGGCATTTAACTGGCTTTGTGCGAAAATTGGCGTCTATCAGGCACTTGGTAAGGACTATGCGCCTACTTATTTTGAGCGGCTTTTTTTTATGGGAATGTATCTGTTTGCAAAGGCAGGGGTTGCGGTCAGCGTGCTCGAAACAGGGCTTGGCGGACGGCTTGATACGACAAATGTAGTTGAACACCCGGCGCTTTGCGTCATTACGGAAATCGGCTTGGATCATATGGCGTATCTTGGGGATACGGTTGCGCAGATTGCGTATGAAAAGGCAGGCATCATGAAGCCGGATGTCCCTGTCGTATTTTTGGAGCGGAAAAAGGAGGCATTTGACGTTTTCATCAAAAAAGCGTCGGAATGCGGCTGTAAGTGTCATGTCGTGTCGAAAAAGGAATATAAAATAAATGAAATTAAGAAAAAATGCATTGATTTTTCCGTTGCCAGTCGGTATTATGATTATGGTAGAATACTGATAAACACCTCCGCGCTGTATCAGGTGGAGAACGCCGCGCTTGCGATAAGGGCATGTGAGGTGTTGATGCAGGAGTGTGGCTTTGACAGCCTGCGCGTAAAGGACGGCATTTGGAAGATGCGCTGGCAGGGACGCATGGAGGAAATACTGCCCGGTGTCTATATAGACGGCGCGCACAATGAAGATGGAATCGAGGCATTTGTGGAGTCGCTTAAAAATACTGCGGACTTGGAGCGCTGCATGTTGATTTTTTCCGTTGTGCGGGATAAGCAGTATGAGCAGATGATTAAACAGCTTTGCAGTCTTGATATGGTAACGGAGTTTGTGCTGACGCATATTCCAAACGAACGCGGGGCAGGGCTTGATGTGCTGGCGCAGCAGTTTGGGCGTTACACGGATAAAAAAATACGGGTGCTTGAACAGATTGAGGACGCAGTTTTGTATTGCCTAAAGAACAGAACCGGCTTGGTGCATGATATTTATATTGTGGGTTCCCTGTACCTTGCGGGTGCGGTGCGAAGGCTTCTGGAGAAACAAAAAGGATAATCATGGAGGAAGAGGGGTTATTATTATGATAGATTTTGAGGAAGAATTGAAGAAATTTCACCCAAGCCTCGAGATGGAGGACGTGGAGGACGCGATTTATAATCAGGACGTAACGGATTTAGCCGATGTGCTTGTGAAGTTTGTGAAAGAGGCAACGGTAGAGGAGACGCCAATGGCATAATTCGGTCGAAGAGGAATAGATGGGATGGAAGGTAGTATGTTTTGTTATAAATGTGGCTGTCTCCTTTCGGAGAAGGACTTTTGTACCGGCTGCGGGGCAGATGTAGGATTGTATAAAAAAATCATGTATGTTGCGAACCGTTTTTACAATGACGGCTTGGAAAAGGCGCAGGTGCGTGATTTGTCGGGAGCTGTGACAAGCCTCCGGCAGTGTCTGAAATTAAATAAAGACCATATTGATGCAAGAAACCTTTTGGGACTTGTGTATTTTGAGCGCGGAGAGGTGGTGGCTGCGCTCAGCGAGTGGATTATGAGCAAAAATACACGCAGTGAGAAAAACATTGCGGACGACTATATCGGAATGCTGCAAAACAATCCCGGGCGGCTTGATACATATAAGCAGACGATTAAGAAATATAATATGGCGCTCACCTACTGTCAGCAGGACGGTCAGGATTTAGCAGTGATACAGCTAAAAAAGGTCATTTCCATGAATCCGAAATTTGTACAGGCAAGGCAGCTTTTAGCGCTTTTGTACATCAATGCGCAGGAGTGGGACAAGGCGAAAAAGGAGCTGGAGCGGGCGCTTAGGATTGACACAAACAATACGATTACGCTGCGCTATTTAAAGGAAGTGCAGGAAATGATGCCCACGGAGGAGGAGCGGACGAAGAGACGAAAGGACGCCCTTGTCTACCAAAGCGGAAACGAGACGGTGATACAGCCTGTCGGGAAGAAGGAGGCGGCTGGCTTTCAGACGGTTTTGAATATTGTCATCGGGATTGCGCTTGGCGTGGGTGTCGCGTGGTTTTTGCTGCTGCCCTCGCAAATTCAGAAGGTAAACAGTGCGGCAAACGAAAAATACAGGGAAGTGAGCGAGCAGCTTGATGCGAAAACCGTGGAGGTGAATGAGCTTTCCACGCAGATTGCCCAGCTTACGGAGGAAAAAAAGGATCTTACAAACAGCCTGAGCGCCGCGCAGGAGGCAAATGCGGCGATTGAGGCGAACACGGATTTAATCGAGGCTGCGCTGATGTATATGAACAAGTCGCAGGACGAGCTTGTAATCGCGGACGCACTAGAGCAGATTGATCAGGACTATTTGGCGAATGAGGCGTCAGAGAGCTTCCGCAATCTCTATCAGGCGGTAAAGGAAGGCATTGGCCCTGTTGTGGCAAAGGAGAGCTACAATGTCGGGTATGAGGCGTTCCGGTCGGAGGATTATGATACGGCGATTACGCATCTGGCACGGGCGTATGACTACAATCCGAAAAACGGCGAGGCATTGTACAATTTGGGGAATTCCTATAATAAGAAGGGCGAGACGGATAAGGCGGTGGAGATTTACGAGCAGGTGATTGAGCAGTTTCCCAATACGGAGAAGGCGAGGAAGTCGCAGACTTATATTAAGGAAATCAATGGCGAATAGAAGGATTTGACGACAAAAGAGGACAGGCGAAGATGCTTGTCCTCTTTTTGACATTTTTGATATTAAGAAGGGAGGACAGACAGATGGAAGCAAAAACGAGGGAATATGCGATTATTGATAACTATCTGTGCATCAAGATGCCGGCGGAGGTTGACCACCACAAGGCAGCCGGAATCAGGGAGTGCGCGGATAAAATGATACTGGACGATAAAGTGAAAAATATTGTATTTGACTTTGAGGATACGACCTTTATGGACAGCTCCGGGCTTGGGATTATCATCGGCAGATACCGGAAAATATCGTGCTTTGGCGGAAAGGTGTACGCGGTGAACGCAAACGAGCGCATCACAAGACTGCTTACGACATCGGGAATGACGTCTATTATCGAGGTATTATAAGGGCAGCGGCAAAAATGAATGGGAAAGGTGAGGAGCGAAGGGCTATGGAAGGAAATGTAATCAACAAAATAAAGCTTGAGTTTGAGGCTGTCTCGGAAAACGAGGCGCTTGCAAGGGTGGTGGCTGCGGCGTTTATTGCGGGCTTGAATATCACGGTGGACGAGCTTGAGGATGTAAAGACCGCCGTGTCGGAGGCGGTGACGAATGCCATTATACACGGGTATAAGGAGTGCGGCGGAACCGTGATTATGGACGCCGTGCTAAAGAGGGAGCGCAAGGAGGCGTGTCTTTTGTCGATTGACATCTGTGACACGGGTGTCGGGATTGAGGACGTGGAGCGGGCAATGCAGCCGATGTTTACGACGGGCTTGGAAAACGAGCGCTCCGGCATGGGATTTTCCTTTATGGAAGCGTTTATGGACAAGGTGATTGTGACAAGCTCTTTGAACATGGGAACGGTCGTACATATGGAAAAATGTCTCAAGGTATATGACAAGAGGCAGTAGCTTATGGAGGATAAGGAGCTTTTTTTGAGGGCACAAGAGGGAGAAGGTGCGGCGAAGGAGCTGCTTTTTCAAAACAATATCGGGCTTATTCACCATGTGCTCAAGCGCTTTGTGTCGCGTCCGGGCTGTGATATGGAGGATTTGTTCCAGATTGGGGCAATCGGGCTTTTGAAGGCAATTGAAAAGTTTGATACGGAGTTTGGCGTCTGCTTTTCGACGTATGCCGTGCCGCTTATTTTAGGGGAAATCCGCAGGTTCTTAAGGGACGACGGAATGCTCCGGGTAAGCCGCGGCATTAAGGAGAACGCGGTGCATATCCAGCGCGCAAGGCAGGAGCTTATTAAGGAAAGGGGCGGCGAGCCTACGCTTATAGAGCTTTCGGAGAAGACGGGCTTAAGTGTGGAGAATATTGTGCTGGCGCTTGATGCGGGGCGTGAGGTGGAGTCGCTTTACAAGACCATGTATGAGTCGGACGGGAATGAGCTGCTGCTTTTGGACACGATTGGCGGCACGCGCGACCATGACAGAATGATGAACCGGATTTTTGTGGAGGGGCTTTTAACGCTTCTTGACGAGCGGGAGCGGGAATTAATCAGGCTGCGCTTTTTTGAGAACAAGACGCAGGTGCAGACGGCGCAGCGTCTTGGCATGAGTCAGGTTCAGGTGAGCCGCTTGGAGAAGAAGGTTTTGCTGCGGCTTCGCAGTGCTGCGGTTGTGTAGAGGAGGCTGTGTTTGAACACAAAAATAAAAGAATGTGTTAATGTTGAAGGAAGGGTAAATAACGCTGTCAAACGTGCCGATAAACAGAGTAACAGGAATTATGTTTAAAGAGCACGGATGCTCTTGGAAAGGTTGGTTGAAATGAACGGAATCAATTATAACACATTGCTCAATAACACAGGGCTTTATTCAAACAGGTCAACAGGAAATGACATAGTACAGCAGTATGCGAACGCAATGAATGCAAGGACACAGCAAGCGGCGGCAGACAACAAGCAGGCAAATGCGGACAAGGATACCTACGAGCATGGCACAGTGAACACGAAGGCCGGCTATGAGAAGCCGAAGGCTACAGGAAAGTACAAGGCACTTGATTCAAATGGCATTCAGGAAGGCATTAAGCTTAGCGACAACGCAAAAAATCTTTTGGAAGAGCTGAGAAAGAAATATGGCAACATGAATATCTCCGTGGCAGAGTGGTCAACCGATGAGGAGCAGGACTACTATGCAAGCTTGACAGACAAGGATTACAGCGTTCTGATTAATCCTGAGCTTTTGGAGAAGATGGCGGCAGATGACTCCGTAAGGGAGCAGTATGAGTCTGTTCTTAGCAATGCAGGCAAGGCTTCTGAGACGCTTAAGGAGGAGCTTGGCGAGGACGCAGAAAAGGTTAAGGGCTTTTCGATTACGATGGACGCGGATGGAAAGGTTACCTACGCGGTGAAGCTCTTAAAGGATATGGCAGAGAACAGCAAGAGCACTGCAAAGACGCAGAAGGAGCGCATCGAGGAGCAGCGCGCGGCTCGCAAGGAGCAGGAGAAGAAGGAAGAGAAGCAGGAGACGGAGAAAATCGAGGCGGACTCTCTTGAGGGCTTGATTGCGGCAATCAAGGAAAAGCTTCATCCGACACAGCAGACAGACAATAAGATTACGATTAAAGAGGAAGATATTGTAAACAACGGTGTCAATGCAGCAGCTAATGTAACTGCTGAGTAAAAATATCCTCAACGCTGTTTGTGTCGTGTGGTTGGTTGTTTCTATCAAAAAGGAATACGGGCAGGTGGTTTGTGGTACCGTCCTTCCATTCAAGGTGTTTGGGGGGAACGTGAAGCGAAAACCCCTGTCCGTTTTTGATGCGGTCAGCATAGTCTGCGGCGGATTTTAGTGGGGTATCGAAGCACATGCCATAGACGCAGTTATTTTCGGTGACGCCGACCTTGTGCATGTCGGAGCCTGCGGTCATGGTAATGCCGTGCTCTTTGGCGTAGCGGTATGCCATGCGGTTTTGTTCGTGGGGATTTCCGGCGTTTGCAACCTCGAAGGCGTCGCACTGATAGGGGTGGACGTATACCTCGGAGAGATAGCCACGTTCCCGGAACGGGTGTGCCTGTACGACAAGCCCGCCCTCTGCCTTGATTTTCTGATAATGGGTAATGTGGTTCCATGTCATCAGTTCGGGATGCTTTAAGAGCCAGTCCTTGTCCAGTCCGTAGACGAGAAATTCATCGCCAAAAAAGCGTGCTTCCCACGCAAAAAACACGTCAAGACCAAGCCTGTCTCCTTCGCGTTTCGCGTCCTCATATCCCTGACAGAAGATTGCAATGCGCTCCTCCCACGGCAGGTTTTTCGGGACACAGCAATTGCCGTTGAAAAAGTGGTCAGTGATAAAGATACCGTGAAAGCCGAGGCTTTTGTAGTAGGCAATGTATTCGTCGCCGGTGCTTACGGCGCATTTGCTGGCTGTGGCGGTGTGGAGGTGGGTTTCGTAAATGTATGACATCTTGCTTGTATTCCTTTCTATCAAAATAATCTTTTACTATTTTATCATAAAATGTTATAATATGGGTAAAATTTTTTTGGAAGCGTAAAATTTGTCGTTTCAAAAGGCGTGTAAGGATATATTTACAGGCTG
Organism: uncultured Lachnospiraceae bacterium; assembly: GCA_947567595.1. Lineage (GTDB taxonomy): Bacteria > Bacillota > Clostridia > Lachnospirales > Lachnospiraceae > COE1. Next base: position 45,846 of record CANOMQ010000003.1, on the reverse strand, counting down.
TGAAGGGAGTATGGTCATTGAAATGGAGCAGAACAGGACGCCGCTGCTTGACGCGGTAGAGGATTTGATTGATACAAAGCCCGCTTACTTTCGGATACCGGGACACCGCTTAAACCGCGGGATTAGCAGCCGCTGGACAAAGAATACGGGAGACCTGATTTTTTCGTATGATGTGACAGAGACGCCGCTTACCGATGATTTGCACGCGCCGGGGGGTGCGATTGAAGAGGCGCAGAAGCTTTTAAGTGACCTTTACGGAGCGGACGAGAGTTTTTTTCTTGTAAACGGGACAACCTGTGGGAATGAGGCGATGATTTTAAGCGCGGCGTTTGAGGGGCAGGAGATTATGGTGGCAAGAAATGCTCATAAATCCGCGATGATGGGGCTTGTGCTCTCGGGGGCAGTGCCTGTGTATGTCATGCCAAGCACGATTGCGGACTGGGGCATTCAGGGGGAGATTGCGCCGGAGGGGGTGCGTGCACTTTTTCGGGAGCACCCGCACTGTACCGCGCTTTTTTTGGTGAGCCCGACGTATTATGGGATTTGCTCGAATTTGCGGGAAATTGCGGAAATCTGTCATGAAAATAATGCATTGCTTTTGGTTGACGAGGCGCATGGAGGTCATCTGTACTTTGACGGGGAAGCCGCGGCGGACAGGAGGAGGGGCGCTTTGCAGTGCGGGGCGGACATCTGCGTGCAGAGTATGCATAAGGTGACGGGCGCGCTGACGCAAAGCTCCGTGCTGCACATCAAAAATCATGGTGTGAGGAGCGAGGTGCTTTCTCGGGTGGCACAAAACCTGCATTTGGTACAGAGCACAAGCCCGAGCTATCTCTTGATGATTTCGCTTGACTGTGCGCGGTATGAGCTGGCAATGCATGGCGAATGTATGTACGAAAAGGCGGCAGGGCTTGCGGAAAGCGCGCGCAGCCGTATCAACGGAATTGTGGGTTTTCGCTGCTTTGGGAAAGCGGACGGGTGCGTGTTTGATGAGACAAGGCTTGTGATTTCGGCGCGCGGTCTTGGGCTTTCGGGCTTTGCGCTGGATGAGCTGCTTTTTGAAACGTATGGCGTCAATGTGGAGCTTTCCGATCACGAGAATGTGCTTGCGATTGTGACGTATGCAAATGAGGCGCAGGACTTGGAACGGCTGGTCGGGGCGTGTGCGGAAATTGGCGCGGCGTATCGCGGTCAGGGGGGAGAAAATGACACGCGTGTCATAATGGAACGGGTGCATTTTCCGGGACTTCCCAAGCAGTGCATTACGCCAAGACAGGCATATTTTTCCGCAAAAAAGGAGGTTTCTTGGGCAGACGCGATAGGAAAAATTTCGGGGCAGGTGCTTGCGCCGTATCCGCCGGGAATCCCGGTTCTTTATCCGGGGGAAATGATTAGCCCCGAGGCTTGGGCGTATATCGAGGATTTTCGCAAAAAAGGCAGGCATATCCACGGGGCGGGCAAAAACGGGAAGCTTGAATGGATAAAGATTATTGTATAAAGAAAAAAATTTTGTAAAGAATAACCATGTATACTGTGAACAGCAGGAGGGACGTGGTTATTTTTTATGGCAAATGTAGTGTTGTATGTAATGGCGAAGCAGAATGTGGAGACGAACCAGAGTGATGTTTCGCTCGCAGATGTGGCAAGCGTCTACTGTGAGGACGAGACGGTGCGCGCGAAGGCGCAGGCGCTTAAAATCCACAAATTTAAAAAGGACAGCGCGCCAAGGGTCGTTATCAGTATCATGAAGGTGATTGAGGAGCTTACAAAGCTTAATCCCGGTATCACGGTTGAGAGCATTGGGGAGACGGACATTATCATCGAAAAGGCTTCTTTTCAGAAGGACACGCAGGCGGACAAAAAGGGCTTTGCCGAGTGGGTGAAGGTGGCGCTGGTGGCGTTAATCTGCTTTTTTGGCTCGGGCTTTACCATTATGGCGTATCACAATGACATCGGGATTGCGGACGTGTTCGGGCGGATTTATGAGCTTGTGACGGGGCAGACCTCGGACGGGTGTACCGCGCTGGAGGTTTCCTATTCAATTGGGCTTACGGTGGGAATTGTCACGTTTTACAATCACATTGGCGGGAAGCGAATGGGTGATGATCCGACGCCGCTTGAGGTGGAAATGCGCAATTACGAGCGCGATGTCAATCAGGCGATTGTGGAAATCAGCGACCGGGCAGGAAAGGAAAAGGATGTGGGCTGATGGTTTTCAGGACGATTTTGATATGCATTATGGGCTTTAGCTCGGGGCTGCTTGTTTCGGCAGGCGTTTTTACAGTGCTTTTTGTGGTCGGGCTTGTGCCGCGCTTTGCAGGGAAGACGAACACTGCGCGCTATGAGCTTTTTTACGAGGAGTGTATTATTTTTGGATCGGTGCTTGCCTGTATTCTCAGTGTGTTTCCAATCGAGAGCTCGCTGGGGGCAATGATGACACATGTGTCATTTTTATGTCAGGCGCTTTTGGTCCTAATCGGGATTTTTGCCGGAATTTTTGTAGGGTGCCTTGCGATTGCGCTTGCGGAGGTCTTGGATGGAATTCCGATTTTTGCAAGGCGCGTAAAGCTGAAAAAAGGGCTTGATATTGCAATTTTTTCGGTTGCAATCGGTAAGGTGACGGGTTCGCTGATTTATTTTATAATGGATTTTTTTGAACTGGTGTAAATGAAAAGGAAAGAAAGGCTGGGTGAGAGCATGGAACAACAGCAAAAAATGGAGGAATATCAAGAGTATGTCAAGCAAAATTCCCCAAAGACCAATCTGCCAATGCAGATGGCAAAGGCGTTTGTGATGGGCGGACTGATATGCTGCGTGGGGCAGTTTATCGTAAGCATGGCGACACAGCAATTTGGCTTGGACAAGGAGACGGCTGCTGCGTGGTGCTCAATGCTGTTAATCCTGACCAGCGCGCTTCTGACAGGGTTCAACCTTTACGGGAAGCTTGTCAAATGGGGCGGCGCGGGGGCGCTTGTGCCGATTACGGGGTTTGCAAATTCCGTGGTATCGAGTGCGATTGAGTACAAGACGGAGGGACAGGTGTTTGGTATCGGGTGTAAGATTTTTACGATTGCAGGGCCGGTTATTTTGTTTGGGATTGTCACAAGCTGGTCGCTTGGGCTATTGTACTGGATTGGAACCGTTTTTGGGATTGTAGCATAAGAATTGCATGCTAATAAAATAAGCTTCCCGCAGTCCGAAAAGGGACTGCGGGAAAAATATTATCTGATGCTGATATTTGAAAATTTCGCCGTGCTTAGGTTGTCGATGTCGTTTGCAACCTTGTTTCCGTCCACTGCAAAACCAATCAGGACTTCCTCGCCCATCGGGATTTCAGCGGAGCCAATCAGCTTCCAAGACTCGTTTGTGTTGTTTCTTGCGTAGCCTGTAAATACGTTACCCTTGCGCTCAAGCTTAAGCCAGATGCCGTTTGTGACAGCCTTGCCGTTCTTTGCAGTCCTGAAGTAGAAATCCTCTACAAGCGGAATGCCTGCCTTTGCGGCGCTGTCCTTTGCGTCGATGGTTTCCGTGATTGCGCTCATCTCGCCTGCGTTGTTAAGCTTAAGCGCTTCGCCCTTGTCGCTTGTGACTAAGGTTGCGCCCCTGTTTGCAAGATATACTGCCCATGTGGTGTCCTCCAAGTCAGGATTGCCCTCGTTGAGCTTTGTATTCTGCTTTACAAGGGACATGGAAAGGAATGCGGCATTTGCGTTTGCGGCAGCGCTTTCCCGAATCATCAGACCAGTGCCTGCGTGGTTGTCGATTGCCGTTACGTCGTCAAGCCTTGCAACAATTGTGCCGTCGCCCTTAAGCCCCTTATATACATAATGGAAGCTGTCTGTCGTCGCGTCAGCGGCTGCACCGTCTACCGAGCCTTCCGCCTTGCCGATTTTGCCTGCGCCCTTTACAGTCAGAACGCCCTTTTCAAGGGAGTCGGAGCCTGCTACGCCGGGTGCGCCGATATCCGTGCTCTGATAGCCTGCGGTACCAGCAGGGCTGTTTACGTGGATTTGTGCCGCTGTCGCCTGTGTTGCGGTTCCGTTGTTATCATATGCCCTTGCGGAAATGAAGTAGGTTCCGTCCGCAAGCCCGCTCAAATCGCATAAGTAGGGTGCCTGTGTTGCCGTGGAAACAAGTGTGCTTCCGTTGTAGAACTCTACCTTGTCAATGGTTCCGCCATTGTTCGCCGTTGCAGCAGCGCCAATTACAATGCTGTCGCCCCGGTTGTACTGCGCGTTATTTGCAACGGTCAGCATAACGGTCGGGTTGTCCGCTACTTTGTTCGCGTCCACGATGCTGTTGAAATAGTTCTCGACATTGGAACGTCCGTTTGCAGCAATTGCCTTTGCGTCCGCCGCGTTGTTCTTGTCAAATCCGAGCAGATCCTCATAGAAGTCCGGCATACCGTCCATATCCGTGTCATAGCCTGCTTCCCTGACTGCCGTAGCGCAAGGATAACCACCAACCTCGTCTTCCGTGTTGACAAAGCGTCCGGTATCTGTCTTGACCTCCTGAACGATACGTGCGTCCTGTGCATCACGCTTTGGATAGGTTGCGCCTGCCTGATTTAATACCTTAGAGAAGCTTGCCTCCGGGCTTTCCATATCCTTCTCTAACGGGAAATCACACGCCTTTTTCGGCATGAACGAGGTTCCGCCGACCGTCGTGGTATACTGCTCCTTTGCGATGACAGTCCAGTCAGGAGCCGTGTTGATGACACCCGTCTTTTTGCCGTCGCCTGCGTTATTCTTAGAGAGCTCCTCATTCTTGACCGCGCCGTCATAGAGGGAATTTCCGTTTACATAAAATCCGCCGTACTTCTTATTCTCGCCGGGCTTTGCGATTGCTTCGGAAACATCGTCCCTTGTGCCGACGCCGTTGATGATGTAGTTGTTCATATAGTTTGTGAGCTGCCAGCCGCCGCCGTGCACAACGTTGAAGCCATAGTTATAAACAACGTTGTTGCTGACCTGCGTGGTAGCGCAGTAGCCGTATGACTCCCCAGCCGCCTCCTTTGTCGGGTCGCCCATCGAGCCGCCGCCCATACGGGGAGGACGTGAGGTGTTGTTTGCAATTAAGTTGTACTGGAAGAGCACATTGTCGCCGCCGAAAATACCGCCGTAGCCGTGGCGTCCCTTTGTATGCCCGGATACGGTAAGGCTCTCGTAAATGAGACAGTGCTGAACCGTGCCGTCCTGTCCGCGGTATGTGGAGAGCGTCTCGTCCGTATTCCAGCTAAACGAGCAGTGGTCGAGGATAAAGAGCTTGTTGTCGCGTCCCCAGAGTGCGTCCATTGAGTCGCTGCCGTTTGACACGTTCTTTGCGCCCGGACGGAAACGCATATAGCGGATAATCAGGTTTTCAGAATTGCTGATGTCGGTCTGATAGCCGGAAAGCGTTACACCGTCGCCCGGGGCTGTCTGACCTGCGATTGTTACATTTTTAACATCTTTAAAGGAAAGATTGCCCTTTAAGTCAATCAGACCGCCGATATTGAACACGATGGTTGCGCCGCCGTTTTCCTTTGCAAACTTCTCAATGCCGTAGCGCAGGGTGCCCTCAATCGGCTTGTCCTCCTTTGCATAATCCTCAAGGGAGGTAACGACATAAGTATCATAGCCGCGTCCGCCTGTAGCATACTGTCCGCCGCCTTCTGCCGTGTCAAATGCAAGCACCTTTTCTGCCGCGTCCGCCTTCATTGACATACCGGGACAGGTCATGCTTGTGAAGACCATTGCACCCGCAAGCGCAAGTGCGACAGGCTTTTTGATGTGTTTCCATGCTGCCATTGTTAAAAATCTCCTTTCGTTTGTGAAAATTAGTAACTTTGTATAATTCCAAAATAAATCATAGCACTTTTTTGGCAAATTGTACAGTTCCAAAATGGTTTTAATGGAAGCTTTTCACCCAGTTTACCAAAGAATCATGGTGTACGTTGTTGATAACGTCCCTGCGCATCTGTTCCGTGACAGGCCCCTTTTTCTCCATGATTGCAATAATTGCCTCCTGTAGTCCCGCAATTTTTCCTTTTTGGAATGCCTCGCTGCCGTCAGTGTCCTCCAAGGCGCTTTGGCTGGCTGGCGCTTCCGGTACGGTGTGCTCCTGCTCTGCCACGGGTTTTTCCGGTGCGGCTTGGGGTTCTGCTGTAGGAGCGGGCTGCTCAAAAACAGGCTCTTCTATAGGCTCTGATAGCTGCGTCGTGTCCGTCAGGGGCAGCCAGATATCCCCGGAATTTGCCTTTACATTGACACAGATATTGCCGTTTACAACCGATACATGCTGACCGGAGAGCGCGCCGACATACTCTGCGCAAGGGGTGCTTACGGGAAGCGTCATCACATAGTCGCTGTCGTCGTTATTGACGGTTACGACAACACATTCGCCGTTATAGGTGCGGGAAAACGCATACTGGCGGTTTAGAAGCTGCAGTTCCCTATAATCGCCGTAGCACAGTGCCTTTGTGTTCTGACGCGTTTTTCCAAGCGCTGCGGTAAGCTTTGTGAAAGAATTGGTTTCAAGCGCATCCTTGTAATCCTCGTAAGATAAAGCCGGACGCAGCGACGCATCTGAGAACTTTTCCTTCCTGCCCTCGATGCCAAATTCCGAGCCGTAATAAACGGAAGGAATGCCGGGAAGCGTGTAAAGCAGGATATGGACAGGCGTATAGTGCGCTTTATTGTTCAGCTTTGTGTAAATACGCTCCACATCATGGTTATCCACGAAATTGTAGAGCCGAAAGCCGTTCGGATTGCTGCCGCCCATGTCATAAAGGCGTTTTACCGTGTGCGCAATTTCAAAATAATTGTGGTCATTGTGCCCGGAATAGAGTGCCTTGTGCAGGTGGTAGTTTGTCACGGAATGGAGCGTGCCTTCGTTTACCCAGCGCGAATAATCGCCGTGAATGACCTCGCCCATCAGCCAGAAATCAGGCTTAACCTCGTTTGCGACAGCGCGCAGTGCCTTCATGAAATCAAAATCAAGCACGTCCGCGGCGTCAAGACGAATCCCGTCCACGTCAAATTCCTTTACCCAGAAACGGATAACATCACAAATATAGTCCTTTACCGCCGGATTTCTCTGGTTTAATTTGACCAAAAGGTTGTAGCCGCCCCAGTTATCATAACTAAAGCCGTCGTTGTATTCGTTGTTGCCGCCAAAGTTCACATTGCAGTACCAGTCGCGGTACGCAGAGCCTTCACGGTGCTGTTTGATGTCCTGAAAGGCAAAAAAGTCGCGTCCCGTGTGGTTGAACACACCGTCAAAAATCACCCTGATGCCTGCTTCGTGGCACTTTGCCACATAATTTTTCAAATCTTCATTGTCGCCGAGCCTGCTGTCAAGCTTTTTGTAATCGGTTGTCTCGTAGCCGTGTCCCACGGACTCAAACAAGGGACCGATGTAGATGGCATTGCAGCCGATGTCCTTGATGTGCTGTATCCACGGAATGAGGTTGTTTAGACGGTGTACTGGCTCCCCGTAAGTGTTTTCCTTTGGAGCGTCCGCCATTCCGAGCGGATAGATGTGATAAAATACTGCCTCGTCGTACCAAGCCATTTGAAGTTCCTCCTTAAAATAACAAAATTAAGTAAATTAGAAAGCAATTCGGCATATTGAACAGTCGCCGGATTTTTTCACCATTATATTTTAGCACAAAATGAAATGACATGCATCAAAAATTGTGATATTATGTAAAAGAATAATGAATGTGTATCAAAGGGGAGCGGAATGGATTATTTTTTTAATCAGAAGATAGCCAAAAATATGTCGTTGCTGTTAAATACAATATTTTTGTGCATGCATATCTTTTTCTTTATCTTTTTTACCTATTATCAGGTCAGCATCATGGCGGGGTTTAATATATTCAGTATCATCTTTTATTTTTGCAGTTATGCGTTTATCAGGAAAAATTTACTGGCAAAGTATATTAACCTTATGGCGTTTGAGGTCATTGTCCATATGATTTTTGCCGTGGTCTGCGTCGGCATGGGCTGCGGGTTTCAGATGTGCCTGATTTGCATTGTGTGTATTTTTTTCTATGCCGAGTATTTTTCGCTGAAAACAAATAACGGAAAGAGCAACGTGAGCGGCAGCCTTTTAAGCGCGCTGTGCGTCACAAGCTATGTCGGGCTTTTGTTTGGAATGTATGGGAGAGAGCCGCTATATGTCATTGATGACAAGGTGCAGCTTTTTATGTATGTGGCAATGACGGTCATTATGTTTGCGGTGATGATTGCCTCCTTGAAGCTGATGACGCTGTTTTTCCTAAAAAGCGAGGCAAGGCTTTCGAAGCAGGCGGAGTATGACGCGCTCACGGGACTTCCAAACCGCCATTATATCATGCGGCACCTAAACCGCATTTTAGAAAAGCACGAGGCGGGCGCTTACTGGCTTGCGATGGTGGATATCGACAATTTCAAAAAAATAAACGATACATACGGGCACAATTTTGGGGATAAGGCGCTCAAGGCGCTTGCGGCAATCCTTTCCGATGAACGCCATGATGTGGCGGTCTGCCGCTGGGGCGGTGAGGAATTTTTGATTATCGGAAGGCTTACGGAGGCGGCAAGACCGCCGTTTGACAAGATTGACAGCATCAGGGCGCAGGTTGAAAAGTACGAACTGATGTACGAGATTGAAGATACGGACACGGCAAAAAGGGTACCGCTCACCGTGACCATCGGCGCGGCGGCATATTCGAACGAGACGACGATTGAGGACTGGGTGAGCATTGCGGATAAGCGCCTTTATGTCGGAAAATACAACGGCAAAAACCGTGTCGTATGCTGACCATGCCGCAAAGCCGTTCCCGAAAATGTGAGGCAGTAGGAACAAAACCGTTGCGATTTAGTGTGTGAAAGAGTATAATGGTAAATAAATCAGGTTTTATGGGTTGGCAAAAAGCAGTAAAAAATACATAGGAAAGAAGGTGTGGGCATCATATGGCAAAATTCGGATATGAGGCCATAAACAAGCTCGGTAAGGAAGTGAAGGGCTCGATTGATGCGGCAGACGAGGAGGAGGTAAAAAGTAAGCTTCGAAGTCAGGGGCTTACGGTGGTGTCAATCAAGGGGCAGACCATTCTGACAGCCGACATTAACATACAGATTGGCGGTTATCCAAGCGCAAGGGATTTGAGCGTCATGTGCAGGCAGTTTGTCAGCATGAACAAAGCCGGCGTCACGATTATGGAGACGCTTCGAATGCTCTATGAACAGACGGAAAACAAGCGGTTAAAGGAAGCGCTCAACACGGTGCGTATCGATATTGAGAAGGGCGACACGCTTGCGCAGGCGCTTGCGGAGCACCCGAAGGTCTTTCCCGATTTGATGATTAACATGGTGGCGGCAGGCGAGGCGTCCGGCACACTGCATGTTGCGATGGAGCGTGTATCACAACAGCTTGAGAAGTCGAGCAAGACGCAGGCGCTTGTCAAGAAGGCGATGATTTACCCGGTTGCGGTCATGATTATCGCGGTGATTATCACGATTGTCATGCTTGTGGTCGTTATTCCGAATTATGAAAGCATGTTCGTTGACTTGGGGACGGAGCTTCCGGCAATCACGAAATTTTATGTGGCACTCAGTAATGGCGTGATTAATTACTGGTTTATCATTATTCCGGTGGTGGCGGCAATCGCGTTTGGGATTGTGGCATTTTCCAAGACGAATATGGGAAAGCATTTCTTTGGAAAGATTGCAATTACCATTCCGATTTTAAAGAACATGACCGTGAAATCGGCTTCCGCGCAGATGGCAAGAACGCTGGGGACGCTGCTTGGCTCGGGCGTTACGCTTGTGGAGGCGACTTCGATTGTATCGGGTATTATGGGAAATGTGTATTTTAAGGAGGCACTAAAGGACGCGTCCATGCAGGTGTCAATCGGTATGCCGCTTTCGCGTCCGCTAGAGGAATGCGGACTGTTTCCGCCGATGGTGTATCACATGCTTCGTATCGGTGAGGAATCGGGTAATTCCGAGGAAATGCTGGATAAGCTTGCGGACTATTATGACGAAGAGGTGGAAATGGCAGTGCAGTCGCTGATGGCGGCGATGGAGCCGATGATTATCGTCGTGCTTGCGGTTGTCGTTGGCGGACTGGTGGCGGCTTGTATGGCGCCGATGATGTCCATGTATTCCGCGCTTGATGCGATGTAATATGAATAAATATTATTATGATAAACAAAAAAGAACGTCAGTAACGGCGTTCTTTTTGTTTGTCATAATAGAATTTTAATTATGGAAAGCTTTTAATTTAAATAGAAGCAAGTGCGTCCATTTCGTCAATCAGGCTCCCAAACAGCTTCAACGCGTCTTCAATTGGCTTTTTGGTGGACATATCGACGCCTGCGTCCTTCAAAATCGAAACCGGATCCTTCGAACAGCCCGCGCTTAAAAACTGCTCCTTGTATGCCTTTACGGCAGGTGCGCCCTCCTCTAATATTTTTTGCGAGAGTGCGATTGCGGCGGAAAATCCGGTCGCGTACTGATAAACATAAAAATTGTAGTAAAAATGCGGGATACGTGCCCACTCCAAATCAATTTTCGCGTCATGCACAATCTCCTTGCCAAAGTAAAGGTCAATCAAATCGTGGTACGTTCTGCACGCGGTTTCGGAATTGATGCTCTCGCCGTTTTGTATCATCTGGCTCATTTTCAGCTCAAACTCCGCAAACATGGTCTGACGGTAGAGCGTGGTGCGAAACTGCTCCAAAAAGTAGTTAATCAGGTAAGCGCGCTCCTTCTTGTCAGTCGTGTTTTTCAGAAGATACTGCATGAGCAGCGCTTCGTTGCAGGTTGAGGCAACCTCCGCCACAAAAATGACGTAGTCGGAGTCAACAACGGGCTGGTTTTTGTTGGAGAGATAGGAGTGCAGCGCGTGTCCCATCTCGTGCACCGTTGTAAATTCGCTGTTGAGGTTGTTTTTGTAGTTTAAGAGCACGAACGGGTGTACGCGGCAGCCGGCAGAGTATGCGCCGCTGCGTTTTCCGGTATTTTCGTAAATGTCAATCCAGCGGTTTTCGAAGCCCTCGTCCAAAAGGGCAGTGTAGTCGTCGCCAAGAACGGACAGCGCCTTTTTGATGTTTGCCTTTGTCTCCTCAAACGGGATATCGCGCTTGGTGCCTGCAACCATCGGTGCGTACAGGTCATACATGTGCAGCTCGTCAACCTTGAGCAGCTTTTTGCGAAGGCGCACATAGCGGTACATGTAGTCCATATTTTCGTGGACAGTCTCAATCAGGTTATGGTAAACCTGCGGACTGACGTTGCTGCTGTCAAGTGCCGCATGAAGGGGGCTTTCGTATTTTCGCATGCTTGCAAAAAAGTTGAGCTGCTTCATCTGTGCGGAGAGGATTGCCGCGGCGGTGTTTTTGTGTGCCTCGTATGTCTTGTAGAGCGAGTCAAAGGCGGCTTTTCTGACACTTCTGTCCGTTTTTTGGAGCAGTGAGATAAAGGTGGCGTGCGTGACGGGATAGCGGTTTCCCTCAATATCGCTTACTGACTCAAAGGTTAAGTCCGCGTTGTTTAACAGCCCGAAAATGTCATCGGGGGACTGTGCGAGGTCGCCTGCCGCCGCAAGGATTTTTTCCTCGGCGTTGCTTAAAATATGCGCCTTTTTGCGGCGGATATCATTTAAATAACGCCTGTAAGTTTTTAATTCCGGTTCTTTTTCATAAAATGACTCCAATGTGGACTCGCTGATTGCAAGGATTTCCGGCTCGGCAAAGGAGAGTGCTGAGGAGAGCGCCACATAGAGACCGGTTGTCTGATCCTTGAAGCCCTGATAGGTCGTGTTTTTGGTATCCTCGTCTGCCTTGCGCATGGAATAGTTTGCAAAACGGTCAAGGGAGATGCTAAGTGCGTCCTGCTGCTTTAGGAATGAGAGCAGTGTCTTTGCACTTTCGCCAAGCGTTCCGCAGTAAGCTTCAATTTTGGGAAGCATGTGTTTGAGCTTGTCCAAATCCGCTTTCCATGCCTCGTCACTGGCATATAAATCTTCAATCGCCCATGTATGGTCTTTTGGAATGTCGTTTCTGTTTTTGATTTCGTCCATATTATATCCTTCCTTATACAGTATCATTATATATCAGTGTACCATTTTCAAAACGATTATGCTATACTATAAAAAAGAATTTTGCAGGGAAAGTGGCTGATTGGATATGGGTTTAAAGTTTTACATTGGCGCGAGTGGTTCGGGGAAGAGCTATCTGCTCTATCAGAGGGTGATAGAGGAGTCCATTCAAAATCCGCATACAAACTATCTCATTGTGGTGCCTGACCAGTTTACGATGCAGACGCAGCTTGAGCTTGTGCGGCGGCACCCGAATAAAGGGATTATGAATATTGACGTGCTTAGCTTCGGGCGTCTTTCACACCGGATTTTTGAGGAGACGGGCGGAAACGACAGACCGGTTCTGGACGATACGGGAAAAAGCCTTGTGCTGCGTCAGGTTGCGGCGGACTGCGAGGAGTCGCTTGGCGTGATGAAGCGCAATGTCAGAAAGCCCGGCTATATCAGTGAGGTGAAGTCTGCCATTTCGGAGTTTATGCAGTATGGGCTTAGCCCGCAGGACGTGGAGAAGCTTTGTATCTATGCGGCAAAACGGGGGGCGCTTTCCTATAAGCTAAAGGATTTGCATCTGCTGTATCAAGGCTTTCTAAAGTATATCGAGGAGCGTTTTATCACGACGGAGGAGACGCTTGATATCCTTTGCGGCGTGCTGCAAAAATCGCGCATCGTGCAGGGAAGCGTGATTGTGTTTGACGGCTTTACCGGATTTACGCCTGTGCAGAATAAGGTCATTCAGGAGCTGATGGTGCAGGCGCGGCAGGTGATTGTTACCGTCACGATGGATACGCGCGAAAATCCGTATGTCATGGACGGCGAGCAGAAGCTGTTTCACCTAAGCAAAAAGACAATCCATGATTTGGATAAGCTCTGTAAGGAAATTGGCGCAGGGCGCGAGGAGGACGAACGGATTACGGACAAACAGGTGTTCCGATACCGGGAGAACGCGGGGCTTTCCCATCTTGAGCGGGAGCTGTTCCGCTATCCCTATCAGGTGTTTTTAGAGGAGCAGGACAGCATTCATATTTTTGAGGCGTCCAATCCGCGTGAGGAGCTTCGTCAGGTGTGCCTGAAAATCCGGCAGCTTGTGCGCGAAAACAGCTACAGCTACCGTGATATCGCGGTGGTGACGGGGGATTTGGAGCGGTACGGGTTTCTTGCGCAGGAGGAATTTCCGCGCTTTGGCATTCCGTTTTTTCTGGACAGGACAAATAAGCTTGTTTTAAATCCGTTTATTGAGTTTATCCGGAGCGCGCTTTTGGTGGTGATACAGGAGTATTCGTATGAGGCGGTGTTTCATTTTCTAAGGTGCGGTCTTTCGGGAGTTTCGTTGGAGGAGACAGACCGTCTTGAGAATTATGTGATGACGATGGGCATTCGCGGCAAAAAGGCGTGGGGCAGGCGTTTTACAAGACGGCAGAAGGACTGGGAGGAGGGGGCGCAGGCACTCGAGGAGCTGAATGCGGTGCGGGAAAAAATCGTGTCCATGTTAGAGCCGCTTATGCGAAAAAAGGCTTTGGGACGGGAGTTTTGCGCCGCGCTTTATGAATTTATCGTCCATGCGCAGATTGAGAAAAGGCTTGCGGTGTATGCGGCTGAATTCCGGGCAAAAAACGACCTTGTAAGGGCAAAGGAGTATGAGCAGATTTACAGGCTTGTCATGGAGCTTTTGGAGCAGGTCTGCGCGCTGCTTGGCGACGAGGAGCTTACCATCAGGGAGTTTGCCGATATCCTTGACGCGGGCTTTGCGGAGATTAAGGTCGGCACGATACCGCAGAATGTGGATAAGGTGGTTATCGGCGACATTGAGCGGACGCGTATGGGCGCGGTTCGGACGCTGTTTTTTATCGGCGTCAATGACGGAATTATCCCAAAGAGCGGGGGGACGGGCGGCATTCTTTCCGACATTGACCGCGAATTCTTGCAGGAGTCGGAGTTTGAGCTTGCGCCGACGCCAAGACAGCAGATGTACATACAACGGCTTTACCTTTATATGACCATGACAAAGCCCTCCGACTGCCTGTTCCTTTCCTACGCAAAGGTGGACAATGAGGGAAAGAGCATTCGTCCGGCATATCTGATTAACACGGTGACACGGCTTTTCCCGAATATCGGGATAGAAAAGCCGCAGCTAAGGAGCATGGAGGAGCAGCTTGAGTCGCCTGCGGACGCGTTGTCGTATCTCGTGGAGCTGCTGCGGCGCTATGCGCTAAACGGGTTGTCCGATACGCAGTCGCAGCGTGACAGGCAGCTATTTTTCACACTTTATGACACGTGTGTCAGAAATGAGCGCTATGCGCCTGTTGTAAAGGGCATGAGGCGTGCGGCGTTCGCGTACCTTTCGGACGCGCAAAACAGAAGGCTTCCCAAGGAGCTTGCAGGGCTTTTGTATGGTCAGGTCTTAAAAAACAGCATCAGCCGCTTGGAGACGTTTGCGGCGTGTGCCTACGCGCATTTTTTGCAGTACGGTCTCGGGCTTACAGAGCGCGAGCAGTACAGCTTCGAGCGTGTGGATATGGGAAATGTGTTTCATGCGGTGCTTGCGGAGTTTTCCGACAAATTAAGGGAGCAGGGGTACACATGGTTTGACTTTCCCAAGGAGCTTGGGGAAGCGCTTGTGGGGGAGTGCTTGGAGCGCTACGCTGCGGCGTACGGCGAGACGGTGCTTTACAGCAGCAAGCGAAACGAGTACATGATTACGCGCATGAGGCGGGTGCTAAGCCGCACCGTGCAGACCTTGCAGTATCAGCTTTTGCAGGGCGCGTTTGAGCCGGAGGGCTTTGAGGTGTCGTTTCAGATGGCGTCGGAGCTTGACGCGGTGAACATTGCGCTCTCGGACGAGGAACAGATGCGGCTGATTGGGCGCATTGACCGGATTGACACGTGCAGGCAGGGGGATAAGCTGTATGTCAAGGTGATTGATTACAAATCGGGCAACAAAAAATTTGACCTTGCCGCGCTGTATTATGGATTACAATTACAGCTTGTGGTGTACATGAACGCGGCGATGGAGGTGCAGAAAAAGAAGCACCCGGACACGCGCGTCATTCCGGCGGCAATGCTTTACTATCATGTGAGTGACCCGATGACAGAAACGGAGAAGGGAGAGCCGGACCTTGCGGAAATCGAGAAGGCGATTTTGGAGGAGCTGAAAATGACAGGCATGGTCAGCGACGACGAGGAGGTTATCCGGCTGCTGGACAAGGATTTTGAGGCAAAGTCCACAATTCTTCCGGTGGCGAAGAAAAAGGACGGCAGCTTTACACAGGCGTCGTCCGTGCTTTCCGAGGCGGATTTTGAGACGGTTTCAAATTATGTAAACTCCAAAATCAAGGAGCTTGGGTCAGCCATTCTTGACGGGGAGATTGCGCTCAACCCGTATGAGCAGAAGGAGCAGGCGGCGTGTACCTACTGTGCCTACAAACGTGTGTGCGGCTTTGACAAAAAGCTTGGCGCGGGGCTTGTGCGCCGCTTGGAGGAGCTTGACGCGCAGGAGGCGCTTGAGAAAATGAAGGAAGAGAAAAGGAGTTAGGAGGCACCCATGAATTATACAGCGGATCAGCAGCGCGTCATTGACACAAGAGGCTGCAATATCTTGGTTTCTGCGGCAGCAGGGAGCGGCAAGACCGCAGTGCTTGTAGAGCGCATCATACAACGGATTATGGACAGCAAACAGCCGGTGGACATTGACAGGCTTCTGATTGTGACGTTTACCTCGGCGGCTGCGGCGCAGATGCGTGAGCGAATCAGCCGGGCGGTTGCAAAGGGCTTGGAGGAGAACCCGGAAAACGAGCATCTGCAAAGGCAGGCGTCGCTCATTCATAATGCGCAGATTACGACGATTGATTCCTTTTGTCTTTTTGTCATTCGAAATAATTTTAATGAAATCGGAATCGATCCCGGCTTTCGCGTGGCGGACGAGAGCGAAATCAAGATGCTTGAGGCAGATGTGATGGAGCGTCTTTTGGAGGAAATGCACACGGAGCCGACGGAGCGTTTTTTGCAGTTTGTGGAGTGCTACAGCACGGGAACGAGCGAGAAGCGGATTGAGGAGGCGATTTTAAGGCTCTATCATTTTTCCATGAGTTATCCGTTTCCCGAGGAGTGGCTGCGGGAGCGCATGGAGGACTACAGGGTGGACAGTGCACAGGAGCTTTCCGGTAAGCGGTGGTTTTTGGAGGCACTCAAATATATTGACACGGTTCTGAAGGAGTGTGAACGGCGGCTGTGTCAGGCGCTTGCGCTTTCTAGTCAGGCAAATGGCCCTGCGCAGTATATTGAAAATCTGGTTCAGGATTTGGAGCTTGTCGGGACGCTAAAGGCGGAAAAGGACTATGAAAGGTTATATGACTTGTTTACCTATTCTTCTTTTTCCCGTCTTTCTGCGAAGAAGGCACAGGGGGAGGATCCTGTGCTCAAGGAGACGGTCAAGGGAATCCGTGATGAGGTGAAAAAGAGCATTGCAGGTCTTAAGAAGCTACTGTTTCAGATTTCAGTCGGGGATACGCTGCGCGATATGGCGGTCTGTCAGGAAGCGGCAGCGGAGCTTGTGCAGCTTACGCTGATGTATAAGGAGCTGCTTGATCAGGCAAAGCGCGATAAGAATATCATTGACTTTTCGGATATGGAGCATTTTGCGCTTCAGATACTGCTTGAGAAAAATGAGGCGGGGGAGATTTTGCCGCGGGAGACGGCGCTTGCGTTGCAGGAGTATTTTGAGGAGGTCATGATTGATGAGTATCAGGACTCCAATGAGGTACAGGAACTTTTGCTTAAGAGCATTTCCGGCGAGGCGAATGGTAGGTACAACCGGTTTATGGTCGGTGATGTGAAGCAGAGCATTTATAAATTCCGCTTGGCGCGTCCTGAGATTTTCATGGAAAAATATGACACGTATGTCATGCAGAAGGAGGACGCCGCGCAATCTTCTGATTGTGTCAGGATTGACTTGAGCATGAATTTCAGGAGCCGCAGGGAGGTGACGGACGCTGTCAATTTTATATGCGGGCAGTTGATGGGGAAGGCGGTCGGCAATGTGGAATATGATGAGAATGCCGCATTGTACGTGGGCGCCTCGTATCCGCAGCCTGATGATATTGCCGGTGAAAACTCTTATCAGACCGAACTTCTGATTGCGACGCCAAAAAAGGAGGAAGCAGAGGAGGCGCGGTATTCCTCCAAGGAGCGTGAGGCACTTTTGGTGGCGCAGCGCATCAAAAAGCTGGTGGGACGGTTTTTGGTGACAGATGATGAGACGGGGAAGCTTCGCCCGACGAAATATTCCGACATTGTGATTTTGTTTCGGGCAACGTCGGGCTGGGACGAGGACTTTCGCCGGATTTTGAGTGAGAATAAAATTCCGGTTCACGTCACGAGCAAGACCGGATATTTTGAGACGCTTGAAATTCAGGGGATTGTGAATTTTCTGCGCGTCCTTGACAATCCGCTTCAGGATATCGCGTTTTTCGGGGCAATGCGGCTTCCGTTTTTTGACTTTGGCGAGGAGGAGATTGCGCGGATACGGTGCTTTGATACAGAACATAAGTTCCTATATGAGCAGGTAAAGCATTATTATGAAAATGCCGGGCAGTCAGGGGCTTTGCAAAAGAAGCTTGAGCGGCTGTTCTCCATGCTTGCGGATTACAGGAAGCGGGTCGTTTATACGCCGATTAAGGATTTAATCCGTGCGCTGATGAACGAGACGGGGTACGGGGCGTATGTGGGCGCCATGCCGGGCGGAGACCAAAGACTTGCCAATCTGGAGCTGCTTTTGGAAAAGGCGGGGACATTTCAGAATACGAGTTTTTACGGTCTGTTTCACTTTATCCGGTACTTGGAGACGATACAGGAGCAGGAGGTCGAGTTTGGCGAGGCGAATATCCTTGATGAGAATGCCGATGTGGTGCGCATCATGACAATCCACAAGAGCAAGGGGCTTGAGTTTCCGATTTGCTTTGTGTGCGGGCTTTCCAAGCAGTTTAACATGCTGGATATGCGGCAGGCGATTTTGATGGACGTGGAGCTTGGCGTGGGTGTGGACTATATAGACCCTGTGCTTCGCATCAAGCGCAGGAGTATGCGCAAGAATGTCGTCGCGCAGCGCATGAAGGAGGATACGCGCGGGGAGGATTTGCGTGTGCTGTACGTGGCGCTTACCCGTGCGAAGGAAAAATTGATTTTGACGGGATATATCGAGGATTTTGAAAAAAAGCTGAAAGCATTGCTGTATCTTGCGATGGAACAGGAAGCAAAGCTGCCATATTCCGTGATTATGGGGGCAGGCTCTTATATGGACTTGGTGCTTGCGTCGCTGCTGCGTCATACGTGCATGAAGGCGTTTTTGGAGGAACAGGGCGTTTCCTTGGAGCCGTATGGGCTGCGGTACGGGGATGTTCCGGTCTGTGTCGCGCTTTGTGCGGAGGTGCTTGATTTCCGAGAGGAGCTTGGCGCACAGGGTAAGAGTGCATGGCTGGAGCAGGAGCTGGAACGGGCGGGGGAGCTTGCCAATCAGGAGCTTAGGGAGGACATCAGGGGCAGGCTGGACTTTGCGTATCCGTATGCGTATTTGGAGGGACTGACCGTTAAGACGACGGTGTCGGAGCTGAAAAAGGAGTCGTGCAGGGAGCCGCTGATGTATGCGGTGCCGTTGATTGAAACACAGGAGGAAATGTATGTTCCGAACTTCGCACGGCAGCTTGACGACGGTGCGCAGAAGGAAGCGCAGCAGCGCGGCGCGCAGTATGGTACGGCGGTGCATAAGGTGATGGCGCTGCTCTCGTTTGAACAGGGGCTTGGATATCAGGGGGAGGCGGACGAGAAGCGGCTTTATGCCGTGATTTATAAGGAGCGCGAGCGCTGGCTTGCACAGGGGCGCGCGACGAAGGAGGAGCTTTCGTGTGTTCCGGTGGGAAGGATATGCGGCTTTCTGAAATCGCCGTTTGCGGCGCGTATGATTGCGGCAAATGGGCGCGGTGCGCTTTATAAGGAGCAGCCGTTTGTAATCGGGGTGGAAGCCGACGAGCTGTCAGAGCAGTATCCAAAGGACGAGCTTGTCCTGATACAGGGTGTGATTGACGTGTTCTTTTATGAGGAGGACGGCATTGTGCTGATGGATTACAAGACGGACAGGGTGACGGACGAGAAACAGCTTGCGGACAGATACAGGGCGCAGCTTGACTATTATCAGCGCGCGTTGGAGCAGATTACGGGAAAGACGGTGAAGGAGCGGTATCTGTATTCGTTCTGCCTGCAAAAAGAAATTCGGTTGTGATGGGAATGACAGGAGGAAAAAAGGTGTTTGAATATATTTTGTTTGATTTGGACGGGACATTGACAGATCCCAAAATCGGGATTACAAGCTCTGTGCAGTATGCGCTGCGGGCGTTCGGGATTGACGAGCCCAATCTTGATAAGCTTGAGCCGTTTATCGGGCCGCCGCTTGTGGACAGTTTTATGGAGTTTTATGGATTTTCGTCTAAGCAGGCATGGGCAGCGGTTGAAAAGTACAGGGAACGCTTTGACCATCAGGGTATTTATGAGAATGAGATGTATGCGGGGATTGACAGAATGCTTGCGAGATTAAAGGAAAGTGGAAAAATGCTTGCGATTGCATCAAGTAAGCCTACACCGCTTGTCATTCGCGTGCTGGAGTATTTTCATATTAAGGAATACTTTGCCTATATTGTCGGAAGTGAGCCTGACGGCAGGCGTCAGAAGAAGGAGGAGGTTGTCGAGGAGGCGCTTCGTCTGATGGTGCCAAGGTCGCTTGATGTACGGGAGAAAAAAACACGTGTGGCGATGGTAGGTGACCGGAGGTTTGATATTACGGGTGCAAAGGCGCACGGGCTTACGAGTGTGGGCGTTTCGTTCGGGTACGCGTCGCCGGGAGAGCTTGAGGCGGCGGGAGCGGACTATATTGTCGATACGGTTTCGCAGCTAGAGGAGATTTTGATTGGAGAGGACTGAAACGATGGACAGGAAAAGGATTGTGCAGAAACGCACGACGTTATTGCAGAAGCTTGCTTATATTTCGAGACCATTTGTGGTCTATATGGTGGTGAAGACTGCCGCGATGCTGACGCTTATGGTATTGCTTCAAGCGCTTCCGGTTTCAGGGCTTGCGGTGTGGGTAGGGGCGCATTCCTATCCTGTAAGCGCGGTGGTGAATGCCGTGGCAAGCCTTGTGGGCGCGGGCTTTTTGCTGAATGACTTTTTAAAGGAAGCGACTGTTATGGGGGAGGTTGACATTGATGCGGGGGTATTGAAGCAGCTTTGGGATTTCTTCCGGAACGGTTTTTTCGGTGGAAAATGGATTGCGTTTTGCGCCGTGCTCGGGGTGGCGTCGGCGTTTGGGCTCAATGCCTTGCTTGGCGCCTTGATGCGCGGGGTGATTGGTGTGGGAAAGTATGCGACGGTGAAGCAAATTCAGTATTCGGTGCCGCTTGGCTTGGGGCTTGTTTTGTATGGGATTGTCTCGCCGTTTGTGGAGGAAATCGTTTTTCGTGGGATTTTGTATAACCGGATAAAGCGGTTTTACGGCGTGGTGAAGGCGGTCTTTGCCTCGGCGCTTTTGTTCGGGGCGTTTCACGGAAATCTGCCGCAGTTTGTCTATGGCACCTGCATGGGAGCGCTGATGGCGGTCTGTTATGAGCGGACGGGGTGCTTTTACGCGCCGCTGGTATTTCACGCGGCGGCGAATGTGGCGGTGTTTTTGGCGACAGGATAATTTGAAAAAAATTCAAATATCCCCTTAACTTATGTCAACAAATATTGTATATTTCGTAAAAAATCCCGCAAACACGCCATTTTACAGGGGTCTTAGAACCGCGAAAAAGCGTTTTATAACAAATTTTATAACATAAGCATGACAAAAGCCGTAAGGTAACAGGAAAATTAAACCGTATCGGCTTTTTTGTATTTGCAAAAAGAGGTACGGGCAGCAGAACCGACCGGAGGGACAGAGCAGGCTTATGGAGAATGGTGGTATCTTGGGCATGAATGGATTGTATTGCGATACCGCGTCGGGATATATTTCTGATTGACGCTGCGCATGTTCCGGGAATAACGAACCATGACAATTTATGCAAACCGCAACATGCAGTAAACTATAAAAAAATGACGGTTAAAACATTGTAGGCATTTAACGAAATTGCGCCGCAAGGCAAGGTATGAAAGCATGAGGGTAGACTTCACAGCCTGTAATTTGATAAAATTTTAAGCGTAAAGAAACATACCACTTGATGATAAAAAAGACGGTACAAGCCACCACATGAGCGCACGGAGGCATTGGAGCGGGGCAGGCGGTACAAAAGAACAGGAAGGGGAATGTTGGGCATGGAGCGCAGAAGGCAGATAATCAGAATGATAAATCAGATTACAGACAATCGGTATTATACAAATCAGGGAGCCAAAACAGGGTTTACAAATCCGCACGTATGGAATATAATATACTTAACAGAACAGCCGGAAGGGAAACGTTACTTCCCCGCTCCGGCGAATGATTAGTAAAAAATAGCCGTCAGCTTGCCAAAGTCAGGACGGCTATTTTTTATTTTTCAAATTCAGAATTGCAGTAATTAAAAGTCCGAATGTAAGTAAAACCATAAATTCTTCATATGTACTCATAATACCACCCCTTTCCGCAGAACTCGAAACGGGAATGGAGCACGTCCCCCGGCTGTCCGGTTAAGCATATTATATTTTCATGGTGCAAAAAGACATATTATCCAGTCTTTTCAGGTGAAACGCTGCACAGCTCCAAGGCGCACTTCTCCAAGAACTCCCATTCATCAGAATTTAATCTTGCAAGCATTGAGATAAAGCGGTTCTTGAAACTATCGCTTTCTTCGTTCAGAAGCTGCGTAGTCAGACGTGCAATGTCAGAATATCGGTCATTGCTTCTGAACATGTCCCCCGAACCATCACGGAGCCACGCCTCATTTACGTTAAATTCGCGGCAGATTAAAGATATAACGGCGTCGCTAGGCGCATTTTTTCCTACCTCGTAGGCTGCAATATTACCACGAGCGATTTTAAGACCGTCTGCAAATTGTTGTTGGGTAAGTCCTAATTCTTTTCTAAGTTGTTTAATTCTTTCATTCATTAAATCACCCCATTTCTTAAAGATATTATACCGCGTATATGATGTAGTCGTCAATTAAAAATGTTGGCAAATCACAAACGAAAGCGAGGTAACCAACATATGGCAGAAACGGCAGTTAAGGAAGTAATGACAGACAAGGAACGGAAAATCATGCAGACATTCGGCGAAGTGATACCGAAGCTCACAGAAGGCGAAAAGAACTACCTTTTGGGGCTTGGTGAAGGTATGAGGGTATCAATATCAAAAACAGCGACAGAACAAAGCGCCGCATCGGCAGCAGAGTAACCGAACCGGGAACGAACAACCTGCTGCCACATCACAAGGCATATGGAAACAAGGGAAAGAAGAAAGGAACGTTGTACAATATGAAAATTAATTTATTAAACGATGTGAAATTGGAGGAATATGTTAAGCCCTGTATTGACACCGAAACAGTGTAACAAAGCTATGTACGCGATTTTACATTGGTTCATACATCTTAAGCAGGCAGCAGGACAGCCAAATAAAAGCTTGTAAGCCGCTGCGATGTCGCAACGGGACATTTAAAGGCAAGAGCAGTTTTTTATAATATCCCAAAAATGATACATCAACTTTACAAACATATAGCGGCTTTCAATAGATACTTATTGTGCACAAGCCGTTGCGACATCGCAAGAAAAGGAAAGGACAATCAAAGTATGGAGAACATGGAATTAATGCCGGTAATGCCTGAAACGGAAGAATGCACCGAAAGCATGGAGAGCATGGCGGCAGATTACAGGAAACAAATCATCAGTATGCTTGATGATACAGAAGATAGTAATATCCGCTTTCTTCGTCAGATATACACGATGATGAGGGTATATTTAAGCAGGCGGAGGGAAAAGGAACGAATGTTTAAGTATCATTGAAAATGCGCCGTGTCCATTTTTCCCGCTTGGGAAGAATGGTTGAAAAACATTGGTTCAGAATATCAGTTCGCATACAACACGCAAAAAAGGACAAAAAAATTACCGTCGGCAACCCTTCCACAAGCCCGACGGTAAAATCCACTATGTATAACCAAACATGGTTACGAAAGACATTTTTATTATAATGCCCATAGCGGAAAAAGTCAAGAAAAATCGGGGTTTTTGAACCCTTGCGACGGTTCATAAGTTTATTATCCTATGGACATGCTGCGGGATATTTTCAGGGAATGACCAAACATAAAAACGAAAGAGTGGTTGCATACATGCCGTACATCAAAAAGACCTGCAGGGCAGGAAAAACGAAACACGTAAAATTATATTATTCCATACGTCATCACAGCAGGAAGGAAGGCAGGAGGGAGCCGAAGCGCAACCCCACAAGTGAGGCACAGAAAAAAGTAAACCTGCGGCAGGCAGAGGAGAAGCTGGAAAAGCAGCTTGACGCGAATTTCTGCGGTGATGATTATTACCTGACACTGGATTTCAGACCGGAGGAGCGCCCGAAGGGAAAGAAGGGGATAAGCGGAATTATGAAACGGTACCTGCGCACAATGCGTAACCTGTATAAAAAGCATAAAAAAGTATTCAGGTATGTTTGGGTTGCGGAGGTCGGCAGCAGGGGAGCGGTACATATACACATCGTGATCAGCGGGATAGATGACATGAGGGCGGTAGTCAGGGCATGGACACATGGCGGTACAACAATCAAGCCGATGTATTCAGACGGCAACTACAGGAAGCTTGCAAACTATTTCATCAAATACAGTGAGAAGACGCTCAAGACGACGGGAGAGCTTCAGGGCAAGCGCTGGAACGCAAGCAAGAATTTGGTAAAGCCTGTTGAGAGGAAGAGAGTCATCAAACGGGACGCATTCAGCCATGAGATAAAACCGCCCAAAGGCTACTATCTTGACAAGGAGAGCGTCAGAATGGGCATTCATGAGGAAACAGGGTATTCGTTCCTGAAATATACCCTTGTACGGCTGACCTGTTGAAGCATGGCAGGACGGGCGGCAGATCCGCACGCGGAACGATGAGGCTGCTGCCATATTGGTTATATCATGATGTGGACGGAAATGGAAAGGAAAAGGACGAAAAAATCATGAAAAAAGCAAATAAACGCTTCCGGCGTGAAATGATGGCAGCAGAACGGCAGGAAAAGGCAGGCAAAAGAAATTACTCGCTGGGTAATGCCCGTATCGATGATGAAGACGATGAAGGCGTCATGCTCTATGCAGGCAACGGGATAATGGTATCATGTTCGGCTAATTTATTCACCCCGGCAGAACTGGAAGCATTACGGGGAAACATGAACGGATAACAACATAACAGGGTTTCCGTACACCGTTACGCGTGCGCGTAAGTGAAGCTGGATTTTAGTCATGTGGCAGCAGGAGAGGACGGGGACAAGATAAGATTGCCCTGTCCTTTTGTATGATATGCCCTCTGATACCGCCAACGGAACCGCAGGACAAAAGAAAAGCATGATACGGACAATTGTCATAAGGTAGAAAAGGCAGCAGGAGGCACCACGTGAGCATACAAAGGCACTGGATAACCGACGCATGCAAAGGCTGCTGCCAATATGCCGACACGGCAGCAGTATCACAGCGGCATGGCGAAGCTGATCGGCGTCACTGGCAGCAGGGCAGCACCGGACACAATCCATCGCATCAGCAAACACAGAATTCCCCCATGCCGGACAAAGAACATACGTTTAAACAAAAAGGCAAACACATGTTAGAACACAAAAGCATATAATCATGCATAAATATACGAATATACACATAATAATGCATATTTATACATAATGACACTGTATAATACACAATGAAACAAAAACAGCATGACAAGGAAAAAGCAAAAAACCCCGAAATCATTGTAAATAGGGCATTTCAGCGGTTTTACATTTAAGATTTCGCAAAATAAACGTTTTGCGAATAGTTGAAGCTTGCGAACGGCAAAACCAACAAGCAAATTTACAAGTGCAAAAGAATTATGTACAATGTAAGTACCTTTTGTCATGCTTATACAGAAGGAGAATGAAAAATGGTTAAAGAAAGACAAAGCACAACACGAAAGGACAAACGTGGAAGAATTTTAAAGAAAGGAGAAGGGCAGGACAAAAACGGGCGTTATTATTTTAACTATACGGACGCATACGGAAAGCGCAGGCGGATATATAACAATGATTTGATAGAGTTGCGGCAGGAAGCAGCGAGGCTATTAAAATGTATAGAGGACGGAATAAATATTGCTGCGTTAAACCGAACATTAAACGAACAGTTTGAAATATATATCAGAACCAAGAATATTAAAGCAGCCACTAAGACAGATTATCAAGATAAGTGGAATAAATATGTTCTTGACGGGCTGGGCAAAAAAAGGATTGCGGACATAAAGAAATCTGACATACAGCTTTTTTACAAATATTTATCAGAGAAAGGATTGAAAGATGGAAGCATAAGAGCATACGCAAATTTGCTGTACCCAACGTTTGAAAGTGCGCTTGATGATGACATTGTCCGAAAAAATCCCGCGAAAAACTGCACAAAAGAGTATAACAAAAAATCGGAAAAAAAAGCAGTTCTGACCGTGGAGCAGCAAGAACGGCTACTGGATTTTATCAGCAAATCCGCAAGGTATAATATATATGTTCCATTCATTACCTTTGCGCTTGCTACTGCATGCAGATTAGGAGAGATAATAGGACTTACATGGGAAGATGTGGACATGAAAAACAGGACAATATCAATAAATCATCAACTAAGATATGTGAAAACAGGAGAAAATAAAGGGCATAGTTTTATTAACACCACACCCAAATCAGAGGCAGGCTTTAGAGTGCTACCAATGACAAAAAAATGTTACAAAGCTTTAATGCGTCAGAAAGAATTGCAATTGATGCTGGGCATCGACCATGACATGGAGGTTGCGGGGCTTAAAAATTTTGTATTCACCACAACGACAAGTAAGCCTTACGATCCGACAAATGTAAGCAACTTTATATATAATATGGTCAACGCATACAACAGAGAAGAACAGAAAAAGGCAGCAACGGAGAAACGGGAAGCGTGCCTATTGCCTCATATTAGCTGCCATACATTAAGACATACGGCATGTACAAGATTAGCGGAAACAAATATTAATATAAAGGTGTTGCAAAAATTTATGGGGCATTCCGATATCAATACGACCATGAATATATATAATCATGTAGATGATACCATAATGCAGTCAGAGATAGAGAAGGCAGAGAGAATGCATGAAGCGATCTAAAAAATATAACATTTTTATAACATAAGCAGTGTTACATAACACTACGTATTGAAACATGCTGATAAAATAACACACGAAACAATAGCGTAAAATCAAGGAAAATGACATGTTTTGAAAAATAATGAAATATATACTTTTCTTATGTCAACAAATATTGTATACTATCAATATATGACTTTTTTTAAGGAAGTGAACAAATGAGGGAAAACGGCAGACAGCAGCGTTATCTTGAATTTTCCTGTGAGAGTATTGAGCTGAATGTAAGGGCAGGGGAGCTTACGCAAGGGAGCTTTTTTATCTATGCTGACTGGAGCTTTGCGGAGGGGCGGATTTATTCGTCCGATACGAGAATGCGCCTGTCGGACGCTGCGTTTCGGGGAATGGAGAACGAGATTTGCTATTGCTTTGACGCGGCAGCAGCAGAAGCCGGAACTACGATAAAGGGTGAATTTGACATTATCAGCAATTGTAAGGAGTACACGATTCCGTACAAAATCAGTGTACAGAAGCCGCATCTGGAAAGCTCGATTGGGAGCATTAAAAACCTGTTTCATTTTACTAACCTTGCACAGACAAGCTGGAATGAAGCGGTGGCGCTTTTTTATTCGCCTGATTTTTCCTCGCTGTTTCATCGCAGTGATAAAAACGCAAGGCTTTCTTATGTGGGACTTTCCAAAAACGAAGGAAATGAGCAGAATGTTGAGGAGTTTTTAATCGAAATCAGCAAAAAGACGCCCATTGTCTACAGCTTTGACATTGAGGGCTTTTTGCTGGAGGACATTCAGGACAGCACACAGCGGCAGGTTGTGATTACAAGGAGCGGCTGGGGCTACAGCTATCTGAACATCAGCGCGGAGGGAGATTTTTTAAGCACGGACAGGGACGTGCTGGAAAGCCGTGATTTTGAAAATAACAAGTGTAATTTAATGATATATGTCGATGCGGCAAAGCTGCATAACGGTGTAAACAGTGGCAGCATCATGCTGCATGACGCCTGCAATGACTATGCCATTCCGTTTGACATCATCATGGAGGACGAGCCGGGAAAGCGGGACAGGGACCGAAAAGAAAAACATATGTTATGCAATATGATAAAGGCATACGTGGAGATGCTCTTTGAGAAGAGGACAAAGCATGAGTGGGTGGCGGTGCTGGAGGAAAGCGCCGACGCGCTTTGCGAGCTTGACGAGGATAACCTTGTCTATATGCTGTACCACACGCACCTGCTTTTGGAGAAGGAGCGCACAAACGAGGCAAAGTGGTACCTTGACACGTTAGAGCAGCGGCTTGTGGAGGAGCGGGCGAGCGCCGAGGCGAAGGGCTATTATCTTTATCTGACCACGTTTTTCAATCAGGACAAGGAGTACATAGAGCGCGTGTGCGTCGAGCTTGAGGGCGCCTATCTGGAGAACCCCGGGCAATGGCTTTTGGCATGGTTTGTGCTGCAGTTGAAGGAGGAGCTTTTTATTGATGCCGATTTGCGGTGGAGCTATATCGAGCAGATGTACGAAAACGGCTGTGACAGTCCGCTGATGTACTGCGAGGCAGTGCTTTTATTGCAGGAAAATCCCACGTTTTTAATCAAGCTTGGCGATTTTGAGGAGAAGGTGCTTTGGTTTGGCGCCAAAAACCAGCAACTCATGCCGGATTTGATTGAGCAGGTACAGTATCTTGAGGCAAGAAAGGACACGTATTCCAATCTTCTGCTAAGAACGCTCTATGAGGTGTACTATACCTACAAATCGCCGCAGACCATTGCGTCCATCTGCCATATGCTGATTTTGGGAGATAAGAGGAGCAAGGATTACTACTGCTGGTACGCGCTTGGCGTAGAGTACGCGGTGCGCGTCACGAAGCTGTATGAATATTATATGATGTCCTTGGAGCTTGACCGGTATGGGGACATTAAGGAAAAGTCGTTTGAAATTCCCAAAATGGTCTTGATGTATTTTGCGTATCAGAGCACGCTGGATTATGAGCTGAATGCGTTTTTGTACGCGTACATCATCAAAAACAAGGAAAAGTATCCGGATTTGGAGCCAAGCTACCGCATCGCGATTGAGCGGTTTGTGATAGAGCAGGTGCGGCAGGGACACATCAATGAAAATCTGGCGTATTTATATAAGAAGGTTCTGGCTCAGCACATGATTACGGAGGAGACCGCGTACGCGTTTGCGCCGCTTTTGTTCATGCACCGTATCTATGTGGACAATCCGAAGGTCAGGAGCGTTGTCATCGTCCATGAGAAGGTGAACGGTGAAAGCAATTATCCGGTTTTGGACAATGTCTGCATGATACCGATTTACGGAAGCGAGTACAAGCTTTTTTTGCAGGACGAGAACGGTTGTCGTTTTACCAAAAGCATTCATTATGAAAACAGGCAGTTGATGGAGCCTGAAAAGCAGTTGTCGTATATCAGCGATTACATGCAGGGGCGTCTTAGCTTTGACGTGTATTTGTGCGAGGTTGACAAGAATTATGTCACGATTACGCCGGAGAATGTAAGGCGCTTTAAAAACCTTGCGGAGTCCTCGCAGGTTGTGGAGGGCTTTAAACGGGAAATCCGCACAAAGCTTTTGAAATTTTATTATGACAACGATATGATTGGGGAGCTTGATGTCTTTCTTGAGGAAACCTTGGCGGACGGAATGGACGCGGGGGAGCGCGCCGAGTTTATCCGTTACATGGTCTCAAGGGGCATGTTTGAGAAGGCGTATTACTGGGTAAAAACGTACGGGGTGTCGGGCGTCGAGCCAAAGGCGGTGGCAAGGCTTATCAGCAAGCGTATCATCAGCCGCGCGTACGAGTATGATGAATTTCTTGTCAACGTGGCATATTATATCTACAAAAACATGAAGTATGACGAGAATATCCTGCGTTATCTTGTGCGCAACTATGAGGGACGGGTGGTTTCCCTAAAAAAGCTATGGAAATCGGCGCATGAGTTAGAGCTTGACACAGGCAGCATCATGCACCGGATTTTAAAGCAGATGAAGTACACGGGCGTTTCGCTTGCAGAGCGGGACGAAATCCTGTTGGAGTATGCCGACTATCCAAACCATGACATCATGCTTGTGAATGAGCTTCTGGTCGATACGGCGTATGAATATTTCGTGTCGGAGACGCTTGTTAGCCCTACGGTGTTTGAGCGGCTTTATCAGGAATTTGACGCGGGACTTGCCGCAACAAGGGCGTGCAAGCTTGCGCTGCTTAAATTCTGGTCTGAAAATCCAAGGACGCTGGAAAAAATCCAGCCGGAGGTTGTGTCGGACATGCTTGCAGAGCTTTTGCGGGAGGAGATTTATTTCCCGTTTTATAAAAAGCTTGCGGGGTACGCACCGCAGCTACACTATATCAAAAACAGCGTGTTTGTGGAGTACCGCACCACTCCGGGCAATCCGGTCTATATCCATTACGCTTATGGCACGGATTACGCAAGCCAGTGCGGTGCTGTCACAGCAGAAGGTGAGAGCCCGGTGGAGGAGCCCGGGGATATGCCGGATTATGAGCGCTATGAGACGGTGGAGATGCGGGAGATGTTTGACGGCATTCATGTGAGTATGTTTCAGATTTTCCACGGGGAAGCAGTGCAGTACTATATCACGGAGCTGTATGCAAAGGACGGCGAAGGGGTTCAGGAGCATATCACGCAGAGCGACACGCTGCTTGACGACGGCGAGGTGGACGGTCAGCAGACAGACCGCTTTGGCATTTTAAACGACATGCTTGTGAGCATCGCCATGCAGGACGAGGCGACTGCTGCCGGCACGCTTGAGGAGTATATGTATCAGGATTATTGTTCGAGGGAGCTGTTCCGGGTATTATAAGGGGAACCTGCGGCAGCGGTATAAAGGGGAGTAAGGGATACCATGTTTACAGATATGTTGAGAAAGAACAAGGCAGTTGTGGGCTTTGACTTGGGGAATGATTATTCGCAGGTGAGCTATTGCCGGGCGGATCAAAGTATGCCCGACACAATGAGCCTTGTCATGGGGGAGGAGCAGTTCAACATTCCAACCGTATTGTGCAAAAGACACAAGACAGAGGAAGCCGCGATGTGGAGCATTGGGACGGAGGCGCTTCGGGACGCTTCCGACAAAAAGGGAATGCTGATAGAGGATTTGGTGCTTTTGGCGAAAAATAACGTGTCCGTCAAGACAGAGGACGCGGATATCGCGGCGGACGCCCTGCTTGCGGAATTTATTAGAAAAACGCTTGCTATTTTATCTCTGTATGTAAGGACGGAGGACATTGAAGCCATTGCGTTTACGATGCGTGACATGAACAGCCAGTTGATGGAGAATGTCAAAAGGGCGGCTGTGCAGGCAGGGCTGGAGGAGAAAAAGCTCTATTTTTTAAGCCATGAGGACTGCTTTTTCCAGTACATGCTTCACCAGCCAAGTGAAATGTGGATTCATGACGTGCTTTTGTACGACTACCGCAGCGACGGCGTGAAAAGCTATCTTCTGACGATGAACCGCAAAACAAATCCGGTTGCCTGCTTTATTGAGTCCGAGCTGTTCCCGGAAATGAAGCCGGCTGACCTGCCGCAAAAGCAGGAGGCGGCAAAAACCGCGTTTTACAGGCAGCTTGATGCGGAGCTGTTGGAGATTGCGAAGGAGCAGTGCGGAAAGCATAACATAACATCTGTATTTTTATTGGGCGATTATTTTTCAAGGGAATGGTGCAAGGAGTCCCTGCGGTATCTGTGCCGGGAGCGGCGGGTATTTCAGGGAAACAATCTGTTCAGCAAGGGGGCATGCTATGGCGCGCGGGAAAAGGTATTTACGTCGACGCTTTCGACCTCCTATGTCTATCTGTCCGAGGACAAGCTGCGCGCAAACATTGGCATGAACTGCGACAAGGGACAGGAGGAAATTTATTTCCCCATTCTTGACGCGGGCACGAACTGGTATGATGCAGAGCGCGAGTTTGACGTGCTGCTGACAAAAAATAACACCTTTACTTTAAACATTGCCCCTGTTGACGGGAGCAAAATCCGGCTTGCAAAAATATCCTTGGAAGGCTTGAAGGTACGCGGAAACAAGACAAACAGGGTAGGGCTGCGCTTTTTTATGGAGGATTCGCAGGCGGTTCAGATTGAAATAACAGATAAGGGTTTTGGAGAGTTCTTCCCGTCTACGGGCAGAATATGGAGGGAATGTCTGCCGTTGGAGGTTATTAGCTGATGAATAACGTGTGCTTATGCGTTGGGAAATATGCCCAAAAGCCATATTATGTAAAGTTTTTGGATATATCACTTTATTCCATAGAAGAATTGTGTTATTATTTTTTGGAGCGTGTTCATCTGCTTGACGATTCGGTGGTATCCGCGGAGCTGGTGACATGGATTCGTAACGAGTGCGGACTTGGCACGCTTGCGGACGAGCTGGACGTTTTTGTCAGGAAGCATGTCTCCGTGTCCGCGTTTGTGACGACCATTCTTGAGCGGACGGGAATGTATGACTCTGGGACGGTAAAGCGCGTGGAGCGTATTTTAAAGGATCAGTCGTCGCTAACCACGATACAGCGGTACAAAAAACGCGCGGAGTATTTATATCAGCAGGGACGCTTCCGACAGGCACTTGCCATTTATTCGGAGCTTTTGGATCACCTTGAGGCGACGGACGAAACGGGAAGGGCGCTGATGTACTACAACATGGCGTCCATCTATGCGATGGATTTTGCGTATGAGGAGGCAGCGGGGCTTTACTACCGCTCCTATACGATAAAGCCGGACGCGCAGACAAGGCTTGCGTACATATTGGCAAAGAAAATGTCGCTTTCGGATTATGCGTTTGGGAGCTTTCAGCGGGAAAATCCTGAGTGGGAGCAGGATTTTTTGCGGGCGCAGGAGCTTGTGCTTGCGACGCAGGACAAATGGGAAGGCTCTAGGGAGCGGCAGCTTGTTGCGGAAATCGGGCAGCTGCGGGACTCCGTGGACAGGGAGGGCTACCATAAGCGCATGGGAGAGCTGATTAAGCAGCTTAAAAAGGATTACAGGCGTCAGACAAAGGAATAAGTGGACGATAGGGGGAGTTTTCAATGGGATTATTAGGAAAAATAAAGCGTTTTTTTGTGAGGGAAAACGATGAATACGAATATGACGGGGAGTGGGGCGAGTCCGGCTTAAACCGTGACAGCGTGGATATGCATGACAGCATACAGCGTGAGGAATATATCAAGGCGTGCCTTGCGCAGATGTCAGATGCCTCCGAGGAGCTTGAAACGCTGGGCGGAGAGTACAATCTGGTCACCTCATACCTTACGGATATCGAGGAGGTGGAGGCGCTCTCGCCGGAGCTTAAGGAGAAGCTTAGGGGCTATGCGAAAAAAATCGTGGAGCTTGAGGGCAATAAGGAGAAGCTTGAGGAGCGCAAGGGGCTGATGCCGGAGTCGGAGTTTAACCATATGGAGCGCATTGAGCAGTATATGCCGGACGGGTATCATAAGCTGCGGGAGGCGGAGGAATATCAGGTGATTGTCAAGAAGGACTTGGGCAGGCTTGACGGGGAACGCCACGCGTACTATTTCCGGCGCAACGAGCTTATTAACGCGCAAAAGAACATGAAGGGCATTACGGTCATCTGTGTAAGCTCGATGCTGTTTCTCGTTTTGTTCCTTTCCTTTATCGGAATGTGGCTGCATCTTGACGTGAACTTGGGATATGCGATTGCGGTTCTGATTGCGGCGTCGGCGCTAACGTTTGTGTATGTCCGTTTTCATGAGTCCCAGAGGGAGCTTGTGAAGGTGGAAAAGGCGATTAACAAGCTCGTGCTGCTGCAAAACAAGGTAAAGATACGTTATGTAAACAATACGAACCTTTTGGAATACTTGTATGTCAAATATGAGGTGGACAGCTCGGCGGAGCTTAAAAAGCTTTGGGATAAGTATATTGAGGAGTCAAACCGGCGCGAGGAGGAAAAGAAGATGCTAGAGGACATGGACGAGAACCAGAAGGCACTTGTAGGTCTCCTGCAGCACTGCAACCTTCAGGACCCGAGCAGATGGCTTCATCAGGCACGGGCTCTGATTGACAGCAAGGAGATGGTCGAAATCCGGCATAACCTGATTATCCGGCGCCAGAAGCTAAGAAAGCAGATGGAGTACAATGCCAAAGCCGCGCAGGACGCGCAGGGCGAGGTACAGGATATTATCGAAAAGTATCCTGAGTACGCGGAAAAAATCATTGATTTGGTGTCGGAATACGAAAAAGCACTTGCATAAAGAGGAAAGACTCGGTATGATACAGTTGTGGTCATTTTGCGTTTGTGCGCTTTGGCGCTCAAAATGACTGCAACTTTATTTATTGTATGGAACAGTCCGAATGTGTGCTGCATGACAGTGCAGGTTTGGCGGAATGGAGGAAAAAATGCAGGAATTTACACCAATTAAGGAAGGTAAGGTACGTGAGGTTTATGATAACGGCGAGAGCCTGATTATTGTGGCGACCGACAGAATATCGGCATTTGACGTAATTCTTAAAAATAAAATCGCGGGCAAGGGCGCAATCCTGACACAGATGTCCAAGTTTTGGTTTGACTTTACGAAAGATGTCGTGCCAAATCATATGCTTTCTGTCGATGTGAAGAACATGCCTGAATTTTTCCAAAACGAAAAATTTGACGGGAACAGCATGATGTGCAAGAAGCTGGAAATGCTTCCGATTGAGTGCATTGTGCGCGGCTATATTACGGGAAGCGGCTGGGCAAGCTATCAGGAAAACGGCATGGTCTGCGGCATTAAGCTGCCGGAGGGCTTAAAGGAGTCCGAAAAGCTCCCTGAGCCGATTTACACGCCAAGCACAAAGGCGGAAATCGGCTTGCATGACGAGAATATTTCGTTTGAGAAAAGCATTGAGGTGCTCGAGGCAAAATTTCCCGGACACGGCGAGGAGTATGCTACAAAAATCAAGGACGCGACGCTTGCACTTTATAAAAAATGTGCAGATTATGCGTATAGCAAAGGTATTATCATTGCGGATACCAAGTTTGAGTTTGGCTTGGACGAAAACGGCAATGTCGTGCTGGGTGACGAAATGCTGACACCGGACAGCTCGCGCTTCTGGCCTTTAGAAGGTTATGAGGCAGGAAAGGGACAGCCTTCGTTTGACAAGCAGTTTGTGAGGGACTGGCTCAAGGCAAATCCCGACAGCGATTACCTGCTGCCCGAGGAGGTTGTGACAAAGACGGTGGATAAATATAAGGAAGCGTTTGCGCTTCTGACAGGCAAAGCGTTTGCGTAACCGGGGGCACAAAAGCCATGTATGATGAAGAAATGCTTGATTTTAGCATAGAAAAAACACAAAACAGGCTTGGGGAAACAGGCTTGAAGGAGGAGTGTGGCGTTTTTGGCATTTATGATTTTGCCGGAAATGACGTAGCGTCCACCATTTATTACGGGTTGTTTGCCCTACAGCATAGAGGGCAGGAGAGCTGCGGCATTGCGGTGAGTGAGACAAGCGGCCCGAAGGGAAAGGTCACATCGCATAAGGGCATGGGACTTGTCAACGAGGTGTTTGAGCCGGAGCACTTGGAGCGCATGAAGGGGGACATCGGCGTCGGTCATGTGCGCTATTCGACGGCAGGCGCGTCCACGCGCGAGAATGCGCAGCCGCTGGTGCTCAATTATGTGAAGGGCACGCTTGCGCTTGCGCATAACGGGAACTTAATCAACGCGGCAAAGCTGCGCCACGATTTGGAGTATACGGGCGCGATTTTTCAGACGACGATTGATTCCGAGGTTATTGCATATCATATTGCAAGGGAGCGTCTGAATACGGATACCGTGGAGGAAGCGGTAAACAGGGCGTGTCAGAAAATAGAGGGCGCCTATTCGCTTGTCGTGATGAGTCCGCGAAAGCTGATTGGGGCGCGGGACCCGTATGGGTTCAGACCGCTTTGCATCGGGAAACGGGAAAACAGCTATATCATCACGTCGGAGACCTGCGCGCTTGATACGATTGGCGCGGAGTTTGTGCGCGACGTATTGCCCGGGGAGACGGTTACCATAACGCCTGACGGCGGGATTCTTTCGGATTTGTCAAGGGCGCTTCCAAAGGAACGGGAGGCAAGGTGTATTTTTGAGTATATTTACTTTGCAAGACCGGACAGCCGCATTGACGGGGTGAGCGTGTATGAGGCGCGGATACAGGCGGGAAGATTTCTCGCGCTGGATTCGCCGGTGGAGGCAGACCTTGTGGTCGGCGTTCCCGAGTCGGGAAATGCCGCAGCGCTTGGGTATTCCCTTGAGTCAAAAATCCCTTATGGCACGGCGTTTGTCAAAAACGGATATGTCGGCAGGACTTTTATCAAGCCAAAGCAGAGCAGCCGCGAGTCAAGCGTGAAGGTCAAGCTCAATGTCTTGAAGGAGGCGGTTTGTGGTAAGCGCGTGATTATGATTGATGATTCAATTGTGCGTGGGACGACTTCGGATCGGATTGTCAGAATGCTCCGGGAGGCAGGCGCGCGCGAGGTACATGTGCGTATCAGCTCCCCGCCGTTTTTGTGGCCATGTTATTTTGGGACAGATGTCCCGGAGCGCGAGCAGTTGATTGCCTATAACCACTCGGTTGAGGAAATCCGGACAATCATCGGTGCGGACTCGCTTGGCTATTTAGGGCTTGGGCGGCTGTCGGAAATGGCAGGCGGACTGCCAATCTGTACCGGCTGCTTTAACGGAAATTATCCGATGGAGCCGCCGACGGAGGATATTCGCGGACAGTATGACGCATAAGGGATATTGAAATATGGAAGGTTATGATAAATAACATATGTTATATATAATGCAAAAAGGAGTTAGGAATATGAGCACAGACAGATATACAAGCCCCCTTTCCGAGCGGTACGCAAGCAAGGAAATGCAGTACATTTTTTCACAGGACATGAAGTTTAAGACATGGCGCGGGCTTTGGATTGCGCTTGCGGAGACGGAAATGGAGCTTGGGCTATCGGAGAACGGTAAGCCCGTGATTACGCAGGAGCAGATTGACGAGCTGAAAGCGCATGCCGAGGATATTAATTATGACGTGGCAAGGGAGCGCGAAAGAATAGTACGCCATGATGTCATGAGCCATGTGTACGCGTACGGGCAGCAATGCCCCAAGGCGGCTGGCATTATCCATTTGGGCGCAACCTCATGCTATGTCGGCGACAACACCGACATTATCGTGATGAATGAGGCGCTAAAGCTGGTGCACAAAAAGCTGGTGAACGTGATTGACGAGCTTGCGAAATTTGCGGACAGGTATAAAAGCCTGCCCACGCTTGCCTTTACGCATTTCCAGCCCGCACAGCCAACAACGGTCGGAAAGCGCGCGACGCTTTGGATGCAGGAGTTTCTGATGGATTTGGAGGATTTGGAATATGTGCAGAAAAGCTTAAAGCTGCTTGGCTCGAAGGGAACGACAGGCACGCAGGCAAGCTTTTTGGAGCTGTTTAATGGCGACAATGAAACCATTGACAAGATTGACCCCATGATTGCGAAAAAAATGGGCTTTGATGAGTGCTATGCGGTATCCGGTCAGACGTATTCGAGAAAGGTCGATACAAGGGTGGCAAACATTCTTGCGGGAATTGCGGCAAGCGCGCATAAAATGTCAAATGACATTCGCTTGTTGCAGCATTTAAAGGAGGTTGAGGAGCCGTTTGAGAAAAATCAGATTGGTTCGTCGGCGATGGCATACAAGCGCAATCCCATGCGTTCCGAGCGCATTGCCTCCCTTTCAAGGTATGTCATGATTGACGCGCTCAATCCGGCGATTACGTCGGCGACGCAGTGGTTCGAGCGTACGCTTGACGACTCTGCAAACAAACGTTTGTCTATCCCCGAGGGCTTTCTTGCGGTGGACGGCATTTTGGATTTGTGCCTGAATGTCGTGGACGGGCTTGTGGTATATGATAAAGTCATCACGAAGCACATGCTTGCCGAGCTGCCGTTTATGGCGACAGAAAACATTATGATGGACGCGGTGAAGAACGGCGGAAACCGTCAGGAGCTGCATGAGAAAATCCGCAAGCTTTCAATGGAAGCAGGAAAAATGGTTAAGGAAGAGGGAAAGGACAACAACCTCTTGGAGCTGATTGCGGCGGATAAGGAATTTAACCTGACGTTAGAGCAGTTACAGGCGACAATGGAGCCGTCAAAGTATGTGGGACGCGCCCCGGTTCAGGTGGAGAAGTTCCTTGAACAGGTGGTTAATCCCGTGCTTGACGCGAACAAGGCGGAGCTTGGCGTAAAGGCGGAAATTAACGTATAATCTATGTTTCACAGTTTGCGAATTTGTGCCACTGCACAAATTTGCCGCATGAAAAATTCATTTTTCATGCTCTTTACTTGAGTGAAAAAACGTTGTATGATTATAAATGGCGTGAAAACGCGGATTGATTCATTTTATTTTTATATTGAGAATGGAGGATTTCAATGGTAAAGGCAGTAGTAGGAGCAAACTGGGGTGATGAGGGAAAAGGCAAGATTACGGATATGCTTGCGCAGGAGGCAGACATTATCATTCGTTTTCAGGGCGGTGCAAACGCAGGGCACACAATCGTGAACAACTACGGAAAATTTGCACTCCACACGCTTCCGTCGGGTGTATTTTACAATCACACAACCAGTATTATCGGAAACGGTGTTGCATTGAACATTCCTATTTTAATGGAAGAAATCAAATCCATTACGGACAGGAATGTGCCCATGCCCAAAATCTTGGTTTCGGACAGGGCGCAGATTGTGATGCCTTACCATATTCTGTTTGACCAGTACGAGGAGGAGCGGCTTGGCAAAAAGTCGTTTGGTTCGACAAAATCAGGCATTGCGCCTTTTTATTCGGATAAATACGCAAAAATCGGCTTTCAGGTGAGCGAGCTGTTTGACGAGACGCTGTTAAAGGAGAAAATCGGGCGGGTTGTGGAGCCGAAGAACGTGATTTTGGAGCATTTGTATCACAAGCCCGCAATCAATGCGGACGAGCTTTTTGAGACGCTGCTTTCCTACAGGGACAGGATTAAGCCGTTTGTATGCGACGTTTCGGCATACCTTGACGAGGCAATCCGGGCAGGAAAGAACATTCTTTTGGAGGGACAGCTTGGCACACTAAAAGACCCTGACCACGGAATTTACCCGATGGTAACCTCGTCCTCGACGCTTGCGGCATACGGTGCAATCGGTGCGGGCATTCCGCCTTATGAAATCAAGAAAATTTACACGGTCTGCAAGGCATATTCGTCAGCGGTCGGTGCAGGTGCGTTTGTCTCTGAAATTTTCGGTGATGAGGCGGATGAGCTTCGAAAACGCGGCGGCGACGGCGGAGAGTATGGCGCAACGACGGGGCGTCCGAGACGTATGGGCTGGTTTGACTGCGTGGCGTCAAAATATGGCTGCCGTTTGCAGGGAACGACGGACGTATGCTTTACCGTGCTTGACGTGCTGGGCTATCTTGACGAAATTCCGGTCTGTACGGGATACGAGATTGACGGCGAAGTGACGACACAGTTCCCCGTTACCGCAAAGCTTGAGAAGGCAAAGCCCGTATTGACGACGCTTCCCGGCTGGAAGTGCGACATCAGGGGCATTAAAAAATATGAAGAGCTGCCCGAAAACTGCCGCAAATATGTGGAGTTTATCGAGGGGCAGATTGGCTATCCGATAACGCTTGTGAGCAACGGCCCCGCGCGGGAGGATATTATTTACAGGGAAAGCCCGCTTGCGCGTTAAAAAATTGTAACAGTTCTTGCTATTTTGTGTCGGATATGATATAGTGAGGTGGTAATTGGACTTTTGCCGTGCATGGTGCCGGCAAAATGTCACAATGCTCGAGAATGGAGGATTTATTATGAAGAAGAAAGTATTGTCACTCGTACTGGCTTCCGCTATGGTTGTTTCCATGACAGCGTGCGGCAGCTCAAATGATGCGCCCGCAAACGACGCACCGGCGGCGGCACCTGCTGAGTCGCAGGCAGCAGCGCCCGCAGAAACACAGGCAGCAGCGCCTGCAGAGACGACAGCGCCGGAGGCAGATGCGCCTGCAACAGATGTAGCAGAAGGCAAAATCGCGCTTGTTACGGACGTAGGAACCATTGACGACGAATCATTCAATCAGGCGACATGGGAAGGCGTACAGCAGTTTGGCGACGCAAACGGCATTGAGTATACGTACTATCAGCCGACAGAGGACAGCACAGAGGAGCGTATCAACCAGATTGACCTCGCAGTTGCAGAGGGCGCTACGGTTGTCGTACTTCCGGGCTACTTATTCGGCGAGACTCTTTCAGAGGTTCAGACAACCTATCCTGACGTAAACTTTATTGCGGTTGACGTATCAGAAGGCGACATGACAGCACCGATTGAGGCAAACGCTTATGCCTGCACATTCAGCGAGGAGCAGGCAGGTTATCTTGCAGGTTATGCGGCAGTAAAGGACGGCTACACAAAGCTTGGATTCCTTGGCGGTATGGCAGTGCCTGCGGTTATCCGTTACGGCTACGGCTATGTACAGGGTATTGACGCGGCGGCACAGGAGCTTGGCGTTGATGTGGAAGTGAAGTATACATATGGCGGACAGTTCTATGGCGACGCAAACATCACGGCGAAGATGGAGAGCTGGTATTCAGAGGGTACAGAGATTGTATTTGCATGC
Source organism: uncultured Lachnospiraceae bacterium (assembly GCA_947567595.1). GTDB lineage: Bacteria > Bacillota > Clostridia > Lachnospirales > Lachnospiraceae > COE1. The sequence goes on along the minus strand of CANOMQ010000003.1, from coordinate 5,813 downwards.
GGCGGCGGTATCTACACATCTGCACTTGAGGCGGCATTAAACTATGACGGCATGATTATCGGCGTTGACGTTGACCAGCGTTCGGTAGGTGAAGGCAATGACTACAATCCGGTATTGACTTCTGCCATGAAGGGACTTACCGCAACCGTTGTGGACAAGCTTGAGGGCTGCTTCACAGGCAAGTGGGACAGCTTCGGCGGACAGGTACAGAACCTTGGTCTTTCAGACGGTGATTATCTTGGTCTTCCGACAGACGGCGATTCATGGGCATTTGAGACCTTTACACAGGACGAGTATGAAGAGCTTCTTGCAGGAATTAAGGACGGTTCGATTGCGATTTCTAACGATACAGAGACACAGCCGGAGGTTAGCGACGGCGTAACTGTTTCTTATATTGATTAATCAATTATGACGAGTCATGATTGATTTGTCGTGATTGACTTATTCTTAAAAAAATATTAAAATAGTGTTAGAGGGGAAAGGCGTTTTACCTTTCCCCCCTTTTTACTATATAGGAAATTGTCAAACAAAACAGTTTGGTTTTGATTGGGAAAGGTTTGGTCAATATGGGAAATCAAGATTACATTATCGAGATGTTGAACATCACGAAGGAATTTCCGGGCATCAAGGCGAATGATAATGTCACTCTGCAGCTAAAAAAGGGTGAGATTCATGCGCTGTTAGGGGAAAATGGTGCGGGAAAATCAACACTTATGAGTATCCTGTTCGGACTGTATCAGCCCACAAGCGGTATGATTAAGAAAAACGGCAAGGAAGTAAAAATTAATAATCCCAACGACGCGAACGCCCTGAACATCGGTATGGTGCACCAGCATTTTAAACTGGTGGAATGCTTTTCGGTGCTGGATAACATTATCCTTGGCATTGAGCCGACAAAAGGTCTGTTCTTAAGCAAAAAGGGCGCACGGGAAAAGGTGATGGCGTTAAGTGACAAATACGGGCTAAAGGTTGACCCCGACGCGCTGATTTCCGATATTACGGTCGGAATGCAGCAGCGTACGGAAATTTTAAAAATGCTCTACCGCGATAATGAAATCCTGATTTTCGACGAGCCGACGGCGGTGCTCACGCCGCAGGAAATCGAAGAGCTGATGAAGATTATGAAAAACCTTGCAAAAGAGGGAAAATCTATTCTGTTCATCACGCATAAGCTCAACGAGATTATGGAGACGGCAGACCGTTGTACGATTTTGAGAAAAGGCAAATATATCGGAACGGTTGACATAAAAGACACCACAAAGGAAGAATTGTCCAAGATGATGGTAGGCAGGAATGTCAACTTCAAGGTGGATAAGCAGCCTGCAAAGCCCACGGAAACCGTTTTAAAGATAGAGCACATGACGGTGCCCAGCAAAATGCACAAAAACAATGCGGTCAAGAATGTGTCATTTAACGTAAGGCGCGGCGAGATTGTCTGTATTGCGGGCATTGACGGTAACGGGCAGACGGAGTTTGTGCACGCGCTGACAGGACTTGAGAAGATGACGGAAGGCAAGCTTATCTTTGACGGGGTGGATATCACGAACGCAAGCATCCGGGAGCGTTCGAAGAGCGGTATCAGCCATATTCCCGAGGACAGGCATAAGCATGGGCTTGTGCTTGACTACACCTTGGAGCAGAATATGGTGTTACAGCGTTATTGGGATACGGAGTTTCAAAAGGGCGGTTTTATCAAGCAGGGTGCAGTGCGGGCATTTGCCGAGCGTCTCATTGAGCAGTACGACGTGCGCAGCGGACAGGGGTCGATTACGGTTGCGCGCAGCATGTCAGGCGGGAACCAGCAGAAGGCAATCATTGCACGCGAGATTGACAAAAACCCGGATTTGCTTGTGGCGGTGCAGCCGACAAGAGGACTGGACGTGGGTGCGATTGAGTATATCCACAGCCAGCTTGTGGCACAGCGCGACAAGGGGAAGGCGGTGCTTTTGGTATCGCTGGAGCTTGACGAGGTGATGAACGTCTCCGACCGCATTCTTGTCATGTACGAGGGCGAAATCGTGGGGCAGTTGTATCCCGACAAGACGACGGTCGAGGAGCTTGGACTTTATATGGCGGGCGCGAAACGCGACGATGTGCCTGTTTTGTTGGACTAAGGAAAAGAGGTGGTGCGTGTGAATAAGAAAAAAGTAAACTTTTTCTCAAAAAAAGTGGATTTTTCATCAGGAATCGTGTCCGTTTTAGCGTCGCTGATTTGTATCGCGGTCGGACTGGTTGTCGGACTGGTGATATTGTATTGTATCAATGCGGAGCAGGCTATTGACGGCTTTACGCGGATTGTAAAGGGCGGCTTTTTCATGATGCCCAAGGGGCTTGGCAGCGTGCTCGCGCAGACGGCGCCGCTGATTATGACGGGGCTTTCGGTCGCATTTGCCTTTAAGACGGGCTTGTTTAACATCGGTGCGGCAGGACAGTATACGGTCGGTGCGCTCGGCGCGCTGTACTTTGCGCTTGTGCTCCATGCGCCGTGGTGGGTGTGCCTGCTTGCGGCAATGCTGTTTGGTGCGCTGTGGGGCGCGATACCGGGACTGTTTAAGGCATATTTTAACGTGAATGAAGTTATCACGGCGATTATGTTTAACTGGATTGGGCTTTATGCGGTTAACGAGATTATATACAAGGGCGTTATCGGCGACATGTATGATTTAAAGACCACGAAAACCTACACGCTGCGCAGCGTTTCGCCGCAGTCCGTGATACCGGATATGGGACTGAACAACATTTTCAAGACGAAATCGACGACGATTGCGATTTTCATTGCGATTGCAATTGCCATTATCGTGTATATCGTGATTAACAAGACGACGTTTGGTTATGAGCTCAAAGCCTGCGGACACAACAAGGACGCGGCAAAGTATGCGGGCATTAACGATAAAAAGAATATCGTGCTTTCCATGACGATTGCAGGTGCGCTTTCGGGAATTGGCGCGGGACTGTATTACCTTTCGGGTGTGGCAGAGTGGAATCCGCAGGTGAGCACGGCGCTTCCGGCAATGGGCTTTAACGGCATTCCGGTTGCACTCTTGGCACTGAGCAACCCGATTGGCGTGATTTTCGCGGCGCTGTTTGTGTCGCACATCACGGTTGGCGGCGGGTATCTGCCGACGAAGTATTTCCAGCCGGAAATAGCAGATGTTATTATTGCGGTGATTATTTACCTCTGCGCGTTTGTCATGCTGTTTAAGGGCTTTGTGATGAATGCGATTGCGTCAAAAAAGAAAAATGAACCGAATGCGAACGCGGAAGCAGGCGCGTCAAAAACAGGCGCGAAGGGGAACGGAAAGGGGGCGGATGCGTAATGTTTTTGCTTTTGAAATATACATTGCTTTATGCAGTAGTTTTAATGCTTGTGGCACTTGGTGGTATGTTCTCGGAGCGCAGCGGCGTGATTAACATTGCACTTGAGGGTATTATGGCAATCGGCGGACTTGCGGGCATTTTAGTGCTTGCCATATTTGGCGGAACGCTTTCGCCCGCGGCGCTTGTGGTGCTTTCCATTTTGGCAAGTGCGGTTGCGGGAATGATTTACTCGCTTTTGCTTGGCTTTTCGGCAATTACGCTAAAAGCCGACCAGACCATCGGCGGCACGGCGTTAAACATGCTTGCGACGGCGGCTGCGGTGGTAATTGTGAAGGCGTATAACAATGCGGCGAGCGGCGGAAACGGGGCAGCTTCGTCCAAGCTCTCCTACTCCAACAATGCGTTTATCTTTACGGCGGGACCGCTGACCTACAATATTTTCCTGATTATCGGGATTGTGCTTTTGGTGGTGTCGTATGTATTTTTGTATAAGACCAAATATGGTCTGCGCCTGCGCTCGTGCGGCGAGCATCCGCAGGCAGCGGATTCGGTGGGGATTAACGTGTATCAGTGGCGATACATCGGCGTTATGATTTCGGGATTTTTAGGCGGTTTGGGCGGCTTTGCGTACATCGTGCCCTCGGTTTCGATTTGGAACTTCGAGGTCGGCGTGACGGGCTTTGGCTTCCTTGCGCTTGCCGTTATGATTTTCGGGCAGTGGAAGCCGTTTCGTATTGCGGCGGCGGCGGTGTTCTTTGCGATTTTTAAGTCGCTTGCGAATATCGCGGACGCGACGGCACTGTCTAATCTGCATTTGTCGCAGAATATTTATAATATGATGCCGTTTATCGCGTCGATGATTATCCTGGCGCTGACCTCGAAGAACTCGCAGGCGCCGAAGGCGGAAGGGATTCCGTATGATAAGGGGGCGCGGTAGGCTGGAGTATGGGACTGTATGTGGGAGGTAATTGATATTGAGACATTGAGACGAAGGTTTAATATAACAGGTTCCTGCAATCCAAAAAATCACTATATGGTCGGATTGGATAGTAGATTGAGGAAAATAAAAGAAATTTATGTAGATGATGGAAACTATTTTGTCATCAACCGAGGACGCCAATACGGAAAAACGACAACGTTAAGGGCTTTGGAAGGGTATTTGGAAGATGACTATATTGTGCTGTCATTAGATTTTCAGGAGGTTTCGACAAAAAGCTTTACAGATGAAGTCACATTTTCGAACGCTTTTACAAAAAAACTATCCAAGGCTTTTGGCTTTGCAAAGGCAGCAGATAAGGAAGCGCTGCAGAAAATGCTGTCTGATTTTAGGGAGCAAAATTCCAAAAGCGGTTTGGATGAACTGTTTGAATGCCTCAGCAGAATATGCGGGAATGCTTGAAGAATATGAAAACGATTATCACACAGGTATGGATATGCAGTCTGTTGCAAAAGAAATTTATGCATATACGTCAGGTTATCCGGTGCTTGTATCAGCCATATGCAAGCGTATTGACGAAAAAATTGTTGGAAGCGCTGGCTTTGAACAGATGGAAAAAGCATGGTCTCATGAGGGCATCGAAAAAGTTGTAAAAGAAATCCTGATAGACAGGGCGCCGCTTTTTGAAAGCATGATCCGGCATCTTGACGAATACCCCGAAATGAAGAAAATGTTTCAGGCGATTTTGTTTCAGGGCAGTGAATTTTCATACAGTCCTGATACAAAGGAAATCAGTCTTGCATGTATGTTTGGTTATGCCACAAATGTGGAAGGGAAGGTGCACATTGCAAACCGCATTTTTGAGATGCGCCTATATAATTATTTTCTTTCCGAGGAAGAATTATCCAGTGTGATGGGAAAAATGGCACAGCGTGACAAGAGTTATTTTATTCATGACGGACGGCTTGACATGGATATGACACTGAAAAAGTTCGTGGATTATTTCACGGAGCTGTATGGTGACAATGATGAAAAATTCATTGAAGAGTACGGACGTAAATTTTTCCTGTTGTACCTGAAACCGATTATTAATGGTGTTGGAAATTATTACATTGAGGCACAGACAAGAGATGCGAGGCGTACCGATGTGATTGTGGATTATCTCGGGGAACAATTTATCATAGAACTCAAGATTTGGCATGGGAACGAGTATAACGAACGAGGAGAGCGGCAGCTTGCGGATTACCTTGACTACTATCATAAGGATAGGGGATATATGATTAGCTTCAACTTTAACAAAAATAAGCAAATTGGTGTTAATGAGATAACGCTTGGCAGTAAGACGATAGTGGAAGCGGTTGTGTAAGGTTTTTGGAATAATAGAATATTGGCAGAGTGAAAAAGTCTGATGTAAAGTATGGATTGCTTTATGTCAGACTTTTTTGTGGAAATTTTTGATGAGAATAGAAGTGAACATCAAAATAAAACTATTGCTGTTTTTTTGGGTTCTTTCTGAACTTTGGGTATAGGCAACAAAAATTATAGGTTGAAATCACAT
>CANOMQ010000002.1 GCA_947567595.1 uncultured Lachnospiraceae bacterium | reverse complement strand
TCAGAAAGTCCTGTACGATACTTTTTTTATTAAAAAACTTGTAAAGTGGTGTTATGATACAAAAGGCGTATAAATGAACTACGAAAATATAGCGAGAGGTTGGAAACAGAAGATGGATAACAGTAATTTTTGGGATTGGGATAATGAGGATGAGCACAGGGTTTCGGCTGTGTATCAGGATATTGCAGAGGAAGCAGGATGTGCTGTGCCAACCGATACAATAAACAATACAGAAGCGCAAAATGATGTACCGTTGACTGGCGCGGACAAAGTCGTGGAGGCACAAGGGGTAGAAGCACAAACAACAATAGAAGCACAAATTGTAGATGTACCAAACGAAGCAGGGCAGAATAATCCGACACAAAGTAATTTAACACAAAATAACGGACCACAAAATACAGAAACCGCGCAGGAGCCTGAAGTACCACCCACGGTCATGACGGAGAACAATTTTATACTGATTGATAACCCACAAAATCCAACGCAAAATCCGGCACAAAATCAAAATCCACAATTTGCGCAATCACAGTATGAACAGCCACGCCCTCAAAATAAACAACCGCAACAAGACCAACCCCCGCACCCCGATTTCCAGCAAATAATCCCTGTACATAACTCCCAACAAAATGAGGGAACCAACAGACAAACCAATACCCAGACCAACAACACCAGCTATCAACACAGCTTCGATCAAAAAGACATCTCCGAAAACAAAGTATCAGCAATGGCAGCCTACCTACTAGGGCCAATCGGAATCATCATCGCACTCCTCATCGCGCGCGATTCCGCATACACCGCATTCCATGTGCGTCAGGCACTCAAGCTCACCATATGCAGTGTCGTTCTTGAACTCATGGCAGCAGTCCTTGCACTATTTGGCATGATACCGTTCGTCGGAATTATCTTCAAGCTCGTCCTCGCAATCCTATGCGTCATATGGCTCGGCATTCTCGTGCTGCGCCTGATTGCAATCGCGCAGGTATGCGACGGCGAAGCGCGCGAGCCGGCAGTCATCGGAAAAATGAACTGCTTTCACTAACCATGCTTACAACGTACCTTTTTTCCGGCAATCCGCTCGCAGATTTCTTTATAATATTCATACTTACTAATCGGGAGACACTCCCCGGTCGTCAACATCACGTGGCTGCGGTTATAAGCAGCCACGTATTTTGTATTAATCAGATACGACTGATGAATACGCAGGAAAGCCCGCCGCTCAGAAGACACAAACGTCTCAACATCATTCAGCTTCTGATAAAACGAGTTATTATGTCGCTCATTCGCACAGACAATCCGCGTGCGGCGCCCCTCGGAAACGAAATACTTAATGCTGTCATACGGCGCATGAAAATAGGCAGGACGCTTATAATAAGAAAACATATTCTCTTTGTCAAGTGTCGCCTCATACGCAAGAAGCGCATACGTCCAAAGCTGTTTCGTACTCCTGCTCGGAATAATAAACAACGGCTCCAAAAGCGCATCATTGGGCGGCTGAATATAATCCCGGTTGTAAAAAATGACAGAGACAAGCCGGGGATTAATTTCCTTCAAGGAAAGCGCCGCCATACGGACAAGCCCGTATTCCCCCATGATATCATAGAAAAACAAGTCGGGAAGCCTGCGCCGGATACCGCGCCGCAGCTCCGCCGTGTTATGATAACAGTAGATATTGTAATCAATCCCGCGCCTGTCAAAACACCTGCCAAGCTCCATGTCCATAAAAGAAAGCTCCAAATCATTTTCAAAACAAAGTGCAATATTAACCATAACCGAAAAAACACTCCTCAATCGTAATCAAATCATAAAAATTGGAAAACGGGCGAACCTGCCCATAAGAACGTGACAGCGAATAACCAAATCACAAAAAGCATCATACGCAAAAAGAAAAGCCCGGTAAATAGGAAAAAAGTACCAAAATTCGCAAACCATGACAAAAATTTAACAAACATCAACTGTAACCCAATGAAATATACATAAACTAAGTCACATCACACAAAGAAGGTTCCCGGCAAATGGCACAACTGTCAACCATTCTCATTCCCGCACTTGTTTTTTACATCATCGCAATGGGACTCTCCCAAAAAAAAGACATCTACGCTAGCTTCACCAAGGGAGCAAAGGACGGCATGAAGACCGTGGCGGAAATTGTCCCCACGCTAATCGGACTGATGATTGCGGTCGGCGTGCTGCGCGCGTCGGGCTTCTTGGACTTTATCGGACAAATCATGGGAACCGCAATCAACCTGATTACCCCGGATTTTCCAAAGGAGCTGATTTCCCTTTTTATCGTAAAGCTGTTTTCCGCGTCCGCGGCGACAGGGCTTGCGCTTGACATTTTTAAGCAGTACGGCACCGACTCCTTTGCGGGGCTTGCAACCTCCCTTGCGCTCGCAAGCACGGAGACGGTATTTTATACAATGTCTGTATATTTCATGGCGGCAAAGGTCACCAAAACGCGCTGGACACTAGCCGGGGCAATGCTCTCCACATTGGCAGGGCTGGTGGCAAGCGTCGTCATTGCAGGACTTATGTAAATCTTCAATTCACTTATTTCAAACAAAAAGCGACAAAAAACCGACAATTTCTTACAAAAGAATTGAATATTTATGCAAATCGTTATATAATTTATATAAGAAAATCTCCAATCATCAAATGAAAATGGTTGGGGGTTTTTAAGTAGTTGTAGAGTGACAGATAGAAGGACGTTTCATATGGACAGGATTTTAATAGCAGAGAGTAATACGGAGCTGGCAGTGCAGCTAAAGCGGGTTTTTGCGGATGTTAACAACTATCCGATGAGCTGTGATACGATTAAGAAGACGCGCATGATGCTCAACTGTGAGCGGTGGGCGCTTTTGCTGGTTGATGAAAAAATGACAGACGGCAGTGGACTGGAGCTTTTGGAGGATTTGGGCGACAATATTATCGTGATTATGATTCTAGCCGAAGATACGGATCTGAACGAAAACGGACTGCATGAATACGGTGTGGCGGATTTTATCAAAAAACCGTTTAACCCGATTGTTCTCAAGGCAAAGGTTGGCACGCAGCTCCAAAAGAAGAAATTAAGCTGCAAGGTCGGATCGAGTGCCTGCTTTGATGCGCTCGGAGTGGCATTCCCGGAATTTATGGCGGGCGACAAGACCGTTTATATTGACAAATATGAGTTCGATTTTGATAACAAGGAGTATAAGTATAAGGAAAACAATATCATGCTGGGCGAGCTGGAGCAGTGCCTTTTGAAGCTTCTTGTTGAAAACAGGGGAATTGTACTGAAAAAAAACACGCTTTTAGAGCGCCTGCAGGCGGAGCGGGGGGAGGACATTGACAGCGACCTGCTTGCGGATACGGTGCAGATTCTGGTGGAAAAGCTGCACGCATTCCGGTATATCAAGACGATTTTCGGAATCGGCTATATGTGGACAGCATATAAGGATATGTAATGGTGGAGAATAACAATGTGGGAAACGATTTGTGAAAGATTGAGCAAAGCAAATCTTGGCTTTGTGACAAAGACCGTGTACGGTATTTTTTTGGTCGGACTTTTCCTAGTTACATTGTGGGTATATGTTGACGCGCCCGCACAGGGGCATTTCAGGGTGTTGGGAGATAATGACGTGTGGTTTGGCGACGAGTGGCACTATGCCAACGCCGTCAACAAAGACGCGCCTGTGGAAACACGCAATGGGCAGTATATGAAAATCAAATCCTTCGGCGGAGGGACAGCCATCACGAAAACGATGGACCGCACCCCTTCTGCGGAGGAGTATTTTTGTTTTCGCGTGAAGGCGCAGGAAATCGCCATCTATGTCAATGGCGAATTGTTTTATGAAAAGACAAGTAAGGACCAATACTGGGAGTACGCAAAACAACTATACCTCCTCCATCAGGTGTCCATGAACGGCATACAGGAGGGCGATGAGCTGACGATTGCAATAAGGTCGGAAGGCGCGAAATTCTTCAATATGCAGTTCCCATGCATCGGGGACCGGTATGCACTGGTCCGGTACATGCTGTTAAAATCAAAAAGCAGCCTGTTTGTGTGTCTTGCGGCGGTTGTCATCATCATCATGAATTTTGTCACGCGCCATTCGCCAATTCTGACGCAGAAGCTGCACGATGTGAAGTCGCTTCACTGGCTCACGATATTTTTGGTTTTATCCGTGATTTACGTCAGCACGGATTCGGGCTGTATGGAGATTTTCGTGGAGAAAAGGGGCATGGTAAACCGGCTGAACGGGATATCGCAGATTTTGTTGCCATTGCCGCTTATCCTGTTTACCAAGAACGCGTTTTTCCCGGGCACAAACGATATGAGGTTTTGGCATGTCTGAATTTGGTGCTAGCGGTTGTGGGCAGCTCCATCTGCTGATTGCGGCGGGAACCATAGCGTGCATTGTCAGCTTTGTGCAGGAAAAGACCATCTTCTCAGTGGAGGTCGTCCTCGGATTTGCCGCGATACTGACCGGAACGGCTGCGCTGCGAGGCGGAACACGTGTTTATGGAGCGTGACATGAAGGCGGCGGAGAAGGCGAACGAGCAGAAAAGCCGTTTTTTGTCCCATATGTCCCATGAAATCCGCACGCCGCTCAACGCAATCCTTGGCATGAACCAGTTGATTATGCGCGAGGCGGTCAACGAGAATGTGAAAAATACTCCAATAACATCCAAAACGCGGGAAACACGCTTTTGGGCATCATCAATGATGTACTTGATTTTTCCAAGATAGAGACGGGAAAAATTGACATTATCCCGTCGGAATACTCGCTTTCCGTACTGTTAAACGATATCGTCGTGATGATACAGGGAAGGGCAGAGAACAAAGGGCTGGAGCTTCGCGTCGAGGTCGACGACAATATCCCGGACGCGCTGTATGGCGATGAAATCCGCGTAAAGCAGGTGATTATCAACCTGATGACGAACGCCGTGAAATACACGGAGGAGGGGTGGCTTGCGCTTAAGGTCGGCATGAAGGCGGTTTCGCATTATCTGGACGACGACAACCTCGTGCTCATTGCGAGCGTGTCCGACAGCGGCATGGGCATCAAGGAGGAGGAGCGGGATAAGCTTTTTAAGGAGTTCGAGCGCCTTGACAGGCAAAAGACCAAGAATATAGAAGGGACAGGACTAGGCTTGAGCATCACGGCACAGCTTGTGACGCTGATGGACGGTAAAATCACCGTGAACAGCGTTTACGGTGAAGGCTCGGTCTTCACGGTGGAAATCCCGCAGCGGATTGTCAAGTATGATCCCATCGGGGACTACAAACGGCGTTTTGAAGTGCTGTCCGAAAAGGAGAAGCAGGAACAGGAGAGCCGCCTTGAAAATGTTTCCTTCGAATGGGAACGTGTGTTTGTGGTGGACGACAATGAGATGAACCTTGACGTAATTGTCTCGCTTTTGGAAATGCTTGGCATTACGGTGGAGAAGGCGGGCGGCGGCAGGGAGGCGATTGAGCGCCTTGACAAGGAGCAGTACGACTTAATCCTCACGGACGACATGATGCCGGAGATTGGCGGAAAGCAGGTCATGCTCCACATTCATGAGAATGAAAACAGCACAAGCCACGACACGCCGATTGTGGTACTTACGGCAAATGCGATTGCGGGTGCGCGTGAGGAGTACATCGCGCTTGGCTTTGACGACTATCTTACGAAACCGATTGATATTGATCTTTTGCAAAAAATACTAATAAAGTTTTTAAAATAAAGATATTTTTAGTGGAATAGACGGTTTTTAAATGGATTTTACTTTTTTGGGTGGAAAATTATTGACTTTTCCTGAAAAAAAGCAGATACTGATAGACAGACAGTGCAAACTGGCTAGAACTGATGGTTTACTGATGGGAGGAATAGATGTGTTAAAAAAAGAAGTTATGGTAAGAGACATTGACAGGAAGTACGATCATCCGCTTGCGGAAATTGTCCAGATTGCAAGCCAGTATAAAAGTGAAATTGTGCTGGAATATGATAAGTACAGAATCAATGCAAAAAGCATCATGGGAATTATCGCCTTTAATCCTTCCGCGGGCATGAACGTGACAATCTCCGCCGACGGCAGCGACGAATCTGCTGCGGTGGACGCGCTTGAGAAATTTTTACAGTGTGAATAAAAGTTGCTCAAATTAAAATATTTTCAGATAATAAGCCTAATTTTTGTGATTAGGCTTTTTTTATGCAAAAAAATATGATATGATTATGATGTGCTGGACAAAGTTTTGCAAATTAGGCATTAAGTGAAAGAAAATGCGTACAATAAAATATAACTTTAACAATTTCAATATGGAGGCATGAGATGAGAGTTGCATTTTATTCTACGAAACCTTATGATAAAATATACTTTGAGCCGTTAAGCCATGAGTATGGAATAGAGCTGCATTTTTTTGAGGTTCCCTGTAATGAGGAAACCATTCCGCTGGCAGCAGGGCATGACGCGCTCTGTATTTTTGTAAATGACTATCTGAACGAGAGCATGATAGACAGCATTGCCGATATGGGCGTGCGCGCCGTGCTGTTAAGAAGCGCGGGCTTCAACAACGTTGACATCAAGGCGGCGGCAAAGCACGACATACCCGTTCTGCGGGTGCCAAGCTATTCACCCGAGGCGGTAGCGGAGTTTGCGATGGCGATGCTTCTGACCGTGAACCGTCAGACACACCGCGCCTACACGAGAACGCGCGATTTCAATATGAGCATCAACGGCTTTATGGGCACGGATTTGCACGGAAAGACAGCGGGCGTTATCGGCACGGGAAAAATCGGACAGGCGATGATTAACATTCTGAAAGGCTTTGGCATGGATATCATAGCCTATGACCCGTATCCGAACAGCGCGCTTGAGGTAGAGTATTGCGAAAAAGAACAAGTGTTCAAGAGGGCCGATGTGATTACGCTGCACTGCCCGCTGACGCCGGAGACAAAGCACATCGTCGAGGCGAAAACGATTGAGCTGATGAAAAACGATGTATACCTGATTAATACGTCACGCGGAGATTTAATCCGCACAGATGATTTGATAGAAGGACTTCTGCAAAAGAAATTCGCAGGTGTGGGGATTGATGTGTATGAGGAGGAGGGCGGCGTCTTTTACGAGGACTGCTCCAATGAGATTATTGCAGATGAGAATTTGGCAAGGCTGATGACCTTCCCGAACGTGCTTGTAACCTCACACATGGGATTTTTCACAAGGGAGGCAGTGCGCGCGATTGCCGATGTGACGCTGAAAAATGCCGATGCGGTCAACCGCGGGCTAGAGCTTGTAAACGCGGTCAGGCCGGATATGAGTTGATAGAATATACGTTTGTGACAAAAGGGGAGCTGAAATTGGAAGGTAATGTAATAAAGCCTGTGAGAGTGACGGTCAGACCGGCATACCGAGGTGAGTGGGACGACGCGATGGCGCTTGCATGGCGTGTTTTCATGCAGTTTGAGGCGAAGGACTATCCGCCGGAGGGAATTGAGAGCTTTCAGGATTTTATAACGGATTCCGTGCTCTACCGCATGTTCCTGATGGGAGAGTACCAGCTTTTTGCGGCGTATGACAATGAACGCATGATTGGCATGATAAGCCTGCGCAACGAGACGCACATTTCCCTTCTGTTTGTGGACTCAAGGTACCACAGGCGCGGCATTGGAAGGCTGCTGATACAGTATGTGAGCGACTACGTGTTCCGCGAGGAGGGGCGCGATTTTATCACGGTAAACGCGGCGCCGTATGCGGTGGAGTTTTATCACCGTGTAGGATTTGCAGACACGGACGTGAAGCAGTATAATGATGGAATATGGTATACGCCGATGAAGAAAAGCGTAAACTTCATAAAATGATAAAGAACAAATGAGGAGGAATTCCAAATGGCAGTAGAATACATTACAAGCAGAAATATGATAAGCCTGATTTATGAGACGATGCGAGTTATGAACGTGAGCGTCGCGCATCATGGCGTGCGTGTCGGGTATATTATGGCAAAGCTTTTGGAGGGCAGGGGCTCTTATGAGAAATATGAAATTGCCGATTTCATGATACTGGCAATGCTCCACGACATCGGCGCGTTCAAGACCGATGATGTCAGGAAGCAGCTCACCTACGAGGCAAAAAGGACGCTGCCCCACTCCATATATGGCTATCTGTTTTTAAAGTATCTGTCGCCCTTTCAGGAGCGTTCCAAGATGATTCTTTATCATCACATGGACTACACCAAGACAAAGGATTTGGACTACCGCTACCGTTTTGAGCTTGAGCTTCTGAAAATCGCGGAAATGATGGATATCTGGTACAAGGCGTTTGGCGATAAATTTGAGTATTCCATGATAAACAAATATGCGGGAACAAAGTTCGATCCGGAGGCGGTTGCGCTTATGGACAGGGTTATCCAAGAGGACGACTTTTTTGCGAAAATCAGGAGCAACACCTTCGGACAGGAGGTCGATGAGTATGAGGATTATGTGCTCCTGTCGGACGAAGAGAAGGAAAAATACCTCAAAATGCTCATGTATTTTACGGGATTGAAAGATGAATCAATGGTATCGGAGACGATTTCCGTAATTGCAGTAAGCCGGGAGCTTGTGCGAAAGCTGGGACTGAATGAAAATGACAAAAATGAAGTTTATTACGCGGCACTTTTGCATGATATCGGAATGCTTGCAATACCGAACCAGCTTCTGAATGCGCCGAGAACGCTGAACGAGGAGGAGAAAAATCTCATTAAGACGCATGTTGAAATTATGGAACACATGCTGGAGGGCAAGATTTCCGACAGTATTATCAAGATTGCGGCAGCCCATCACGAGCGTTTTGATGCCAGCGGATATCCAAAGGGTCTAAAAGGCAGTTATATGTCAAACAAAGACGCGATTTTACAGATTTCGGAGTACGTGGTAAACGCAATGCGGGAAAAGCCGTACCGTGGTGCACATACAAAGAATGAGATTATTGACAACATCAATAACGGTATCATCACGGGAAGGTATGATGCGATTGTTGCAGATATGTTCTTAAAGAACTATGATGATATTATTGAGCTTGCAGAGGATAAGGCGGACATGGCGCTGATGATGTATCAGAAGCTGTTAAGAAATTATAAACAAGTTTACAACAGCCTTGTATAATGGTATAATTTTCAGACAGGACTTAAATTGTCCTGTCTGATTTTTTGGAAAGGAAGTTAGAGAATTATGTTTAAACTGGACAGCCCGTTGGTCAATTTCCTGAATAAGGTCGCCGATATCATGATTTTAGGGATTTTGTTTATGGTTGCATGTATTCCCGTGATTACTGTGGGCGCATCGTTTACCGCGGCATATTATATGGGATTTAAGATGGTGAAGAACGAGGAAACTTATATCATAAAAGGGTTTTTCAAGGCATTTAAGGAAAACTTCAAGCAGGCGACAATCCTGTGGATTTTTGTGCTCGCCGTTGCGCTTGTGATGGTTGCGGACTATCAGATTATCCTGTATTCGGGACTGGCGTTCGCGTCATGGCTTCGGGTTGCGATGGTATCCGTCACGCTGATTGCGGCGCTCGGAGCCGTGTTCATATTCCCCTTACAGGCACACTTTCAGAACACGGTAAAGCACACCATCAAGAATGCGTTTCTGATGGCGCTCTCGCACCTTCCAAGCGCGTTCCTTCTTATAGTAATATACGCAGTGCCGTATTTGCTCCTGTGGCTTGTGCCGCAGCTTTTTCCGGTGGTGTTTCTGCTTGGCTTTGGCGGGATTTTTTACTTCAAAAGCTTTGTCCTTCTGCGCGTGTTCCGCAGGTACGAGGTTGAGGAAGAGCAGGACGAGGAAGAAGAGGGCGGTATTTTTGCGGTGAGCGAACGCATGGAACACGAAAAAAAGGACGAAAAAGACACAAATTAGTAAATGTGTATAAGATAGGCGGAATCAGTTGTTCATATTGTCAAATGGACATGGAAAATACTGGATTTGTTTCTATTGGGTGAGCAATTTCTACATAACCCCGTAAAAATCTTTGTTGAATTATGGCACTAGCATTTTTGCGCGTTTTCTATTATACTAAGACTATGTAAAAAACCGATGTATCTTAATTATATCGGCAAAATAAAAAATAAAATTAGGAGGCTGTTTAAAATGGCAAGTTTATCATTAAAGAACGTTTGCAAGGTATATCCGAACGGATTTGAGGCAGTTAAGAATTTCAATCTTGAAATCGCAGATAAAGAATTCATTATCTTCGTAGGACCTTCAGGATGCGGTAAGTCTACAACACTTCGTATGATCGCAGGTCTTGAGGATATTTCTTCCGGTGAATTGAGAATCGGCGACAGAGTTGTAAACGATGTTGAGCCGAAGGACAGAGATATCGCGATGGTATTCCAGAACTACGCTCTGTATCCTCATATGTCAGTATATGACAACATGGCATTTGGTCTGAAGCTGAGAAAGGTTCCGAAGCCGGAAATCGATAAGATGGTTCGTGACGCTGCAAAGATTCTTGACCTTGAGAAGCTCCTTGACAGAAAGCCGAAGGCTTTGTCAGGTGGTCAGAGACAGCGTGTTGCTATGGGTCGTGCTATTGTACGTAATCCTAAGGTATTCCTCATGGACGAGCCTCTTTCAAACTTGGACGCAAAGCTGCGTGTACAGATGCGTATCGAGATTGCAAAGCTTCATCAGAGACTGGGCACAACCATCATCTACGTTACACATGACCAGACAGAGGCTATGACACTTGGTACACGTATTGTTGTTATGAAGGACGGTATCGTGCAGCAGGTAGATACACCGCAGAACTTATATGACAGACCGCAGAACCTCTTCGTTGCAGGCTTCATGGGTTCTCCGCAGATGAACTTCATCGATGCAAAGGTAGAAGTGAAGGGCGACACGGCTTACTTGAACGTAGCTGACCTCTCTATTCCTCTTCCTCCTGCAAAGTCTAAGAAGGTAATCGACGGCGGCTACAACGGAAAGACAGTTACATTCGGTATCAGACCTGAGGACATCTATGATTCTCAGATGATGGTAGAGGCAAAGGCTGAGAGCACATTCAGCACAACAATCCGTGTATACGAGCTTCTTGGTGCAGAAGTATTCTTATATGCAGATATCGCTGAGTTCCCTATCACAGCGAGAGTTGATCCTAGAACAACAGCAAGACCGGGCGACAAGGTTAAGTTCGCTATGGATGTTGAGAAGATTCACGTATTTGATAAGGAAACAGAGAAGATTATTACAAACTAAACATCTGTTCAATTCATATGTGATTATATACCCCCGATGGATATTCTGTCGGGGGTTTTGTATACAAATGGGGGTAAATTATGATTTCAAGTCAAATGATTCAGGCAAGCATTGAGGAATTGAAGGGAATCACAAAGGTTGATTTCTGTGTGGTTGACATGGAAGGGATTGTGGCGGCATCTACCTTTGACAATAAAGATGTTTCACAGGAGCTAATCAATAATTTTGTGGCTTCGCCTGCGGACAGTCAGATTGTCGGTGATTATCATATGCTGAAAATACTCGAAGACGACGAAGTAGCGTATGTACTGATTTCCAAGGGCACAGGCGCAGACGCTTACATGATTGGCAGGATTGCGGTCAGTCAGATACAGAACCTGATTATTGCGTATAAGGAGCATTTTGACAAAAATAATTTTTTTCAGAACCTGTTGCTGGATAATTTTCTTTTGGTGGATATTTATAACCGCGCGAAGCGGCTGCACATTGCGCCGAATACGCCGCGTGTGGTTTATCTTGTCGAGGCGCAGAATGATAATGACAATGTGTCGATGGAGCTTTTGAGAAATCTGTTCGGGGAGCAGGCAGGGTATTATCTGACGGCGGTGGAACAGAAGAACATTATTGTCATCAAGGAAGTGAGCGATTCGGAAGCCTACGAGGAGGTAGAGCAGGCGGCGCAGGTCATCGTCGATATGATGAACTCCGAGGCGATGCTGATTACAAGGGTTTCCTATGGTACGATTGTGAACGAATTGAAAGAGGTGTCCAAGTCCTATAAAGAGGCGAAGATGGCGATGGACGTGGGAAAGATTTTCTATATGGAAAAGCCCATCAATGCCTACAATACGCTTGGGATTGGCAGGCTGATTTATCAGCTTCCGATTAATCTTTGCCGGATTTTCATCGCAGAGATTTTCGGGGACAATGTCATTCACGATTTGGACGATGAAATCCTTACGACGGTGCAGAAATTCTTTGATAATAATCTGAATGTTTCGGAGACCTCGAGACAGCTTTTTGTGCACCGCAATACGCTTGTGTACCGGATTGAAAAGCTGCATCAGGCGACGGGGCTTGACATTCGGAAATTTGACGACGCGCTGACGTTTAAGATTGCGCTTATGGTTGTGAATTACATGCGTTATATTGATTCACTGGAATAAGCTTGGAGGTTCTAAAACCCCCTTCTGTGGACATACATTAGTGTATGGAACGATGGAAGGGGGTTTTTTGATGCAGTTTTTTTATATAGATTATATGAATGGGGACAGGAAGGAGCGCAACGTAGGCTTTTTGCGGGTGGAGCGCAGCGGGATTTGCGTGGGGCTGCGCGGGGTGCCGCTGCAGTGTGGGACGAAGTGCAGTGTGTATGCGGTTGCGGATAATGGCGAGAGGTGGTGCTTGGGGGAGGTTGGGATTCAGAACGGATATGGCATGGAAAAGCTTGCGTGGGGGAATGCGGGAGGCTTTGAGACGTGCGTCCGCGTGGAGGTGCCGTTTTATGGGGAGCGCAAGGGGGTATGCGTGCTTCGGGAAAGCAGAACTGTGACGGTGCGGACGGTATCGCAGGAACAGCGGGTGGAGCAGTTGGAGCAGCCGGTTATGCAGTCTGCGCAGAGGGATTTACAGAAGGCGGAGGAGACGACGGAGAAAAAGACCATATATGGTCGTGGTAGCGTCAGTTACGACTTGCCGGAAAAGCTCCCGCAGGATAAGTGGGAGCAGCTTGTCGATACCTATCCGCAGGTGCATATTTTCCCAGAAGCGCAGTCGCTGCTGATTAAGCCAAAAGATCTTGTGGTGCTGACGCAGCGGTACCACAGCCTGATTTCCAATTCCTTTGTTCTGCATTCATATTACAATTACAGGCAGCTTCTGCTTTTTCGCTTTGAGGAGGGGCAGTTGGAGAGCAGCAAGGTTCGTGCGGCAAGTGAGGGCGGCTCCACGGTGGAGTACTACCTTGGTGTGCCGGGCATCTATTACGAGCGGGAGAAACGGATTGCACAGATGTTTGGGTTTGAGGGGTTTGACATTGGAGAGGCGCGTATGCGTGAGGAGGAAAAGCGCGAGATTTACGAAGGGTGCTTTGGATATTACATGAAGCAGGTGGAGATTTAGTTTAGGAAACACCTCGCAAATGTGTGTTTGGGATATAGGCTTGGCACAGGTGTTCAAAGGCTGTGAGTGTGCTTTCGTCATGTGCGTGGAAGCCCTTGCATAGTACACCGTCACTTTCCACATAGGATTGCAGAAAGTAAGCGTTTGCGCCTGTTATCCATTCGCAGATGGCACGCATATCCGCTTCCCCGTGCAGCTCCTTGACGAGCGTTGTGCGAAATTCATAGGAGAAGCCGTCTTCGTCGATGCAGGGCTGGGATAAAAGGAGCGCGACGGATTGCTGAATTTTGGATAAATCATAAGCGGCAGGTGCGGATACGGCTGGGAAACTGACACTTGTGTCATATTTTTCGGGACAGTTTTTGATATCCATTGCGCAGTCGTCAATCAGCCTGTCGTCAATCAGCGCCTTGAGCATTGCGGGATTGGAGCCGTTGGTATCAAGCTTTACCCTGTATCCAAGCTGTTTGATGGCGGCAATGAAATCCGGCAAATCGTCATGAATGGTCGGCTCGCCGCCCGTGATGCATACGCCCGTGAGAATGCCCCTGCGTTTATTCAAGAACGAGAAAAGTTCGTCCTGCGTGTATTCGGCAATGCTGCCCGAGGCGAGCACGATGTCTTTGTTGTGGCAGAACGGGCAGCGGAAGTTGCAGCCGCCTAAAAAAATGGTACAAGCCACCCGCCCGGGGTAGTCGAGCAGGGTGGTTTTATTCAGTCCTAAGATTTTCACGTTTTTTATCCTTCCTTCATATCCTATAGGAGAGACGGGCGAGTTGTGCTTTTTGGCAAAATTGTGCGATTATTTTACTTTATTATATACAAAATAACAGATTGACACAACCGTTAAAAAGTCTTATAATTAAATAAATTAATCGCTTTGTTTAAATAAAAGCGACAATTACAGCATATGGAGGTGCTGTTTGTTTTTGACTCATGGGGGAGTATAAGTAGAAGAGGAGGTACCATTATGCGTATAGTAGAGAAGGTGCTATACGGTGTTGGTGGTCTGCTTGCGCTTATACTCCTTTTTATTGCGCTCTGCAACCACGATCCCGATATAGCGGTAAGAATTGGCGAACGTCTTGGAAAGACGGACGAGAATGCCGATGAGATGCTTGAGGCAGGAGTGTCTGAGGCAAAACTCTCAGAGTCGGCGGCAGACAGTTATGTCATAAAAACAACCGTGACGCAGGGACAGCAGCCCGCGGCAAAAAGCCCGGAGGAAGATGAGGAGGAGCCGGCAGAGAAGCTCAACATTCCGCAAAAGGTAGCAGCGCTGACGGGATACATTCCCATCAAGTCGACGGGCACGGAAATCACGCAGGCAAAGGCGGACGAAATCCTTGAGACCTTGGGCAAGGGAAAGACCGGTGACGGACTTAATTTTGACGAGGAATTTTACCCGTATTTTGCAATGCTCAATGAGACGCAGAAGTCGCTTTACCGTCAGATTTACGCGAATGCGGACGACATGGAGAAGCATTTTTCCCCGGTGGCGGACATCACGGTAAATGACTTAAAGAATGCGTTTACGGCGGTGGTGAGCGACCACCCGGAGCTGTTTTGGGTGGATACGGCTTACAAGTACAAATACGCGCCGCTCGGGCAGGTTGCGGATATCACGCTTGTGTTTAATGTCACGGCAAATGACATTGATACTGCAAAGTCAAAGTTTGAGGACGGTGCGAAGCTGATTTTGGATAAAACGTATGGTCAGTATACGGACTACGACAAGGAGCGGGAGGCGCATGACGCGTTAATTCAGAGCGTACGCTATGACGCGAATGCGCCGATGAACCAGAGCGCGTACAGTGCGCTTGTGTACGGCAGGACGGTCTGTGCGGGATATGCGCGGGCATTGCAGTATGTGCTCCAGCAGTTGGATATTCCCTGTTATTATGTGATGGGATATGCGGGCGAGAACCATGCATGGAATATTGTGAAGCTTGATGACGGGCAATATTATCACGTGGACAGCACATGGGACGACACCAATCCGAATACGTATGATTATTTTAACTGCTCTGACGCGGATTACGCGGGCAATCATGTGCGGAGGGATTTGTCGATTTACCTTCCGGCGTGCAGAGGAAGCAGGTACGGCGGGCTTGAAGTCAATCCGTCTGCCCCGTCTGACATCACGACGGTGACGCCGCCCAAGAAGCCGACAACGAATACGCCTGCGACCGTTACGACCGTGACTGGAACGACGACAACGACAGGCAATCAGACGACAACACAGGCTCCGGTGACTGACAACACGGCAAACATCACGGTGCAGACCGTGCGCGGCAGTGAGGAAGGGTATATCGGCGACATCTACGATTATTATATTGAGTGCTTTGCGACAATGATGGAAACGGACGATGACAATATCAGCTTTGATTTGATTGTCACGGACAAAGACCTTTGGGAGGATATTTACGAGGCATATGATGACGGCGATGTTCAGGACGGGTTTATCGAGCGGTATTTGGTTGAAAAGCACCGGAATAGCTGCGTCATGAGCGTGACGGCGCAGGAGCGCGAGGACGGAAGCTGGCTGCTTAGCCATACGGCGGAAGTGAATTAGAACGTATATTGTAATATCATAATGACGATAATAAGTGCAGTGGTTTTTGATAAATGGAAAACCACTGCACTTTTTTCTGTAAATATAAATTACATAAAGTCTTATTTGCATGGAATTTCACCTGAATAGCATTTCATTTACATGGAAGCAGGCTTACATAGTTTGGAGATAGGAGGAACAGCGCGTGGAGTTTTGGAGGCAGAGGGGTTATCAGAGGGTTGTTTTGTACATTATGACATGTGTGTCAGTTTTATTCCTGTTAAAATATATTCTGCCCTATTTCCTGCCGCTTGCCGTGGCGCTCTTAATCGTCGTGCCGTTGCAGCGCTTCTGCATTCACGCCGAGGAAAAGAAGCGCGCGAAGGGGAAGCGCTGCAGGCTGTACCAAAGCAATGGCAAGGGCGTGATGGCGGGCGGGATTTTGTTTGGCATTATCCTTGCGGTTGCGCTGGTTATCGTGGGGATTGGGACGTTTCTGATAAGCCGTGCAAGAGACGTGGTGCGGGACGTCGGGTTTATTACGGAGAGCATTTCCAAGCTGATTTCTGACACAAGTGTCAGGATTGAGGAGTTTTGGGGCTTTGAGCAGGGCTTTGTCAGCGGCTGGCTGGAGGAGCGGATTGCGGACTTTGCGGGCAGCCTTGCGCATACGGGCGACGGTTTTTTGAGCGGGAGCCTGCGGTATTTGTCCGTGGCGGGGCATATCGGGACGTTTATTTTGGTGAGCTTTATCTGCGTGGTGCTGTTTGCGCGGGAGATTGACCAGTGGCAGCAGGGGCTTTTAAATCTTGCCACGTTGGAGCCGGCGATTGACCGTCTTCTTTCTATTATAATAAGGATTGGGAAAAAGCTTGGGGGAATGATTAAGACGTATGCAAAAACGCAGTCGATTATTTTGGTGTGTATCAGTGTGACGGCGACGGTGGGGCTTTATATCGGGGGTGTTTCGGAGGCGTATTCGTACGGGATTTTGGCGGGCGTGATGGACTTTCTGCCGTTTATCGGGACGGGGATTGTGCTCATTCCAATTGGCGTTGTGCACGTTATTAGTGGGAAGCTTTTTGGCGGGATTGTGATTTTTACGACGTATGTGATTTGCGTGCTGATACGGGAGCTTTTGGAGCCGCGGCTTTTGGGGAACGGGCTGCGGTTTTCTCCGGTCGCGGTATTGATTGCGGTGTACGCGGGGGTGCTGTTTTATGGAATTGGCGGGGTGGTGCTTGGCCCGGTGACACTGTTAATTTTGGTGGAGCTTGGCAAGGAAATGTTTATTTAATGTGAAACCTTTAACATATTGACAGAAACAGACAGAATAGTATATATTAATGTAGGAAATTGAGAAATACTGAAATACCAGTGTTGGAGGTTATGGAAAAATGAAAGCGTATCGGGAACGGAACAGGGAGGAGCTGCTTGCGCTGCAGGAGGAGCTTTTGGCGCAGTATGAGACATTGAAGGGAGAGGGCATTCGGCTTGACATGTCGAGGGGTAAGCCGGGAACGGATCAGCTTGATTTGTCCGCGCCAATGCTTGACATTCTGAACAGCCATTCGGAATTTAAGGGCGTAAACAAGATTGACATTCGCAATTACGGTCTGATGGACGGTATTGATGAGGCAAAGGAATTTTTCGCGGAGCTGATGGAGTGCCCGAAGGATCATGTGATGGTGTATGGCAATTCGAGCCTCAGCGTGATGTACGATTTGGTTTCGAAGGCGATGGTGCATGGCATCTGCGGGAGCACGCCGTGGTGTAAGCTTGACAAGGTGAAATTCCTTTGTCCGGTTCCGGGATATGACAGGCATTTTGCGATTACGGAGAGCTTTGGCATTGAGATGATAAACATTCCGCTCAATGAAGACGGCCCTGACATGGATTTGGTAGAGCAGTATGTGAATAACGACGCTGCGGTAAAGGGGATTTGGAACATTCCGAAGTATTCCAATCCGACGGGTGTGGTATACTCGGACGAGGTGGTACGGCGGTTTGCGAATTTGAAGCCGGCGGCGGAGGATTTCCGGATTTACTGGGATAACGCGTATGCGGTTCACCATGTTTACTTGGAAGACAAGGCACAGATTTTGAATATTGTGGAGGAGTGCGAGAAGGCGGGCAATCCAGATATGTATTATGAACTTTGCTCGACTTCTAAGGTCACGTTTCCGGGTGCGGGTGTTGCGGCTTTGATTACGTCGCCTGCAAATATCGTAGATGTGAAAAAGACGGTGACCATTCAGACGATTGGGTACGATAAGGTCAATCAGATGCGCCATGTGCTGTTTTTCAAGAATGCGGCGGGTGTTGCGGCGCATATGGAAAAGCACGCGGCAATTTTGAGACCGAAGTTTGACGCGGTGCTCGACTGTCTTGAGAAGGAGCTTGGCGGGCTGGAAATCGGAAGCTGGATAAAGCCGCGCGGCGGATATTTTATTGCGTTTGAGACGTTGGGGGGCTGCGCGAAGCGGGTGATTGCGCTTTGCAAGGAAGCGGGCGTGGTGATGACGTCGGCAGGCTCAACATATCCGTACAAGAACGACGCGGCGGACACGAGTATCCGTATCGCGCCGACGTGCCCGACGCCGGAAGAGCTTTCGAAGGCGTGCGCGGTGTTTGTGCTTTGCGTGAAGCTTGCCTCGGTGGAAAAATATCTTGGCGAAATGGCATAGACTAAGGATTAATAAAAATTTAACAAAAATAACGCATGGATTTTATATAAAATGCGAGCGAAAAAATGAACAGAAAATACAGACAATTTATCGAAAAAGTTGTAAAATAGGAAAGGATACTTTGTAAAGTATTACGATACACTTTGGAGGTAAAGAGATGAAGAAGAGTATGAGTATACGCTTAAAAATTTTGATACCCGTCTGTATTTTAGGGATACTTGCAATTTTGATTGCGACATTTGGGTTTGCGAACATGAATTCGATGCAGGACGGCGCGACGCAGCTTCGGCAGGTTGGTGTCAATGCGCTTGGCACGCTTGATCAGGTGGCAATCCATGCAAACAAGATGGAGAAGATGGCGCTTGTCTACACGCAGCTTCAGGGAGATGGAAAAGACGCTGTATGGGGCATGGTTGAGGACTCAAACACACAGATAAAGGAACAGCTTGAGAAGGCGAGGTCATTTTTGCCGCATCAGGGCGCGCAGGAGGGCTTGGACGCAATTGAGGCTGCGACAAATGATTTGTATGCTTTGGCATTGCAGATTAAGGAAAAGGTGGACAGCGGCGACGCGCAGGGAGCAGCGCAGATTGTTATGTCGGATATGAACACTGTTTCGACAAACGCGGAGTCGGTTATCAATGAAGTTATCAGCATTAATTATTCCGATATTCAGGACATCAATGATTATCTGCAAAAGGTGTATATGTTTGGAACGATTATATCGGGTGTGCTGATTATATTGCTGATTGTGGCATTTTTAGTAACAGTTGTTATTATTCAGAAATTCGTGATTTCCCGTTTGCGCAGGCACACGGTGAAGATTGATGAAATTATCGACAGCATTGAGCGGGGCGAGGGCGATTTGTCGTTGCGGCTTACCATTTCTAACGGCGACGAGCTTGGCAGACTTGCGGTGAACATGAACCGTCTGATGGAGATTTTGGAGCATGTCATGCAGAAGCTCAACGAGGACTCTGTTTCTCTTGACAGCATTGTGTCGAACGTGGTGGAGAAGGCGGCAAACGCCAATACAAACGCATGTGATGTATCGGCGGTAACAGAAGAGCTTTCCGCTACGATGGAGGAGATTGCGGCGACGGTTGCGGGCGTGGATCAGAATGCGTCCAGCGTCATGAATGAGCTGAATGAAATGCAGAACGCGACGGAAGATATTGTGGCGTATGCAAACGAGATGAAGGATCGCGCGACTGCGCTTGAGGAGTCGGCGGCGCAAAACAAGAAGAGCACGATTAAGCTGGTTGCGCCGATTATTGAGAAGATTAAGGTAGCGATTGAGAACAGCAAGGAGATTGAGAAGATTAGCTCGCTGACGGGCGAAATCCTTTCCATTTCGAGTCAGACCAACCTGCTTGCACTCAACGCGTCGATTGAGGCGGCGAGAGCGGGCGAGGCAGGCAAGGGCTTTGCGGTGGTTGCCGATGAAATCAGGCAGCTTGCGGATTCAAGCCGCACGACGGCAAACAATATCCAGGAGATTAACACCACGGTCTTGGCACTTGTGCAGGATTTGATTGACAACTCAAAGGAGATTACGGGCTACCTTGAGGGAACCGTGCTTAATGACTACAACAATTTTGTCGCAAGTGGCAAGCAGTACCGCGACGATGCGGAGCATGTTGACGAGGAAATGACGCGTTATGCGGCGCATTCTGCGGAGATTACGAGCACGGTCGGCAGGATTGTGGAGTCGATTAACGGTATTACGCGGGCGGTTGACGAGAGCGCGAACGGTGTGACGAACGTGGCGGAGAGCATTCAGACGCTTGTGGGTGAAATTAATGTCGTTAATTCCGAGATGGTGCAGAATGGCGAGATTGCAAGTAGTCTGCGGGAAGAAGTACAACGGTTTAAAATTGACTGGTAGGGTCAGTTTTAACATAGATATTTTTTAGAAACAATTACATAATTCTACCGGGGTGTAATGCCCCGGGAATTGCTAGGGGTGCATATGCTGAGATTTTACCCTCATTACCTGATCCGGATAATACTGGCGTAGGGAAGCAGATTAACACAACGTTGTGACGTTATGGCGTTGTGGTGCACCCTCCTAGCGAAACAAAGCTAAGGAGGTTTTTTTATGTCACAGAAAAAGGAAGTTACAGGGAACAACGGGAGATTATTTACGGTGAAGCAGCTTGCGTGCTGCGCGATGGCGATTGCGCTTGGGACGGTGCTGTCGCTTGTTAAGATTTTTGAATTTCCATGGGGAGGTTCGATTACGCTGCTTTCGATGTTTGTCATCGCGCTGCCGGGATATTTTTACGGGCTTAGGGTGGGAATGATTACGGGTTTGGCGCATGGGGTGCTGCAGCTCATCATTGACCCGTATGTGATTTTTCCGATACAGGTCGTCGTGGATTATTTTCTCGCCTTTGGCGCGCTCGGGCTTTCGGGGCTGTTTGCAAATGCGAAAAACGGGCTTATCAAGGGTTATATAACGGGCGTTATTGGAAGGTATGTGTTTGTCGTGATTTCGGGCTGGATTTTCTTTGGCGAGTATGCGTGGGAAGGCTGGGCGGCTTTGCCGTATTCGCTTGTCTACAACGGCATTTATGTTTTTGCCGAAGCGATTATGACGATTATCATTATCATGCTGCCGCCCGTGAAAAACGCGATTAACCGGGTGAAGGCAATGGTATTATAGGATAAATTTCCTTAAGGGCGTCCTCGATTTGGGGCGCCCTTCGCTCGTACACGGCGAGGATTAGCGCAAGCTCGTCTGTGGGCAGTGGGGCGCTTTTTTTGCCGCGGCGGTCTTTGCAGTAGAGCGCGACAAAGAGCTTGAACATCTGCACCTGTGCCATTCCGCAGAGCATGTGCTTTAAAAAGCAGTAGTCCTCATAGATGTCGAGGAAATTTTTTTGCAGGAAATAGATATAGTAGGAGGTCATCAGCGCGTCGAAGTCGGGGACGTAATCGTACGTACACTCCATCAATTTGCTTAGTTTTTTGTCCGCCGCCGCCGGGTTTGATTTTGTCAGTGTGTAAAATTCGCGGATATATTTTTGGCAGAGTTTGTACAAAACGGGCGAGGAGTGCTTTAGCGATGGGTGGTAAAAGCCTTTGAAAAAGAGGGTGTACATGGTGGAGGCGTTTACCGTAAATGGCTCGCTTGGGGTTTGGGGCGTGCTTTTTGGTGGGAGATAGTCAAGCGGGCTTGGCAGTGCGAACTGCTCGGAGCCGAGATGGACGCCCGTGTTAATGGCGCCGTATGACAGGCATTTGTCCTGCGCGTCCTTTGCATAGGTTAGAAGGCTTGTGGTCAGCCCGCAGCCGTTTGTGAGCATTGTGATAAGCTCGTCGCGCGATTTCAGGAGGTAGTTTAGGAACTCCAAATCGTCGTTTGTCGTGTTTTCCTCATAATTTGCCGTGCCGCTTGTCTCCGTGAAGGTGAAGGGAATGCCTGCCCTTGCCTGCTCGAGAAAAAGCCTTGCTGCTTCGTGGCAGGCAAGGTAGAGGGTTTCCTCGCAGAAGGTACCAAAGTTTGAAAGCTGGCGCGGGAAATCGACGCACACGCGCGGCATGTAGTCGGTGCCGTGGTTTTTTTGCAGGGTGCAAAGGTGGTCTAAGCCCCAAAACGGGCAGCGGTACTGGCGTTTGCTGCACCGGAAGGAGGTCAGTTCTTCCTTTTTTAAGAGGAAGCAGCGCAGGAGAAAACCAAAAAAGCCTTTTTCGGCGATGTA
The DNA here is from genome assembly GCA_947567595.1 of uncultured Lachnospiraceae bacterium. Classification (GTDB taxonomy): domain Bacteria; phylum Bacillota; class Clostridia; order Lachnospirales; family Lachnospiraceae; genus COE1. The sequence goes on along the minus strand of CANOMQ010000002.1, from coordinate 133,434 downwards.
TTTTTCATACGCCGCGTCGTCAATCGGGATTTTCCAGCCGCGGCAGCAATTGGAGGGGCACGCGGCGCCGGTGCAGTGGAATTGGGGTAGTATGGTTATTTGTTTGATTTTCATGTGGTTCGTCCTTTTTTATAATTTTTCATATTGATAATATATTAACAATGTGTAGTTTTTTTCGCGGATTTTTGAAAAGAGCTGCTTGCAAAGCAGGCAGCCCTAGTGTACAATCTACTTAGAAAGGTTTATCGGATGTGATAATCCGACTGCCCTCGGTTTAAAAAATTTAGTAAAAAGAAATAAGCATCGACCTTGGGCGAGGGAGGGATGCTTATTTTTTTATGATTATCTCCACTTTCCGTTCAATATACCATTTTACTATATCATATGGTCTGCCATTTCTCAACCCGAACATTCAGAAAATTCTGAAAATTCCACCGAAAATTTACAATCCCCAATCAAAAGAAAAGCTTTACACCAGCAATATAAAACGATAGAATAGAAAATAGAAGTATCATATACAAAAGGAAATCAAAATCTATGCGCTATATCAAAATTGAAGATGCCAAGCCGGGTATGTGCCTTGCATACAACATGTACGACACCGACGGTCATACGCTGATTTGCAGTGGCAGTGTACTTTCTGAATTTTATATCAGGCGGCTGAATGATTACGGTTTTGACGGCGTGTACATTACGGACGAGCTGTCGGAGGACATTGAAATTCAGCCGGTCATCACTCCTGAGCTTCGTGCCGAGGGATTGGTAGGAGTGCGCGAAAGCAACATTGACGGCTGCAAGGGCGTGGCGAAAAAAATTGTGGAGCAGGTGCTTGACAGAGGCGTTCTATCGCTCGACCTTACGGATTTAAGGAGCTTCGACGGCTACACCTATGCGCATTCGGTCAATGTCGCGGTCATTGCCTGTGTGATAGGGTTTGGACTAAAGTTAAACAGCGAGGAGCTGGAGCAGCTTGTTACGGCAGGGCTTCTCCACGACCTTGGGAAGCTGGTCATACCGCGCGAAATCCTGAATAAACCGGCGCGTCTGACAAACGAAGAGTATGATTTGATGAAAACGCACTCGACACTTTCCTACGAACTGATTAAGGAGCGGTGGGACATTTCCGCCAATGTCAAGGCGGCAGTGCTCTATCACCATGAAAACGTCGATGGAAGCGGATACCCTGACGGACGGGAAGGCGACCAGACTTCACTTTTCACAAAAATACTGCACGTTGCGGACGTGTATGACGCACTCGTGTCAAAAAGACCATATAAAAACCCTTATTCCCCCTATGAAGCATGCGAATATCTGATGGGCGCCGGAGGCATTATGTTTGACCCGAATGTGGTCGAGTCATTGCTGCTTTGCGTACCGTTTTACCCGAAGGGCACACAGGTAAAGCTTTCCGACGGCAGGGAGGGCATCATTGTCGAAAATTCGGGAACAAGGAACCTGCGTCCGTTATTGCGGCTGCTCGACGGGACAATGCTTGACTTGCAGGAGCACGAAAACTTTAAGATTACGATTTTGCATGAAACAAACGAACAGGTCATGGACCCGATTGTAGGCGAGGCAGACCGCAAAAAAATGCTCACGCCCTCAAGGCGCTACCGGATTATGATAATCGACAACATGCTGGTTCATTTGCAGTCCATGCGGGGCTTTTTGCATAATCTGTACGATGTGGAGTTGCTCACGTCTGCGGATCAGGCGATTCTATGCCTGAAACGGCAGGCGGAGCCGGATTTGATTATCCTGTCGATGGACATTCCGCGGGTAAACGGGGTAGAAATGATAGGAAAAATACACGATATCGTGGGTGACATCGTGCCAGTGCTTTCTGTGATTAATACAAATGACAAGAGCGTCGTTGCGCGCTGCCGGAAGGCGGGGGCGGCAGGGTATATCGTAAGACCGTACAAGCCTACGTTTGTGAAGGCGGAGATTAAGCGCATTCTGACGAAGCAGCAGGTGACGCATTAAAGAGTTGATGAAGGAGCGAATGCTCCACGAGGTTGACAAAACTGCCGTATGGCATTAAAATAAAGCAATTAGGACAATAACGCAAATGAAATTGTAAATGGTAAAAGGAGATTGTGAAAAAAATGGCAGACGATAAGAAATTGGTAGAGGCGATTACTTCGATGGAGGAGGATTTCGCCCAGTGGTATACGGACGTGGTAAAAAAAGCGGAACTCTGCGACTATTCCAGTGTAAAGGGCTGCATGATTATAAAGCCCGCAGGATACGCGCTTTGGGAGCAGATACAGCAGCAGCTTGACGCGCGCTTCAAGGAAACAGGCGTTGAAAATGTGTATATGCCGATGTTTATACCGGAGAGCCTTTTGGAGAAGGAAAAAGACCATGTGGAGGGCTTTGCGCCGGAGGTTGCATGGGTGACACACGGCGGACTGGAGCCTTTGCAGGAGCGCTTGTGCGTGCGTCCGACCTCGGAGACATTGTTTTGCGATTTCTATAAAAATGAAGTGCAGTCCTATAGGGATTTGCCGAAGGTATATAACCAGTGGTGTTCGGTCGTGCGCTGGGAAAAGACCACACGCCCGTTTTTGAGAAGCCGTGAGTTTTTATGGCAGGAAGGGCACACCGTTCATGCGACGGCTGAGGACGCTGAGGCACGCACCATTCAGATGTTGAACGTATACGCTGATTTTGCAAAAGAAGTGCTCGCAATCCCCGTCGTGAAAGGTCAGAAGACAGAGAAGGAGAAGTTTGCGGGAGCGGAGTCTACCTACACCATTGAGGCGCTGATGCATGACGGTAAGGCGCTCCAGTCAGGAACAAGCCACAATTTCGGTGACGGTTTTGCGAAGGCGTTTGGCATTCAATATACAGATAGGGACAATACATTAAAATATTGCTATCAGACTTCATGGGGCGTATCGACGCGTATTATTGGCGCGGTAATCATGGTGCACGGCGACGATTCGGGGTTAAAGCTCCCTCCCAAGGTTGCGCCGACACAGATTATGGTCATTCCCATTCAGCAGAAAAAGGAAGGCGTGCTGGATAAGGCATATGAGCTGCGCGACCGTCTGCAAAAGAGCGGTTTCCGCGTAAAGGTAGACGATACGGACAAGAGCCCGGGCTGGAAATTCAGCGAATGCGAGATGCGGGGTGTGCCGTTCCGCGTGGAGATTGGCCCGAAGGACATTCAAAATAACAAGTGTGTTTTTGTGCGCCGCGATACAAGGGAGAAAGTTGAAGTTGCACTGGACGACGTAGAGGCGAAGGCGGCAGAGCTGCTTGAGACCATTCAGAATGATATGTATGAGGCAGCGAAGGCGCATTTGGAGTCGCATATTTACAGCGCCGTGTCGTGGGACGAATTTTGTGATACGATTAACAATAAGCCCGGATTTGTGAAGGCAATGTGGTGCGGCGAGCAGGCTTGCGAGGACAGGATTAAGGAGGAGCTTGCGGCGACCAGCAGGTGTATGCCGTTTGAGCAGGAGCAGCTTGATGCAAACTGCGTCTGCTGCGGGAAGCCGGCAAAGAAGATGGTTTATTGGGGCCGGGCGTATTAATAGAAGGATAATGTAGGCAGGACAGCCGTCGCTATTTGGAATGAATACAGTAGTGACGGCTGATTTTGAATAATAGCGAGTGTTATTGTATGAAATGAAAACAGTTTGGGGAGGCGGAATTTATGGCAAGGACGGTCGGAATTGGCTACCAAAATTACAAGGAATTAATAGAGATGAATGCGTTTTATATTGATAAGACGTTGTTTATCAAGGAATGGTGGGAAAACCTTGATAAGGTGACGCTGATTACCCGCCCCCCGGCGGTTTGGCAAAACGCTGAATATGAGCATGGTGGAACAGTTCTTTTCGGTCGACTATGCAGGTCAAGGAAGGCTGTTTGAGGGAATGAACATATGGAAGGAAGAAAAGTACCGCGCGATACAAGGGACATATCCGGTGCTTGCACTGAGCTTTGCCGACATCAAGGAGACAAATTTTCCTTCCGCAAGAAAGTCAATCTGCCGTAACATTTTTAAATTATATAACCAGTATGATTTTCTGCTGAAAAGTGATTGCATGAATGACAGGGAAAAAGAGATGTTCCAAAAGGTTTCCCCGGAAATGGAGGACTATCTTGCGGCGGACGCCATAAGGTCATTGGCGGGATATCTGGAGCGTTATTACGGGAAAAAGGTGATAATTCTTTTAGATGAGTATGATACGCCGATGCAGGAGGCGTATGTCAATGGGTACTGGGATGAGGTCGTGGCGTTCATGAGAAGCCTGTTCAATGCGACGTTTAAGACAAATCCCTGCTTGGAACGCGCCCTGTTAACGGGGATTACGCGGGTTAGTAATGTCTCGCTTCGCGAGCCATCGGAAAGCATTTTTTCGGATTTGAACAATCTTGAAGTGGTGACAACGACGCTGAATAAGTATGAGGATATGTTTGGCTTTACGCAGGAGGAGGTATGCGCTGCCTTGCGCGAATTTGGGATGTCTGACATGGAAGGGCGTGTCAGGGAATGGTATGATGGCTTTACATTTGGGAAGAAAACGGATATTTATAATCCGTGGTCGATTATTAACTTTTTGGAGAAGGGAAAACTGTCAACTTACTGGGCAAACACCAGTTCTAATAGCCTTGTCAGCAAACTTATTCGTGAAGGCAGCAGGAATATAAAAATGACTATGGAGGACTTATTGTACGGCGGGACACTTCATACAGAAATTGACGAACAGATTGTATTCAGCCAGTTAGACCAAAACGAATATGCGATATGGAGCCTCCTGCTTGCAAGCGGTTATTTAAAGGTGGAAAAATATGTCGGCGGCGATGGCTCGGGAAGGGAAGAATACGACTTGAAGCTCACCAACATGGAAGTAAAACTGATGTTTGAAAACATGATAGGGGGCTGGTTCCAATGCAACGCGTCAGCGTACAATGACTTCATCAAGGCGCTGCTAATGGATGACAAAAAAGCCATGAACCATTACATGAACAAGGTAGCACTTGCCACATTCAGCAGCTTTGATGCGGGAAATAAACCATCAGAAGCCACGGAACCGGAGCGGTTTTACCATGGATTTGTGCTCGGACTGATGGTGGAGCTGGCGGACAGGTATGCGATTACGTCCAACAGGGAAAGCGGATTCGGGCGTTATGATGTGATGCTCAAGCCCAAAAACAGCGTGGATAATGCAGTCATTATGGAATTTAAGGTGCATGATGCGGAGGATGAAAAAACATTGAAGGATACCGTTGCATCGGCGTTATTACAGATAGAAGAGAAGCGATACGCTGCGGCACTGGAAGCGGAAGGCATTTCACCGGAGCGCATCAGGAAATACGGCTTTGCATTCGAGGGGAAAAATGTGCTGATTGGATAAACCGTTGGATACGATACAAATGAATGCAATGGCAGAACAGATTGCGAATGCGCTTGTGTTTCCGATAAAAAATTGATACGATAAAAACGAAAAGAAAACAATGGCTTGTAAATCATAATTTACAGCAAGTACAAAGACCTAGGCTGGACTTCTATAAGAAAAAGTACATATCATAAGAACAAAAAACAGGATATATAATTCCACGAATAGACTGTAATTTGGGAAGGAGCGGGATATAAAATGAAAGACTTCACGGTTGAATTACCAAAAATACCAGACAGAGAATATAACATCAAGGATTTTGGCGCAGTAAACGGAGGAATAGAGTCAAACACGCAGGCAATTAACGCAGCAATCACAAAAGCGAACGCGGATGGCGGCGGAAAGGTAGTTATTCCGGCGGGAATTTGGCTGACTGGCCCGATTGCGCTAAAGTCATATATTGACCTTCACTTGGAAAATGGCGCAGTTTTACTATTTGATAAAAATGAGAAAGAATACCCGCTTTATCTCTCGGATTTTGAGGGCATGGAGTGCATTCGTGCAAAGTCCCCGATTACGGCGGAAAATGCGTCGAATATTGCCATTACAGGAACGGGAACGATTGACGGAAACGGGCAGCTTTGGCGTCCGATTAAACAATTTAAAATGACGCAGAGGCAGTGGGACGCGCTGCTAAAGAAATCCCCGTATACGGTGACGGAAAAAGACGGTCAGATTTGGCTGCCGACAAGGACAAGCTTTGACGGGTGGAACATGAGCAGACAGAAATCAGCGGAGCTTGAGAGCCTTGACATAGCACAGAGATATTGGGATTTTTTCCGCCCGGTGATGGTGCGTCTGTACCAGTGTGACCATATTTTAATAGAAGATGTTACACTGCAAAATTCACCTGCGTGGAATTTACACCCCTGTTTTTGCCAGCATATTACAATTCGGAATGCGAGTATCAGAAATCCTTATTATGCGCAGAACGGGGACGGGCTTGACCTCGAGTCGTGCCGCTATGCGCAGATTACGGGAACGACGTTTGACGTGGGTGATGACGCAATCTGTATGAAGTCCGGAAAGGGCGAGAAGGCTCGGGAAAGAAAGGTTCCGACGGAAGATGTTCGGATAAGCGATTGTACGGTTTACCACGGTCACGGCGGTTTTGTGGTCGGAAGCGAGATGTCGCGCGGCGTGCGGAACGTGGAGGTTAAGAACTGCACGTTTATCGGGACGGACGTGGGTATCCGTTTTAAGTCCGCGATTGGCAGGGGCGGCGTGGTTGAGGATATTACGCTTGACGGCATTCAGATGATTGATATTGAAAAAGAGGCGATTATTTTTACGATGGGGTATGTGCTGGATTACCGCGAGTCGGCGCAAAAGTCGGCGGTCGTGAAGGCGGAGGATATACCGTATTTTAAGAATGTCACCTTGAAAAACATTACCTGCAGCGGCGCGGAATACGGGCTGAAGGCGGAAGGCATTGACCTTGACGCGCTTGAGATTGTCGGGGAGCATGACGGGCAGCCAGTGATTGACCATATTGTGGTTGAAAATTCCGCGATTGTGGCTAAAGTTGAAAAAAAGATTACAAATTGTGGAGAAATCGTGTACTAAAATTGTTATATCCGCAAGCAACAAATCAAGTGGCTGCTTGATATACGAAAAAAGAGAATTTTCTTGATACGTATCAGATTACGCAGAATTTGTATTTTCATGCAAACGGGACGAATATATACTGCTATTACTATGAAGGGAAGCCGGAAAAATACAGGCCGGGCAGGTATAAAATATTTTTGATTGATCAAGCGCAATAAAGTAAGCGGAAGTGTTTGGATAACATTAAAAAGCTTGCGGCTGATGGAAAACGTTAGCCGCAAGCTTTTTTGTCTTATGCACACAAGCATTAAATGAAAAATTTACATATCCGTTTCATCAGGAACAAATTCCATTATATCCTCAATCTGACATTCGAGAATGGTGCACAGGCGGTTTAAAATAAGCGTTTTGACAATCATATTTTTTCTGAGCCGCTGGAGCTGGGCTTTGTCAATTCCATAATTTTTTATTAGCTGATATTGGCTAATGTCCTTTTTCTTCAATGTTATCCATAATCTATCAAATTTTATCATCAGGCTGTCCTCCTTTAAACCTATTTTAAAGGGCGGCGATTTATAATAATATGGTGTGTGTATACACCCTAATTTATGATTTCTTCCTTTTACTTGTATTTTAAGGGATAGTAGTTTATAGTTATATGGTGCGTGCATACTCCCTATATGCGGCGAAAACCGCTTTATAAAAGAGCGGATTGCTTCAGGAATTTGCTTTTATAGTTTGGGAGAAACAGCATAAAAAATAAAGAAAAGGGAGTATAGGCTTGTGGGAATATTTCGTAAATTATGGAAGAAAAAAAGGATACCAAATTATAGTCAGGAGGGCTTTTATGAGCTGACTTATATTGTCGAGGGCAGTCAGAAGGAACGACTTTCGGAGCTTGCGAGGCGGTTTCGGGATATTAACGGGTGGAATGAAAAGCAGTTGTTACAGTTTGCGGTCACGGCTATGCATAAGGAGGACATGGACGCAAAACTGCAATTTTTGGAGGATATTTTAAAGGATTTATCTTTCGTTCCCGAAAAATAGTCGTTTCGTTCCATATGTCTGAAAAATACAGGAATTTTGCCGATATAATAGACAAATGTTGATACAGGGGGTGATAGGCTTTGAATGTGTTTGTCGGTGACGGCAAAAAAGCGACAGAAAAGTTTGACAAAAAGCGGGAAAGGAGGGGACTGTTTCTAAAAACGAAAAAGCTCATGCTCGACCAAGCGGATATTCTGTACATTGAGAGCAGGGCAAAGAAGGTGGAAATACACATTTTGGGCGCGGTGCAAAGTATCGAGATTTATGCGGCGATGGACGCGCTTGGTGAACAGCTTGGCAGTGATTTTTACCGGTGTCACAGGGCGTATCTTGTGAATATGGCGCATATCGCGGAGTATGGCAATGACAGTGTCACGCTGGTTGGCGGCGACAAGGTACCTTTGGCTAAGAAAAGGCACAAGGCGTTTGTGGAAGCGTACCAGTGCCATCTGCGAGACGGCGGGGTTCCCGGTGTGTGAAATTGAAATGATTTAAAAAATGCCCGGACTTATTGCAAGGGGGCAGGGGCGGCTCTGACTGACAGAGGAGCCGCCGTTAAAAAGGAATGTGAAAAAAGGGATATAAAATGGAGGGAAAAAATGAGCATGAATATTGATACAAAAATGATGACAGCGTATTTTCCGAAAATGGGATACAAAATGGGAATTGCGCAGCAGAAATTAGGTGAGACAAAGGATACGGACACGGAATGGGTACCCGATGCAACGCAGAGCACGCAGGGCACGGGCGGCGGTTTTGTGCTTCATATTTCAAACGAGCAGGACGGGGAGGCAATCGGCGCGATGTGCGGCACAGACCATTCCGTGACGGTTTATAAGCCAAAAGATTTTGACGCGGAAAACCCCGTGTACAAGGTGAAAATATGGGATAAGGACGGGAACGCGACAGAGCGCATGGTGGACGTGTCAAAGGTTGACCCGCAAAACAGTGATTATATTGATATGTTTGCGTACGCAAGCCATTTGACGGACAGCGGACAATGCCCGGGCGCGCAGTCGGCGTTTACATCATCGGCACACAACCAGCATGGAATGGACGAGAGAAGTTATGAGGATTTGTTCCGGCAGACGGATTGGGTAAGCCAGTTGGCGGACGCAATGCATACGCAGTATGAGGCAGGAAATTTTGAGGGGTACTGGCATTACAGACCGTTTTGGGATTTCCTGACAAAACAGGGCTGATGAGAGAATTGATATGAATGTTCAAGAGATAGAGGTATTTCACGATAATTAGATGTATATTCAATCCTTTGTTACCTTACATAATCAGGGCGGGTAGAGAACTCTATGCGCCCTGATGCAGTTTGCACCTGCTTTCATAAAGAGAATACGAAAGAAAAGTGTAAAATATTGCAAAAATCTTTTGCTAAGGATAAATGTTAAGTTGCTTCTTGGCTGAAATTGTGATAATATACAAAAGAAAAGTGTAAAATATTGCAGCAATCTTTTGTTAAGGAGGGCTTGGCATGGAGATTAAGCGCGATTTTTATTTGAATAAACTGATAAACAGAAAACATAATGGATTGATAAAGGTGATTACCGGCATTCGCAGATGTGGGAAGTCCTATTTGCTAAATACTATTTTTTACAATCACCTGATTGCGAATGGTGTGGACGAGAAGCATATCATCAGATTTGCGTTTGATTCTGCAGATGATCTTTATCTTATAGGGGAAAGTCTGATTACAATTGAAAAAGAAAGAAGAAGGACTGACCCGGAAAAATTTATGGCATACATTCGTTCCCAAATGATAGATAGTGAAATGCATTATCTGCTGTTAGATGAAGTGCAAATGCTAGATTGTTTTGAGGCTGTATTAAATAGTTATCTGCGAAAGAACAACGTTGATGTTTATGTGACCGGAAGCAATGCCAAGTTTTTATCAAAAGATATTATTACGGAATTTGCAGGACGTGGCGATGAAATCCATATGTATCCCTTAAACTTTTCAGAATTTATGTCGGTTTATAAAGGCGATAAATATGAAGGACTGTCGGAATATATGTTGTATGGCGGGATTCCGCTAGTCGTTCTTCGAGAAGGTATAAATGATAAAATTTCAAGCTTAGAAACCCTTTTTGGCGAGATTTATATCAGGGATATATACAAGCGCAATAAAGTCAGAAATCAGGGTGAACTTGAAGACTTGTTAAATATTCTTTCTTCATCTATTGGTTCGCTGACAAATCCTGAGAAACTGAAGAATACTTTTCGGACGGTAAAAAAATCAAAAATTACTTCAAACACAATCAAGAAATATCTTGACTATTTGGAAGATTCTTTTTTGATTGAGTCTGCGCAGCGATATGACATTCGGGGAAAAGCCTATATAGAAACGTCAAAGAAGTATTATTTTTCAGATTTGGGGCTTCGCAATGCGCGAATTGCGTTTCGCCAGTTTGAACAGACGCATGCAATGGAAAATGTAATTTATAATGAACTTCGTATGCGCGGTTATCATGTTGACGTGGGAGTTGTAACGATAGCGGAGAACAAAGATGGAAAGGTAGTGCGAAAGCACCTTGAAGTTGATTTTGTATGCAACTTGGGTTCTGTAAGATACTACATTCAATCTGCTTATTCTATTCCGAGTGAGGAAAAAATGTTACAGGAAGTAAGACCATTCCGTAAAATTGATGATTCTTTTAAAAAAATCATTATAACAAAGGATATAGTTCCGAAGCATTATGACGAACATGGGATTTTGACCTTAAATATATATGATTTTCTGCTGGAACCATCAAGCATTGAAAGCTAGGAGGAAATTCCAATGAAAAAACCAAGCATAAAACTGCTTCTTCTATCCATTCTACTATGCTGCCTTGTATCAGGCTGTGTCGGCTTACTGAAAAACGAGCGTATGGACGAGATGATAGAGCAGTTAATTATAGCCCTAAATGAGGACGATGCCGACCAAATTTTTCAGTCCATGTATCCTGACGCCGTCACGCGGGAGGAATTTGACGCATTGTATGAGGGCATCAGTGAACGTTGGGAGAAGTCCGACAGCTATACCTTTAAGCTCAATTCCATTAACACCAATAAAAGTATTAACAACTCCGGTGATACCATAATCTGTAAGGCGCAGTATTACGTCTACACGGAAAACGATAATTTTACCTTCAACATTACCTATCGGTCTGACGACAAAGGGGAAGGGCTGTACGCGTTCGATATCATGCATGGGACAATCCCTGTTCTGATAAGCGGAGGCTTTACAACTGCCAAGGAAAATTCTACGCCACAGTGGGGCGCGCTGATTTTTGGTGTGCTGTCTTACATTTTTATTATCATCACAATCATTGACATTCTCCGAAAACGCCCTCGGTTATACGGGATATGGCTGGTGGCGGCAATGACCTTTTTCGCCTTTCAGGTACAAATCGTGCCCGGCAATTTACATATGGGCGGATTTGTAACGTGGTTTGCCATGTCTGCCTTTAAAATCTATAGCAACAAAACCTGCAATTTTGTTTTTGCGCTTCCCGTGGGTGCCGTTGTCTATTGGTTTTTCCGAAAAAAGATGCTGGTGCAAAAGTGTGAACCGGATAAGCTTCCTATAAATCAGTAAAACCGTCTGTTTATGCCATCGCGGTTAGGAAAACAGATAATTGACAAATGTCAGAAAATACCTGTGATAAAAATCTCAATACCAATCACAATCAAAATAACACCACCAAGGATTTGCGCTTTATTGGACAGCTTCGTCCCGAATTTTTTCCCGATTTTTAAGCCTGCCATGCAAAGCGTGAATGTAACAACAGCAACAATAAGCGCGGCAGTAAGCGCCATGAGCCAGCCGTATCCGGCAATGGTAAAGCCGACGGACAATGCGTCAATGGAAGTGGCGATGCCCTGAATGATTAGGACACGAACGCCAAGCCCTTGGTGTTCCTGCTCCGAATCGCTGTTTCGGAGCCCCTCGAGCAGCATTTTCCCGCCGATATATGCGAGAAGAATAAGCGCAATCCAAGGAATGAGCGTTTCGAATGCGGTAAAATATTGGAGAATTGTGTGGACACAAATCCACCCGATAACAGGCATCGCAAACTGGAAGCCTGCAAACACCCCGGCGATTGCGCTCATCTTACCCTTTTTCATGTCCGGCTCGTTTAAGCCGTTCGCCATTGATACCGAAAAGGCGTCCATCGCAAGCCCGACACCTAAAAGGACGCTGTTAAAAACAAACATAATGCTCCATTCCATTTTACAATTCCTCCTGCGTTATTTGAAAATCAAGCGCGGCATGGGGCTGTGCATAATAAAAGACTTAAATATAACCTGACAGGCTATACTTAAGTCTTATTTTTTAATAGAAACTCAATGTATAGCTTGACAGTTATACATGAGTCTTGCAATTTAAAGCAAGCCAGACCATATATGGTCAGCATGTTGACTTGCTACACATTCCATGCGCTTGCTACTCCCTCATGGGAACCTTGTTTCGCCTAATAATACTACGATTTGACAGATATGTCAACATCATGACGGAAAATTTTCCACAGCAAATTTTTCACATTGAAGCTTCCATAAAATATTTTAAAAAAGATTTTTCCACCAGACAAGGACTTTAGAGGCAATCGAAAATGTAATTTTCTTTTCCCCGCCATAATTCGTGCCAAGTCCCCTGATTATGACAGCCGCCTTGCCCTTTTTGAAATTGTTGGTGTAGGTGGAAGCGTCTATGGTGTAGTCTGTTCCGTAGCGTAAGGTGTCGCCGTTGAGCGTTACCGTGATATCGCTTGCGGAAAGTGTAACGGCGTCACCATTTTGGTAAGCTTTCGCGTTTACGCTGACTTTGGCTTTTGCGATATCAGCGCTCATAATGTGGTAAGTACCGGAAAGAACATCATTCCTATTATCTTCATATGCATCAAGCCCTTTAACGGTTACACGAATAACAGTTCCCGCATTTGGAATGTCGCCTGCATCAACTGGCTCGCCGGCAGTCCGGTTTACTTTTTTGCCATCGACAGTCGGTACCAGTGTATTTTCGGCATATGAAAAACTGACATTCGTGTCATAATCTTTCCCCGCCGACAACTTTGCACCGTTTGCATCTACCAAAGAAACAGAGGATTGAAACTTGTTTGGCGCATTTTTGTATAATACGTCCTTCAACACAAGCTTCACCTTATCGCTTTCCCCGCCGAATGCGCTGTTCGTAATCTTCCATGTGCCGGACAAAGAGCCTTTAAAGCTGCCTTTTCCCGTGACGGTTATCGCAGGAAGCTTTGAACTCTCCAAAGCAGATGTTGTAACCTGCTTGTTGTTGGAATATTTCACTGTATAATCCTTGCCCTTGGTAAGCGGTGTGCCGTTTAAATAAAGCTGCACATTGGGGCAGGTGCTCCCCTTCATGTAAGGAGAGGTTATCTGTGACAGCGCGGTTATCGGAATTAGCGTATCAGCCGCGTCCTGCGTGGAATACGTCATGGAAATTGCGTTGTCGTTGAGGTCAAGCGGGGTAATTTGATAGGTTTTCTTCAACTGGCCGCTATACCCGTTAATGCCCTTAAACGTAATGGCTGCCGTGCCCGCCTTTGTGGTATTTGCATAGGAAACCGTATAATCCGTATGCTCCCGAAGCACTTTTCCGTCAAGGGAGAGGACAACGTTTTCCTGCAAAACATCGCGCTCTGCGCCCGTGTATGTTTTTGGGACAATTCCGCTGACGACCGCCTTATTTATCGGCGAGCCGACGATTTTATAAGTCACTGTCTTTGTGCCTGCAAAGCCGCTTCCGCTTTTTGCGGTAATATAAGCCGTTGCAGTTCCGAGGGCGCAATGATTTGCATATTTTATGGAATAATCTTTACCCTCTTTCAGCGTGCGCTTATCGTAAGTGACCGTGATTTTTGCAGGAACCATGCCTTGCCCGCTGTCTGCCAAGTGCTTCTGATAAATCTGATTGGGGATTTTCTCCACCTTTGCCTTGCTTATTAAAATGTCAGAGGTAATGTTCAGATAAATGGTGCGCGTCCCGCTGTAGCTGCCTACGCCCGTGATTGTGATGGGGTAGGTTCCGACAGCCGTGTAGGCGTTCGTTTTGGTATCGGGATAAGACACCGTAAAGTCTTTCTTTGCGGAAAGCTTTTTGCCGGAGCGGTATACAGTGGGCGTAGGCTTTTGGAGCTTCCCACTGTATGCAGTCGTTATATTTTCAACGGAAATATCCTTGTCGGTCAAAGGCTTTGCAAGGATATTAAAATAAGCATATTCCGTGCCCGTGTAGTTACCCTTGCCCTTAATCACAACGGTAGGCGCGGCGCTGTTCGAGGTGTTTGCATTTTTGTTGTTTCTATAGGAAACGGTGTAGTCTGTTCCTTTTTCAAGTGCAATCAGCCGATTGGTGCCGTCCGCGTTTGGAATGCTGTCAAAGACCTGTACGTCAGGCTTTATGGCGCTTCCGGTGTAGACGTAATCGCTGATGGGCAGGACATAAAAGCCCTTTCCCTGTTTTTCAAAATAAGGATAAACGATTATTTTTTCCGCGGTAAGTATGGTGGTGCTGTCAAGCTGTGTGCCTGTTGCGTTTTTCCCGGTGAACCAGCCTATGAAAAGCTCGTCATCATTCGCCGAAACCGAGGGAAATTTGTCAATCGGGACAGTCCCTTCATAGGGAAGCTCCACGGTCTCAAGTACGGTTGTGTTATCCTTGTCCATAAAGGTGACAACACATGTTTCAATTGTGTCGGAGGGCGCAATCACAGTAACCTCACAAATCGCGGTTTTTACGGTACTGCTTCCGGTCTGTGTGTCTATCGCGGCTGCAGTCGCCGTGATTGTCGCCGTGCCTGCACCTGTGGCGGTGACAAGCGCGGTGTTGGAGGAACCGGAGTCCGTGACCACAGCCACACTTGCGTCGGACGTACTCCATTTAACAGAAATTTCATCGGAGGTATCCGCAGGACTGTACGTAATGGTGAGCGTGTCCTCGGTATTTAAATCCGTGATGTTTCCGGTGAGTGAGTCCGGCGTCTGCAAAATCAGTGTGGACTTGTCAAGTGTGATGTTTTCAAGGGGCTTTTTTTCCTGCATATTTTCGAATACGGGGATTTTAAATACAAATGCAGCGTTAAGGCTTCCGGCATTTGCATACATTTTTTTCGTGCTCAGGGACTCGCTTGCGGGCGCCTGAATGTTTTGCATGTATTGGTGCGTGTAAAGTGGGTGGTAGCTTCCGTCCACATTGAATTTTTCGAGATAGAGCGTGTCCTGCCCTTTCAGGATATATCCGTTTCCGATTGTCGCCGCACCGCCGGACAGGGATTTGTAGTGCGTGTCCCAGCCTTGCGATTTGGCGTAGGAAAGCCCGTTTGTGATGATTTCCTGCTCTGTTTTTCCGCTCGCCTTTACATTAAAATAGTTGTAGTAGCCCTCATATCCTTTGTAGGCGCCGGAAATCAGTGCGGACTTTCCGCTCCCCTGTTCCTGATAGACGCGCGAGGCTAGATGAATCGGGCTTAAAGCCCTGCTCTTTCCGATTTCATAAAACGCCTGTGCGTAGGTTTTTGAGGCGTCGTCGGGAAGGCTGCCTTTCATAAAAGTATTGTTTAAAAAGTTCTGAATGGCTGACACCGTATGGTAGGAGCTGTTGAAGGTGAGTTGCTCAAACTGGAAAATATAGCTTTCCGTGAGGAAATTGCAGGGGTTCATATAGTACGAAACGGCGTCCTTTGTGGCGTAATACCAGCCGCTTCCGTATTCCTTCCCTACCCAGCCTTTTTCCGCGTTGCTGGCGGTATTCTGAATAAGGCTTTTGTCGCCCATTTCGTTTGCAATCACGGTGTTAAAGTCAAGACCTGTGTTCATTGGGACAAACGTCCAGTTTGGGTGGAGCTCCTTTAAGGCAGTCAGCTTTTCCCGGTAAAAAGCGGGAAATGACTCAATGTCGGAGGTATCTAAGGTACTGTTTAACGCGTACTGACTTATGACACTTGTGTCATTTTTTGTGAAAAGTGCTGTGAGATAATCTGTCTCCCAGCGTATCCAGTCTTCATCAGAATATGCAAGGTAGTAGGCTTCCACATATCCGGTGTGCTCCGTGCCGCTTAAACCAAATTGCACCTGATACCATACGTTGTCGTCGGAAATTTCTACAGACTTTATATAAAAAGTGTGACCGCTTTTGACGGTGGCAGTCGTGGTGCTGGTTTTGGAGGGCTCCTGACGGACATTGTAAGAGTCCGTGCGATAGAGAAGCGCCATTAATGTTTTTTCGGAGGCGAGGGTGTTAAATGCGTCAATGGCGGATTGGGTGTCTTGTTCAGATTGGTCTGGTTCCGTTAGCGTTTCGGTTTCTGTTTCTAGCTCCGTTAGTGTTTCGGTTTCCGGTTCCGCCAGCGTTTCGGACTCGGTTTCCACTTCGGTTTCTAATTCGGTATTAGAAGCCTGCTCTGTACTGGAAGGCTCTTCCGCGCTAGAATCCTCTTCGGTATTGAAAGTCTCTTCTGCGTCAAAATTTTCTTCGGTATTAGGAACTTCTTCCATATCAGAAGCTTCTTCACTCTGCGCAATGTCCAAAGTCTCATTTATGACACTCGTGTCATATTTGTCGTTTGACTCTGCCGCTGCTACGGTATTTGGTACACCATTCATTACAAGTGAGGTACATAATATCAGTGATAATAAGCGGTAAATTTTTAGATTGCTCATAATATATCAATTCCTTTCATACATCAAATTCCTATATATCAATTCCTTAAATTATAAAAAATGTCGTATTTGTTTCAAATACATTAAAAGTTTAACAAGATAGTCGAATTATGTCAACTCATGATGGTTGGAAATAACAAGCAACATTTTAATTGTAAGGATTGACAAGTCCGCCCGCATAGTGTGATAATAAGTAGTACTGTGGTGCTTCCTAAGAATGGGATTATTATGTAAAGGAAACCAAAAATGGAAAATCAAAAAACTTTTGACTTTCGCGACTGCCCTGTTACAATCGCGTTGGTTGCGATAAACATTATCATATATATTTGCTGTACACATATGGGTGAAGTAGTGTATAATGTTGGTTGTATGGACGCGGAGCGCATACTTTTGGACGGCGAGTATTACCGGTTTTTCACAAGCATGTTCATGCATGGGGGAATTGACCATATTTTCAGCAACATGCTTTTTTTGGCGGCACTCGGAGAAATGCTTGAACGGGTAATCGGTCATGTCCGTTTTGCGATACTCTACCTGCTGTCGGGAGTGGGCGGAAGCCTTTTTTCCATCGCAAACGTGCTGCTAAGCGGAAAGCATTACACCGCGATTGGCGCAAGCGGGGCGGTGTTTGGATTAATCGGGGCAATGCTCATACTCGTTGTGATAAACAATGGACATTATCAGGGAATTTCCATCAAAAGAATGCTGTTTGCCATCGTCTATATGGTTTACGACGGAACGCGTTCCGAGCGGGTGGACAATGCCGCGCATGTGGGAGGACTCATTTTCGGCGTGCTGATTATGGCAGTCATGTATGTGATAGAGGTATATAAACCAAAAAAACAGAATTTTTAATGAATTGAGATACGGGAGGAAAATCAGGTGAAAATCAACATTTACTACGGGGGCAGGGGCTTAATTGGCGACCCCACGCTCTATGTGCTCAATAAAATGCAGGAGGTACTGCGCGAGCTAAACGTCAACATGGAGCGTTATGATTTGTATGAATTTAAAAGTAATATCATCACGCTCTCGCAGACCCTAAAGGACGCGGACGGAGTTATTCTCGCAACGACGGTGGAATGGTTTGGCATAGGCGGCTGGATGCAGCAGTTCTTGGATTCGTGCTGGCTTTATGGAGATAAGGAAAAAATTTCTAACTTATATATGTGCCCTATTGTAATGTCAACGACGTATGGTGAGCGCGATGCAATGACGCACTTGACAGAGGCATGGGAAATTCTCGGCGGCCGCCCCGCAGTCGGAATTTGCGGATATTTTGCGGACGTTGCGGAGCTTGAGGAGAATACAAATTATGCAAGGGTAATCGAAAAGCGGACGGAAGACTTATATCGTTCCATTAATCAGAAAATACCCGTGTTCCCATGCAGCAATCAGGCGGTGAAGCAGAAGGTATCCTTCACACAAAGCCTGAACCTCACACCGCAGGAGGCGGAGCAGCTTTCCGAGCTTGCAAGCGACGACCTTTACGTGCAGAAGCAGAAGGAGGACATTCAGGAGCTTGCAAGTATGTTCAAGGATTTGATGGGCGCATCGGGAGAGATGAGCAGCACGATGTTTTTGCAGGACTTGCGCGACCATTTCCACCCGCAGCCGGGCTTTCAGGCGGTCTACAAGTTTAACCTTCCCGAGTCCAAAAAGCCCTTGATTGTGAAGGTTGACCACACAGAGATGGAATGCTACTATGGTGACACCGACACATTTGACGTGGAGATGCAGATTTCTTCGGAGGTCATGAATGAGATTGTGCAGGGGCGCATGACGTTCCAGCGTGCGTTTATGGCAGGCGACATGAAAATGAAGGGCGACTTTAAAGTGCTTCGGACACTGGATTTGCTATACACATTTTAATTTTAATAATCAGGAGGTTTTATATGAAGGATAGTAACTGTATTTTCTGTAAAATTGCAAACGGCGAGATACCCTCAAGGACACTTTACGAGGACGAGGATTTTCGCGTGATTATGGATTTGGCGCCTGCCACAAAAGGGCACTCGCTGATTTTGCCCAAAAACCATTATAAGAACATCTATGAAATCGCAGACGACACCGCCGCAAAGGTGCTGCCGCTTGCAAAAAAAATGGCGGCACTGATGACGGAAAAGCTGGGGGCGGACGGCTTTAACATTGTGCAGAATAACAATGAAGTGGCGGGACAGACCGTGTTCCATTTCCATGTGCACCTGATACCGCGTTATAATGACGATAAACAGAGCCTTGTGATGAAGCCGCAGGAAATGACGGACGCGCAGCTTGATGAAATTCGGGATAGGATTGTAAAGTAGAATATTTATTGTAAAAAGCAGTACACAGACAAATTTATAATGATATTTTGCTTTTGAAAAAGGAGAAATTAGTGTATGATTACCACAGAATTAACCCAAAAAATTGATCTGCTCCCGCAGGAGGCGTACCATGAGGTGGAACAGCTTGTTGAGCAGTTGACAGCGTCCGCTGCATTGTCTGACCGGGAAAAGGCGTTTCGGATTTTTATGAATAAAATGGACGCTGCGGAACAGTCCATAAAAGAAGGGTTTTATACGGAAGAGGAAGCGGAGGAAGAACTGGCGAACGTATGACAAGGAAAATTATTTACTCGAAAACTGCTTTATCCAAACGAAAGTCCATGAAAAAAGAAATAAAAGAACGATACGGTCAGGAAACCGCTGAAAAGGTTTCCAAACGGATTTCAGGGACAATTGCAAAGCTAAAGCAGTTTCCGCAGTTGGGCATATCCATGCGGGAACAGTATGATTTGGATTGCGATTATTATATGCTTTATATAGTGCATAATTATTTTATATATCGTATTTTGAATGATACAATTATTATACTTGAAATCTTTCATGAAAAAGAGGATTTTATGTATCACATGTTTGGCATTGTCACTACCTCGCAGGAAACGGTTGATTTTTGGGATGAAGAGTAGGTCCTCCTGTATTTGTTATTGCCGAAGGAACTGGAAACATCAAAACTGATACATTGTACAATGGACATAAGGCTACAGGTAGCAAATATATCGCATCAATGGCAGTTGCCAAAATGTTGGAGGAGAAAAGGTTGCAAAGGATATAGTAAGAAATCGAAAACAAAGTATAAGGAATGATATTAGGATATAATGAAAATGCCGACGGGAAGTGCCTGTCGGTATTTTTTTCGGCTTTGCGGGAGAATAACCATATTTTCTTTACAGTATTATACGCTTGTAGTACAATAAAAACAAACGATAATGAGTCGAAAGGGTGAAAAATATGGGAAAAAACATAATATATGAAATGACACAATCAGAGAGCCTTGTCATGAATTACTTGTGGAGAGAGGGCACAAAGAGCTTCGTGGAGATTATGACCTATTTAAATGAAGAGGAGGGCAGGGACTGGAAAAAGCAGACAGTCAATACCTTTATCAAGCGGCTGACGGATAAGGGACTTGTCACGGCAGACGAAACGGGGAAAAACCGCGTGTACCATGCGGCAGTGACAAAAACGGAATATGAACAGGGCAAGGCAGTAAAGCTTTTGAATGATTATTATGGCGGCTCAATTGGCTCCTTCTTGTCGGCACTTACCGGAGGAAGAAAAGTTGACAAAAAATTTGCGGACGCGCTGCGGTCGGTTGTTGAGGGGGATTTTGCGGAAAAGGAGGAGTAGTATGTCGCTGTTTCACACGATGAGCTTGGCGGGAAGCATTGTGGTTCTGATTTATCTGCTGATGTATGTTTTGACAAAGCGGCATCTGCCGACATTGTGGCATAAGGTGTATCTTACTGTAAATATTCTGCTGTTTCTCGTGCCGTTTGCACGGTTCAAAACGGAATATGCCGAGCTGATAAACAAATGTTTGCAGTGCGAAACATGGTATCAGGGGCATAACGTTGTCAAGGATATGATTGAGCATACGGTTTTTGTCTATCGAAACGGCGTTTATCTGTCAAATGTAGTCATGTATACTGCTGTTGCGGCAGGTGTTCTGTTTGGAATTGGCGGATTGAGTGTACAACTAAAAAGGTATCTTACTGTATATAAAAAAATTATGAAAGGGGTGGAGCGATATGAGCAGGGAGAGCTTGTAATACGTGAACTGACCAAAGGAAGGAAAAGGCATATAAAAAACAAGGTGTATCTGTGTCACGGTCTTACAACGCCGATTACAATTGGTATTATACACGGAAGAATTATACTTCCGGCGGTCACTTGGGAGAAGGGCAGATTGGAGGATACGCTGCGTCATGAGCTAATTCATGTTCGTGCAAAAGACAATTTTATCAAGGTGATTTTGGCTCTTGTGGTGTTTCTGAATTTTTATAATCCGTTTGTGTATTATCTGCTGTACCAATGGAATTTGTTTTCCGAGATGTATTGTGATGAAAAGGTTGTAGCAAACAAAAGCTTAGGAGAAACAAAGGATTATATTAACATGCTGATAGATTTTTCAGAAAATCAGGAAGACAGGACAATGCCGATTGTAGGATTGAATTTAAGTGAAAAACAATTAAAAGAAAGGATTGAGAATATGAAAAGAATGAAAAAGATGGGTAAGAGGTTTGGGAAAATGAGCAAATTAGCAGGAGGTGTTATGATTGCGCTTGCGGTTTTTGCGTCGTCTCTGACGGTTTATGCGTATGAGGAGAGGCAGATTTGGTATCTTGATACACCGTACGAAAAGGTAGAGAGTAGTTACCTGTATAGTGATTGGGAGCAAGATGGACGTACAGAAATTGATATAAAGTATGATGCATACGAAATATATGTTAATGCAGATAATATTATATTTTTTGTTAGTGAAGAGGGCAAGGTTTATTATGATGTACATACAGAAACAGACCAAATGTATAGGGCTTGTAGTCATGCATATGCTTCGGGAACGATTGCAAATCATATAAAAGACGGCAAAGGTGGTTGTAAGATGAATTACTATGATGCTAAATATTGTACGAAATGTGGGCATGTGGTTTATGGTGATTTTGTCAAATCGTCTATTTATGCTGTATGTCCTCACTAAAACAGACTTTTAACCGATAATTTTAAAAGATATTCAAATGATATTATGAATATGGAGGGATTACGATTATAATGACAGAAGAAGCAATCAAAGAATTTATAAAATCATATCCTGAATTGAAAGCGAGAAGGGATATATTAGATAAAATTCAAAAATATTCTCAAAATGCAGATAAGAACGAAGAGTATTCTCAAATTGCTATAAAAATCCAAATTATAGAATCTGCACTGGAGATTTTAAAGGAAGATGAGAAAAAAATAATATTATGGCATCTGATTGATGAAAAAACGTGGAAAGAAATAGAAGACCTGTATGGAAAAGAAGTCGGAACCGCATTTAATTATTCCGACAGAACATTTAAGCGGATACAACAGAATGCATTAAAAAAGATTGAACTGTTTCTTTCTAAGGGCGAATTTAAGGAATATATAAATTAAAGTTAATAGGGTACTATTATTTTTTGCATTATTTTGACACCCTATTAACACCGCTTTGTCACTTCCTATTTTGATAGAAGCGGAATATAATAATTGTATCATTAATATATACAGCTGTATAAATGAAACTATTAATCCATAATTGAAAAGGTTGTAAAATTAATGCAGTGAATCCTAAGTGGATTGAATTAGGGGTAACATAATTAATTACAGGCTCAATCAATTATTTACTGAAGAAAGGAGCATTTATTGTGCGCAGGAAGAAAGGAATAATTTCATTAATGCTATCATTGGTTTTATGCATTGCCATGTGTATGCAGGTATCAGCTAGTGAAGAAGTTTATACTTTGTCTCCGACTCCGCCAACGGCATCGGGAATCGAAGCAAGAGGAAAAAATCCTCCTTCTGGTAGTGCTGGTACGCATAACTTATCTGATTCTTCTTATAGTTATGAAGTAACAGATATGGGAGCTCGGGTATATACAAATAAATGGATTACAGGAGCTTCTTCAATTAAGATTAGTGTTGCTGATTGGAAACTTATAGAGGAATATCATGGAGCAACAAACGATCAACTGACTTTGGAGGTCTACGATTCGAACAAAAAACTAGTAGATAGCGAAACAATAACGATTTCTAAAGAATCAGGTTCAGCGACTTTCACGGGACTTACGTCTACGGCAAAATATTATATTGGCTTTAGGGTTCCACTAAATTCAAACAGATATTCATTTAATGGAACTATTTCCAAGAAATAAGGTTCGTTAAGACAAAATGCAACAAGTATGGTATTGGTACATATATCATCATACTTGCTACATGTAATCCATAGAGGAATGCCTGTTTTGGAGGTTGTTGGGTGAAAGCGATAAGAAAAATATTTATAATATACTGTATTATATTATCTATTTCGTTATTGTTTAAATTTGATTTATCCGTAAACTCAATCATAGAAAGAGTAAATTTTATTAAGATGAGCAGGGAACAAGGGGCATGGAATTGCAACTTGGTACCGTTTAGAACCATTTCTTCACAACTAAGCCGTATTAAGACTATACCAATTATTGTTATAGAAAACCTTGCTGGAAACATAGCTGTTTTTGTTCCATTTGGCTTTTTGCTTCCAATGGGGTATGAGGCTGTGAGAAAATATCTCAGAACATTTTTGGTGGGATTGGTTTATATTTTAATTATTGAGGTTGCTCAACTTATATGCATGTTGGGTGCATTTGACGTTGACGATATTATATTAAACAGTATAGGAATTTCCTGTGGGTACGTTATTTTCAAGATGATTTCCAAAAGCAGGGTGGTATAAAACACAAAAAGTAAGTTTAATAATTTTTCGCTTATTATGATTTTAGGGTGGATATGTGGCATGAAAATATTAATAAGTTGAATGGGAAAGGAGTTAATAATATGAAGGATAACAAAAAAATGGGAAGGTTTATAGGTAAAAAAGTGATTGCTGTAATGGTTTCTCTTATCATGGTTTTGGCGAGTTCGTTCACAACATATGCGGCGGAATCATTTGAAGAAGGAGTACCAATGTACTTGGATAATGTGGAGGTATTGGACAATGGTTTTGTATGCATAACAGAGGAAATTCACGATCCTGCATATAAGAATTCCGGAAATTCATTGAGATCATATCCTGAAAAGGAAAATACAGTAACGTTTGCACATAAGATATATGGCAAAGATGATGTTTTAATAGCTACATTTTATGCTACGGTTACAGGAATATATGACCAAGCTAACAGAACTTCTTTTATAACCAATGTCAGTGGTTATTTTACCGGTACACTTGCAAATAATTTTTCATATCGAGCGGCTTATACCAGCGAACTGGGAAGAGCTAATATTTTTTATTATGGTGAGTTTTTTGGCTGCTTTACATATTCAATAGCCACTAATGGAAAAATTTCAAACATAGCATAATAAGTTTATTTAGTCATATAAAAGCGTAATATTAAGGAGGAATCATATAATGTTTAATAAATTAAGAAAAATAATTATTGCGGCATCTTGTGCGGCATATCTCGTACTTGGTACAACTGCATTTGCGGCAGATATGCCGGAATCAGATATTAATATCAATGATATCATTGAAGGAGAAGAAGGGGAGGAGGTTGTAATATCAATTTTAGACGATGGTCGTTTTGTCACAACACCATTAACGGTTCAATCGTATGCAGCATGTGACCACACTATTATAGTAGGAACGGGAACCATGCATCGGGTTACTTCAAGTTATAATAAGTCAGATAGTACATATTGTTATAAATATCGTGACTATGAGGACGCAAGGTGTGCTAAATGTGGAAAAACGGGATATAAAATTTATGATAAAACATGGACAGATGTGAAGCATAAATATAAGAATATATTTAGTAGAGTATGTACTGTTTGCGGATATGAAAAATAATTTGGAGCGGGTTTATGAAAAAAGTTTTTTACTGTCTAGGGGTTTTTCTTATTGTTATATTAGCAGTTGGGACGGGGATACATACATACGCAAATGCCTCTAAGGAAAAAATTTTTACAGGCATTAACGGAAAGGAAATCATTGTTCACTCTGATAACTTTTCCATATTGGATATGGCAGGAAATAATACAAAACAAGAAAACGTAAAAGTTGGAGATATTATTGGAAGTGGCACAGAACAAGAAATTGTTATTGGAGTAAGTGCTGACGGACAATTCATTACAATGCCGTTAGCGGACTATGAGTCTGAACAGAATTAGTAGATTTTATGTGGGAAGTCTTTTAAAGGCTTTCCACTTCTTGTTTAGGGGGGAAAAGAAATTGCATTTTCATTTATGCAATTACGCAAAGCACATTGTAGGTTTTCAAAACTTATGTTATCATTAACAAAATGACAACATTTTAACAAAAAGATAACCAAAATAAAAACAATAGAAGGAGACCAATATGAACGACACCGTACAAAAAGCAATCGAAAACATAACATGGCAGAGCAAAAAATTCCCCAAGAAGGAGTTTGAAACGATTTGCGCCAACAAAGAGGAGGCAATCCCGTATCTGCGCAGTGCGGTTGACCGTGCGATTGCAGAGGGGGAAAAGGTTGAGGAAGATTATATCCTGCCTCTTTATGCAATCTTTCTGCTTGGGGAATTTCAGGACAGGGAGAGCTTTCCACGCATTATGGAGCTGGCGTGTCTGCCGAGTGATACGTTGGATTTTCTGATTGGGGACGCGATTACGGAAGGTCTTTGTGATATTCTTTACTGTACCTATAACGGGGATTTGGAGCTTCTCAAGCAGGGTATTTATAATCAGAATACAGATGACTTTGCAAAGGCGGCAATGCTGGAGGTAATGCATCAGCTCTATTTGGATAAGAAGCTTGGAAAGCAGGAGTGGCAGGACTTTATGCGCGGGATTGTGTATAAGGAGGAGGAGATAGGCGATTATATTTATGCAGCTTTGGCAAGGTCAATCTGCGAGTGTCATTTTATGGAAATGCTGCCGGAGCTAAGGCGGCTTTACCAAGATGATCGTGTGGATCCTTATGCAATTGGAGATTTAGATGATTGCATTGATACGATGTTTTTGTATACAGAGGAAGAAAACTGCTGCAGATGTCCAATCAATACAGCCGAACGGCTGAAAGGCTGGGCAATGTTTGAGAAGGAGCCGAATGAACAGAAGGATGACAAGCTGGGAAATGATTTTATGAAACAGCTCATTCAGCAGGATTTACGTGAAGAGTACAACATGAAAATCGGAAGAAATGATCCGTGCCCATGCGGCAGCGGGAAGAAATACAAGCAGTGCTGCCTGAACAAACCGAAGTCTGTCATTGATACGGTTACAATAGAAAGCAGACAGGAAAAGGAAAAATGGTTAAGGCGGTATCCGCCGGCAAAAAAGAATGCCATAGAGGGAAGGATTTATTTAGAGGATTTTTACAGTAAGGAAAGCATTGAAACGGACAAGCTGATTTATCTCGCGTTAAACCATCGCGCCATTCCTATTTGGAGGGCGGAGCAGGAAAACGTGGTAAGCATGAGGCAGCTTGCCTATTTAACGGCAGCATGGAAGCGTTTTGTGGAAACCGTTGAGAAAGAGGGTATAACATCGTTTTCGGAATATGACGAAAAGCATTCCATTCACTACCCTTGCGCGCAATGGACGGACGCTTTAAAGGAGCTGCTGCGGGAAGAAGATGATTACGAGTTTTTGAAAAGCGTCGGTGATTTTTGCCGGAAAATGGAGGGGTAATAAAAGGCAGAGGAAAGGGGACATGCAAGCATGGGGATTTATTTAAACCCGGATAACAGAAGCTTTACGGAAGCGCTTCGTTCCAAAATTTATGTGGATAAAACGGGGCTGATTGCGTGTACGAATGAGCTTGTCTGTACAAGGGACAAATATGTCTGCGTCAGCAGACCGCGGCGGTTTGGGAAGTCCATGACGTTGGAAATGCTCGCGGCTTATTATAGCCGGGGGTGTGATTCGGCGGAGCTTTTTAAAGGGTATAAAATAGAAAGCGATGAGACTTTTCTGGAGTATTTAAATAAATTCGATGTGATTTATTTGAATATGCAGCAGTTTTTGATTGGGGCGAAAGAGAAAGAACTAACGGAATATTTGGAACAGGTTGTGATTTCGGAAATTCGTAAGGAATATGGCGCACTGTTTTCAGAACAGGAAAGTAATCTTGCTTATGTGTTGCAGCAGATTTATGCTGGGACGGGGAGAATATTTGTTTTTTTGATTGATGAATGGGATAGTGTAATGCGGGAGCGGCAGCAGTCGGAGGATTTGCAAAAGCAATACCTTGATTTTTTGCGCAATCTTTTGAAAGACCAGCCATATGTTGCATTTGCCTATATGACGGGCATTCTTCCCATAAAAAAATATGGCATTCACTCTGCATTGAATATGTTTACCGAATATTCCATGACAGACCAGTTTAATTTTGAAGAATACACCGGATTTACAGAAACAGAGGTAAAGGCACTTTGTGAACGTTTTAACATGGATTTTGCAGAGACAGGAAGCTGGTATGATGGATATGTCCTTACCGAATTTCGGCACATATACAATCCAAGGTCTGTCGTGGAGGCAATGCGCCGCCGCAGATTTTCTAATTACTGGACTTCCACCGAAACCTACGAAGCACTAAAGCGATACATCGACATGGATTTCGATGGCTTGCGCACAGACATTGTGCAGATGCTCGGCGGCGGGCGCGTCAGGGTAAACACGCACAGCTTCCAAAACGACATGCGCAATTTCAAAGTAAAGGACGACGTTTTGACACTGCTTATCCATTTAGGCTACCTTGGGTACGACTCCAAAAAACAGGAAGCGTTTATCCCGAATAAGGAGATTATCGGCGAGTTTGAAAATGCGATGAGTGTCGGCGGCTGGTCGGAAGTCATGCGCGTCTTAAAGGCGTCGGAAAAGCTCCTTGATGATACGCTTTCC
This sequence comes from uncultured Lachnospiraceae bacterium, assembly GCA_947567595.1. Classification (GTDB taxonomy): domain Bacteria; phylum Bacillota; class Clostridia; order Lachnospirales; family Lachnospiraceae; genus COE1. The sequence goes on along the minus strand of CANOMQ010000002.1, from coordinate 105,820 downwards.
CGCGATGAAGAAAGCGTTGCGAATGCTCTCGACAAAGCGCATATGGAGGTTTCTTCCATTCTGACCTACAATGACGAAAACTCTCTCGGTTGTGCAGTCGGTCTTGCTTATTACAGTGCAAGAACAGACTACAAAATATTCCGGGAACTGCCCTCGGGACGCGGCTTTGCGGATATCGTGTTCCTTCCGCTGCCACACACGGATAAGCCCGCGATTGTGGTTGAACTAAAATACAATAAAACCGCCGCAGCCGCAATCCAGCAGATTAAGGACAAACAATATACACAGGCGCTTGAGAACTACAAGGGCGCGATTTTACTGGTCGGTATCAATTACGACAGGGAGACAAAATCACATCAGTGTATCATAGAACAATCAGAAAAATAATACCTGAAAAACTGTAAAAAAGCGCCCGGATAGTATCCAAAAGCTATCCGGGCGTAACCGTTCACTGATTAACAACCTCCTCAATCAACCCCACAATTTTATCAATTGCGTCCCGCTGATTGCTGTTCTGCATTGCCTCAATATAAGACTGGCGCGTAAAGTAAAGCTCATGCACTTTCTCCGTGAGCGTCACCGCCGTGAGATAATCCTCGTCGGCTACCATTGCAAATCCCTGCGACTCAAAGCTCTTTGCATTCAAGATTTGGTCGCCGCGGCTTGCGCGTGCGGGAAGCGGAATGAGGAGACTTGGCTTGCGCAGCGCCAAAAGCTCGCAGATTGCATTCGCGCCTGCCCTTGAAATCACAATGTCCGCCATCGCAAACAAATCCTTTAAATCCTCTTTCACATATTCAAACTGCTTGTAGCCTTCCGTGCTTAACAGAAGATTATCGATTTTTTCCTTGCCGCAGATATGCACAACCTGAAAATCCTCCAACAGCTTCGGGAGCGCTTCGCGCACAAGGGTATTGACACCCGCAGCGCCAAGGCTTCCGCCGATAACCATGATTACAGGCTTTCCACTGTGGAACCCGCACATGCTAAGCCCCTTCTCCTTGTCGCCCTTGGTCAGTTCCGCGCGAATGGGGGAGCCTGTGAGCACTGCCTTTTCCTCGGGAAGCTTTTGCAGTGTTTCGGGGAAATTGCAGCAGACCTTTTTTGCAACGGGAATGCACAGACTGTTCGCAAGTCCCGGCGTCATATCCGATTCGTGGATAATGCAAGGGATTTTGAGGGCGGACGCGGCGCGCACGACCGGAACGCTTACAAAACCGCCTTTGCTGAAAACGATGTCAGGCTTGAGCGTTTTTAAGACCTGCTTCGCCTCCATAAAGCCTTTGATAACCCGGAACGGGTCACTGAAATTTTTCAAATCAAAATACCGTCTGAGCTTTCCTGTAGAAATACCATAGTAGGGTATCCTGTAATCTTCAATCAGCCTTCTCTCAATACCTTCATAAGAGCCGATATAGTGTATATCATAGCCTAAGCTTTTGAGCTTGGGAATAAGAGCAATGTTTGGTGTGACATGACCAGCAGTTCCGCCGCCTGTAAATACAATACGTTTCATATTGAAAGCCTCCGCTTTTTTATCTTAGATATAATATTCGTATATTTTTAGAATGTCATTCAGATTTATTCTGCTTCCTTTGCCTTGTATGCCTCCAATGCCCGTGCGAACTGGTCGGGACACGAGGTTTCCTTCATGCCGCATTTGATTCCCTTGAGCTTGGAAATTGCGTCGTCGACCTTCATGCCGCGCACAAGACTTGAAATGCCGCTTAGGTTTCCGTTGCAGCCGCCCGTAAAGGCAACGGATTTTATCGTGTCGCCGTCGATTTCAAAGTCAATTAATTTTGAGCAGGTACCGCTTGTTTTATATTGCATACTGTTTTCCAACCTTTCCTGTTTTCTATTGTTTCCAACCATTTCCTATAAAGAATTTTATCAGCGAACGCATATGAAGTCAATACGGTTTCGACTATGAGAGCAGAAAGTGCGAAGAAAAAGGCATTTTGCAATATCGGGAAAAATACGGTCGCACAAGGGGAAAAGGCGGCGCATTTTGCATGAATTTGACGAACGATTTTGCCCCAAACCGTCTTGTGGCGGGCTTTTGAATTGCGTATACTTATAAACAGTAAAATACCGTGTGCGGCAGTCAAATATGGACATGCCTGTTCCTGCGGCTTGCTGCGCAGGCGAAGTTTTTTTTAAAGCGGAACAGGAAGAATGGAGGAAAAAATGGCTAATGAGGTAATGAAATATTTTGATCATTCGTTTGTTGTTGTGTTGACGCTGGTTCTGATGGCAATCGGGATTTTGTATCAGGTGGCAATCGGCGTGATTTATCAGAAAATGATACAGGCGACGGACACGCTGTCGGGAATGGAGAACAAGCTTTTAACACAATGCAAGGAGCGGTTTGTCAACTGCTATAAGTTAAACGGCGGCGTCCCGAATATTCCGGTGTTTGTGGACAAGTTCATCAACCGTATCCGCGTGTGCGGAATGAGCATGAGCTTTATGAAGCATCTTTCGGGGCAGCTCATGCTCGCGGGCGTGTTTGTGGCAGGCTTTGGCGTGTGCAAGGGCATTATTGAGGGACGGGGCTTTATTGATTTGCTGCCGTTTTACATCATCAGCCTTTTGGGGATTTACCTGTATCTAAGCATTACGTCGATTGTGGACATGCCAAACCGCAGGAGAATGCTGAAAACGAATATTACGGATTATCTTGAAAACACGGTTGCGCAACGGCTGGAGCACGGTCTGATGGAGAAAGAAAAGCTGCTTTGGGAGCTTGCGCAGGAGAAGGACGCGACGGTTGTCGAGAAGAAGGAGGAGCCAAAGGAGGACGAGCTTTTGGTGAAACCAAAGGAGCCTGTTTTTTCGGCGGAAGAGACGCGCGAGCTTGAGGAGCTTTTGCGGGGGATTATTGCAAATAAGGTATAAGTTGCACAAAAAAATGAACAATTGATTGATTTATATGGAAGAATTTGATAAAATGAAAGCGATATAGTAAAGCCATTCTGTAAACTGTCTGAATGTTGCAGAACGGCGGAGATTTTTACAAAAATTTGTGAATGTAAAGGAGAAGACAAATGAGCAAGGTAACGTTTGACTATTCAAAGGCAGCACAGTTTATCAGCGATCACGAGGTTGAGAACATGAAGAAGCTCACCCTTGACGCAAAGGAAGTTCTTGTTGGAAAAAGCGGCGCGGGCAATGACTTTTTGGGCTGGATTGACTTGCCTGTTGATTACGACAAGGAGGAGTTTGCAAGAATTAAGGAAGCGGCAAAGAAAATTCAGGGCGACAGCGAGGTTCTGCTTGTAATCGGTATCGGCGGCTCTTATCTTGGGGCAAGGGCGGCGGTTGAGTTCCTTCGCCACGGCTTCTATAATATGGTGGACAAGAGTATCCGCAAAACGCCGGAGATTTATTTTGTGGGAAATTCCATCAGCTCTACGTATATTAAGCATTTGTGCGATGTTATCGGTGACAGGGACTTCTCGATTAACATGATTAGCAAGTCCGGCACGACGACGGAGCCTGCGATTGCGTTCCGCGTATTTAAGGAAATGATGGAGAAGAAGTACGGCAAGGAGGGCGCTGCAAAGAGGATTTACGCCACAACAGACAAGGCGAAGGGGTCTTTGAAGAACCTTGCGACAGAGGAAGGCTACGAGACCTTTGTTGTTCCCGATGATGTCGGCGGACGTTTTTCCGTGCTTACGGCGGTTGGTCTGCTTCCGATTGCAGTCAGCGGCGCGGACATTGATAAATTGATGGAAGGTGCGGCAAGCGGCAGAAAGCGCGCATTGGAGCTTCCGTTTGAGGAGAACGACGCAATGCAGTATGCGGCAATCAGAAATATCCTTTTGAGAAAGGGCAAGGCGGTTGAAATCCTTTGCAATTACGAGCCGAGCGCACATTATGTTTCCGAGTGGTGGAAACAGCTTTTCGGCGAGTCTGAGGGCAAAGACCAAAGAGGTCTGTTCCCGGCAAGCGTTGATTTGACGACGGATTTGCATTCGATGGGACAGTTCATTCAGGACGGCGCAAGGATTATGTTTGAGACGGTTCTTGACATTGAAAAGGCGCGCGAGGAAATCACAATCGGCACGGAGCCGGTTGACCTTGACGGCTTGAATTACCTTGCAGGTAAGACGGTCGATTTTGTGAACAAGAGCGCAATGAACGGCACGGTGCTTGCACATACGGACGGACAGGTTCCGAACCTGATGGTGCATATGCCGGAGGTGAATGAATTTTACCTTGGCGAGCTGTTCTACTTCTTCGAGTTCGCGTGCGGCTTGAGCGGGTATCTGCTTGGCGTTAATCCGTTTAACCAGCCGGGCGTTGAGAGCTATAAGAAGAACATGTTCGCATTGCTTGGCAAGCCGGGTTATGAAGAGGCGAGAGAGGCACTGCTGAAGAGATTGTAATTTGATGGTTTGGTTTTAAGGAAAAAGCCATACATGGGGTTTGCCTGTGTATGGCTTTTATGCTATAATGAGCGTTAGCAAAAATGAAATTTTGGAGGAATACAATGAACTCATTTTATTTAAAAAATTTATTGCTTCATAACTATAGAAGCTTTGCAGATATGAATATTAATCTGAATAAAAAAATGAATGTTGTAATCGGAAAAAATTCCTCCGGAAAAACCACAATTCTTGAGGCGGCAGCAGTTATGCTAGGGGCTTATTTGGCAGCGTACGGAACATACGTTCCGAGTAGATATGTTTATAATATTTCAAAGAATGATCCTTTGCTGAAACCACAAAAAGAAAGAATGATGGATTATCTGCTTGCGTCAGTGCCACAATATCCTTGTGTTGTGGGAGGCGACTTACAATGGGGCAGCTTGGGTGAGACAGTCGAAAAAGTCCTGCATTATAAACGGATGGTTGCCGTAAAGGAGGGCAGGACGAAATTTGACGGAAATAATCCCATGCAGGGATTTGTTAAGATTTGGGAATATAAAATGGAATGTGCGGACGGTTCTGACAAGGAGATTATTTTACCGATTGTGCTTTATTTGTCTTCGGCAAGATTATGGAATGAGGATAAAAAAGCAGAGTTAAATGAAATTCCGATTAGAACGGACGGTTACCGGAACTGCTTGGCGAAGAAGCATGGCATGCAGTTCGTGTTTGATTATATTAAAATTATTAAGAATATAGCGAATGAAGAAAACCCTGATTTTAACAGAATTTATCAGCGGCTTATGGAAGCTGTAAAAAACGGCTTGAAAGATGAGATTGCACCATACGATGATATTATTTATTCTTCGCGTTATAATGACATTGCCATTCAGAGGAAAGATAAGCTTGTAATCAAGTTTGATGCATTAAGTGATGGATACCGTAACGTGATAAAAATTATTTTAGATATTGCAGTGCGTATGTGTATTTTAAACCCGTATTTGAAAGAGAACGCTTTAGAGCAGACACCGGGGGTTGTTTTGATTGATGAGATTGATTTGAGCCTGCACCCTACATGGCAAAGGCGCATTATCAGAATATTAAAGGAAACCTTTCCAAAAGTACAGTTTATTTGCGCAACACATTCACCTTATATTATCCAGTCCCTTCAGGAGGGGGAGCTGATTAAGCTGTCGGCAGAGAATGAAGATGGGATTCTGTATAGTGGAAAAAGCATTGAAGATATTTCTGAAAATGTAATGGAGGTTTCCGATCCAAGACACAGCGAAAAACAGGAGGAGATGTATCAGGCTGCCAAGGAATATTTTGACGCACTTGGCGATACCAAAAGGCAGGAAGAGCTGCCAAAGCTTAAGAAACGAATGGATCTGCTGTCACTGAATTATAGCGATAATCCAGCGTATATTGCGCTGATTGAGCAAAAATACCTACAGAAAAAAATGGAATTGGAGAATGAAAATGCGCCCGGTAGATAAAGGGATACAACCTTATGATAAAATTTCAGATTATAATGAAGCAAAGCCTTACTTGCGGGAACGATTAGGTGATTACTGTTCATACTGCGAGTTCCCGATTGTACATATTCCGGAGGTGGAGCATAAGGAGAGCAAGAGCAAAGGGGGAGAGTGGCTTGAGTGGAAAAACCTTTTGTTAAGCTGCAAGTATTGTAATACGAGAAAAGGAACAGTGATTAAGGCAGGAGACCATGATAAGTGGCTGTGGCCTGATGAACATAATACATTTTTGGCATTCCGGTATGATAACGGAATGCCAAGTGTAAATGAGGAGTTTTTGCAATCTTTGCAGGACGGCTCGCTTGACAAGGCAAAGAATGTTTTTCGTGCATTAAAGCTTGGAACTATTCCAAAAGTGCCATATGACGATTGCCGCTATATGAAGCGCATGGAAGTTTTTAATATGGCACAGGACGATTTGGAAGTATGGAAAAGGCACCAAAATGATGATAATGAGGACTGGTTAAACCAAATGCTAAAGAAGGCGAAGCTTGCTGGCTTTTTTTCTGTTTGGATGACGGTGTTTCAGGGTGAGACGCTTGTGCAGCAAAAGCTGATTGAAGTTTTTACCGGAACAGATAAAAAGAGCTTTAATCAAAATGGTGAGCCTGTTTTAAGAAACGGAAACTTTTTATAAATACGATTTGAGTTATCCGCTGGGTGCTATGCCGCTTGGTGTTTACAATAGAACCGGACTGCGAGATACAGGAAAACGGGAATTTCCATTGCTGCCACTATGAGAATGACATAGGGTGTCCAAAAACTGATTGTTCCAATCGAAAGAAAATTAAAATCGCAGAGCTGGTAGAGGAAATTATTTTTCATGCCAATGCCCGCAGATGGCAGAACCGCCCAAATCCATGAAATCCCTATGGCGCCATATAGGAAAAAGGGCAAAAACAGGATTACGATGGAAATTAGGAGCGCGGTCAGGGAGTCTTTGCATTTGGCGGAAATCAAAAAGGTGCAGCTTGTACATGTCAAAATGGAAAGAAGTCCTGCCAGCACCACAGTCACTTGGAGCTGCCCGAGCGTCATGTTTGGCAGATTGATGACGGAAAACAACATTTGAAACGAGGTTTTCAGGGAATCCGTGCCAAATGCAAGGTTCAGGACAGTCAAATGTATAGATATTCCCAAAACGTATACCACGATAAAGATAGAACCTGCCGCCAAAATCCGCGTGATTGCAAATTTCATACGTCCATATTTGGTACAACGCAGAATGCTGTCGCTGCCAGTTTGGTAGTCGCTTGCAAAAGTCGGGGCTGCAATCGCAATATATAAAATGGATAAAACGAAAATGTACAAGGTGATATAATCAAAAGCGTCTCTGCTGATACCATAATATAAATAGAACGGACGTTCTAACTCCTCATAAGTATCTGTGGCAAACTGTTTGGCAGACGGATTGTCTTTTTGCTCAAAATCCATGACATTCTCCAAATGGGAGATACATTTATCATAAAAATGCTGTTCCACTTCTTGCGGGGAAATGTCCATTAAATCTACTGGAATGCCGGTTTGGGAGTCGGCGAAGGCTTCGCTTAAGCCTTTGAGCATAGGACGGATTGCCATAAGCTGTTCAATGTAAATGTCCAGTGGCACATCATTTATTGTACCATATTCTTGCACATAGAACTGATATGTCTGCAAGGCTTGCGCCAGCTTTTCGGGCGTAATGCTGTCTGCTGCCTGTGCATAGTAGTCTTTTTTAAACCGGATTGCGGGTAAGCCGTCCAATTCAATTATGTTCCCGTCTTCCCCTAAACGGTTAATGGACTCAAACCGGATTGGCACGTATGCCATAACAACAGACATAAAAATTGCAACGGCAAGCAGTACCAAGGTACGGCGCGATGTCAGCATTCGTTTTACTTCTAATCGGAATAAGCGCATATTATTTTACCTCCCCTTCCAAATGCTCCTGTGGAAAATGCCATAAATATAAATCCTCAAGCCGAGGCTGCGCAGCTTCTGCCGTGGGAATTTCAGGTGTTTCCGACAAGTAGCGGATTGATACCTGACCATTTCCTTCGCTGCGCTGATTGATAATGCGAAGCTGCATTTCATAGCGGTCTAAATCCTGAATGGGTATCGTGCACGTCCATACCTTTGTGTTAATTTCCTTTACAAGGTCGTCTGTTCTGCCGATGTCAATGATTTTTCCGGCTTTCATAATGGCGTTCCTTGTCGCAATGTATTCGATGTCAGAAACAATATGCGTGGAAATCAGGACAATCCTGTCGTGCGAAAACTCCGAGATAAAATTGCGGAAACGCACGCGCTCCGCAGGATCAAGCCCAGCGGTGGGTTCGTCCATTACAAGGATTTTTGGATTGTTCAACATCGCCTGTGCAATGCCGACGCGCCGTTTCATTCCGCCGGACAGCTTCGCTATTTTTTTGCCTTTTACGTCGGATAACGTGAGAATGTCCAAAAGGGAATTGATTTTCTTGGCGGTCTCCCGTGCCGGAATATCCTTGAGTGCGGCGACGTATTCCAAATAATTGTTTACCGTAAGGTCGCGGGGATAGCCGAACTCCTGCGGCAGAAAGCCAAATATGCTACGATAGGATTTTCCCATTTTATGAATGTCAGTACCGTTGTAGCAGATTGTCCCGCTGGTGGGTGCCATAATGTCTGCAATCATGCGCATAAGTGTCGTTTTCCCCGCGCCGTTTGCGCCAAGCAGTCCCCATACTCCTGTGGTCAGGGTAAGGCAGACATCATCGACTGCTTTTTTGTCTTTGAATTGTTTTGTCAGGTGCTCGATTTTCAGTTCCATTTTGTAACTCCTTTTTCTCTTTTTTCAGGACTTTTCAAAAAAATGCCCTTGCTTGGTATTCATTGTACCAGACAAGGGCGTTGCAATCTCAAAGCTTTTGTGGGAATAATCTTAAGAAATTCCTAATGTGACATTGATATTTTCCTAAGAAAAGAGGGGAAGGGTAATCGTAAAGGCGACCTGTTCGCTGCTGCTTTGCGCCGTGATTTTGCCGCCGTGCAGCGTGACAATTTCCTTGGCAATGGGAAGACCAAGACCGATACCGCCCGTATCAGACAGCCGTGCCTCGTCCAAGCGGGTGAATTTTTCAAAAATTGTTTCGAGCTGTGCCGCATCAATGGTCTGTCCGTGATTTTGGAAAACAATTACGGCATTTTTGCCCTGTTTTTGGGCGGATATTTTGATTTCGGTATCGGGATAACTGTATGCAGCGGCATTTTTTAACAGATTATTGAAGACGCGCGCCAGCTTTTCGGCGTCACCGAAGATGTTTATGCTTTCTTCCATGGAAAGAATGGCGCTGTTTCCCCTTGCGGAAAGGGTGGGGTAAAGCTCTTGCGTGACTTGCGCCAAAAGTGCGTATAAATCAATCGATGTTTTTTTCAGCGGCACGGCGGCGGTGTGGTATCTTGTTATCTCAAACAACTCATTAATCAGCGTTTCCAAGCGTTCCGCCTTGTCAAGTGCAATTCCCACATACTTTGCCTTTTGGTCTTGGGGCATATCGGGAGCCTCGTCGAGCAGGCTTAAATAGCCAATCACTGCGGTCAGGGGAGTGCGAATGTCGTGGGCAAGATACATGACCAGCTCATTTTTCCTGTCCTCGGCTTCTTTCACTGCTTTTTGACTGAGCAGCAGGGACATTTTCAGCGCATTCATTTGCTGTGCAACATTTCGAAGCGGCTCTGACAGCTCAATGGTACGGCTGTTTTGTTCATATATGGTCTGTGTGGCGGTAATCACTTCGTTCAGATAGTTCCACGGTTTTTTCCAGTAATGGAGGAAAATACAGGTCAGACCAATGCATAGATAAAAGAAATAGATGACATCTAGGCGCAGGCAGAGCCATTGTGTTACAGGGCTTTTGATGTCGCTGAATGCGAATTGAAGGAATGACAGGGCAACGTACCCGGCAATGATATAACAAAACAGGATCATCAGGAGCCGAAGCTCGAGTTTCTTTTTAACCGGAAAATTTTGTTCGTTCAAGGGAAAGCACCTCCGTTAGATTTTATAACCGACGCCCCATATGGTTTTGATGTATTTTGGCTTATCGGTCGTGTCATTTAGTTTTTCCCGCAAATGCCGGATATGCACCGTGATGGTGCTGCTGTTTTTGCTGTAATACTCCTCTTTCCATACGGAGTGGAACAAGTCCTCGAGACTGACCACTACGCCTTGTTTTTCAAGCAGAATGCGCAAGATGGAAAATTCGGTAGGCGTCAGGGGGATTTCTGCGCCGTCCAGCATACATTCGTAGGTCTGTGTATTGAGGGATAATTTCTTATAGGTAAGAAGTGTGGGTGGCAGCTCCTGTGCCGGGGTGTATTTGTGGTATCTTCTTAACTGCGCCTTCACGCGGGCAATCAGCTCGAGGGGGCGGAAGGGCTTTGTCACATAATCGTCCGCGCCCAAGGTTAAGCCTGTGATTTTATCGGTCTCCTCGTCTTTTGCAGTGAGCATGATAATTGGGTAGGTGTGCTTTTCGCGGATTTTGCGGCAGATGGAAAAGCCGTCGGTTTCCGGCAGCATAATGTCAAGAATGGCTAGGTCGATTTCCCGGCTTTTGATACAGGCTAATGCTTCCTTTGCGCAGTAGTATTTGTATACCGTGTAGTTTTCATTTTGCAGATAGACCTCAAGCAAATCTGCGATTTCCTGTTCATCGTCTACGATTAATATTTTTTCAGACATATCAGTAAACTCCTCATTTTTCCATAAAGTGTCCGTTTTGCGTACCCGCCTTCTTACAAAGTATATCGGACATCAGGGATTGATAAAATATATCCGTCGCCGCGTTTTTTCTGCGGTCTTTGTCGGAGACGATTTGAATGGAGCGCGTGGGGATTGCGGCGTCTAGCGGGATTTGGACTAGGCGCTTCTTTTTTAGAAGGGGCTGTGCCAAGGCTTCGGGGACAAAGCCGAGTCCGAGGCTGCTTTGAATAAGCGGGAGCATGAGGTCGGAGCTTGCGACTTCCATGTCAAGCTCCATGTCGGTGTCGTGCGCGATGAAAAGGTCTTTGTACAAATCGTAGGTCGCGGTTCCTCTTCCAAGCCCAATCAGGGGGTAGCTTTTGAGCGCGGGCAGGCTTAGATTTTTTTCCTGTAATGCTTGATATTGCAGTCCGCCGACGAGGATTTCATGAAACGTGTGGAGGATTTCGCAGTGGTGGGTTTTGGCGGCTTTAAAGGGGGTTGTGATAACCGCAAAATCAATTTTTCCGGCGTTGAGTGCCTGCAGTAGCTCGGGGGTGTTGTGGTTGTGGACTTTTATGCGGATTTTGGGGTGGGCGGTTTTGAAACGGCGCATGGCGTCAAGCAGGAGCAGGTGCAGGGCTGTCTCAGTGGCGCCAAGCTCAATGGTACCGCGTTCCTCGTCGGATTTCCCGCCGAGCTCCTCCTGTGCGTTCATGAAATGCTTGTAGGCAATTTCAACGTGGGAGTAGAGCTTTTCGCCTGCTTCGGTGAGGCTTAGCCCGCGCGGCTCGCGGATAAAGAGGCGGCAGCCTAGCTGGGCTTCCAAGAGCCTGATAATGCGCGTCACGTTGGGCTGACTGCTGCCTAGCGCGGCGGCGGCTTTTGTGATGTTTTTGTATTTTGCGGCGTAGTAGAAGATTTTGTAGTATTCGAAGTTTATATCCATATGATTTTTATATTGCTCCTATATGATATATTTATTTTTCTTATTGGTTACTGGGTAGTATAATACAGGTTGTTGGAAATGTAAAGAGGGTACGGTAGGAGGTTTTGGTATGAACAAGGATTTGACGCAGGGTAATCCGCAAAAGATTTTGTGGGCGTTCTGCCTTCCGATGTTTGGGAGCATTGTGTTTCAGCAGCTTTATAACATCGCGGACTCGTTTGTGGCGGGGAAATTCATCGGGGAAAACGCGCTTGCGGCGGTGGGGAACAGCTATAACATTACGTTGATTTTTATTGCGTTTGCGTTTGGGTGCAATATCGGTTGTTCGGTCATTGTGTCGCAGCTTTTCGGGGCGAAGGATTATAAGGCGATTAAGACGGCGGTTTATACGACGCTCATTGCAAGCGGGGTTTTGTGCGCGGTTTTGATGGCGGCGGGGCTGCTTTCCTGCGATACGCTGCTGGCGCTGATGAAAACGCAGCCGGAGATTATGGCAGAGTCGGCGCTGTATCTGCGCATTTACATATGGGGGCTTCCGTTTTTGTTTTTTTATAATATTGCGACGGGGATTTTTTCCGCGCTTGGGGATTCGAAAACGCCGTTTTTGTTCTTGGCGGTGTCGTCAAGTGCGAATATTTTGGTAGATGTTTTGTTTGTGAAAAGTTTCACAATGGGCGTTGCGGGTGTTGCGTGGGCGACGTTTTTGTGTCAGGGCGTAAGCTGTGTGTTGTCGGTGGTGCTGGTTTTGGTGCGGCTGTCGAAGATTAAGACGAGCGGGAAGGTTGCGGTCTTTTCGGGGGAGCTGCTTGGGAAAATTGCGGTTATCGCGGTGCCGAGCATTTTGCAGCAGTCGTTTATTTCGGTCGGGAATATGATGATTCAGGGGTGTATCAATGGCTTTGGCGTGAGTGTCGCCGCGGGGTATTCGGCGGCGGTGAAGCTGAATAATCTTGTGATTACATCGTTTACGACGATTGGGAACGGGATTTCGAATTTTTCGGCACAGAATTTGGGGGCGAATCAGTACGGACGTATCCGGGAGGGATTTCGCGCGGGGTTACGGCTGGTCTGGTGTCTGTGCGTTCCGTTTTGTTTGGTTTATGTTTTCTTTGGGAAGTATTTGCTGTTGTTGTTTCTGAATGAAGGCTCGGCGCAGGCGCTTATGACGGGCAGGCAGTTTTTGTGGATTTTGTCGCCGTTTTACTTTGTGGTTTCCGCGAAGCTTGCGGCGGACGGGGTGCTGCGGGGGACGAATGCAATGAGGCAGTTTATGGTGGCGACGTTTACGGATTTGGTGCTGCGTGTGGTTTTGGCGTTTTTGTTGTCCGCTTGGACGGGGAGCGCGACGGGGATTTGGTGTGCATGGCCTGTCGGGTGGTCGATTGCGATGGTGCTGTCGCTGGTTTTCCTTTCGCGGCGGTTTGCGGGGGCAAAAGGTGTTTATAGAACGGCGGCAACGGCACGAGGGGAGATTACAACGGTAACGTGAGATGGTGTAGGGGGTATGGGAAAGTTGTATTTTTATTTTGAGGATTTTAATCTTGACGAGACAGATGGAAAGGATTGTTCTTTATAGAGATTTCCTCGATGCAGATATAAAGCAGGGAAGTATAGCTGAATTATCAGTTATTTCCCTGCTTTATGGTTACAATATAGAATTTAAATTTTACTTTGCTGTTTTACATCGTTTGAAGTTCTGCAAGTTGTTCTACTTCTTCCATGCTGAGGTCTGAACATTTTGCAATTTCCTCAATTGTTAGCTTTTCCAGTTTTAATAGTCTAAGTGCCATTTTCTTATTTGCCTCGTTTTTTAATCTTCTAGCGCTTGTTTCAATCAATGCTCCGCCCATAATATCACCTACGCCTTTCTGTACATTTTCATATTTTTGTGCAATCTCTTTAATCACATCACTGGATAGCTCTATAATTGTCCGCTTGTCAAATGCCCCGATTATGCCTTGTTCCTCCAGTTCGTCAAGCTTCTCCAAAATTTTCTGATACTCTGCCTTCAATTCCGCCAGCTTTTGCTCATTACTATTATACTCCGGAAAACTTTTCTCATGTGAAAAAATGTAAAACGGAATTAATATAAGCAAACCTTTTTCAAAAATATCGTCCAGTGTATACGCCTGTACTTTCATAATCGGCACATCATACTGAACCGTTCCGCCCGGTGTGACAATCACATACTTCATTTTGTCCGGTGTCTTTTTATAAGTCCGAAGATACAAAACCGCCGTATTGGGGAATGTCACAGTCAATGTTTCTTCCGTAACCTCGCCTTCATCAAGCGCGATTTGTGCGGAATGCCCCGTCGTATATTGTTGCCATGTCTTATTTCCTTCCTGTTTGTGTCTTTATCATATCATTTTGCCACTCCAAATTCAAGAAGCTCACAGCATTTCGTGTTTTTGTTGAAATTATGTGAGCGAGCGCGTATAATGTCTATAACAAAAACAGGCGATAAGGAGAATGATGGAGCATGGGAGAACTGGCGATACGGCGTGCAAAGGAGCGGGACATTCCGACGATTGACAAGCTGCTTTTTCAGGTTTTGAAGGTACATAGCGACGCCCGCCCGGACTTGTTTAAGGCGGGAACGAAGAAGTATACGGACGAGGAGATTAAAGGGATTTTGGCGGACGAGAAGACGCCGGTTTTTGTCGCGGAGCGGGACGGGGCGGTTGTCGGGTATGCGTTTTGCATTCATCAGCAGTATGTGGATCATAACAACATGACAGATGTGAAGACGCTATACATTGATGATTTGTGCGTGGATGAGGCGGCGCGCGGGGGGCATATCGGGAAGGCGCTTTATGATTATGTCGTGGAGTTTGCGCGGGCGCAGGGGTATTATAATGTGACGCTGAATGTCTGGGCGGATAATGTAAATGCGGTGAAGTTTTATGAGCGGATTGGGTTGAAGGTTCAGAAAATTGGCATGGAGGCTATTTTGTGATTATTGAAAACGGTCTATTAACCTGCCTATTAAAACAGGTCAATCAAAACCAAGGAAGGAAGGGAGAACGATATGGCTCAAAGGATAAAAGGAAAATGTAAATTTTGCGGAAAAGAATACACGTTTGGATATATGAAGAAGCATTTATCAGAGTGCAAGGAACGCCAAAACAGAATTGCAGCAGAAACCGGAACGAAACAATGCGGCTATTTTGATTTGGCAATCTATTCCCCATATAGCAAGGCTTACTGGCTGTTTATTGAAATAAAAGAAACGGCAACACTACTGGATATTGACGATTTTCTTAGGGACATATGGCTTGAATGCTGCGGGCATCTGAGTGCTTTTGAGATTAATGGTGAGAGCTATGAAATCGAAACAGATATGGATTTCTTTTGGGGCAAACCGCCAAAGAGCATGAAGTGTAAGCTGGGCAAGGTGCTTGCGAAAGGTATGACATTTTCGTATGAATATGATTTTGGCTCTTCAACAGACTTGGCGATAGATGTAGTTGATTATAGGAAACGGAATTGCCAAAAGGACGAACTGACAATTTTGTCAAGAAATAATCCTTATGAGATAATGTGCAGCGAGTGCGGCAAAAAGCCCGCGGTGGTAATTTGCACGGAATGTATTTGGGAAAGCGGCGGGGGATTTTTGTGTGAAGACTGCAGCAAAACGCATGAATGCGGTGAGGATATGCAGTTAAATGTGTGCAATTCACCGAGAATGGGAACTTGCGGTTATCAGGGAAGCAGCAAGTATCCTGACCAGTTTGTTCCGGACGTGGAGATCCCATGAAACGGATATTTTTGCCCATATGCTGCGTTCTTTGCAGCTTCTTTTTCGTGTCCTGTATCAAAAATACAGATACAGAGTATGAAACCATTTCTGCCTCATTGGAACAAAATACTATTGTACAGGAAACGCCAACACCTGAAGCAATTCCAACGCAGTCCGCAGATGGGCAGGAACAGGAAGTCGACATTACAGCGTTTGTGACGTTTGACTGGACGGCGGACAGCGTTTTGTGGGAGCACTTCCTGCAGCCACTTGACAGCGCGCGGGGGTGGGAATTTTCCGTTGCGGATATTGATTTTGACGGGGTTTTGGAAATGCTTGTCACGTTTCCCGCCAATCACTGCGGTCAAAATTGCGTCTACATTTACAAGCAGGAGAATGGCGCGGTACACTCTTATGCGGATACGCTTGCCGTTTTCGAGGAGCATATCGTTTTCGGGACAGATTATAAAAAGCTGTCGCCGTTTCTTGACATTGCGCTGTTGGACGCATATGTGGACAACAATGGTTCATACCGCTATCTTTCTTTGGATAACAGTTCTTTTGGCGGCGGTATTTGTACGCTGTATCTGTACGAAACAGATTTACAGGCAGGGACAGCACCGAAGGAGCTGGTGCGGATAGAGGAGGTCTCACCGTCGCAGGAGCAGAAATTATATTTCCTTGGCGAGCAGGTATATGAGCCGGATACGCTGCGGGAGCTTCTCGCCGCGTATATGGACGGGTATACGAAACGGGAGATTTGCTATAAAACGGTGCCGGAAACGTTTCCAAGAGACCTTATTGCTTGGAGCGAGGAGGAAAAACGGCAGGAGCTGGAGCTTTTGTATGATGCGCTGTTGTCTGCCTTTAATGGTTCGTATCAGTAAACGGATAGGGGCGGGAATATTGTATTGCAAATGATATGGAAAACAAGTGTGAAAAGGAGAGCTTTTATGCATAAGAAAACAATTTTATTTTGCGCGGCACTTGCAATATGCACCATGCTATTAGGGTGCGGCAAAGGAGAAGCAATTTCAGATACGAAGGAAACAGCGGCAGAATATGATGAAAACCTTTCCAAATATACGGCAGAGCCGGAGGAAATACCAGAGTTGAGTTACCGCAATATTTCGGGCTTGAATTATGGCATGGACAATTATATCTGCCATGACGATACCTTGATACTGGGTACGGCGATTTATAAAAAACAAGGGAAAACATACGCCAAGCAGGATTTGACCTTGAACACGATTTTTCAGGTGGATGAGCATTCGGGAATGCAGTGCAGGCAGTATGAAAATCTTGTCATAACCGTATCCAAGGACAGCGCGTCATTTTTCATATATGATATGGACACGCAGGAAAACGGCTGTTATTACAGCGTGGCAAAGGATATGCAGATTGGCCCGTTTTGGTATGTTTGTGACGGTTGCATTTATTATAGTGAATGGGCGCGTCAGGACATATTTAGAAAAGAGCATACGCTGAAAAAATTAAGCCTTTCGGACGGCAGCATTACGGAGCTTTATCAGCCTGCAACCGGAAAAAATAAGGACTATTTTCTTGGGGACGTGCGGACGCGCAATGATGGTGCGATGGTGTATGAAATTTATGATAAGGAAGGGAAGCATAGGGAATACTGGTTTGCCCAAGCGGACGAAAACGGGGAATGGAACGGGCAGAAGCTGTGGGAAACCAACAGGTGGGATATTTCGTATGTACTGGATTTTAACCAGTACGGTCTGATTGTCTTAGGAGAGTCAGGTGAGTCGTCTGATTATGAAATTGTTGCGGTGAGGGATAATGGGGAGACGCAGCGTTTGGATAATCGGTTAATCGCCGGGGAGTATTTGTTTGCGGACGATGGTTATTTTTGCAGTAATGCGGAAGGGTTGGAAAACGTGGCGACGGAAGAGCTGTCACAATGCTTGGCGGACAATGTATCGTTTTATGATTACGCAGGCAATCTGAAAGGTACTTATCCGATGGGGGACAAGGCGCTTTTGGAACAGGGATTTTATTTGGAAAAAATGACATTCAATGAGGGAAAGCTGACGGGATTTTATGTGCAAAGGGATACGGGGGAATTGTATATTCGTCAGGCTTCGCGGGTGGATAGTAGTCTTGCGTTATGGCAGACAGCCGAAATTACAGCCGGACAATTCGCACAGGAGGTTCTCGCAATTTCTGAGATTGCGTGTTAAATCGGTCATCATTTGGGGCTTTTTGGAGCCTGCACACATAGATTGGGAGGTGAGACGCGAATGCGGAATATCCGAAGTAAATACTCGGTGCAGTTGTAAATCTGATAACAGATTGCACCGAGGTTCATTCATTGTCCTGTTATCAGAAAACTGCACCAAATCGTAGCAATTTCATAAATCAAATACGAAAAGGAGCAGAAAAAATGGATAAAAAAACACAATTGGCACAGTGGCTACAGGAAGAGGAAACGGCGCATATCCACGGCTGGGATTTTTCCCACATACAGGGAAGATATGCCGAGCAGGACGACTTGCCGTGGGATTACCGAGGGCTTGTCGGGCAGTATTTACAGCCGGAGAAAAAGCTGCTTGACATCGACACAGGCGGCGGCGAATTTCTGCTGTCCCTAAACCACCCCTGCTGCAATTTGGCGGCAACCGAGAACTATCCGCCAAATGTCGCGCTATGCGAAAAAACGCTGCTGCCGCTGGGCATTGATTTTCGCCAAGCTGACGGCAACGGCTTGCTGCCGTTTGATGACGAAAGCTTTGACCTTGTCATCAACCGCCACGGAAATTTTAACCCAAGTGAAATCCGGCGCGTACTAAAAACAGGCGGCGTTTTTATCACACAGCAGGTCGGCGCGGAAAACGACCGGGAGCTTGTGGAGCTGTTGTTAAACGATGTGCCCGCCCTCCCGTTCCCGAACCAATATTTAAAAATTGCCCAAGCTGCATTTGAAAGCGAAGGGCTTTCCGTTATCAAGGCGGAAGAGACATTTGGTTCGATAAGATTTTGGGACGTCGGGGCGCTTGTCTGGTTTGCGCATGTTATCGAATGGGAGTTCCCAGACTTTAATGTAAAGGACTGCTTGGCAAATTTGGAGCGTGCGCAGGGAATTTTGGAGCGAAACGGCATTATTGAAGGGAGAACACATCGGTTTCTTTTGGTGGCGCGGAAGTGGGATGAGTAGATTGTGATAGGAAAAGACCTCGTACACGGTGTGGTGCGAGGTCTTAGTTTATTTCGAAAAATTTAAAGCAAATGTGTTTTTGGATTAAATGTCCAATGAAAAACAGAAAAAAGTAAGATATAATGAATGCAAATTCCAAAAACAGAGAAAATCAAAAGAGCAATTGAATGTGGCTGGAATAATTGATATAATAGGAGGGACCAAAGACGATGGAAACCAAAGTGAACAGGGAGTATAAGGACAGGCTTTTCAGAATGCGTTTCGGGACAGAGGAATATAAGGAGGATATGCTGTCCCTGTACAATGCCTTGAACGGAACGGCGCATGAGGATGTGGATGATATTACGATTAAAACGATTGAAGATGTCATTTATATCGGCATGAAGAATGACGTATCCGTTTTGCTGGACGGAAACCTGACCTTGTGGGAACAGCAGAGCACAATCAATCCGAATATGCCAGTAAGGGGACTGATGTATTTTGGGAATTTGTACAGCAGTTACATTAAAACAAATCAACTGAACATATACGGGACAAAGCTGCAAAAGATACCGACGCCGCAGTATGTCGTATTTTATAACGGGACGGATAAGAGCGAGGCGGTTGTCAGGCTGAAGCTGTCAGATGCGTTTATGCAGGAAAGCAAGGGCGGTTTTGAATGGACGGCGGTTGTTTATAATCTGAACAGGGGAAAAAATGACGAACTGCTCAAGCGGTGTAAGCCGTTGTGGGAGTACATGGAGCTGGTTAACAGGATACGGGATAATCAGAAAAGCGGAATGGACATTAACGCTGCAATCAATGCGGCGGTGGAAAGCTGCATAAGGGACGGGATAATGTCGGAATTTCTGATAAAACATAAATCGGAGGTGATAAGTGTGTGTTTGACGGAGTTTAATGAGGAGGTATTCGTGAAAGGGATACGGGAAGAAGGATATGAGGAAGGACTGATGGAAGGAGAAGTAAAAGGATTGATGGAAGGTGAAGCGAAAGGACTGATAAAAGGAATTTTAAATTTTTTGGAGGATTATGGTGAAGTTTCAGAGAATTTGAGAAGCTTTATCATAAACCAGAGCGATTTGGCAGTCTTGGGAAAATGGCTAAAACTGGCGGCAAGAGTGGAAACGATGGAGGAATTTGAAAAGAAAATCGGGCTTGCTGTAAAATTATAATAATATGTCGAAATATGACAGGTATTTTAAGAAAGAACTTGCGTTGAAGCAGGTTCTTTTTTTGATGCATTTGGTGGATAATTTGGTGGTTATTGCGTTTGGATGGTTAGGGAGTAGCTCTTAGCGGAAGTAGGCGCGTTATGGGAACAAGATATTTAGAACTGTAAATAGTTTTATTAGTGTCATTGTTTATATGGAAATTTGGATGGAAATAGGGTGTATTTACTTCAAATCGTGCATTTGACGGTGAAGGGATTGTATGGTTTGATGCTTTTAATGTAAACAATTATAAAAATTATTTATAAAAATAGATAAAAAAATGAATAATTAATTGCAAAATTTGTGGAATAGTGTTAAAATGGTATCTAAATTATCAAAGATAAACAAAGAATTAAAAAATATTAAATTTTTCTAAAGTTATAAATGTAAGAGCTTTCATGCTACTGGTAAGGTTGAGGTTTATTGGATAAATTTATCAGTTTGAAAAGTCTTACATTTTTAAGATAGATGTAAGGTTTTAAAAGGAGGTAAAAATGAGTAAATTTAAAAAGAAATTTGGAAAGCGCATTTTGGCATTCCTGCTTTCGGGTGCCATGATCATGTCAAACATGACAGCTTTCGCAAGTGAACCTTCTCAAAATACAGAAGAGGGGTACAGTTACGAACAATTAGCGGATGTTGACAGTGACGACGTAGAGCGCACGGACGAGACGGTTGAAGCGGACGAGATAGTTGAAGTGAAAGAGTCGGTTGAAGCGGACGAAACGTTAGAAACCGATAATGACAACACAGACGGAAACGACGATGGAAAAGCTTCTGCTGATGAGACAGTGGAGACAAAAACATCGGACGATGATCAGACTTCTGAGATGGAGTCTTCTTTGAGTGTGGAAGATGAAACAGATGATAAAACAGTTTCTATGACAGAAACGGATGACGAAGAAGACAATTCTGAGGACGAGAGTTCTGCATCAGAGGATACCGGGGAAGAAGAGAAGGCGGATGAGGAAAAGGATAATTTTTCATCATCTCTGACGATATGGGATTTTAGCGGAGATTCGGTTGCTGATAATGCTTTTACGGGAAGCAATTCGGATTTAGCGCCTACAGGCTTGCATTCTTATCCGGATGAAAATGGTTTGAAGATATATAGCTCATCTCATATTTATAATGTAACGTTAAATGGGAAGAATGCGATTCGATTCTATGGTATTAATAACGGAAGAAAGCAGACATATTATAGTTGGGCAGAAATACATGCAGATGCCGGTGACATTATAACTGTTGATGCAGCTGGAACAAGTGGAGACATAATATTTGCGCAACGAGATAATGAGGGCTTTTTAAATAATAATCAGCCTTCCTTTACTGAGAGTAACGGACAATTTAAAATTGATTTAGATAGTTTATCTAAAGATAATACTCAAATTTTAACAACAGATGAAAATAAAGATGTAGATACATTGAATTTTTATGCGCCAAAAAATGGGGATTATCTTATTATTTCAGGTAATGAAAAAGCAAATACATTAATTATCTCTCGTATCACTAGGGAACACGTTGATGAAGTGACCGTAAAGGGCACTGTAACAAATTCAGAAGGTAGTAATGTGACAGAAGGCACTCTTGCCTTTACAGATAATGCCACACAAGAAGCAACAGAGCCTATTTCAGTACAAAATTATGTAAGTACAGGCGTGAAATTATACAACAAACACTCTTACACAATATCTGCAAGTGAAGGTCTTGCGGTTTCAGATGACACCAAAACACTGGATTTGTCTGACAATAGCAGTGACAGCCCTACGCATGATATTAAATTAGGCACTGCCGCACCGACAGCCACATTGACAGGTAAAATTATAGTACCTGACGGTTTGAAATCTTTAAAAATAACTTTTACTGAGGCAGAAAATCCAGAAGAAACTGTAGTGGTAGAACCTACAAAGACTGGAGAGGAGACGACGTATAGCGCAAAGCTGAAAATTGGCATTGCATATACAATTAAGTCAGAAGGAAGTCGTATCAATGATTATGCGCTTGATACATCTGCGTTAGGTTCTATATATTCTGAGGATAAGATAACTATTTCCGAGAGTGATGTTAGCGAAGGCACAGTAAGTAAGGATATAGAATATAAGAGTCTGCTGACAAATACAGTCACAGTGAATGTGGATGAAAATAGTAAAGATGTTTATGGCAATACTATTACCAAAACTGTACTGGCAGATGCAGGCGCAAAACTTATATTTACTCATAGTGATGGTGAGGAATATAAAGATGAGTTTGGTATAAATGATGTAATTAAACTCAGAAAGGGTGGTACATACCGTGTAACCACCATAGGCAGCGTTTATACTGCCAAAACCCCTATTGGAAGTTTTGAAGTAACCGGTGAAAATGATACACTTAATATTGAATATCAATGCCCTACTGATTGGGATTTCACGACAGATGATTTCAAAAATTGTAAGGATGTATTGAATGACAACAAAACTAGTATTTCCTATTATAACGGGTTAAAGCTTAGTCAAGTAAAAAAACAAAACAGCATGCTTTATGCCTATAGTAAAAGTAGTACTACAATTTCCATTCCTGTTATAGGCGATGGTAGAATTACTTTTAGCACAGATGATACTGTGGGAGGCTGCGCATCCAATTATACAATTAATGTTGGAGATAAAACAGATGAGAATGCTCTCGCAAAAAGTGAGACAAAAACATATACGTACGATTATGCTGGAAATAGCGGTTATGTGGATATTTCCATAAATAATTTAGATAAGACAAATACGTATCAGGGCATTTATTTCAAAAACATCCACATTACCTACGCAAAAAAGATAAAAATCACAGAAGATACAATTGCAAACGGTAGCGTCACCGCAGGTACAAAAACCACCGCATTCCCCGGCGACACCGTCAAATTAGCAGACATTGCAACAGCGACGGCAGGCGAAGGAGCTGAATTTAACGCTTGGAAAGTGACGGATAAAGACGGAACAGACGTTTCGGTAAGTGACAACGGTACTGCCAACGCTTCTTTCGTAATGCCGGAAAGCGATGTGACGATATCGGCTGAGTTCATAAAATTAGGCGCTCAGCACAATATCAGCATAGCAGATGCAGCCGACATTCAGAACGGAACTGCTGAACCAGCCACGGGCGATGGCAGCATCACGCAAGCCGCTGCAAACGCAAAAGTTGATCTGGCTTTGGTTGCAACGGCAACACCGGCAGAACCGGCAGAAAATTATGCGTTAATCAAGTGGGAAGTTACATATCAGGATGCAGACGGACAGGAACAGAAAATAGAAGTCACAAAAAATTCAGAGGGAAAATACATATTCACGATGCCCGACAGCGATGTGACCGTAAAGCCCGTTTTTGTACGGCAGTATCGGCTTGACATAGCGGCGGCAGACAGTGTTGAAAACGGAAGAGTTACCGCAAAATCACAGGAGCAGCAGTACGCGGTTCAGGGAGACATAGTCCTCTTAAAGGATATTGCGGAAGCAACGCCGGCGAACGAATATGCATTTCAAGCGTGGAAGATAACCTATCATGACCAGTCCGGCATAGAAGCGACCGTCAGCGTCACCCAAAATGCCGATGGTGACGATGTGTTTACCATGCCTGACAGCAATGTAACAATATCGGCTGTTTTTGAACCGGTTGTTGAAAATAACTTTAAAGTATGGCTTGACGATTTGGCAGATGAGAACGGTACGGTAGCGGCAGAAGCCCATTCATATCAAGGCGGTACGGTTACTTTAATCGGACAAGGCAGCACACAATTCACGAAATTCAGCTCGGCTGAAAATGTTGAGCGTGACGGCGAAACACACAATGGCTATAAAGCGGGCAATCGGCACGCGACTGCAAACGACATTCCTTCCATCCCGACAGCGGGCGATGGATGCTGCGTGGTATTTGAAGCAAAAGCAGCAGGCATGTTTAAGATGTATTTCTGGAGCAGTTCTTTCCTAAGAGTGTGGGATTTTAACACGGAAAGCGGTACGAGAAATGGGTATACGGATTCTGAAACGGCGGCTGATTTCTATGCATTCGACGTTGTTCCGGGACATACGTATGTAATGTCTACAACGGGCAAGACAAACAACATGGCATATATCGGCTATCAGTTTATTCAGAATGTGGACATCGAGGCAGAAGTAGCGCTGAACAGAGTCGATGTAGAGGAGAGCGCGTTAGAAACGCTGGAGCTTACGCTCACGGACGCTGCGCTTGGCACAGAGAAGGCTGTTGTAAAGAAAGACACGGAAACGATCAGACTGCTTAAGAACCATACGTATGAAATCACGAGCAACGACGGCGGCGTAAGGGCAGAAGTCGGCGGCAAGGATACATTTACCGTGACAAGCGGCGACAGGATAACGTTTGACCTCCACAAAGTAGCGGACGAAACGCTTACGGGAGAAATCACCGGCACGGCTGAGGGCACGGTGACAAGCCTTAAATTTGTCAATATGGTAAACGGCAGTGAATTTCAGGCGACCATTACGGGCACGGCATATTCATGTGATATGAAGCCGGGCGAATATAATGCAGTTGTAGAGACGACAAACGGCGGAAAGACATATGACCGCGTATCCGTAAAACCGGGCGCGGAAAATATGAATGAAGTGTATGTGGAAGTGCCCGACCCGTCGAAGGCAAGGACATATGCCCCGGCGGATATCGTGAAGCTTGAACAGACGGGACTGACTTTAAGGAGCGATAACGGCGGCGACGTTACAGGCAAGGCTGGCGCTAGTATTAAAGTTCCTGTCACAGGCAAGGCAGCCGTAACGATTGAAACATACTACGAGGCGTCGTATACAGTCAACGGCAAGGAGTACACGAATACATCAAAATCAACAAATTCAAACCAGTCAGATAACATGATGGTAGAAGGGGATTTTGTCATTGAAGTTACAGCAGGCGTGGCAACGACATATTTCAGGAAAATATCCGTTTCCCCGGTTACCGCATATAAGAGCGAGCTTAACGTTCCCGGCGACTATGACACGCTCAACGAAGCCTTTGACGCGATTGCATCGATGGAAAACAGACCGGAAGGCGAAGAGGGCAGGGTGACTGTAAACCTGAATAAGGATATCCGCGAGCAGACAGTGCTCAGGGCGCCTTATGTAACACTCAAAGGAAATAACCACACGGTTGACTGGTATTATGGCGTAGGAACGCTGTATTACTCAGTGGATCCTTCGACAGGTCTTTACAGCGAAAGACTTGCAAGGGACAGATATTCTTCAGCGGAAGGCAACGGACAACTTTGGGGCGGCGCATTTCTCGTATATGGCGACCACTTCACCGCAGAGGATACGACGTTTAAGAATACGTACAATTACGAACTGACCAATGAGGAAAAGAAGGACATCGCAGGCTCAACGCTTTCCGTGAGCAGGCTTGCGGAAGGTGCGGATGTTGCGGCTTCTGCCTACAAGGAACGTTCAAACGCTTTCTATATCGGGGCAGACCAGATCGAGTGCTACAACTGCAAAATCCTTTCTTCACAGGATACGCTTGGGCGCAATGGAACAGCAGACAGGGAATATCATGTATATTTTAGGGACTGCGTGATCGGAGGCAATGTTGACTATGTCTGCGGCGATTTCGCAGCAGTATTTGACAACTGCGAACTGCAGTGGAAGACGCTTTCAGACAAAGGAAATGATAAGGTCGGCTATATTGTCGCACCGAAGACGAAACCGTATGTGCTTAGGAATTGTGAGGTTACGACAGACAAAACGGTAGAAGGTCTCTCAGGCTTCTACGGAAGGACATGGGGTAATGGTTCAAACGCTACATTCATAAATACAGAAACGAACGGTTACATCAAAACAGACGGCTGGGGCGAGATGAGCAAAGGTGAGGGAGCTACTGCAGTTTTCAAGGAGTATGGAAATACATCAGGCGGAGCACCGTTTGCATCAACAGGCAGCTTCTGCCCGGCGGCAAACCAGACGCTTGAGGCAGTGAAGGATTATATTGATACGGATACGGTATCAATCACTGATACAGTACTGGGCGGATGGAAGCCGGGTCACTACAGCTATGGCTCGAACATTCCGGTTGACCCGAAAGTAAAGATAACATTCATGAATGGCGACCAAGTGTTCTTTGAGGATGAAGTATCCGATGGCATATATGACCTTTCAAAGGTGGACACAACAACACTTGTTCCTCCGACGGGCAAGAAGTTCGTAGGATGGGGCACGACGCCGGATTCGAAAGAGATCATAGAAACCACAAGACACATTAAAGTTCCTTCCACAGGCAGAACGCTTTATGCGCTCTTTGCGGACGAAGGCGCAAACATATATAAGGTTTATTTCGAAGGCTATGACGGAGAAGAGCTTTATGACACAACCGTACTCGAAGGCGCGACCATTACATTCGATGGAAGCTATAACGAAAGAGACCGATATACGTTTGTCGGATGGAAATTAAAAGGCGGCGAAAAGGTATATAAAGAAGGAGAAACGTATCAGGTAACAGGGGACGTCACGTTTGTGGAAACATGGGAAGCAAAGCCCTTGGAGAAGTACACGGTTACTCTGGTAGATGAGAACGGCAAGGAGATTAAGAAAGAAACAGTAGAGGAAGGAACAGAATTTACGCTTCCGGAGACTACGAACAAGAAAGAAGGCTATTTCTTCGCCGGATGGCAATCCGATGATGACGGGCACGCTTATTCCGCAGGCAGCAAGTACGAGATAACATGCAATGTTACCTTTAAGGAAACATGGGTACAGAAGAGCACGAAAGCGCTTACTGTTACCTTTGCGGATGAATCCGGGAACAAAATTGGCGAACAGATTATTGATGAAGGCGCAAATCCTGTTATCACGCTTCCGGATTCGATTACCAAGAGGATCGGATATGAATTTGTAGGATGGGAAGATGATTACAATTGGGATCTCTATAAGGTAGGCGCATCCTATACTGTAATAAGAGATGTTACTTTCTGTGAACGATGGGAGTGGCAGGATTATGAGAAAGGCATGTATATCCGGATGGATGAAGATGCATACTATCAAGGCGGCGCAGCGGTAACACCGTATATGGAGGTTTACTACAACGGCGAGTCCCTCACTGCAGGCACGGACTATACGGTAAAATACAAAAACAATAAAAATGCCGGAGAAGCAACCCTGACAGTAACCGGAAAGAATAATTTTGCCGGAGCCATTAAGAAGGATGTTCCCTTTACAATTAAACCGGTAAGTCTTGACGGCAGTATTGATGACTATGCTCCTTTTATGACTGTAATAAAGGATGCGAAAGTATCCCCCATTCTCACATATATGGGAAAGCAGCTTAAGATGGGCAAGGACTTTACAATTGCAGGTGAAGGTCTGAGCGACAAGGGGAAATATACGGAAGTTACGGGAAAAGACGAGAAAGGAAACACAAAGTACAATACACTTAAAGCAACCGGTATCAATAACTTCAGCGGCACACTTGAGATTAAAGTGGCAGTAATTGATAAAAAGGATGCCAAGGGTCTTGCAGTGGACATTGATAAGAACTTCAAGCCTGTTTATGGCGAGGATATAGATTGGCATGCTTTGTTTAACGGCAAGACGGAAACCGTGGGCGGTCAGACGGTTACAACACCCAGAACGATTACGGTCTATGAAAAAGGCGACAAGGATAAAACGCCGCTTACGCTTGGCACAAATTATACTTATGCAGTAATGGGTGACACCACCAAAGTAGGAACAGTCAAGTTCATGGTAGTAGGTATGGGCGAGTACAGCGGAATGATTACAAAATCATTTAAGATTTCTCCGAAGCCGCTTGCCAGCGACGAGATAGAAATCAGTGCAAGGTGCTATGATGAGAAGAATGGATGGGAATATAGAACCGACAACCTGACGGCTGTTTACAGCAGTGCAGGAAGCACGCTCAATCGTTTGACAATCCGGTATAAAACAGGTGAGGAAAACGGGAAACCTGTATTTAACGGAGAGCTGCGCCTGAACAGGGATTACAAGGTTACCTACAGCGGCAACAAGAAAGTCGGTACCGGAAAAGCTAAGATTGCATTCATTAACGACTACAAGGGAACACCGGCACAGACAGTAGTATTTACAATAACAGGCGCTTCATTGAACGACACCTATGCAATCGCTCCTGATATGATTTATGCAAAAGCAGGAAAGGCTTATGCATCTAAGCCGCTCGTAGAAGATGGCAGTACAATTATCAAGGCATCGGAATATGTTGTATCGTATGGATGGGCAAGCGCTTCAGACATTAAGAAGGATGGTACAACACAATACACGGATGGCAACAAGATTACGCTCAAAGAGGGAGACGATTACGCTGAGGTTAAAGTAACAATCACACCGAGCGCTAAGAGCAACTATGTGCTTACGCAAAAGGATAATGCCGGCAATGGTATTCCTAAGACAACGTATTATTATGTAAGAAAAGCAGATAATGAAAGCGCACTGGATCTTTCAAAAGCAAAAGTAGAATTCTTCTCAGATAAGGATCTGCAGAATCAATATAAGAAGATACCATACTGCGGCAGTGAATTCTACACACCGGAAGGGAATAAGGCTTCAAACGTTGACGGAGACGGAGCGGTCTATGTAAAAGTAACCGTAAACAAGACAACAGTTGTCGATCCGAGCCTGTATGACGTTGTATGGCTCAATGCTACAAACAAAGGAAAAGCGACAGTTGTCATCGTCGGAAAAGGACCCGAGTTCC
This sequence comes from uncultured Lachnospiraceae bacterium, assembly GCA_947567595.1. Lineage (GTDB taxonomy): Bacteria > Bacillota > Clostridia > Lachnospirales > Lachnospiraceae > COE1. The sequence goes on along the minus strand of CANOMQ010000002.1, from coordinate 77,415 downwards.
CGGCTGCAGATAAGTCATTTGCAGTAGGAGGAAAAACGGCAGGCATTGCCATTGATTCGATAGGACAATGGGTAGAGCCTTCCAACTCATGGGAGACATTCACAAATTTCCTGAAAAGTATTTTCTAAGAATGGGAAATCCTGTTTCCTAATTACAATGCAGGTTTGAGCAAATGTTCAAATTTGAGCTTGAAAAAATTTGACAATTTCAAGCCAATCTGCTCAGACACTATAAATTTTATGCTCAGAATAGGAGCTGCAGAAATGCAGCTCCTATTCGCTTGTATATAGCGAATAAAAGAATAATTGAATATAGAGGGGATAATTGCTATACTGAAAAAAAGGGAGGGGATGAAGTTGACACGAAATGAACTGATACAGGAAAAAGGGGAAAACATAGAAATGTTATAATGTTCCATAAAAATTTGTTTAGGTAGTTGAAATTGTTAAAAACGTCTGATACTATAGAAGATAACTAAATATTTTTTAGTGAAAATGTCAAAGATGGCTGCGACTGAAAGGAGGGCAGAACCGAACCCAAAGCCGATGAAGTAACCGCAACTGTTACAATAAATGATGAAAACACACTATTACAGGAAACCGATACCATCACACTGGTAAACACTGCCGATGAAGAAAATGTAATTGATGTTACCAATGCCGCATCCGAGGCAATGGAGCTTACATTACCAGCAAATGCAGTTTACAATATCGTTTCCAGCAACAGTGATATTGAGGCAACGTTTGAAGGCAGAACAACGGTTACAACGACAACAGAGGATATAAATGTTACAATCGATTTAACCGCAACAGTTGTAAACCCTACAGTTACAATATCTGCGGATGATGCTGTAAAAGATGCACAGTATACATTAACACTGACAAACCAAGAAGACAGCGAAGAAAAGCACGAGCTGAAAAACGGTGAGGCAGTAAAGCTGAAAATCGGCAAGACATATCAGCTTACATGTAGTAACGCGGATGTGGATGCAAAGATTAACAGCAGCGTACTTTTGAACGTTACAGAAACATTAGCAGCAATTACTGTAACCGTTACCGGCACCGATACAACGCATCACACCTATGACGTATGGGATTTTGGTGCGGAAGCATTGGAAAGCACAGGAAACATAACATATAATAACCGACTTACAGCAGATATCATTAATTCATGGTATCCGGGAAAGCCTGCCGGTTCAGTAATTACACAAGATGATGCTATTACAACAGAAGGCGAAGATTTAGATACAGGAACGGGACTTAAGCTGATTAGTAATAACGCTAAAAAGAAATGGTGTTTGCGTGGACTAAAGACAAACACAACAATTACAAGTGAACAAAACGAAGGTAGTCTTACAGATGAGTTTGGAGCTCCATATCAGGGAATTATGTATGACAATGCCGGAAGCGGAAAAATGTGGATGACATTGGATGTAAAAGCCGGCGATATGGTAACGGCTGTTGTATCCAGCAACGGAACAGCATCAACCATCACATGGGAGTCCCCCAGCGGCATGGATAAACAAACATATGAATATACACGTGCTAGTAGGACAAAGTTAGCAAACACAACAGTATTTACGGCTTCTGAGGATGGTGCATATAAGTTGTATACTCCGAATGAGAAGCTGGTAGTCGCACGTATTTATCGTGAAAGACCTTCCATCGTTACAGTAAGCGGAAAAATAATCGTTCCATCCGGTGCATCATGGGAGAACGATTCCGAACTGATTTTCACAAACAGAACGACCGGAGTGCAGACGAAAGCGGAAGTAACAAATGCGTCCGGCGAAGTAAACTATACCGTAAAGCTCCATGAGCAATACAGCTATGATGTCAGCGTTGAGGGAATAGAGGGATGCGTTGTCGGTGCGAACAATAAGCTGACCTTGCCAAACGAGGCAGGCGACACGGAGTTCGAAGTTTCGCTGATAACCGTAGATTTGGTTCAGGTTACAGGTTCTCTTGCGGACTTGACACCGGAAGCAGCAGCAAAGGTAAAGATTGCATTCAAAAATGAAGAAAAGGTTTACGTTCCCAAGATTACAATTGATGCGGAACAAGTAACCTACACCGGAAAATTTGAGAAGGGTGTAGAGTATGCAGTCGAGGAATCGAACATAAATGACTATACATTAGAGACAAAAACATTCAAGGCAGATGATGCAGGTACAATAGACATTAGATTTACAAAGAAACCTGTGTACGCAATCAATGTAACATTGGAAGGACCGACTGCGGAAGAAGCAGCGCAGACCAAACTTACGTTTTCGAACATCGATGAAGAAGGGTACGAGTATGAATTTACGGGTACTCAAGGAATTGAGCTTCGAGATGGACAGTATGCGGTAAAAGCAGTCCTTGAGGGCTATACACAGAAGGTAACTTCTGATGTCAAGGTAAGCGGCGCCGCAGTGGACAAGACAATCGTAATGCTTCGGAATGGCTCACAGGAGGTTGCATATAAGGAAACAATTACGGTTGGCAGTGATAATACATATGATTACCAAAGCATTAATGATGCATTGGAAGCTGTACGTAATATGAAGCGTGAAAACGACGAACGCGTAACGATTTCGATTGCGCCCGGCGATTTAAAGGAGTTCTCAAAAATAATGCCTTCTGCTTGGAAACCGCCTGCTGAAATGACAACCGTCGCGTTCCAATAGCTTCCGTTCGTGGTACCGCTTCCCGGATTTTTGAAGGAAGGATAGCCGTTCCCTTTATTTGTAGCAAGTACATCTGCATCCCACTTGCAGTCATCGCCCATACTGTAATAGGTATAGCCATGTCCATAGTAAGATGTGATACGAACTGCGTTTTCATCAATGTCAACACCCTTGTTCTTCAGAGCAATGCTCGGACTTGCGCTGGCATTCTTCAGTGTTACATTCGGCATGTCAACGACAAGCATTTCCTTCGAAGGAAGCAGAAGAAGAAAAGACAGCATACAGACCAGTCCTTACCGTTGGAAAGAAAGGCTGCGAGTTCCAGTCAATCAACGATGCGCTGATTGCGGTTTACTATATGGACAGACCAGACAACGAGCGCGTCACAATCCAAATCCAGCCGGGCAATTACGAGGAAATGCTTGTAATCGGCTTGCCGAACATCACGCTTAAGAACGCCAGTGACACACCAAGCATTCAGACCTTGAACAAGGGCGTTGACATTGACAAAAACGCAGTGCGCATCACCTCATACTATGGTCATGGCTACAATTATTACAGCATGGACGAGGATGGACGCTGGAGCGAGCGCGTGTTGAAGGTCAGCACGGAAAACGGATATGAGACATACAAAAACGCAAACAAGATGTGGAACGCAACCGTAGCGGTCATGGCAGACGGCTTCAGCGCGGAAGGCATCATATTTGAAAATTCATTCAACCAGTATATTTCAAATAAAGAGGCAAACGACACCGTCGTACCGCAGAGCGACGCGCCCAAGGGCGACAAGGACACACCGAGGGCTTCCATGAAAGCAGGCAGCACGGCAGTACAGCAGAAATCAATGGTAGAGCGCGCATCAGCGCTTGGCATCAATAACGGCTGCAAGCAGATTTTCTTTGACAACTGCAAGTTCATCGGAAGACAGGACACCCTGTTTGGCGGCAATGACGTGACAGCGGGATTCTACAACTGCGCAGTTTACGGCGGCGTGGACTACATCTATGGCGGCATGACCGCGGTATTCGCAAAGTGTGACCTTGTATTCAACACCAGCGAGGACGCAAACGACACAGGTTATATCACGGCAGCACAGCAGAACGCAGGCGACAGAGGCTACCTGATGTACAACTGCACCGTAACTTCCACCACACCGGGCGTTGATACGGCATCAACCTTAAAATCAAAACCGGGCGCATTCGGAAGACCGTGGAAGGCAGACACCAGCGAAGTGCTTTTCTATAAAACCATCATAGAACAGACAGACTTCAACGGCGTAAGCGAGTCGCTCATTCAGCCAAAGGGCTGGCTCAATTCGTTAAGCGGCGAGTCACCGTTCATGCAGGAGTACGCGTCGAAGGAAACGACCGGGGCAGCGGCTGATACAAGTGCCCGCGCAGACTGGGCAGCAGTGCTAAGCGCAGGCGCAGACGGCAATGTGACACTTTCAGACGGGACAACTGTTGTGAATGATGATACCGTTGTGGCAGCATTCTTGGGAGAATGGAATCCGTTTGCAGGGAAAGATATGAGTATTGTGGAATAAGGAAAGAAAACCATCTTTCAGGTTAATTCAACTTGAAAGATGGTTCCCCTTATTGATTAATATGCCATGTTATTACGTGCAAGGTCTGATTTATTGGACAATATGTTCTGGGGAAATGCAAGAAAAATCCGATTATAATTTGTGAAAAAAATAATATAATAGATAACACTACCAAAGGACATGTTGCATATATTTAAGTAAAATTCAAGCGTTTTTTCATAATAAATGAAGCGTTGGTGTTATTTTCGTGTAAATAGAGGCTACATTTATGCAATTACGGCTTAAATGCCAAATATAAACAACAAGGAGTAAAGAAGATGTGCTTTTATATTGGAATTGAAGACTTAGCAGCAAATGCTATGATTGAGATGCTGAAAAAGGGTGGACGGCGATTTCTTACTTACAATGAGATTGAAATGTATGGTGCAGAGGTGGTTCAGATTTTAAAGGAGAATGGAGAAAAGGCTGTTCTCATTTTGTCAAGGGAAAATACGGATGCCCTTTTCAGAAATTATTCTGAATTTTTTGAACGCAGAATAAGAAGACATCCTGTTTGGAAATCAGAAGCTGAATATAAGGCATTTGTACTGGATATGGCGTCAGGAGGGAGTCTGTTGGAAAAATTTGAACAGGCTATGAGCGTTACAGCGAAGTATCTAATCAAAAGTACCGATTCTTGGGTGATACATGGTTTTTTGATTGCTAAACTGGAAAAAGAAAAGGATATTCTGAATACTACTGATATGGATCCAGAAACAAAAAGAGTTCAATTAGAGAATAAAGAAATGATTTTAAAAGTAGTACATTCTTTGGAAGGTTATGCGAAAGAAAAAGGCATTAGTTGTAATTTTGTTATATTGATGGCATCGCAATTTAACAGTGGCTTCGGAAAACCTGATTTCTCGGCAACAAATATTGCTTTTCGTACGAAGGATGGGGAAAAAGTTGCTGCAGTTGGAAAAATAGTATCTGCTATTGAAGCCAAGGAGAGGGATAGAGATAATTTCTTTTATCTTTTTTATAAGCGTAAAGACAATGCCAATTTGGATAATGATGATATAGACAATCAAGAGATATGTAAGAAACTCTTTAAGGATGTTGTTTTTTAAATAATGTTGGGACACAAATAATATAATGCATAATAAATATGTGCAATTGAAAGTGATGCTTGTAATAGTTGGCTTATATTACTGAAATTGACAGAATCAAAGATTAGAATTAAACAATAACAAATATTAAGGGTGCAAAGTTTATTAAATAGCATCCTTTTTTGATGTAAAAAATGAAATTGTTATCACACAAATCCATTAGGTTAAAACGGAAATAAAAGAAAGAAACATTTGTTCTTTGAGGCGAAATAACAGACACATTCCTGTATGTCTTATGCGATATGGATTAATGCCATGATTGTCATACTTGGTATCATATATAAATTTTTATTGTAGCATATTGAAAAAACTAGGAAGTTTTGCTAATATTATAATATTTAATGAAGCATAAATCACAAAAAACTTTATGAATACAGCACATAAATAAAATCATATTTTGTGAAGTTTGCATAATTTAAAACAAGGAAGGGAGATGCACATGAGCAGATTAGGAAAAAGTTTTAAAAACAGATTTCTGCGACAGGCGTTGGCAATGGTACTGGCAGGCACGATGGTGATGACGAGCATGCCTGTTTCGCTCGCGGCGGAGCAGTCGGATGCCAAGGCGTCTGTTGAAGCGGAGGTTCAGGGAAGAACAGAAGCTGCTTCGGAGGAAGCCGCCGAGGATGGCGAGTTGTCGGAGAAGGAATCCTCCGAGGCGAAGACAGGAGAATCCGAAAACGGAAAGATAACGGAAGAAACAGAGGCAATTTCTGCGAAGACATCCGAATCAGCGGAAGAGAGTAAAGAAGAAGTTTCCAAAGCTTCCGAAACGAAGTCTGCGGTTGTTGAGACAGAAGCCTCCGAAACAGAAACAGATACGGAAGAGACTACGGAAACTGAGCAGACAACGGAAGAGGAGGAGAATGAGGCTACAACCGGAGATGCAAAGCTTGCAGACGGGCATGAAAACGCAAAATGGTATTTTGATGAAACGATAGTGTCCAGCAATAATAAGACTAATGAAATTAATGGAGCAACAGGTACATATACAAATAAATTAGGAGATGTTTTGTATATAGATGCTACGAAAGGAAAATTTACTCCAGATAAGGAAAGGAAATACAGAATTCAAGTAAATGTAGGTACAATAATTCATATACCTGTCATAACAGATGATGAAGGTAAAGCAAAAATAAAAATTTATCAGAGCAGTATTTCAAAAAAAGAAGATATAACGAACTCCCTTGAGTTTTTAAAGGGTGAAGAAGTGCTCTCTTCGGAGATAGATTGTACTTCATTTATATCAAAAAAATTAATAGAACTGACTATTACATTAAGTGAGAATAAAAACGCCAATGTTACTATTGGTGTGAAAGTAAAGGGCAGTTCTAATATTTATATTACAAAGATTGTCAGCGGCGAAGACGTGAGAGATGATGATTTATATGATAAATCTGAAGAAGACTCTGCAGAACTTGCGAAATATAATATGGAAGGTTATGCAGCTTCTTATGGTGTAACAGGCGCTGGTGTCATGAAAAAAACAAATGATGTAGTAAATTACTATACAGTTGGCACAGCAGAAGAGTTTTTAGGCGCTCTTTTAAAGATTAATTCTAAGGCTGAACCTTCTGTAATTAAGGTGACAGGCGACTTAAATCTTGGAAATAAAGAGGTTAATAATTTTGCAAATTATTCATCTATAATACAGGCGCATACTGAGGCGCTTATGCATCCTGACTTGAAAAATACTGGTGTATCAAAGCTGACTTTAAACGGCTTTAAAGACCTTACAATCTTTTCAACGAACGGAGCAGCGATAAAACATTGTGCAATTGTGATTTCAAGCAGTGAAAATATTGTTTTTAGAAACCTTGTTTTTGATGAGCTTTGGGAGTGGGATGACGAAGTAAATATAACAGTTGATGGTGAAGGAAATGCAACAGCAAAGACAGGCGAATATGACAGAAATGACTGGGACTATATGTGCATAGACGGCAGCGACGGTGTGTGGATTGACCACTGTACGTTCTACAAAGCGTATGATGGAGTTGTTGATGTAAAACAACCAAAAGGCAACGGTGAAGATGAACGCGTCACGCTCTCATGGTGTAAATTTGAGCCAATGAGTGCACCGAAAACAGTAGATGGAGAGGTCACACATCCTTTTTATGATGCACAGATTGAATGGCTTGAAGACTATACAGCGAGTACAAATTATTATAGGGCGCTTAAGTCATCAACAGATATTTCTTATACAAAGGATGGAAATACAGTCACTTTAAAGGGCGAAGGTTACACCAAAGACGATATTATAACATATACCTCCGGACAGAAGAAAACGCATCTTCTAGGACATAGTGATGGCGCAGATTCAACAAAAGGCATACGTGTCACATTGGCAAATAACTCATACAAAAATTCGATGGACAGATTGCCAAGACTCCGTTGGGGGATTGCGCATGAATATAATTGCATTCTTGATTCGTCGGAGCTTTATGCTAAGAAAGACACCGCTGGTGGAAGCCATTTGACAAGTAATGGCGCGATTTCAACAACAGCGGATGCATATTTATTCCTTGAAAATTGCTATATAGACGGAATTGAGAGACCGCTTATGTCCGGAAACAGTAACAGTAAGCAAGGACATATAGGATCTGAAGGGTGTATCTATAAGTTAGGCAACAAAACACCAGAGCTAAAGCCAATTGACAATTATAAAAATGGAGTAGAAAACGCTCCTCTTATAGTAGAAAAGGCTGCATTTAAAGAAAAGTTAGTAAATTATGGTGATTATACACTTTATAATGCATCAGAGTTAGATACAGAAGTAGTTCCATATGCAGGCGCAGGCGCTGTTACCATGTCCGATATACAGTGGACAAAGACATCCTATGGTAATGCGGGAGACAATCCGAATCCAGATAACCCAGACAATCCGAAACCTGACAACCCACCAGCAGAAACGAACGGCAAGGAATTCAGGGCAAGCTCGCTGGAGGTACAGACAGCACTTACAGCCGATTTAGAAGTAAATGAATTTTATACCATCACAAAAGGCTGTGAGATAGCAGAAGGCGAAGCTACAATAAATGACATATATTTCACAAAGTATATTAATCTTTCAACGAAAGGCGCAAAAGAAAATAGTATACAAATCACCTCACCCGGCAAGGGTACAGTGACGGTATTTGCTGCGGCAGGCAATGCAGCGACAGCAAGAGCCGCGGCAGGAACCTTAAATCTTCTCGATGATACAGGCAGCACAGTAGTAAATTCTGCTGCGGATATTACAGATGCAGCTACATTTACATTGGAAATACCGAAAAAAGGTGTTTACTATGTAGCCTCTGCTGATAGCGAGATTCATGTATATGGCATCGACTTGAATGCGGACGAGGATACAGGCGGAGATGAAAAGCCTGTGATTGAGTTCAGTCTTAGCGCAGATGAAATAGAAATACCAGAAGGCAAGACATCTATTGACTTTGTGGCAGAGAAGCCAGTAAAAGATTTTGTCATAAAAGCTACAAGTAGTGAAAAAGTTACAGTAGATGGAAGCAAAAAGACAATAGAAGGAACTAAATTTACACAGCGTATTAAATTGGGAGGAACAGGCAGTAAGGACAAACGTAGCATACATTTTACTGCGAAGGACAAAGGTACATTAACTGTGTTTGCTACAAGTTCGTCAAGTCCATCAGAGACAGAGCCTAACACAGATAGAACACTTGGATTGTATAAACTTGACGATGTGAGCGGCAAGCCTAGTTTGGAAGGTACGGCTGAAGGAGGGGTTGTTTCTGTAATTAAATATAAAATTGAGGAGTCAGGACAATATTATCTTGCTTCTGTTAAGGGTGGCATAAACATTTACTTCATTGCATTTTCCAACAAAACAGAGGAACCAACTCCTCCCCCCGATGATGATTATGCACCAGAGGAAGTAGACGCAGAATGGACGACATTACCTGCTCTTACAGCAGAAAGCGTATATGATGCAGAGGACGCTAAGGACGCGTCAAAAGTAATGTATAACTTGGAAGGCTATGCGGGCGCTGCAAATGTTACAGGCGGCGGTCTTATTAAGGAAGGCACCACGGGATATTACAAAGTAAACAATGAAAAAGAATTTCTTGAAGCGCTGTCAGCGGTTCGGGGCGTAACGGACAGACCAAATGTAATAGAAATTACAACGGATTTAAATCTTGGAAAACTTGAACTTAAGAAAAACCATAACTTAAATATTTTAGCTAAGGGTGAGAAACCGCAGGAGGGTGAATCTGCTGATTACAGCGGTGTAATAAAGGCATATACAGTTCAGCCAAGAATGCACCCGACATTGAAAGAGACAGGCGTTTCTTTCCTGAATATGCATGGTTTTCAAAACCTGACAATTTTTTCAAAGAACGGAGCAACCATTAAGCACGCAGGCATGAAGTTTGAAGATGTGTCTACCAAAAACATCATTATCAGAAACCTCACATTTGATGAGCTTTGGGAGTGGGATGAAGGTGGTTATAACGCAAAAGGAGAGTATCAGAACCCCGGAGATTATGACATAAATGATTGGGATTATATGGTCATTGATGAACATGCGGAAGGCATATGGATTGACCACTGTACTTTTTACAAGGCATATGATGGTTTGATTGACATTAAGAACAATTCAAGCGACAGTAATTATTACCAGCGTGTGACGATTTCATGGTGTGAATTTCTGCCCGGAAGTAAGGACAATGTTTTCTTCAACGAACAGATGAAATGGCTTGAGGATAATATTAACAATAAAGAGGTAGAGATAGCATATTACAGACAATTGCGCGATAAAAATATGAATGCGCCGAATGCGGACAAAAAAATGAGTGCAAAAGATGTATGGTGGTATGTATACGGACAGAAGAAGGCACATTTACTCGGTTCTAGTGACACTGCAAGTGAAGATAAAGTAATGCGTGTGACATTTGCAAATAACTACCACAAGAATGCAATGTCCAGACTTCCAAGATTACGTTTTGGTAAAGTACATGAATATAATTGTGTATTCGATGCACAGCAAATGGACGTACAATATCAAAATGGAAATCCGAATATTACGGGAAATGGTGCAATTTCAGCATGTAATGGTGAGATGCTTCTTGAAAATTGCTACATGAGAGGTCTCAGATCGCCATTGCGTTCAGGTTATAGTGAGACCAAGGATGATAGAGGGTATATTAATATCGTCGATAGTGTGTATTACTATATAAATAAAAATACAAAGCAAATGCAGTTGACGACACCTGAAATTAAAGATAGTTATGCTGGCAAAAAAACTACGGATGAAGAAAAGTTTAAGGAAAAATTACCTGAAGGATATACTTTTACTACCCGTGATGCAACACAGCTTTACAAAACAGTAGTGCCATACGCAGGAGCAGGAAAGCTTGATATGACTACTGTGCAATGGGAAGCAACAAACTATGGAACAAATAATGTAGGAAGTGAGACACCCGCATCACCGTCTCAAACCGAGCCGGCGATACCAAGCGAGTATGACATAATGCCAACAACACCATGGGACAATCCGGATAATCCGGACAACCCAGATAATCCTCCTGCAGGAACCATAGCGGCTCCGACCGCATCACCCGCTAACGAGGCACAGTTCCCGAGCACGGGCGGCGAGATTACATTAAACTGCACCACAGACGGCGCCGCCATTTACTACACCATCAGTGAAACGGAAGCTGGTCTGACGGATCCGGCAGACACAACAAATACGAGTCGTGTATCCTATGTTAAAGGAACAAAAATACCAATAACAAAGGAAACCTATCTTTGGGCAGTAGCAGTTAAAGATGATAAAACAAGCGAACCGCTCAAGTGTCATTACACGCTTCTTCCGGAAGGCGCAGTCGTAAAACCGATAGCAATACCCGGCTCAGAAACACAGCCAACAGCCGTGAAGAGCGGAGAGAAGGTAAGCCTGAGTACAACGGCAGAAGTTGACAATATTTACTACACAAAGGGAGCAACCCCTGACGCTGCAGCAGATCCGAGCAAAGAAGACAGCGGACGTGAGCCATACGATAACGAGAAAGGAATTGTCATCACGGAAGCGGTCACAATCAAAGCCGTAGCAAAGAAGGGCGACAAGTATAGCGATGTTGCGACCTTTACATACACAATAAAAACAGACGATCCGGAAGACGAGAAAAAGGTTAAGGCTCCTATAGCAGATCCGGCAGCAGGAGCGGTCAAAAAGGGAACAGGAGTTCATTTAAAACCTGCAACAGAAGGTGCAGCAATTTACTACACAACAGACAAAACAACACCGACTGCTGACAGCAAATACCTCTATGACGACACCAAACCGATTGTCATTACAGAACCTACAACAATCATGGCATTTTCGACAAAGGAAGGCATGGAGCCCAGCGATGTTGTTTCCTTTGCTTACACAATTACCGATGAACCGCCTGTTGTCGATCCGAATGAACCAGAGGTTAAGACAATTAATATCAATGACTGTAAGATAACAGTTCCATCTGCGATTTATAATAAAAAGGCAGGAAACAAGCAGTCGGTAACATACGTAACCTATGAGTATACCGATGCCGCTGGAAATAAGAAGAATGTTAAATTTGCGGAAGATGTTGATTATACAGCAACATGGGAAAAGGCAGGCAACGAGTATAAGGTAACATTGCAGGGCAAAGGAAGACCTGCGGCAGGAAGGGACGTAGACGGATTTATCATTGATAAAGACTCCAAAACGGAACCTATTCCATATAAGGTATATGCGTCCGCAAGGGATGCCGGGCTTGTCAATATCAGCAAGGCTAAGGTGGATTTTAATGCAACTGTAAAAACAAAGCTGAAAACGGCATCTTACACTGGTTACGCACATGAGATCGGTTATGGAGACCTCGACTTTTCGAAGGACAAAAGCGGACTGAAAAATGTGCCTGAGGAACACATAAGGATTGCTTGCAGGAATAATATCAATGCTGGTAAAGCAACCGTGTCAATTTCGGTAAATCCGGAGTATGGGGACGGCAAATATGCTGGTTCAAAGACGCTTACGTTTACCATAAAAAAAGCGGCATTAAATAAAACCGCGGCAAAAGCAACCGCACTTGTGGACTTTGATAAAACAGCTTCCGCCGAGCAGCAATACATGGGCGCTGCCATTGAAGCGAAGGATCTGAAAGTGACACCAAGGGACGGCAAAGCGGGATCGCTGCGCAAAAATGAGGACTACACCGTAACCTACAAGAACAGCATCAAATCAGGAACGGTAACAGTAAACATGACCGTAAAAGGTGTCGGAAATAACCTTTCAGGTAGCTGGTCAGACTCGTTCACAATAAAGCAGCTTGATTTGAATGATAAAACGCTTGTATTTGATACGAATGATGGAAAACTGCCATATTCACCAAAGGGCGCAAAGCTTGGTACAATTACAGTAACAAAGGACGGAAAGGCTTGTACGCTGCGCGCGGGCGTTGACTATACCGCAAAATACGAGTACACGGACAAGACAAAGAAGTACAACGTTGGTGGCAAAGTAACCGCAACCATTACGGGCAAAGGCTTGTGCAAGGGAACAAAGACCTTTAAAGACCTTGAAATCATACAGGCTGATTTCGATAAGCATATTAACGTGTCCGATGATGTAACTGCGGATAGTGATGCATTTAACGCAGATCCGAACAAGGCATTGTCAAAAGCTGTCACGGTAACGGATGCGTCGGGCGTGAAGCTGGGCTTTAATAAGGATTACAAGATAACGGATATAATAAAATCCAGCTCCGACACAGAAGAAAAGACTTTTACAATCCAACCGATTGGCAAGAATGCAAATAATTATACGGGAACAAAAACCGTTCGATACAGAGTGGCAAAAAATCTTGCAAAGGATAAAAACTTTATCTTCAACAAGGATTTGGAAAAGAAGGATCCGCTTGCATATGACGGAAGAAATCCCGTAAAGCTTACGACAGTTGAAATTGATAAATATATCAATAAGAACATCAGTACGGAAGACCCGAAGTATGACACACGTACCTACAGACTAGGCGGCAAGAATGCAAACATTGAGATTGTATCCGGAACGTACAAAAACAATGCAAAGAAAGGAACCGCACAAGTGACCGTACGGGGCATCGCCGGAGTAGACGGCGGATTCTATGGACAGAAGGTACTCAAATTTAAGATTGTGGAGAAATAAGCAAAACATGACGAAAACCCCGTTCTTGGAAGTGATTCCGAGAGCGGGGTTTTTAGTTGGGAATTATTTTTTAAATTTCAGGTAAAAATTTTAAAAGAAAATCCAAGAGTTTTGGCAAAATAATTGAATAAGACGCAGTAATATGCTATACTAATAAAGCCTTTCCTTTTTGTTTTGTTTAAAATAAGTATGCGATGGTGAAGAGAGCATGAACGAACAGTATGTAGAAGAAAGAATTCGAGAATACTCAAAAATGCGGATTTGTTATGAGAATTTTGCAGAGCAGATACTCAACATTTTAAAGGCAATTATAAAAGAAGAGTATCCGCATATAAAAATCGCGTCGTATTCTAAACGAGCAAAAGATATAGAAAGCTTAAGGAAAAAGCTTCGCAAGGATAAATATAATGAGAACAGCGAAATTACGGACTTAGCGGGTGTTAGGGTCATTGCATATAGTAAAAAGGATATTCCATTAATTGCAGGTATTATTGAAAACAGTTTTGATATAGATACTCAAAATTCCGTTGATAAAACAAGGTCTTTGGGGAATAATAAAGTGGGCTATCGTGGAGACCACTATGTGGTATCTTTCAGCGAGGACAGGGCTCAGATGCCGGAAAACAAGAGGTTTAAGGGATTAAAATGCGAAATTCAGGTTACGAGCCTGATTGCGCATACATGGTCTGAGATCACACATGTAGAACACAATATCTGTATTGTATAGAACGGAGGGGGAAACAATGGATAATGGGAAAAAGTATTTTGGATATGGTGAAGAGCAGATTCGGGAAGTGTTTCGCTACAGCAAGGATCAGGTAGACACGAATAGCAAAATTGAAGACACTTCCACCTTGTCACAGCTGGTAGAAGCAAGTGACAGGCTGTTAAAAGAAAACAAGGAATTTTTGCATATGATTTACAATGATTTGGATGATTAAATAGCTTGGAGGCATGATGTTGATATGTCAGAAAAATACAAATGGATGACCGAACAGGAATATATGGAAGAAGTTGGCTATTTAGATAAGCTTTTACATGATTTCTGTGAGGGCAGTGATTTATATCCGTATGAGTCGGTCAAAATAAATGTTAAGACTTTGAGAGACATTATTGTAAGGGTTCACAAAAGAAAGTATTATTTTAAGGTGTTTCATAACGAAATGATTACTTCAGAGTACAAGGAAACAGCTTTATATTGTTACTGGTTTTTAAAATTACGACCGTTATGGATTGAACCGGATAATGTGAGCTCGGAAAGGATTAACGAGAAATTTGCGTTACATCTATACATTTCGCTTCTGAAAAAATATAATGAAGATTTTTCATTAAAAGATGGAATAAATATAAGGCACATTCGAGAACTGCTATATTCTTTCCGCTTTAGGGACTTTACAAAGGAATCAATGATACTAATGTTGGAACCCTACTATTATGAATATTTGAAGAAAAAAGACGCAGTGTTTTGATGTTTGATTAGACTGTCAGTTAAATGAAAATAAGAATACATAAAAGCCAACCTGAAATAATGAGGTTGGCTTTTTGCGTAGGACATTAATAAGCTGATGTGATAGTGCAATTAACACCAGTATTTATCCATATAGTCAGAAATTTCGCACTCCGAAAGGTGGTATTTCTCCGCAACTTTTTCAAAGGTATTATCTCGGTCTAGTCCCATTTCCCTGCATAATTCTATCATGGACTTAATTCCTTTTGAAACCCCTTCCGCAAACCCTTCATTATACAACGCATCCGCAATTTCACACACTGCCGTATCCTCCTTTTTCGTTTTGCTGAGCCTTAAATACCGTTTATCCTTCGTGATGGCTGCCAATGTAAAGAGCGTATCCTTGGTATGAACCAATATCTGCCTGCTCTGCCGCAAATCCCGGATATGCTCCTCTTTATTATAAGATTTCGCAAGGAATTTTGCAATAAACATAAAATCCGACCGGAACAATTCGGCTTGTGCAACGGTCAGCTCCCTGAGGTTAATCATGTTCAGCTTGTAATTCTGCACATATTTTCTGACACATTCGTCCTTCGGAATATCCATCATGGCGCAGATGCTGTCAGGGATTTTGCCCGTCCCGTAATACAAGACAATGGAAATGACAGGCTTGAGCTTCTGCTCCGGCAAAAGCCCGTTGACATATACACCCGTCTTATTCGCCTTGTTCTGTGCCGCAAATTCCTCAATCTGCCTGTCATACGCGGACGATACTTGAGAATAAGAAGGACGTATATACACCGATAGGAGCTAAAGGCGATGACGGCAAATATCCATATACGGAGGGAGAAAAGAACAACGCTGGTGTATATCCCGATTACTACAAATATGAAAATGGCACAATTAAATGGATTGACGACGGAACGCAGGGCACTGGAACGTACTGTTGGTTCTTACAGCAGTATGTAGACATGGCATTAGAGAAGGGTGCAATTCCTGTAATCATGACGCCTGTTGCCAGAATGTCCTATGATAGTAGTACTGGCAAGAACAAGACGCATCATAAGGATGAGAATAATCCAAACTCATATTATTGGGAAGCTGCAAAGCAGGTATATGAGGATAATAAGGCTGCAAACAAAAATGTCTTGTTCATTGATACGTATGAGCTGACCACAAAATTATTTGATGATGCATATACAGATGGAAGTCAGGAACGCGGCAAAGAAATCATGTGCATCGCTGATGGCACGCACAACAATAAGCTGGGCGGCATGGTTGAAGCAATGCTTGTGGCGGAAGCAATTCAGGGACTCGACACACCACTCTCTTATGCAGTGAAGGCACCAAATCAGGCAGGCAGCTCGACGACAGCCGGAAAAACGGTATTCAAGATAGACACAACAGGCTTTACTGCATACGAGCAGAAATTTACCGGAAACGGAAAGGATGCAGCATATACAAACGACACCTTTACAACAAAGTCCACATACTGGTCAGGGTATGGCAATACCAAGCTTTCTGCTATCAAAGCCAAGGCACAGGAATTAGCCGACAGCAATATCAGTGATAAGATTGTGGCGGCACCAAAGGCATCTTCGGAACTGAAAGATGTTGATGGAAAGACAACCGTAACCGTTACATTAAGCAGCGCTACGCAGGATGCAACAATTTACTACACGGATGACGGAACAAACCCGAAGAATAGTGACGGCACTAATGCAGATGGCGCGAAGCAGTATGATGCAACGAACAAGATTGTACTGGAAGAAGATACGACAATTAAAGCATTTGCGAAGGCAGAAAATAAGACCTCAAGTAAAGTCGTTACATTCAAATTCTCTGTGAAGCCGGACGTTCAGGCACCTACCGCAAAGACAGACGCGGGCACTGCAATCGAGACAGGTGCAGTAATCGAGTCAGGCACAGTGATTAAGCTTGCAACGACTACGGAAAATGCAGAAATTCGTTATACGATGGGCAGCGGCTCGAAGTTATCTGACCCCGGCGTGAACAGCCCTCTGTATAATGACGAAAAGGGACTTACAATTACAAGCACTACAACCATTAAGGCGATTGCAATAAAGAATGGCGTAAAGAGCGATGTTGCGACATTTACCTTTAACGTTTCAAAAATGCAGGCAGCCTTGAGCAGTTTGATGCCCGTAATAGAGGAAAGCTCTCAGTTATTAAAGACAGCGTCTTAAGATTTGTTTCATAAGACCGATTGAATGACTGTCAGCAGACACGATACGGCAGACTGCCAAAAATTAATTAACGCTTTTTAAATTTACTCATATACACTATACGGAACTACGCTGTGGCTACCAAAAAAGAGGGAGTTATGGCGTAGTTTTCGTTGTCTTTTTTGTGCACTTTATACAAAATAGCCAAAAAAATGAATAAAATGAGCACCCGTCTGTACGTTATTCACAGTATGGACGGGTGTTTTTTGTAAAATAATTCATTAAATTTCGTTTGACTATGCCTTTATGTCATACTTTATAATAAAAAATACAAATTTGAGCATAAAAGGTCTTTTTATGCTCTAAAAATTAGTTAAAAGGAGGAGCGGATATGCGAAATAGGAAGAACAAACTGGCAAAGCGGATTTTGGCGTTTGTGCTGTCAGGAGCAATGGTAATCTCCGGGCTCGCACCAACGGGAATGACCGCGTATGCCGCTGAAGCCTCAACGGAATTTTCGACAGAGCTTGTGGAAGAGTCCATTGAGAAGACAGAAGCAATCGAGTCGGAAGAAACTCCCGATGCGAACTTCGGAGCAGATGCAAAGGAGGAAACCACGACCAAGATTGCGGACGAAGAAGCGTCAGAACAAGAGACAACAAAGGAAGCTGCTCCGACGAGTGAGGCTGTGACGGCAGTGGAAAATACTGACGTTGAGAAAGAAATAACAGAGACAGAGACAGAAGAACAGGATGAGAATGTTAAAGAGGGAGAACTTCAATCAATATCGGCTGGTACGACGGCAATAGTTGGTTTTAATCAATATGAAACAAACTTAGGGGTTCCAGAGAGCGGAAGTATTACTGTTGGTGCTTCGGATAACAAAGTAGTAGGCAACGGTTATTTTCAGGTAATGCAAAATGCGAAAATAAATGATAAAACAAAACAAGCTAAATATTTTTATGAATATGATGCAATAAACGGACTTAAAAAGTTTGACCAAGAAAAAGATATAGGAATGGGCGGCGGAAGAGTACAATTAAACGGTACAAAAATGGTTAAATTCATAACTTCCGAAGCGGTTGATGTTACATTATATTGGACTGCTTCTTCAAGCCTAGGGCAGATTTCAATTGTGGATGAGAGCGAAAACGTAATAGCAGAAACAGACGAGACGGTAGGAGCAAGTTATCAATATGTGTCTGTGCTGACACTTGAGGAGAAAGGTACATATTATATTGGCGGCAAAGATTATCTTTATGGTGTAAAGGTGGCACCTAAGGCTGAAAAAGATACACGTACAGAATGGGACTTTACAGCGACCGACTCAGATATGAAAGATGTGGCTAGCTTTAATAAATGTACAATATATTACCACGGTCTAAAGGTAGAAGCAAATAATAGTGGGAATTTTGCAAAGAATAGTAGTGGTGTTACGTTAAACACAAATGGTCGTATTCGTGTACCTGTTCCCAAGGGAAAAAGAAGCAAGATAACAATAACTGCTGCTGATGAAGCAAGTGCTTTATACACAGTAGAAGGAACAGTAGGCAGTGAAGAACCTACAGGGGTTACAAGTGCTTTTACTTGTGATGGAACAAAGGAATACGCATCAATCGTAGCAACAGGAACAAGTAAGATTGCATCAATTAAAGTAGAGGAAGTAGAGACCGTTGCCATATCAGGTACAGTAAAGGGCATTGAAGATGGTACGACAGGGCTTAAAATAAAATTTACGGATAAAGCGGACGAAAATTCGTTTGTCGAAACAGACATTAATAGTAACGGCTCTTATACAGCGAACTTGTATAAAGGAAGCACATATGTGATTTCGCTGAGTGCTGATAAATATGAGGTTACTGAGCCAGAGACAAGAGAGATAGAGGTTACAGAGGCTAAGACATTGGATATTACAGTAGAGTCTATGGATGTAATCTCGGTAACAGGAAATGTTATATTTCCTACAGGAATTACGGCTCCAGAAGGATTTAAGCTGATTTTTGTTTCTGATGATGAAAAGAAACATACACCATTGGTAACAATTAAAGATGATGGTACATATCAGGTCAGCTTGAAAAAGAATACGACCTATAATGTAACGGCAGAAGGGAAAAAGCTGCATGATTTTGACTATGCTCCTAAACAAATGATTATGACGCAGGAGAGTAGTCAGGATATTGAATTTACAGAAGTAACAAAACGAAAGATAAATATTACTGTTAAAAGCTTTAATGATAAGATAAATGTTTCAGGTTCTGAAATCACATTTATAAATGTAGATGAACAGGATGAAGTGTATGACTATTCGTTTACAGGTACGGAAAATATTGAATTAAGAGATGGAACTTATACAGTAGAGGTCAAAGATGTTAAGTATCCGTATAAGCTTGACGCATCTGAAAGGCTTGAGGTGAAGGGGGATAATACGCAATATACTCTTAAGTTTGACGAGCGTATGGAATGGGATTTCTTTGCTGAAAATCCGGATCCAATGTTATATAATCCGAGTCTCCAAAGCAAGCCAAGAACAGAGTATAACGGATTATACATTACAACAACATCTGGGAAGTTTAACATAAATACGGATGCTGTACAGATAAATGAAGGAGCTATAATTGAAATTCCGGTTTCAGGTTCCGGTAGTGTAGAAATAACCGTTAGAAAACCGGGCGAATCGAATTATAAGATAGGAACAGGAGCCGAGCAGGTTGATAATACTAAGGTAACAAATTCATTTTCATATGAAAATCTCATAAAGGGTTCATACTTAACAATGACAGCAACAGGTGGTACAACATGGCTGAAAAGCATTAAGATAACCCGTACAGCCGAGCCTCCTGAGGGCGGAATTGATCCGGCAGATATGCACACGATATGGATTGTCGGTGATTCAACATCATGCACATACAATACAGTTAACGCTGAGGGAGAGATTGTATATGGTGATGACTGCTATTATCCTCGCTATGGATATGGTGAAGTGCTCGAAAATTATATAGATGGATACTATATTGTAAATAATTTAGCAATGTCAGGAGCAAGCTCAAAGGATTTCCCTTCAAAGGGTGGCGGAAAAAATTACGATAAATTAAAAACTGATATAGCAGAAGGCGATGTCCTGATTATTGCATTTGGTCATAATGATGCAAACGATAACACTACGAAGTATACAAATCCAAACGGTACTTGGGAAACCGAAGGCTCATTTGCAAAGTCATTATATGACAACTACATTGCGGTAGCACAGAAGAAAGGCGCGATTCCTATTCTGTGTACTCCGATTGTAAGAAGAAGCAGTAAGGATCAGTACACAGGTGACAGAGTTCATATTAAGTCAGATATAGATGGATTTCCGGGTGGAGATTACAGACAGGCTATCATTGACCTCGGACAGGCAAAGGATGTTCTGGTTATTGATTTGACAGAACGCACAAAGGAAAAGTGGACAGAATTAACGGCAAGTGAGTCGGTCTATTTACACAGATGGAATGCAAAAACGGAAGATCCAACAACAGTTGATGATACACATTTAAATATTTATGGTGCTAAGGTAGTGGCACACATGCTTGCGAAGGAAATCAGTAAGCTCGACAAAACAAAGGTTCCTTTGGCAGAGCACACGGCAAACCTTGACAATGTGCCTACAAAGGAAAAGGACTTGGTTGCAAACTGGCATTATGCGGGCGGGCATGACAGCAATTATGTTCCTCCTACAGGAAAGAGCGCAATTTGGAGTGATTACGGTATCTTTAGTGGGTCCGTATTTGGCAGTGTAAGCAACGAGATTAATACGACGAATTATACTCTGGGTAAAGATAACAATAACATGCATATTAAATCTTCCAATGGTACACAGGTATCCGATACGGAGGATGGCAGGGCAATGTATTATTACAAGCTGCCTTCAGACAGCACATTTACGTTGACTGCAAAAGCAACCATCAATGCAATGGGAAATGATGCGACCACGGCATTCGGTTTGATGGCACGTGATGATATGCTGATTGATACAAAATTTAACGCAGAGGTTCATACAGATGGCGAAGGTAAGACCACAGAATATGTTGTGGCAGGTACATTTGCAAAGGATTCACCAAACTGCTTCCGTCGTAAGTCAGGAACGCTGACAAGGGGCGAGGGCAATGGTGAGACGATTGCTCCGGTTGAAGTAGGAAAAACCTATGACTTATCACTTTCGTTTAATGGAAAGGGATATTTGTGTAAATTTGCAGACAATACCACAATGTCGCAGGGATATGACTATATGCTTGGCACGATTGACAAGAGCCAGTATATTGGTATGTTCGTATCAGGAGATGCAGACATTACATTTAGCGACATTAAGCTTATTGTAAACGAGACGGAAATTGACATTGATAATTCAGGAGATGATGATCCGAACAAACCGGGCGGAGACAATCCCGATGATCCGAACAAACCGGGCGGGGACAACCCTGACGATCCGAACAAGCCGGGTGGGGACAATCCCGATGATCCGAACAAACCGGGTGGGGACAACCCTGATGATCCGAACAAGCCGGGCGATGATAAACCAACCAACCCGACAACACCAAATGACAAGATACCGGCAGACAAGAAAACAAAAAGAATATCAATAAGCGATGAGTCAAAAATCAAAATTGAGACAGCAAATGTTGTATATTCCAAGAAGCAGCCGTATGTGATTAAAGTATCTTATCTCTATGACAGCGGCAAGAAAGACCAAAACGGAAATCCGATTACGTACCAACAGGAGCTTACGGAAAATCTGCACTATACGGTAAAGAGGGCAGAGGACGAGACTACCGTAGGAGAAAAAACAGTAACCATTGAAGGTACA
Source organism: uncultured Lachnospiraceae bacterium (assembly GCA_947567595.1). Classification (GTDB taxonomy): domain Bacteria; phylum Bacillota; class Clostridia; order Lachnospirales; family Lachnospiraceae; genus COE1. The sequence continues at coordinate 55,419 of CANOMQ010000002.1, read as the reverse complement.
AATGTGGGTACGGATTTGGGTACATTTTATGGCACCAAAGAAGTTAAGTACAAGGTTGTAGGTAAGAAGGACTTAAAGGACATTTCAAAAGTAAGGCTTACGCTTGATAAGAATGAACTGAAAGAGATAGCATTATACAGGAATGATTATATTACTCCGGCAGTACAGGGACTTGCGGAGCTTGGTGATGCGGTAAACTACAAAATTGTATACAAGAATAATATCAATGTAGGTAAAGCAAGCGTTACCATTATCGGACAGAACGAATATTTCGGAACAAAGGTACTTCCATTTACCATCAAGAAGGCTGACCTTGCAAAGACGGATGGCATAAAGATTACTGCTTCCAATGCTGAATTTACAAAGGGAGCGAAGTCGTGGGAGGCTAAAACGACAGAAAAGAAAGACTTTGTATATCAGGGAAGCCCGATAGAGTTTGGCAGCTTTAAAATAGAACTGCCAAATGGAAAAGTACTCCGACCACAGGAAGACTACACACTTGCTTACAAGAAGAACGCACAGACAGGCAAGGCAATGCTCACTGTAAAGGGTGCAAACAATTATTCCGGCACGATTAAGATTGAGTACACAATCGCGGAAAACGAAGCTGTCAAAACAGAGCTGGCAAAATATGGCACAGCGGAAAAACCGCTTGATGCAGAGTATTCTTCAAAGGGTGCAAGACTTACGGAAATTAAACTGGCAGAAAGCGGCGTAATCCTTAAAGAGAATAAGGATTACAAGGTTAAATACAGCAAAGAAAGCAAGGCAAAGGATATTGCTTTGGGCAGCACATTTACGGTAACAATCACAGGTGCCGGTTCCTATAAAAATATAATTGGAAAAGACACAGAGGTTCAGATTAAGGTTGTTCCGGGCAGTTATCATATTAAGGAAGGCACAATCGTAGATGCAAAGAAGGCGAAGGGCGATGATAAGGTAGTCAATGCGGCAAAGGTCACAGATGCATCAGGCGCAAAGGTAAAGCCGGCTGATGTAAAGATTACATGGTCAGTTCCGGCAACAGAAATCAAGGTGGAACCAAGCGATGCAAACGCAGACAAAGACAAGTATGCAGCGACAACGCTTTCATGCCGTATAGCAGACAAGCTGGCAGGTGTAAAACTTGAGAGGACGGACAACATTAAGCCTCAGCCGTTTGATGGAATCAATTCCGTTACGCTTACAAAAAAGGAGATTGAGAAGTATACGCCCAGCGGTTTGATAAAGGCGGATGAAATTGAAATCGTTTCATACAAGAATAATAATAAGTTCGGCTCTGCTACAGTAACAATCAAGGGCACAGATACAGGCAGATATTACGGTACAAGAAATCTTAAGTTCAAGATTGAAGCCAACGCGAAATCTGAAAGGGAGCCTGACCAAGAGGAATCAAGCTCAGGCGGCGACTCATCGGGAGAAAATCCGACAAAACCGGAAGATCCAACAAAGCCGGTAGATCCGGAAAATCCGACAGAGACTGCTCCAAGTGAGTCACAAACAGAGACAGAAACAACAACCGAAACGGAAACAGGCACAGAGCCGTCTCCGAAACCTCCTGTACCGACAGAAGGGAAGCTGATTGATGTTTGGGATTTTGGCGGATTGGAAGAGACAGACACAGCTAAGTATAAGAATAACATTACAAAAGCAGACTGGGAAGCCATGACTGTTATTCAGCCAAGCGAAGACGGAAAAAATCAGATTTTTTCAGAGACAGGAACTCAGGCATTTGGCGACTTAACAATACATTATCAGCAGGGTGATCGTTTCTACAGTGATATTGCATCAAATGGACAGTCATTGTCATCAACAGCAAAGTTTAAATATGAGGATTACACAGCACATGGTCAATATTATTGTGGAAATCCAAGTACAGATAAAGCTAGGTTTTTAACAGTTAATGTTTCGGAAGGTGATATTGTATACGCGTATGTAGGTACAAGTGACGGAAAAGAAGGAGAAGTTCATTTTGACTATCTTGGGGAAAGCGGTACACAGGCAGATGTATTAAAAACAAATGCAACCGCGCCTACAAACAAGAAACTGAAGTTTGTTGCTAATTATACGGGCAAATATAAGCTGTCGGTACCCAATGCGAAACCGATTTTTAACAGAGTGGTAAGAGTTCCGGCAGTAAGTGTCAGTGGTACGATTGACAAAGGCGCTCTTGCATCACTTGAAGGCGTTTCGGTTAAGTTTGTTAATGATACAACGGATGCTGAAACAGCGGCAGTAATTGATGGAACAAGCTATCAGGCATCACTTGCGGCAGGCTATACTTATACAGCAGTGCTTGCAGGCGCAACCGGTTACGGATTTACGGATGATACCAAAAAGGTAACAACAACGGAAACTGATGTGGCAGCCGGAAAGAGTCATAACCTTGTAATTGGGACAATGCAGACATATGCATATTCCGGTGAGATAAAAGGATTTTCACAAGATGCGGATTTATCCAAGCTGAAGGCTAAGCTGGTAACAGGAACTGATACAATAACGCTTATTAATTATGCAGAATCAGGGACGCTTGGCTTTAATGCCCAGTTAGTTGCAGATGTGGAATATTCAATTGTCTTGGAAGGTGTAAATGACTACAAGGTAAAAGGTGATACAACAGTCCGTTTGAGCGCTCCAAACACAGAAGCGATAATTGAGGTAGAATTAAAAGAGGTATATGCTGTTTCGGGTAAGTTTATTGATATTGATCAAAATGAACTTACAAATGTTAGCATAGCATCGCTTCAATTTGAAAATGTTGATGACGGAATGGTTTATCCTGCAACCGTGGAGAATGATGCATATAATGCAAATCTCAGGGATGGCGCATACAGCGCAAAACTGGATGCAGAAGGATATACGACAACAACGCACGTCATAGTAGAGGGCAAAGCTGAACAGAAAGCATTGATGCTCGTATCAACAGCACCTTTGGAAAAGATTGAAAGAAAGTCAGACGTGTATGTAGATTGTGCAAATACTGATGGAACAAAGTATAAGACAATCAATGAGGCACTTGAAGATGTTAGACGCATGCAGGCTCCAACAAGTGATGCAGAGCGCATTACAATCCATATTGCGCCGGGAACATACAGAGAGCAAATCCTTGTCGATGTTCCGTTCGTATCGTTTGTAAATGATACGCCGAATGAAACGGTAAAGCTCACATGGTATTATGGTCTTGGCTATAAGTATTATAGTGTGGGCAGCGAAGGCTACTATGATAAAGAACGGGCATATGATAAATATCAGAAGAACGAGGGAAGAATCGGCGAAGGCAAAAGCGAAGACGATCAAAGTGTGAAAGACTGGGGTGCTACGGTAAGGGTTACGGCTGCAGATTTTAGGGCGCAGAATATTGTTTTTGAAAATTCATACAACTTGTATGTGACAGACGAGGAGCTCGAAGATGGCGTAGAGCCAATATCAACAAAGGCTGTAAGGACAAAGTATTTAGATGTACAGAGCTCAGGCTTAAAAGAGCGTGCGGCTGCAATGTATATTGGTGATGCTGACAGGGTAGAGTTCTACAAATGCTCATTTATCAGTAGTCAAGACACTCTTGGCACAGGTAAGGAAGGCGCGGGAACACATTCTTACTTTAAAGAATGTTTTATAGAAGGCAACACAGACTATATCTGTGGCGATGGTGATTGTGTATTTGACAATTGTGTACTTAGCTTTGCAGGTTATACCGGAAACCCGGGTGTCACTAGCGGAAAAGGTGGTGTTATCACAGCGGCGCAGTCAGGAGTTCCAGCTACAGCAAAAGCAGGCAGTGTTTCACAGCATGGTTATCTGTTTTGGAATTGCACAATTACAGCGAATGAAAATCGTGAAGTAAAGAGCGGATTCTATGGAAGACCGTGGAGACCGAATGCAACAGTTACATTTGTTAATACAAAGCTGGCGCACAGCAATATAATTTACGATGACGGATGGCAGGATATGTCTGGAAATAAGGCAACAGCAGCTAATTTTAAAGAGTATAATACGACATTGCTGGACGGCACGGCTGTTGACCTTAGCAAGAGAAAGCCGACTACGACCGGTACTTTTGAAAAAACGATAGCGGACTATTTGGGAGATTGGACACCTTCTCATTATGTAGCAGAGGAAAGTGATGTTTCGTTTAAAACGAATCCGGCGATAGAGCATGTTGACAAAATTTGTCCCGGAACAAAGCTTTCTGTAACTTATGAATTAAATGGAAATAATAATAGCAATGATGCTTCAACCATTAACTGGTACCGCGTAGGCGAAGCAGATAGTTCAACACTTGTATATTCTTCAACTGCGGCGACAGGGAAAAATTATATTGTCAAAAAGGCAGATGTGGGCTTTGCAATTAAGGTAAAAGTAATTCCTGAAACCGCAAGTGGAAAGAAGGGAACTGCGGCGGACTTTGTGACACAAAATAAGGTTGAAGAGTCGGATGATGAATTTGCAGGTGGCATAAAGATTTTCCTTGCAGGTGATTCTACGGTTAAGGATTATTCCGCGAAAGGAATGTGGATGGGAGGAAAAATCCGCGATGAAGGTTCGTGGGGTGAGTATCTCCAAGAGTTTTTTGATGAGGAGAAAGTAACAATTGTGGATTATGCCGACGGAGGGAGAAGTTCAAGAAGCTTCATTAATGAAGGAAAACTGGCATCAATTGAGAAAGAGATTGGTAAAGGCGATTACTTATTTATCCAGTTCGGACATAATGATTCCTCCAACAGCAAGATATATCTTGGTGACAGATATGTATCAGTTGGAGAAAAGGGTACGGATGGAAAGTATCCTTCAACACCTGCCCAACAGACCTCGATAGATACTTTGAAGGCATTAGATGTTTCGTATTTTGATAAACAGGCTACAAAGGATAAGTGCATAGAAAATTATGGAAATCAGTATTATCCTCATACAAGTGGTACATTTAAATGGTATTTGACACAGTATATTGAGGTGGCGAAGAAAAAAGGGGCAATCCCGGTATTAGTGACTCCTGTGTCAAGAATGAAGTATGATGAAAATGGGAAAATTGTTCTTGATGGACATCATGATTCTAAGAAAACGGATAATACAGAATCCATTGTTTCAAGCGATAATGCCTATGTAGAAGCAGTTAAGCAGCTTGCAGAGGAACAGAATGTATTACTGATTGATGCATTTGCGTTTTCACAGAACATGTTTAATGATGCTTATGCGGCAGATACGGATGCGAAAGACAAAAACAGCCCTCTTGCAAAACAGATTATGAATGTCAATGATGGCACGCACTGCAATAAGATAGGTGGATTTATAGAAGCGGCATATATGGCAAATGCAATTAAGAATAACAAAGACATGAATATTTCCTCCGCAATCAAGAAACCTAGTTATGTCGGAGGCATGACAACGGAAGGAAAGTTTGCCTTTACTGTGGACGAAAAGGGTGTATTTACAGCATATGATACGTCAAAAGAGGAAACCACGGAGTTTGCATATTGGTCAAAAGTAGGTACAGACTTTGTTGCAGGCATGTTTCTTCAGGGAAACTAATTAATTAACGCTTTTTAAATTTACTCATATACACTATACAAATTGCGCCATGACCTTTACGAAAGTGAGGTCATGGCGCAATCTCTTTTTTGACTTAATATAGGATTGTGGCAATTTTGCTTGTAAATAATTAGTTGTCTGATAAGCCGTTTGGGTTGCTTTTATGGAGCACATCCGTTGCTTCTTCAATGCTTAACCCGCATTCTGCAACCAATTCTTCGGCAATCTGCTCATCGGAGAGCCCGTTTTTGCGCAAAATTTTTATCATGCTTTTCAAGCTTTCCATTCTGCCCACTTCAATACCTTCAATTCTCCCCTTCTCCATACCATTCTTGTGCCCCTGAAAATAAACAAACTTATCCTCCGCACGCCTGTCACTCTTTGCCTTAAGCCGCATCTCATGCTCATAGCGCAGCCTGTCCGTAAGGCTGATTTCCTTCAATTCCTTAATCGCTTCGATAATCCCCAAATTCTTCGTCCCTGATTTCAGCATATCCAAATCCTCCTCCGTCTCCGCATTGAACAGACTGTGCCACTCATCAAGCGGACAGGGCTGTTCCGTGCGCGGCTTCTTTTTCAGCTCTATTGTATGCAGCTCCAGCACATCCGTATACGGGTTACCTGATTTATCCCGGAGCATGTAAACCGTGTGGTAATCAGCACTTACACAGTCTTCCGGCTCAAAGTCCAAAATCGTTATGACAATACACCGTTTCGCTTTCTCATAATCCTCACCGCGCCTCAAATCCGCGGTAAACATCTTTGCCAGATAAAAAACCGACCGTTTCTTCCAGTTGTATTTCTGCTTCAACTGTATTTCGATATTAATCTTCGCATCATCATTCAGCTCAAGCTGAATATCCAAAATCCCGAGCTTCTGCTTCTTATAACGCTTCCACAGAAACGGATTTAATATCCGCACGGACTTGATGTCCATAAGCGGAATATCTAATACATCGCTGATAAAATACTTCCTTACGGTTTCATTCTCCATGACTTCCTTGACACAGAAATCATACTTAAGTGGTATTATCTTCATTATAACTTCTCCTTTTGCCTCTTTCAATTGATTTTCTTTGGAATGTAAATAAATTTAGTGTGAATTTACGGCGATACGCCATGAATGAACAACCCGGATTGACTTCCGGTAATTGCTTGGAATAATTACATTTTGATAGTATAGCACAGATAACTTATGCAAACATGAGTTTTTTGTAAATACACTGTCAAATACACTGTTCTTTTTTGCCCGATACATTGCAAAGCCATATAAAATTGTTTATACTAAAACTACCTATTAATATCATAACACATTATGCTTTTATATGTGTTATGTGCAAAAGATGGAAGGAGCGTAGGCTCTGACCAAGCGAGGAGGTTTGTTATGAAAAAGTTTGTGAAAAAAATGTCAACCATGTTGCTGACAACCGTCCTTACCGCATGTCTTTTGACAGGCTGCGGGGGAGCGGGTTCACTGTCCGCGTCGGATAAAGCGACAGCGAGCAATGATGCGGGAGGCGCGTATGCTCCGGCTGCGCCGGCGGAAAAGGCGGAGTATGGCGCGGGGATTGCGCAAGATAGTTTTACCATGAATGAAGCTACCGCTGCGGAGGAAGTGGATTATGAAATGCCTGATGGCGACGGCGACAACACGACGCAGAATATGGACAGCATGACGCTTTTGGAGGAAAAGCTTGTCTACCGCTGCAATATGGAAATTGAGACCTTGGATTATGCGGGGACAATGAAATCCATTAAGGAGGCAATCACGCAGTACGGCGGCGTTATTCAGTCGGAAAACGAGACGGACAGCAGCTATGAGTGGTACTACGCGGACTACCGCAAGACGCAGGGCACAATGCGCAATTACATAGAAATCCGTGTGCCGTCGAAAAATTATGACAGCTTTGTTTCCGCACTTGACGGTGTGGGAAAAATTACGTCGAAGTCGGCAAGCATTGACAATATCAGTCAGGAATATTACGACACGACAACGCAGATTGAGGCGCTGAAAATACAGGAGAAAAACCTGCTTGCCATGATGGAGGAGTGTACAACAATTGAGGAAATGATAACGGTGCAGGACAGGCTGACCTCCGTGCAGTATGACATCAACCGTTTGCAGACCAATAAGCGGTATATGGACGTGGATGTGGCGTACTCGTATGTGAATATCGGCATCGAGGAAGTGATGGAGTTTCGCGCGCAGGAGGAGCCTGTAAAGAAGAATACCTTTGCAGACCGTCTGACGAATACCATAAAATCAACCTACAGCGGTTTCCTGATGTTCCTTGAGGTTGTGCTGTTCCTGTTTATCAGGCTGTTTCCGTATCTTGTGATTATAGGCATTATTTTGTTCTTTGCGCTCAGAAAGACAATCAAAAAACATAGGGAGGAAAAGAAGCGCATTAAGGAGCAGCAGGCAGCGTATGGCGGTGTACAGAATGCAAATACTGCGAATAGGTATGACAATTTCCAGCAGCAGACACCACAGAATGAAGTGCAGAACACGGATCATCCGGATAATAAATAACATTATAAAGATAAACAGGGGAGTATGAATAAGAAAATGCGTAAGAATATAAAACGACGAGAAATGATTTTGGCAGGAATGCTTAGCTTATCCATTGCCACAATTGTCAGCGGCTGCGGGGCAAAGCCTCCGGTCGTTGACAGGAATGACACAAATATGACACAAGTGTCAGAAACGGACACTGCGGATGTTGCTGAAAATATGACACAAGTGTCACAAACAGATGCGGCTGATAACGAAGAACTGACACAAGTGTCACAATCGCAAAACGGGACAGCAGTGAAGGAAACGGAGGACAGCGTCTACTTTTTTGGGAAAACATACATCTATTTTGTGGATAAAGCAACTGGCAGATTAGAGGTTTTGTGGAAAAGCGACACCTATGAACCGCATTATAACGTGTTTGACGGCTGTGGGGTTGTACTGGGGGAAAGGTTGTATTTTATTGAGACGGCGGAGTATGAGAAGGACGGAGTGGGGAACACTGCGTTTGTGCTTTCCGCAATCAATACGGATGGAAGCGGATATGAACAGGCGGTATCGGGACTGGACGCTGAGCATCCTTTGTTGAGTATCTATTATAGTGATAATATTTTGTATGTGTATAATGATAGCTGTGACGTGCAGTGCTACAGCGTTCTCGAGGATGGAAGCCTTGGGGAACAAATTCCGCAAGAGGAAACGGCGTTTCGGTACACAAAGGATTTGGGGGAAGATTACAGATTGGTTAACATTCACAGCGAATGTTACCATTTTCTTTCGCCTGTCGAATCCATCGAAAAGTTTGGCAGCTTGATTATGCAGAAAAATTCATCTTATGTTAAAATTGATGTGGAAAGCGGGAGCGAGGAATGGGTCAACTTTGGCGCGCCAGTAGCGATGGAGGACGATAAGGCGTATTATATCGGGATGCAGTCTGACAGTTGGAAGCTGGAAAGCTTTGATTTGAATACGAAAGAGGTTACGACAATCTGTGATTTGGGAGATGCAGAAATGCATTGCATGACATTTGCGGATGGCATGTTTTACTATATGACAATGGAAGACAACCATATCGTGATTAACCGTGCTTCGGCTGCGGAACAGGGAAGGTGCGTATTGCTTGAGTTAAATGATATATCAAGCTATGCAAGCGGTTTTTCTCCGATTAGTTTTGGTCTGCGGGTATTGGGAAATGCGCTTTATTATACGGATATGACGGACTATGAAGCGTATCTGCTGCGGCTTGATTTAGACACAATGGAGCAGACACAGTTTGATACGCCGATTTACAGTACAGGGATCTCTAAAGTGGGAACGCTTGCCAACGAGCATCACGACATTTACAAGGAAAACGATCCCAATGCTTTGATCGGAACGGCAGACTTTAGCTGGCTTGTGATAGATGATTCGTTTGCGGGAGCAGCGACAATTAACGAGTATCTGTATGAGAGCGAGGTCGCAAGCGAATGGGCGGTCTTTGAAGATAATGTGCAAAGGGACGAGGAATTTTTCGACAGTTCCAGTGCGGCTTATGCATACGATTCGGCTGCATCCGGTATCGAGTATTTTGACGGAAGATATGTCAGCTTTATTCAGCAGGCATATGGATATTGGGGCGGTGCGCATGGACTGCCGATTTGGAACGGGTATACGTTTGACCTTGAAACGGGCGAGCGGCTTTTGCTTATGGATGTGGTACCCGGTATGGAGGAGGCGGAGCTTAAGGATATTGTAACAGACTATTTCAGTGAAAAGATTGACAAGAATCCCGATGAATACTGGGCGGATGCCAAAGAGACTGTGCATGATATGGTTTCCTTGGAAATGACGGACTTCGTGCTGACGGACGAGGGGATTCGCTTTTTCATGCACCCGTATAGCATTTCCGCGTATGCGGCAGGCTTTCAGGAGGTGACGGTACCGTATACAAAATTTGAGAGACTGCCGTTTGCGCCGTAGGTATCATAGTGTAATTGGCGACGGAAAAAGATAGGAGCTTATATTATGATAACAGCAACATTATCTAAAGATGAACAGTTGATGGAGGAAGACTAAAAAATGTTGGAAGAAGCAAGAAAGCATCCAATAACGTTTGATGAGGATTCACCGGAATTAACACCGGAAATGGAACAGGCATTTCGGCTGACGGCAAAAACGAGAAATAGAGTAAGGGCATAAAAATGGTTAAAAGCAGGGAAATTATAGTAAATTTTTACCAAATATGTTAGACTATAAAAAGCGGATAAAGTAATTTCTTACAAAAAATAGAATAAAAAGAGAAAGGCAGGACAAACACATGATCGCTACAAAACTATGGAACGCAGATTTGGGAAATGGCAATTACAAAAACCCAATTCTCTACGCAGACTATTCCGACCCCGACGCAATCCGGGTAGGAGAGGATTACTTTATGATTGCCTCAAGCTTCTGCAACGCGCCGGGTTTACCGCTTCTGCACTCAAAGGACTTGGTAAACTGGAAGGTCGTAAACTATATTATCAACAAAATTCCCGAACCGCGCTACGAAAACCCGATTCATGGCTGCGGTGTGTGGGCGCCGTCCATCCGGTATCATGAAGGTACATATTTTGCCTGCTTTCCAATGCCCGACGAGGGAATCTACATGAGTACCACGACAGACCCGTTTGGAGCATGGTCAAAGCCCGTAAATATCCGACCGGGAGCAGGCTGGATTGACCCCTGCCCGTTTTGGGACGACGACGGAAAAGCGTACCTTGTGGCAGGCGTGGCAAAGAGTAGAATTGGCTACAAGAGCGTACTCCACATGGTGGAAATGCAGCCGGACGGCATGGGTTTGATTGGCGAGGAAGTCAAAATTTTTGACGGAAATGAAAATGACCAAGTGACCATAGAAGGGCCAAAGCTTTACAAGCGAAACGGGTGGTACTATGTTTTTGCCCCTGCAGGCGGTGTCAAGACTGGCTGGCAGACGGTACTGCGTTCCAAGAATATTTTTGGACCATATGAATATAAAGTGGTTATGCGTCAAGGCGACAGCCCCGTAAATGGACCGCATCAGGGCGCATGGGTGGATACCGCGACGGGAGAGGACTGGTTCCTTCATTTTCAAGACGTATATGCGGCAGGCAGAATTGTCCACTTGCAGCCAATGAGCTGGCAGAACGACTGGCCCGTTATCGGTATTGCAAAAGACGGAAACGATTATGGCGAGCCTGTTATGGAATATAAAAAGCCAAATGTCGGAGATGTAAAATGGGAGCTTTGTGAGCCTGCGGCGTCCGATGATTTTTCGGAAACAACGCTTGGCTTACAGTGGCAGTGGAATGCCAACCCGAAAGCTGAGTGGTTTGCATTAAACGGAAGCAACCTAAAGCTCAACGCAGTCAAAAAGAACAGCGTATACGGCGACATGCCGAACCTGTTACTGCAAAAATGGGCTGCGCCTGAGTTTACCTGTGTCACAAAGTTGGACCTGTCAAACCTCGCGGACGGCGACGAGGCGGGTGTGATTTCAATGGGAATGACATACGGGCTTGTGACGTTTAAAAAACAAGGAGATACGCTTGCAGTAAGCTATGTGACAGGCGTGCAAAAATATGGAAAGATTGTACCGGATGAAACGATTGAAACCGTGACGGAGCTTGCACCGATTGATGCAGCGAAGGCAGGGGAAATTTATGTAAAATATACGGTAAAGCGTACAGGATTGCGTGATTTGAATGCGAATGAAAAGGATTTTCCGCTGGAAACGGTCACGATTGCATATGGTACGGACGGGAATGAATATCAGAAGGCAGGCGACATGGAGTCCATACCCGGCAGATGGGTTGGTGTGAAAAACGGTGTTTTCTGTGCGTCGCGAACGGATGGCAGTACAGGATATGCACTTGTTGACAGCGTGATTTACCAGGCGCTGTAATATAAAATGAAATCAGAAAGGACAAACCACTATGAGCAATACTTATCAAAACCCCGTACAACGCGGCTTTTTCCCCGATCCTTCGGTTGTGCGCGTCGGTGAGGACTATTACATGGTCAATTCGACCTTCCAGTATTTTCCTGCAATAGCAATCAGCCATTCCAAGGACATGGTACACTGGCACGTTATCGGGCACGCGATTACCAATTCCGATGACCTTGACCTGCAGTGCATTCGCGACTCACACGGCATTTGGGCGCCGGACATTTCGTACAGCAACGGCAAATTCATCATCATGGCAACGTTGCGCCTGAACGCGGACGGCAAGCGCGACAACAATGTCATGCGCAGACAGCTTGTGGTGACTTCGGACAAGCCCGAAGGCCCATACAGTAAGCCGAGCTGGCTGGAGGTGGACGACATCGACCCGTCCCACTTCGTAGATGATGACGGAAAGCATTATATGGTCATCAGCCCGGGCATTAACCTTGTCCCATTAAGTGATGACTGCACAAAAGTAATCGGCGACAAAATTCCCGTATGGCCGGGCACGGGTGAGCGGTGTCCCGAAGGTCCACATTTGTTAAAGCGCGGAAAATATTATTATGCAATCCTTGCAGAAGGCGGCACAGGCTATGGGCATGGCATTAATGTAGGACGTTCCGAAAATCTGTTTGGGCCATATGAGCCGTCGCCTTATAACCCGCTTATGCGCCAGTTCGACCCCGACGCGCCCATTCAAAGGACAGGGCATGGCAAGTTAATTGAAACGCAGAACGGCGACTGGTGGGTATATTATCTGATGGGCAGACCAAACCAAGGGCATTACACGACGATTGGCAGGGAGTCCGGCTTAGACCCCGTGACATGGCTTGACGACGACTGGTTTATCATCAACGACCGCAAAGGCCCCAGCACCGAGCAGACAGCGCCGGATTTGCCGCAGTGCACGTTTGAGAAATGGACAAAAGACGATTTTGACAGTGATACATTGAATTTGAACTGGGAGTTTGTGCGCAACCCTGCAAAGGGCAACTATTCGCTTACAGAGCGCCCCGGCTATTTCCGCATTTGGACACTGGACGGACAGCTTTCAGAAATCCGTGCAAAGAATACATTGGTGAGACGCGAGCAGGAGTTAAGCTACACGGCATCGACAAAACTTGAATTTTACCCCACAAGGGACGGCGAGCAGGCGGGCTTGACCTGTTATTACAGTACGGCAACGTATACGCGGTTTTCACTGTGCTACGAGGGCGGCAGGAAACTGCAGCTTGTCATCAACCGCAACCACGGCGAAGAGCTGATGGCGGAGGTGGACGGGATAAAGGAGCAGGCAGTTTATCTCAAGGTCGTGGTAGACAGGCTTACGAGAACCTTCTATTATAGCTACGACGGCGAGGAGTGGCTCCACGCAGGAACGCTTGAAAACTGCATTTACCTGTGCGACGAAGGCGTACCCGACGACCCGAAACGCCATACCGGAACGCTGGTTGGCATTTACGCGAATAACGGCGGTTGCGGCACGAGAATAGCGGCGGATTTTGATTATTTTGAGTATGTGGATTAAGAAATTTTGCGGAGGCGGTACGAATATTTGCAAAACAAAGTGTTGCAGACGGTGCAATGCCTTTTAGAATGCATTTATCTGCGCCCGCTACCAAAAAAACATTAGGAATTGCAGACGGGCAACATGCAATTCCTGACGATATTGACGAATGTAATGGTGTAATTGCAGAACTGTTTGGAGTGAAGTCATAATGAAAAGTGTGAACGTACAGGATTTACGTACCTTCCAATAAAAGCGGAGCATATCTTTATGCTAAAGACCTTAATCCGCCCGGAGAATGCGCCAAAGCATAATGCCCCATTATTAAAAATCAATAAATAGCAATATTTTTAGGACTGTAATCCCAAAAGTATTGCTATTTTTCAAGTTTTGGGACAGACGAAAAATTTCCGATACTAGGCAAAAACCATTCTGCCGCCATCGACGAACCGACAGACACAGCACAACACCCCTTACAGCAAAAAGACTGGAACTACGCCTTCCACTACAAAAACGACTACTGGAGCTGCTACGACTTTTCAAACGGCTTTATCCCCACCCAAACCGCCTTCGAAACCCTCGTGTCCGAATACATACCGCAAATCGAAACCCTCTTAAACGCGCAGGACTGGTACACGGCAGTCGACGCAGACGCAGGCACTGTTTTTGTGAACCTCGAAATAGGCGGCACGCCGCACTCTATGGTTTGGTCTCCCACAAAGGGCGCAGACGGCACAATCGAGTTCAGTATCCTGCTGTCCTTCAACCAAATAAAAACCCCCGCAGACCGTGCACTTCCACATGAACTGACACACTCCGTCCTCGGGACAACGTGTTTCAGCAATTCCCTTGAGGAAGGAATCTGCGACTATACAGCGGCAAGGATTGGCGCGGGTTACAGTGACTTTTTCGAGAAAAATGACATTGATGTCATGAATTTCTATAACTATGATGTAAGGGTTGCATTGGAGGACATTTATGACGCGCAAAAAGGCAATGAAATGCTTGATTCTATCGGGCGCGCCGGAGGCTATACCTATTCCATTCAAACGCAGGACGGAATTTTTTGGTACGAATGTTCGCAAAGCTTTGTCGAATATTTGGTAAAAAATTACGGCATGGATAAAACCATGCAATTGATACGCGAAGGGAATGACGAAACGGATTATCAGACCTATCTTGGCGTTAGCTTTGAGGAGCTGAAAGACGAGTGGATAGCCTGTGTCAAAAATTGCGAGCCGCAGTATACAATAGACGAATACCGACAGATGACAAGCGCGTTTTTTAAAGAAAATGGAGGAGTGGATTAATAACTCTCCAACTCCTCCAATCCCCAAACCGCAAACCGCTTCTTCGGGTTCAGCTCAAACATCCACCGTGCCATCTCAAGGTCAACCTCCGTTCCAAGTCCCTTCAGATAGCACATTCCAAGCATATCCGAACCCCAAGTGCTGCCGTTGCGGTACGCATTGTCCAGCAGCGCAAACGCCTTCGGAAAGTCACACGCAAGCCCCTGCCCACCGCGGAACCGTATTTCGCCCAGCAGATTGCAAAGTCCTTTGTCATTCGGATAAGCCGCAATGCCCTTCTCGAAATAGTCCGCAGCCCGCTTCAAATCCATGCGCAGCGCCCCCTTGAATGTAAAAAGCTTTCCAAGACAGTAATACGCATACCCGTCCCCGTGGCTTGCGGCGCGCTCGTACATCGCAACCGCTTCCTCAAACCGTTTGTCGTCGCGATAATCATTACCAACCATACGTTCGTACACGCCAATCCCCATATCCGCACCAATCTGCTTATACTTGTCAGCCCGCTTTTTCATAATGGGCACACCATGCTTCCCTGAAGACAAAATATCGATTAAATTCGGAATGGCAATTCCAAGCCCCCGTTCCACACAGCCCTCGTAAAGTCCCACTGCGGCAGCAGCCCATTCCCGCACACGGCGTAAATACATTTCTTCGCCGCCCACGCTTTCGGGCGTAATGTCAAGAAAATCCGCCACATCACAGTAAAAATACGCATTCGCCACAAGAAACTGGCAGAAAATCTCTCCCGCCATAGCCATGCCATAAACCTTGTCCCAAATCTCGCGCTTGGACTTATACGGCGGGTGGATAAATGTGCCCTGCGAAGGCTCGTAGCCCTCGATGTGCATGGTTGCAAACATGCCGACCGCGCTCTCAAGCTCCAAGCTTTTATCAAAGCACTCAAACGCAAATTTCCTGTCGTCAGGAAGCCCAAGCACAGGGTCGGCAAAGCTTTTTCCAAGATAGCAGCGCCCAAGAAAATAGAACGCGTCACCGTCCCCCAGATTGGCAGCGTCACGCAGCGCGGCAAGCGACTCCTCGCGCTTGCCCGAATGCGGGTTAATCCATATATTCTGAATTGCAAATTCTACTCGTTCGTCAAAAAAGGACTGCATAAGCTCCTCCAAAAAAACTGCTGCAAGGGTAAAAGGCACTGGCAGCAGTTGGTAAAATTAAATCGTAATATTAAAATCGGAAAAGTCAATGTAAAAATCGTCATAAATACCGACCTTGACTGTATCCTGAAATGTATAATCTTTTAGCACAAGCTTATTGTCCTGCATATTATATACATAAATTTTATTTTGTGCCGCGTCAATAATCCAATATTCTCGAACACCTGCGTTGCTATATAGATACAGTTTTGTAATATAATCATGCCTCGGATTGGACGGCGACACGATTTCAATAATCCAATCCGGAGCGCCGACACACCCGCGCGGGGTTATTTTATCCGGATCGCAGACGACAACAATGTCAGGTTCAACAACGGTATCGTCCTCTTCGCGAAGCTGCACGCTATACGGTGCATAAAAAACTTCACAACTGCCGTGTTTTGAATTAATATAATTGCCGATAATAAGATGTAGATGACTCGATATCCTTTGATGCTGCGTACTTGGAGCAGCCATGTATACAATCTGCCCTTCAATCAGCTCCGCCCGAATATCCTCAGGCATATCATAATAATCTTCCACGGTATAATACTTTTCCAACGGTAAAGCCATAAAATACACCCTCTTTCCCAATAATTTACTACATCAGCCTTAACTGATTTCAATCTTTCCTATTCCTTATTAGTATACCGTCAAAGCCAAATATAGTCAATTTGAAACAAGCATTTCACAAGCAATTGCAGCGCCCATTTCTTATTGCTCCAGCTCAAGCTCCGAAGTACAATGCGGGCACCTTACGGCTTCAATCGCAATCTCCGACTTGCAATACGGGCAAACCTTCGTCGTCGGCGCTTCTTCTTTCTCATCTTCCTTCTTCTGAAGCTTCGACATAGCAGTATTCATCGCCTTTACAAGGATAAACACAATAAATGCCATAATCAGGAAATTCACCACCGCCGTGATGAACTTTCCATAATAAAGCGTCACGTCCCCCGTAATGTTCCAAGCAAGCTGGTCAAAATTCATGCCGCCAAACAGACCAAGTATCGGATTAATAATATCATTTACAAGCGACGACACAATACTCGTAAACGCGCCGCCGATAATAATACCGACTGCCATATCCATAACGTTCCCTTTGCTGATAAACTTTTTAAATTCCTCTAAAAATTTACGCATAAAAAATCCCTCTTTTCGATAAAAATTTCTATAAAATATGTTTCCCTTGACATTATACATGGAAACGGAGAAGGGTGCAAGATTGCAATTTTACAGTTGTGTTTATAAAAATTTTATGATATTATTGTTTTGTTTCAAAAAAGGGACGCTTTCGGGCATTCCGCGCCTCAGACCTGTAAGCACATGTTCAGGCATGAGGAAGATGGCAACATGTGCAGATGGGGGTACATATGAGTAAAGTAACGGAAAACTATAAAAGCCTTGCCGCAGGCATAGGCTTCACTTACGATGAATATACCAACACAATCTATGGAGTCAAAAACGGCTACGAGCTGCTGGTATACGCAACCGACCAGCGCTATCCGTATCTGATGACGATTACGACTTCCGCAAGAAGTGCGAACGTAACGCTTGGAAAAGCCGAAATCTCACTTTTCAAAAAGAGCGTAGCGCCCGCCGTAGGCATGACGCAGAAGGACAGCCTGATAACAGTCACCAACAAAAATCAGACCAATCAAGGCAAGCTGCGCGAGGACGTTGACTACACGCTCAGCGCGCTGACGGCATTTTTGAGCGAAAGAAGCTTCGTGCCATGCTGTCAGACCTGTGGCAGCTCCACACAGACAGTCGGCTTCATGCTCGAAACCGCAAGACTGCACCTTTGCGCAAACTGCGCCGCAAAGGCAAGAAGCGAGAACGAGGTCAAGGCGCAAAAAAGACAGCAGAAAAACGTCAACATCATCGGCGGTATCATCGGTGCGGTTTTAGGTTCGCTGATTGGCGTGGCATGTATCGTTGTTTTGGCAATGCTCGGCTATGTGGCGGCGCTTTCAGGAATTGTATTGGCATTCTGTACACTCAAAGGCTTTGACAAGTTCGGCGGCAAGCTCACTGTAGTCGGTATTATCATTTCCTGCGCAGTTATGCTTGGCATGACCTATTTCGGAAACCGCCTCGACTGGGCAATCCAGCTTTCTCAGGCAATGAAGGAAACCTATGATTACAAAGTAGGCGTTTTTGAAGCGTTTCAGGTAGTTCCGGGTTTCGTGCGGGAGCTTGACGGAATGGGAGACTATATCGCTTCCTTCGTACAGCAGCTTATTTTTGTTGCAGTCGGCGCCGTACCGACCATCATTTCCATCACAAGAGAGCAAAGAAACGTCAACCGCGTCGCACAAATCGGCTATATGCAGAACACAGGTGTGTTCGAAAGCGCGCCGGTGGGTGATGGTGTGAGCAATTTCTAAGAAATAATCACATATTATAATTATAGAAGCCTGCGGAATATCAAAAAGGAGTGCCGCAGGCTTTTTCTGCCCAATTGATAGAACAGCTTTGTGAAAAACTCACAAAAATTGAAAAAATTTCACATAAAAAGTTGTTCGTTTCTCAAAAAGGGATTATAATACAAGAAGAAACAAACGAAAATAAACCGCAATCATTTTGCGAAAAAGGAGGTTTCCATGATAAGAATAGGTATGTTGACAAGCGGCGGCGATTGTCAGGCACTTAATGCCGCAATGCGCGGCGTGGCAAAAACATTGTTCAATTCCGGTGAGCAGGTAGAGCTGTTCGGCTTTCTCGAAGGCTACAGAGGCTTGATTTACGGAAAGTACAGAATGCTTGCAAGTTCTGATTTTTCGGGAATACTGACAAAGGGCGGTACAATCCTTGGCAGCTCCCGTATGCCATTTAAGACCATGCGTGATCCGGACGAGAACGGTTTGGACAAGGTTGAGGCAATGAAGCACAATTATTACAAGCTCAATCTCGACTGTCTTGTAGTGCTTGGCGGAAACGGTACCCACAAAACGGCAAATCTCCTTCGTGAGGAAGGATTGAATGTGGTAACGCTGCCCAAGACCATCGACAACGACCTTTGGGGAACGGATATGACGTTCGGCTTCCAAAGTGCGGTTGACATCGCAACGCAGTGTATTGACCAAATCCACACGACCGCAGCGTCGCACGGCAGAGTGTTCATCGTTGAGGTTATGGGACACAAGGTAGGCTATCTGACGCTGAACGCAGGCATGGCAGGCGGCGCGGACATTATCCTTATTCCCGAGATTCCGTACGACATCAATAAGATTATCGACGCAATCAAAAAGCGTTCCGAGAGAGGAAGCAGCTTTACCATTCTTGCGGTGGCAGAAGGCGCCATTTCCAAGGAAGTTGCGGC
Source organism: uncultured Lachnospiraceae bacterium (assembly GCA_947567595.1). Classification (GTDB taxonomy): domain Bacteria; phylum Bacillota; class Clostridia; order Lachnospirales; family Lachnospiraceae; genus COE1. The sequence goes on along the minus strand of CANOMQ010000002.1, from coordinate 36,142 downwards.
ACTTTCCAAGAAAGACTTTAAGAAATATATGTCAGAGTACAAATATCCCAGCGTTTCCTATGAAATCGCAGAGAAGATTACAAAGAAGAGCGGCTTGGAGGTACGCGTTACCGTTCCGGGACACACCCAGCGCGGCGGCAGTCCCGACTCCTACGACAGGGTTTTCGCAAGCCGTCTAGGCGCGGAAGCAGCAAGGCTGATTATGAAAAAACAGTACGGCTTCATGGTAGGCTACCGCAACAGGGAAATCGTAAAGGTTCCGCTTGAGGAAGTAGCAGGAAAGCTCAAGATGGTAGATCCCGATTCGGATATTATCAAGGAAGCGAAAATGCTTGGTATTAGCTTTGGTGATTAATAATCAATCAAAAAATGGGGCGAAAGCCCCATTTTTGTATGCCCAAAATGTTCGAAATCATTGCCCGACATATCCCGCAATCACGTCCCAAACTGCGCTGTCCTCCAGTCCGAGCTTCCAGCTTGCGACGCCCTTAATCCCCTGACTCTGCATAACCTGAAGCTTCACCCGAATCGAGTCCACATCTTCCAGCCAGCACTGGTAAAGCGTGTCGCCCGACTGATATTCCGCATAATTCTGACAAAATTCATCTGACCATCCGGGTGTAACGCCGTTTTGCGCAATCCATGACGGCTCCGCCGACATCGAAAGCGTGGAAGCCGTAAGCCCGTTCGGTCCCGTCTCCCAAATCCTTGTATAAAACGGAATGGCATTGATAATCTTTTCCGCAGGCACAACCTCTTTCGTGTTGGCAATACCGTCCTCCACAAATTTAATCGACGCATTCGAGCCGGCAACGCCGCCGCCCACGTAATGCTCGTCGTACCCCATAATAATAATGTAATCCGCCACAATCCCCTGTTCCTTGCGGTTATAGTGCGCCGTATACTCGCTGGGTACATAGTTGTCCACCGACAGCACCACGCCGCGCTTCCTCGTCTCAATTGAAAGCTCCCGCAAAAACTGCACGAAATGCGTCCCCGCAGAGCTTTTCACCTTCTCAAAGTCAATGTTAATCCCGTCAAGCCCGTAAGTATCCACCTCGTTCATCAACGCACTAATCAAAACCTTGCGGTTAGCCGACGAAGATAAAAGCTCATCAAAATCAATCGTAACACCATACAAGCTTGTGCTGTCCACATCTGTCACAAGCGCCCACACCTCAACGCCAAGCTCGTGCGCCTTCGACACATAGGAGGCATTTGCAAGACTCGAAATGCCTCCGCTGTTGTCCGTCAGCCGAAACCACGTCGGCGACACAACGTTGACTGCTTTGGTCGTACTAAGCGCGTTTGCGAGCTTATTGCCATCAATCTCCTCAAACACCTGATGAAAGGCAAGATTAATCATGCCCTCCTTCTTCACATTGTTGTATACAATCTCCTGAAAATCCGTACCGCACATTCGCTGCGATATGGTCTTCTCCGACAAACGCTTGTTCTCAACATATCCGATAATGGAGCTTTCCGTCTTAACCTTCGACCAGTTCTCCATCTCCTCCAGAATAATCACCTGCGCGTCCGCCGGAAGCTCCTGTAAAATCGGGCTTTTAACGCCGCCCTGATAACGCACCGCGGTCTTTTTCGTAAGCCGCGCCGACGTGTACTCGTCCCACTGCGTATAAACCTGCATATGCTCAGGCTCCGCAAAGCCATAGTATTCAAAATTTGCAAATTTTTTCACATAGTCCGCCCCGATATAAAGGACATCATCATCATAAAAAGCCGCCATATAATTCGGATCAGACGAACCAATCTCCTGTGGCACATCGGAAACATACATGGTATTGCTGCTTTCTCCGATATTAACGCGAATTACGTCCGTGTCAGTCGTAAACAGCAGCACCTGCTCGTCCACGTTGACATAAAATCGGTCTGTGAAATACTGCTCAACCGTCGAGAGCGTGAAATAATGCGTGCCATGCACAAACTTTGCCTTGTCCTCCAAAATGTCGTCCTGAAGGACAATCGCGCAGTCACCGTCCTCCGTAAGACCAAAATACTCATTTAAATCAGCCTGCTCCCGCGAGTACGAGAACCGCTCCCAAAGCTTCCCCCCAAATGCCGCCGCCAAAATAAGAATAATGAGAACGACGGGCACCAGTACCAAAATAATCCTTTTTTTCATCCGGATACCTCCAATCGTTCCCATTATAGCATAAAGGTCTGTGTTTCGTACACATAAAGTTGTTGTTTTTTGATTTTTTTGATATAAAGACTTTAACAGAAAAATTTTACGGAAAAAATATTCCATTATTTACTTGAAAAAGCTCCTATCATTTTTTCCTTGCATATGATAAGATATAAATGCTTTCAGATATGACGATAAAGAGGGGGCTTTACCGAAGTGTTCTGTTTTGTCATGCTGCCAAAGTCCAAAAGTATACCGTGATATATAAAAAAATGAAAAAACTTTAAAAAAGATGCCCGAAACATGTACCTATTGTCGAAAAAGTGTTGTATAATAATATGGATAGTAAACGTACAAAGCATTTTGAAAAAATACTTTTAGTATTTGGCAAAATATTTTTGGTCAATTTGCACAAGCTAATAAGACAATGAAATAAAAAACAGCCTGTACGCATATACTTCAAAGATTTCACAAATAAGTACTACAACACCTTCCGGCGCCGAAACCTTCCTTCCATGTACGGTTTTGTCGCAGGAACATCTTATAAGTAAATTATTAGCACAAAACAAAAATTTATGCAGGCTGAAATGTAATAATTTGCCCGAAATGTAATAATTAATATGAATTTAGGACAATAACGTATGTTATTTTGACATTTCGTACGATACAATAAGAAGAATGGTATCTTACAATATAAATATATAAATTTTTTGAAAACAGTTGTTTTTTACTATTGACTTAGACTTTCTTTACATTATAATATAGGTGAAAGTTTAACAGTCGAAATGACGAAATTCGCCACGACGAAATTCGTCATAATTCTTGGTTTTAGTGAAGGTACAAATACTGAGCAAGAATGGGGGAAAATTATGAAGATTGAGAAAGTAAACGATCACCAAATCCGCTGCACGCTGACGAAAGCAGATTTGGCAGATCGGGAGTTGAAAATAAGCGAGCTTGCATATGGAACGGAGAAGGCGAAAAACCTGTTCAGGGACATGATGCAGCAGGCGTCATACGAATTTGGCTTTGACGCGGACGACATTCCTCTTATGATAGAGGCAATCCCGCTCAATTCCGAATGCATTGTCCTTGTCATCACAAAGGTGGAGGACCCCGAGGAGCTGGACACGCGCTTTTCAAAATTTGCGCCCTCTGCCACCGATGATGACGACGACGAATATGAGGACACGCTTAGCGGTATGCTGCAAAGCATTTCCGACGGCGCCGACGACGTGTTGGATTTGTTCCGCAAAATCCACGACGGCTCGATTGCGGACACCATTGCCAACACAATGGATGCCCTTTCGGATTTGGGAAAGCAAACCGGCAGACAAAACAGCCAGAACAAAGACAACAGCACCGCCAAGGCAATTCAGGGTATCGATTTGACGCGCATTTACGCGTTCGACAGCCTGAACCAAGTCACACGCCTTGCCCACGTGCTCGACGGTCACTATGTCGGCAGAAATTCGCTGTATAAAAACGAAAAGCAGGGCAACTACGTACTCATCGTAGCCCAGTCCGACCACACGCCCGAGGAGTTCAACAAAATCTGCAACATGCTTTCCGAGTACGGCAGCCCCGAGAAGTTCGCGGCGGCAAGCGAGGCATATATGGAGGAGCACTTCGAGGCAGTCATTAAGGATAAGGCAGTGCAGGTGCTTGCGAAGGTGTGATGAAGCGAATAGGATGCATATTAAAAAAGTCTAATGCTGTGGATAAATGCGGCATTAGGCTTTTTGGTTTTGGGGCGTATTCGGGTATATAAATAAATCGTGTATAAATCGTATTTAAATTAAAGAAACGAGAGAAGATACCGTATGGCAGTTCTCTCGTTTCGTATTATTTCCGGTTATGCAAGCTTTCCGATTTCTTCCATAAGACTGTCAATATCAAGCCCGTGAACCATCGCCGCTTCCTCCAAAGACTCGCCCTGCGCGGAAGGGCAGCCAAGGCAGTGCATTCCGGCATTCATCAGAACCGGAGCGACGTCAGGGTTTGTCCTCAAAATTTCGCCGATTGTCATATCCTTTGTTATCTGTGCCATGATAAAATCCTCCTGATTTCTATTTTCTTAAGATTTAAATATTACAATTTAAGCTACCATTCATTATCATACATCTTTGGAAAATTATCAAGCTTTGTATTCTTTTTAACAAAAATTTAATTATTTATCATCATAATGTCCTCGGCAATGAGCGATATAAATGCGTCCGTTTTCCATATGGTAAACAAGCCTGTCCTTTTCATTAATACGACGGCTGAACTCGCCCTGAAGACTACCGGAAAGCGGTTCGGGCTTTCCAATTCCTTCCATACAGCCGTTGCGCTCAATATCCTGAATAAGCAGATTAATTCGCTTTAATGTTTTTTTATCCTGCGACTGCCAGTAAAGATAATCGTTCCAAGCGTCATCAGACCATATTTTCTCACTCATCACCCACCTCAATCAGCTCATGGACATTGCCTTTCCCGGCACGGAGCTCTTGGACGGATTTTTGGACGTAAGCAAGGTTTTCCTCAGAGTAAAACGGATCAGGAGCCTGCGCAATTTCAAAAGGAATACGGTTTTCCCGCAGAACTGCTTTCACAAAAAGGTTGATAGCAGTTGAAGTATTTAACCCGACACTGGAACAGAAGTGGTCAAAACGCGCTTTGTCCTGCTCATCTACCCTTGCCGTAAGCGTTGCCTGTGCCATAAAAATCTCTCCCTTCGTGTGCTGTTTGTCATAATTATAGTACAATTGTATGCAAATAACAAGCTCCTGTATTACAAATGCTTTGATTTTATTTCCGCCACCACCACAAAAACCCTTTTGCCCCAATCGTGAACTTCACGGTTTTCGTGCCGCCGTAATTTCCGTTTCCCTTTAGCGTAATCGAAGCCTTTCCCTTCTTTACATTATCCGTACAAAGAACAATATCATAATCCTCGTCCCGCAGCTTCGTGCCGCCGATTGTTACCTTAATCTGCGTTTTGTCAGGAACAATCGCAGCTCCGGTATAAATCTGCGTCGGGATTTCGACCTTTGCGGACTTCATATCCGCCTTTACAATGCGGTATATGCCGGAAAAGGTTCCGGTGTAATTCTTGCCGCTCCCGCAGCCGAATGTCACGCGAATTTGCGTATCGGCGGGAATAATGTCCGTTTCCTCCACCGTGTCGCCTGCCTGCTTCGTTACGCCATTCTCCAATGTAACAGCGGCTTCGTAAGCATAAGTAAGACTGTTTTTATCAAAGTCTTTTCCTGCCGAGAGCAGCTTGCCGTCCAAATCCATAAGCTTTGGCGTAATCTTGTATGCATTTGGCTTACTGCTGTAAACCTTGTCACATGACACAAGTGTCATTTTTGACAAATCCTGCGGTGTGATTGTAAAGTCAATCGCAATCTTTCCTTTAAAGCTTCCTTTTCCGGTTATCGTGACACTTGCGGCTGCGTTGGCTGCCTTGTTGTTTTTATATGCCAGCGTATAATCCGTCCCTTCCCGCAACGCTTTCCCGTCAAATTGAATGACAGGCTTTGGCTTTGCGCCGCCTTTTGCAAAAACACATGTGAGCGTTTTGCTATAAGTAATTTTTTGGGCGTTATCGGCTAAGATGTCGTAGGGCAGGATTTTGTAGCTCCTTTTCAGTTTGCCCGAATACTTGTTCTTTCCATAATAAGTAACGGTCGCTGTGCCTGCCTTAACGTTGTTTGCATAACGCACGGTGTAATCCGCGCCCTCGACAAGGCTCTTCTCGCCGCTGTCCGTCTGCATTTTCAGCGTGCAGGTTTGCTTGCAGGCTTTTCCTGAGTAGATATATGATTTTTCAAAACCTGTAAGTGCTGCCTTTGTAATGCTGACAGGCTTCACCTTCGGGATCTGAGTGACTGCCAAAAGCGTTACGGTTTTGGTGCCTGTAAAGTTGTTGATACCCGTGACGGTCACATTGTAGCTCCCTTCCTGCGCATAAATTCCGGAAGTGTTGGCGTATGCCACGGTAAAGTCCTTGTTGTTTTTGAGCTTTGCGCCCATGTAGTAAATCTCAGGTATGGGCTTTTGCGCCTTTTTCGCGTCAATCTTTACATAAAAATCATCTGCGTAAAAATCATCGCTTGAGACATCTGCCGGAGCAATGTGGAATGTGCAGGTTTCTTTTCCGGAATAATCCCCCTTGCCCTTTACGGTGATTGTTGCTTCGCCGACCTTTGTGTTATTTTTATAAGCAATTGTGTATTCTGATTTTTCTGCCAAAAGCGTAGTGCTGTCATAAACCCTGACCACTGGCTTGATTGCTTCACCGATGTATGCATAGGAGTCGCTTAAGCCTGCAACCCATAAGCCCTTCGGGATTTTGTCTGACGAGTCAGGTCGGTCTTCGGGAATAATATCACCCCAAATGCCTTTATTTTCGGAAGGCTTTTCTGTAGAAGACTCGTCCTCAGAAGGCTCCTCGGGATTACCATCATCGGGTATTCTGATAATTTCAAGCTCCTTATATCCGCAGACAGAGCATAATCGTTCTTTTGAACCGCTTTCTGTTTTCGTTGCCTCTTTAGTGGTAGTCCAGTCGCCAAACGTGTGGCTTTCCTTAGCGGTTACCTCCTCACATGCACAAACCTGCCAGTGCCCTTCGCCGTCCCTGCTGTAGCTGCTGTCCCAAGAATGCTTATGGCGTATGGTAAATGCTTCATACCTTGAGCCGTAGTAGTTTCCTTTTCCTTCAATATAAATATTGTAGGTACCCTCTGACAGATAGGCATCGCTGCCTTCATCGGGATAGGTCAGCGTATAATCCACGTCTTTGACAAGTGCCGTACCATTTGCCAAAAGCCTGACGTCGGGGTGCTGTACGGTTCCGGTTTCATCGCTTTCGGCAACAGAGCAGGATACATCGGCTCCGCCAATACTCCGGGGAACAATCTTAAAATACCTTGTCACGGAAGCGTTGCCTGCTGCTTCGCCAATAAAAGCGACAACTGCCTTCGGAGAATGCGCCGTGTCAAATCCGTCATCGCCCTCCTGTAACTGGTAGACATTGATATTATTGTCATATTGTATGGTATAATCCGTTCCTTCTGTCAGCAATTTGCCATCATTGTATACAAATAATGCAGGCTTAACAGCGTTTCCCGTGTACTCATATCCGCAGTCCACAAACGTTGAAACGTCAATGCCTTTGGGGATAGCTTCAACCTTATTTCCCGAGCTTTCGACCCAAAAGACATTTTGGCTGTCGCTGTTATTGGACTTGTAATATTCTTTCGCGTCTGTTTGGAAGCTTGCTGTAAGCAGGAGAGACGGGGTGTCCTTGGAGAGATAGCTTGTCAAATCTACCTCGTAAATCTTTTGCCCGCTTGCGCCTATCGTATCCGCACCAGATGTAAAAATTTCGTTCTGTTCTTCGTCTGTCACCACTAAAGTACCTGTTGCCGCAACATAGGAACGATTTGAAACCGTGACCTCCAAAACAGGTGTTGGGGCGCTTTTCCTGTTGCCGGATTTTGGCTTCAAAACATATTCGGCGCTTACTTCACAATCTGTCAGGGACAGGTCTATTTGGCATGAATTGTTGTCAGTTTTTGTTTCCTTTTCGTCCGCGTCGAGCGTGAGCGTGTAGATGCAGGACGCGTCAATGCTGCCTGGCAGAGGAAGATTAACAGTACATTCTTTTGTCTCGCCCGGAGCAAAGGCTTCCTTGATAGTCAGCTTTTGTTCGCTTCCGTCCGATTTCTTTACGGAAACTCCTATATTAGAACGTGTGTTCAAGCCTTCGTTTGCAATTGTGAGCGTTACCGGAAGCTGTGTTCCCGGCTTCACCGCTTCGGGGTTAAAATCTGCGTTAAGGACAGCAATGTCACTATGCTCCAAGCTCTCAAAGCTTTTAATGACAGAGCTTGCATTCCATGAATCGCCTGTGTCGTTAAGGACAGCTTCTGTGAGCAGGTAGGCAAACCGTTTTCCGTCATAGGCGAAGCTGTCAATGTAATCCGTTTCTGCTGTCGCCATTACAGTGTTCCACGTACCGTCGCTGTATACGGCTGCCATTACGTTTCTACATTCATCTTGGTCGGCAAGGTAAAAGATACGATTTCCATCTACAATAAAATCAGAGCCGCTCATAAAGTGCTTGTCTGTAAGGCTTCTGACGGTAGTTCCTGAAATATACGAAAGCGCGCCGTCCGCGCTGCAGGCAAGCACCGATGTGTTTACACTGGGCAGAGAAGTAAATTTCAGGCTTTTGATATTGCCTTCCGTGCATTTTGCGGGAGCGCCTGACAGGGCTGCTAGATAAACCTCCTGCGTTTCTGTTGTCAGATTGTTGTCCGTATCCATAGCATAAGCTAAGGAGTCAACAGCCCCGTTTTTGCCAATGGCAAGTGATGTCACAGAGGAAAGTCCGCTTGCAACGGTGGAAGGAACGCTAAATTTTCTATCTGTAAGCGTGCTTGTCATGATACGGTTGTTTGTTGTCAGTCCAAGCAGGGAGTTATCCGTGTTTTCCACCCATGCCACGCACAAGCCCTTATCAGTCATTGCAAGCTGCGGTGTATAGCAGTAACAGCGGCTTCGGTTTACTTTGCCGAGGTCAACAAATTTTTGGGTACCTGCGTCGTAGCGCAATGCAGAAATGCCAAAGGAGCCCGCGTAAGCTTCTATATCAGGGTCATCGCCTTCTGCATATGTAACCGTCGAATTTTGGTATGCAACATAAAGCTCTGTTCCGTTCGAATAGACAACGGGATTAAAATCAGCCGTTCCGTCCTCGCAGGCTGTCGCAGCCGGCCCCCAGCTTTTTGACGCGTCATCATAGACCCTGTATTTCAGTACGGTCTGATTGGGTGTTGCACGGGTTGTATCATTGTCAATGTACAAAAGAACAGTTTCATTTCCGACAGTGGCAATCCTTGGGGTAGCCGCTGCGAAGGCGTTTGTTATCAATACATTATCGGAATTTTCCGCGGTGAGCGCGACTGCTTCATTACAGTCAGACCACGCCGACAGTTCGTCTAAATATTGACTGCTGTATGGCGCACTAAGGGCGTTAGCGGATATATCCGTATATCCGGCAGTGTCTCTTGTACTTTTCCTGCTCATCACCGAATTTTTTTCTCTGGAATACAGCAGCAGATGACTGCCATCGTCCGCATCCATGAATTGAGGAAAAAATATATTTAAATATTCGGTGGAAATCAAGGGGATACTGCCCTTCCAACGGGCAAAATGTGCTTCCAAACCCGCTTCTCCACATAGATACCATTCAGACAGCCCCGGTTTTTTCCCTTCTTGTTCTTTTGGTTTGCTCAACAGGATGATTGTCAATCCTGTTTTAGCAGAGCCGTATCCGCCAACACAAAGGAATGAAGTGCCAATGCCGCCAAAAGCCTTTATGGAAATACTTGCAGCCAATTCCAAATCACCATACCATTTTGCATTTTCAAAATCATATCCTATTGTAGCTTCCAGCGATCCTTCGGCTGTAAAAGTACCTTTGATTGTGATGGGAACAACTACAATAACTGCGTTTACCGTGCCTTCGACTTCACCTGTTAGCTTCAGTATCAGGGTACCGTTAATGTCGCTCAATAATTTTTTGGGGTTCGTGGAGTTTTGAAATGCCGCTTCGGCATAGCCGAGCATTTCTACTTTAATAGAACCCACGCAGGGGATTTCTGCCCTAAAAGCAGGAATCTCCGTATACTCTTCGGGATTGTTAAAGGAATTAACCATGAGTATTTTTTCGATTTCTTTCGGCCATTCGCGGTGATTTAATTCCTCCTCTTTAATATTAAAACCAACTTTAATTTTGCCGCTTTCATATTCGACACTGACAGGAAGTTCATTTCTGAGAGATACTGTATGAGTGCTGCCCCCAAGGATAGGTATTTTCTCATCCAGTTTAAAACTAAGCTCATCTCCGCCTATTTCAAAGGATTTCGGAATGAGCGGCAGATCGATTACTTTAAGGTATATCGTTTCCGTATTGATGGATTCCTTTCCTTTTGTGGATACCCGTAAATTGTCATTTTCCAAAATCTTGGGATCCAGATTTCTAAAAATGCCGTCTTGTGAAACCGCGATTTTTGCGTTTCCTGCATAAAGTGTGTATTCCTTGACTTCCCATTTATGTTTGGCTTTGCAGTTCAGATTGATTTTTCCCTGTCCGGCGTGGATGTAAAATACATTCAGCAGTAAATTTTTAGATTGATTGTTTGAGGAAGCGCCTCTGCTTCTCGATGTCTGTGCATTTTCCACGGTTACGCTTATCAGCTCAATCTGCTCGCCCTTTTCGACAGGAGTAGAATCTCGTCCGAGCGCTACGCTGTCTTCAAGGTTCTGTGGCATCTGTGTAACAACTGTGCCATCGGAACGATACCATTTAGAGGTGCTGGAGACAACAGGCAGACTTATGGAAATTTTTATGTTTCGGGGCGTGTAAATTGTTGTCAGACTGTCGCAGCCTTCAAAGATATTAATCTTATCATAGCTCGTAATATTAAAAGCATCAATACCGCTCAAATCCAGTGTTTCCAGCTTTTGGCAGCCACTAAACATAGTAAGTATGCTTTCAACATTAGAAGCGTTAAGGCTGCCCAAATCCAAAGAGGTCAGGCTTTGACAGTCTTTAAACATGCTGTCCATAAACCGTACATTAGGAGCGTCAAAGCTGTTTAGATCCAAAGAAGTCAGGTTTGTACAACCTGAAAACATACTTTCTGCGTATTCGACTTTGTCAGCGGTAAAACTGCTGACATCCAACGTTTCCAGACTGCTGCAGCCGCGAAACATTTCCTCCATAGATGTCACGTTTCCGGTATTAAAACTGCTTAGATCTAAGCTTGTTAAACCGCTGCAGTCTTTAAACATATACTCCATTTCCGTTACGCTGCGCGTATCAAAATGCGTTACGTCCAAATCCTTTAAACCGCTGCAGCCAATAAACATACTCCACATACATGTCGTATTGCGTGTATCAAAACTGCTGACATCTAAGCTTGTCAATTCCTTGCAGGAATCAAACATATACTTCATATTTGTCACGTTTCCAGTGTCGAAGCTGCTCAAATCCAAGCTTGTCAAACTGCTGCAGAATCCAAACATTCCCTGCATGTTTGTCACGTTTCCGGTATTGAAGCTGTTTAAATTAAGGATTGTCAAATTACTGCAGAATCCAAACATTTCCTGCATGTTTGTCACGTTTTCGGTATTGAAACTGCTTAAGTCAAGGCTTTCTAATTTGCTGCAGTTGCTAAACATAGAAGACATATTTTCTACATTGCTTGTGTCAAATTGACTAATGTTTAAGCTTGTCAAGCTGGAGCAGACTGAGAACATATTTCCCATGTATGTAACGTTTCGAGTATTAAAATTGATTAAATCCAGACTTTCCAATTTGCTGCAGAGCCAAAACATACCGCTCATATTAGTAACGTTTTCGGTATTAAAACTGCTTAAATCCAAACTTGTCAGGCTGGAGCAGCTTGAAAACATACTGCTCATATTTGTCACGTTTTCAGTATTGAAACCGCTTAAATCCAAGCTTGTCAATTTTTTGCAGCCTGAAAACATACCGCTCATTTCTGCCACATTTCCGGTATTAAAACTGCTTAAATCCAAACTTGTCAGGCTGGAGCAGCTTGAAAACATACTGCTCATATTTGTCACGTTTCGGGTATTGAAATTGCTTAAATCCAAGCTTGTCAATCCTCCACAGGAACTAAACATAATGCTCATATTTGTCACGTTTTCAGTATTGAAACCGCTTAAATCCAAGCTTGTCAATTTTTTGCAGTTTGAAAACATACCTCTCATTTCTGCCACATTTCCGGTATTAAAACTGCTTAAATCCAAACTTGTCAATCCCTCGCAGAGACTAAACATATTATGCATATCTGTAACACTGCTGGTATTGAAGCTGCTCAAATCCAAGCTTTCTAAATTTTGGCATAAGTAGAACATATCTGCCATGTTTTTTACTTTACTGGTGTCAAAATTACGGAAATCCACACTTGTTAAATTCGTATGGGCGTCGAACATATAGGAAGCGTCTGTCATGCCTTGCACATTAATTTCCGCCGTTTTTATTTCTATGCGTTTGGTATACCAAGGGGCTCTTTTGTCGTTCAGTGCATTGTTATCAGAAGGCGGCGCAAAATCCCCCGTTCCTTCCACAGTCAGCTTTCCGTCGGCATCAATCACCCAAGTAATATGTCCATACTCCTTGTCAATCACACCACTCGCGATATTTCAAGGGCTGGCAGCTTATTACATTGGAGCGTTTGTTCCAAAGCTTTTATGGTCAGAGCCTGAATAAAAGCATTTATCAGATTGAAAAGATCGAAAACAGAATCCGGTTTCTCGTAGAGCAGGCAATCAGGATTACAGGCTTGGAAGGCTTTGGGGCGTATATCAGTAAAATGCTGGCATTGGACGCCTTTTTTCTCAACGAGGACAGGCATACACATAATATTGCGGTCTTGATGGATTCGGACGGGGCATACCACTATTGTCCGTTTTTTGACAATGGCGCGGTGCTGCTGTCGGATACGACAATGGATTACCCGATGGATAGGGCAGTGGAGAACCTGTTGGAACATGCCACCTCCAAAACCTTCTGTCCGGATTTTGACGAACAACTGGACATGGCAGAGCGGCTTTATGGACAGCTCGTAAAATTTAATTTCGGGGAAAAGGAAGTCCAGACACTACTCAGTCAGGAACCATATTATCCAAAAGAAATAAAAGAACGTATCCAAAACATTCTGTTGATACAGAAAAGGAAATACCAATATTTTTTCCGATAACAGCATGATAAAACATGGAGAATCTAATATACAGGCAAAGCCTTTCAAAGAAAGCTGCAATAAATAAAAACGCTATAGCACTGTATAGTCAACGATCCGCGAACCCCGTAACTTGACAAATAATTATAAAATTTTTATAATTTATCCATAAGGACAAAATCAGTTAGGAGGCATTTGGAAATGGATGGACAAAAGAAGAACAAACTTCAAAGTAAAGTTATGATTGGTCTTGCTGCAATTGTTATATTACTGGCGGGCGGACTCATGGGCTGCGGGAAAGATTCATCAAAAGAACCGTCCGGTTCAGAGACTGTGTTAAATAATGACGATGATATGGCACAAACAGATATGGCGGAAACAGAGCAGGGAACATTGAATGCAGAATCACCTGCAATGAAGGATGCGGACGGGAATTTTACCTATGAAGGATACCTTGCAGAACATCCGGAATATTCCGCGTCATCATTTAATGCCTCCTGTGTGGATTATGTGGACAGAATAGAAGAATTGCTTCCCTATTATAACAAGAATTGTTCCAGCAACCGTAGCTGGGTTATTGCGAATGATTCATATGGCAGTTCCTTAGTTGATGAGGCGAAGGAGAATCCTGCATCCATATATTCTGCCGCTATTTGTTTTTTTATGGACTTTGGCGGAGAGCCGGAAACGCAACAGTGGCTTGCACAAATGGCTGAAGATCCGGTAAAAGCATATGGTGATATTGATATATTGGTTATGCGATACACTGGTGAGTACCTGTATGCCGAGGAGACGGATCCCAAAGTACAATGGGAAGATGGACTTAAAAAGGGTGATGATGTATATTTCTTCCATAAAGAAGCAAATGATAAAGTATATGTATATTATGCAAAAGAATTATCGAAGAAAGAGACAGAATCGGTTTTGTATAGCAAAGCGTTTGAACCGGATAAGGATGCGCTTTCTTTAAGGGATAGATATATTTATAGCAGTGATAAGTATTTAGATGAATATAAGGAGTATGCCACAATTGCCCGCAATTATGTGTTTCAAAATCTTGAGCAGGTGGGGGGAGATGGGACAACTCTCCAAGGTATGGCTTCGGATTCTGAGCTTGGTGATTGGTGCGATTGTGTATGTTTTGCTTTATGGAGGATAGATATCTCTGCAAAGAGAAATGAGGAGGCAGTGGGACAGTATACACTGCATTATGACAATAGTGTAGATAATCGTGCATGTACCTTTACATATGGCGATGATGAGTATTGCATTTACAGGGAGAAGTCGAACTTTGTAATGTGTGGGAATAAATATTATTATGATGACAGCCCTGCTGCGATAGACAGTCCGGAACCGGATCAATACTTTTATAGCAGTAAGGAGTTTTTGAGAAATTATCCGGTATTTATCGGAATCTTAAGCATGTTCCGCCAAAGTGCTTTTAGACCTAATGGATTTGAGGAAGATTCGCCGGAGGCGCGATTGCAAAAAATACCCTTGACAGAATCAAATAAATTTGGAATAAATGGCGCTTTGCTTTGTGCGCTGTGGAGACTGAATTTGGAATTTAATAAGGAAGATTTAAACTGTTTTCAATCTTACCCGGGTTCTTATATCGTGAAAAATACAGTTATTATAGATGGCGAAGTTTGTGAGGAGGTTTCTTCCATAGAAAGTATGGAATATGTATTTGTATGCGGCGATGACGATTTTTACGTTTATATGGAGGATGACTTCACCCCTGTAATCTGCTCAAATTCTTTTGACTTTGATGAGCACTATGGCGATGAGGACAGCGCTTACAACAGAGCGGAAGTGATTCGGCTGACACCTGATGACCTGTCTGCAAGTAACGAATGGGCAAGGGGTATTATGGAGGGAGACTCCCGCTACGCATATCAGGGACATATGCATTTGGCTTCCGTTATTGACCAATTGTCATTGGAACATGCCCATGTATATGAAGGAGCAGTATATTATCTTTACAGGCTGTGCTCGCAGGAGGGATATGATTTTTACGATTTTCTCACAATGCAGAAAAAGAATCGGGGAGAGAATGATTTTACATACACTACAGACGCGGCTGAGGAGATCAATATTGCATTTAGGGATTCTGTATCGGCGCCACATGCCAATGGAATGATGGATGAAGTTCAGGAAACGTTTACGGTCATAGAACTGAAAGAGGATCTGATTGCGTTTAAAAGGAATGGATTGGAAAAAGAAAGTGTTCCTGTTAGTAATTATTACAGATAATCGTTTTTCATAAATTAAAAAGGTGTAAGTTTTTTACACCTTTTTGTTTTACGACGGCGATACAGGCAAATCCTTTCAAAGAAAGCTGTAACGAATAAAAGCACATATTATTAACCATGATAATACAATTTCAACCGACTTTCAACCCTTTAGTAAATTTTAACAAAAAATTCATAATTTTACCCGCGCTGTACATGAAAAAGTACAAAGAATAATATTGACGTGTATACAAAATTGAGGCTATAATACAGTTAAGAATGTTAGACATAAAATTGTCAATACTACTTAGGCAATAACATTCGCGATCTAAGTAACTAGCGGTGTGAGAACCGCATAAAAAAATTTAAATATTTAGGAGGCTTTGCAAAATGAGACCAGAATGGACAGATTTTGTAGGTGGAAAATGGGACAGCGAAATTAACGTACGTGATTTCATTCAGAGAAATTACGAGCCGTACGATGGAGATGAAGCTTTCTTAGCTGCACCTACGCAGAACACAAAGGATTTATGGGACATGGTACTTGATCTTCAGAAGAAGGAGAGAGAAGCAGGCGGTGTTCTTGATATGGACACAAAGGTTATCTCTACAATCACTTCTCACGGACCGGGATACCTTGACAAGAGCAAGGAAACAATCGTTGGTTTCCAGACAGATAAGCCCTTCAAGCGTTCTTTACAGCCTTACGGCGGTATCAGAATGGCAGAGAAGGCTTGTGCAGACAACGGCTATGAAGTAGATCCTGAAGTGAGTGAGTTCTTCTCAACACACAGAAAGACACACAATGCGGGCTGCTTCGACGCTTACAATCAGGAAATGAGAGCTTGCCGTTCATCACACATCATTACAGGTCTTCCTGATGCATACGGACGTGGACGTATCATCGGCGACTACAGAAGAGTTGCTCTTTACGGTATTGACAGATTAATCGAGGATAAGCAGGCTCAGAAGGATTCTACAGGACGCGTTATGACAGACGATGTTATCCGTCTTCGTGAGGAGCTTTCAGAGCAGATGGTAGCGCTCAAGATGATGAAGGAAATGGCTGCTTCTTACGGCTGCGATATTTCTAAGCCCGCTACAAACGTACAGGAAGCAATTCAGGCTACTTACTTCGGATATCTTTGCGCAGTAAAGGAGCAGAACGGTGCGGCAATGTCACTTGGACGTACTTCTACATTCCTTGATATTTATGCACAGAGAGATTTAAAGAACGGTACATTTACAGAGGAGCAGATTCAGGAGTTCGTTGACCACTTCATTATGAAGCTTCGTCTTGTGAAGTTTGCACGTACACCTGAGTACAATCAGATTTTCGCAGGCGATCCGGTTTGGGTAACAGAGTCACTTGGCGGTGTTGGCGTTGACGGACGTCCTTTGGTAACAAAGATGTCATTCCGTTATCTGCACACATTGGAGAACCTTGGACCCAGCCCTGAGCCCAACTTAACAGTTCTTTGGTCTACAAGACTTCCTGAGAACTGGAAGAAATACTGTGCAAAGATGTCTATCCAGACTTCTTCAATCCAGTATGAGAATGATGACCTTATGAGAGTAACACACGGTGACGACTATGCAATCGCTTGCTGCGTATCTTCAATGGTAGTTGGTAAGGAAATGCAGTTCTTCGGCGCTCGTGCAAACCTTGCAAAGTGCTTGCTCTACGCGTTAAATGGCGGTGTGGACGAAGTAACAAAGAAGCAGGTTGGACCGAAGTATCGTCCGGTTGTCGGCGATGTGCTTGACTATGATGATGTATTTGCAAAATTCATGGATATGATGGAGTGGCAGGCAGATGTATATGTAAATACATTGAACATCATTCACTATATGCATGACAAGTACTGCTATGAGAGAGCACAGATGGCTCTTCATGACAGAGACGTTAAGAGATATTTCGCAACAGGTGTTGCTGGTCTTTCCATTGTTGCTGACTCTTTATCAGCTATTAAGTATGCAAAGGTTAAACCGATTCGTGACGAGGACGGCATTATCGTTGATTTCGAGACAACAGGCGAGTTCCCGAAATATGGTAATGATGATGACAGAGTTGACCTGATTGCACAGGACATCGTTCACAGATTCATGACGGCTATCAGAAGACATCACACCTACAGAAATGGTGTTCCGACAACTTCTATCCTTACAATTACGTCTAACGTAACTTATGGTAAGGCTACAGGTAACACACCTGACGGACGTAAGAAGGGACAGCCGTTTGCTCCCGGTGCAAACCCGATGCACGGACGTGATACACATGGTGCAGTCGCTTCACTGTCATCTGTATCAAAGCTTCCGTTTAAGGATGCACAGGACGGTATCTCAAATACCTTTACAATTATCCCGAATGCTCTTGGTAAGGAAGCAAAAGTTTTCTCAGGAGATATTGAGCTTGACTTGAACAAATAATTCGACTGAATTGTTTAGAGTACAAAACAGAAAGGAATAGGTGTAATCAATGGACGAGAAATCAATGATTGATGACCTTGTGGCACAGCTTGATGCAGGATTTTCCAAAGATAAGGCTGTGGGACATTTCAATGTGAATGTCGACGAAGGCTCTTCTACAAAAGAGGTTGAAACGCTCGGATGTACAGACTGTTCCGCTAATCCGATGGCGTGCAGTGTTCCGACATTGCATGAGGGGTTAGACAAAGAATAAAATTCAGGGAGGCGTACGCTGAGGCAAACGTTGCCTTGGCGTATCAAATCCTTACATGCAGGCTTGTATTGACACAGGCTTGTGAACATAGCAGATTTCAAAAATTTTAGGAGGTATGAAAAATGGACAACGCAGCACAGGTTGATAACTTAGTATCTTTATTAGACGGTTATGCTACAAAGGGTGGACACCACCTGAACGTTAATGTATTGAACAGAGACACATTGTTAGATGCACAGAAGCATCCTGAGAATTATCCTCAGCTTACAATCCGTGTTTCAGGCTACGCAGTTAACTTCATCAAGTTGACACCGGAGCAGCAGGCAGATGTTATCTCTCGTACATTCCATGAGGCGATTTAATTATCGGCAGCATCGGTAAATAGAAGCGGGGAGCCGTTACCTTGAGGATGAAAAATCACAGGGTAACGGCTTTTTTTCTGTAAAGAGGCAAGGTTTAATTATTAAATTTATGTAAATAACTCATTGTTGCAGTTCCTGTTATATGCTATAATGAACAAACACGTTCATTACAACGTTTACTACAATTAAGAAGCGGCAGCTTTGCGCGGTATATGTGTTGGAAAAGCTTGTTGTTTCAGAAAGAATGGAGGCTATTTATGCAAAAAGAACGGGGGACGAAAAAAACAAAACGGTGGGTGTCGGCACTCCTGCTGGCAATGCTTTTGGCGGTTTGCATTCCGGTAATGGCATTTGCGGCAAGCGTGACATTGACGATTAACAGTTGTGTCATCGCAGGTCAGGACGTAACCGTGACGGTATCGGGGGCACCGGCACCGGCTGCGGACGGAATGTATTATTTATTTGAACTGAAGCCATATGAAGATGGAATTGGCGCGCGTCAGGATTTCTGCGCGACAGCTCCGGCGGCAGATGTTGCAACGTTTACGACGCCGCTTGGCTTTAATACGGCAAATTCCAAGCTGTATTCGCGCTTTGTCGTAGCGGTTATGGAAAATGGAATATTTGTTCCGGTCAGCAATGAGTCGTATATCACAAATCCGGAAGCGGTGGCGACGAAGGCGACAGGCTATCCGGTTCGGAGCAAGAAGGGCTTGACTGCGGACTGGCGGTATAGCAGTGACTTGTCTGCACTCGGGGCAGGATACGCTTCATACGAGCTTGATATAAGCCGTTTTCTTGCAGGAGGCGGTACAAATTATACATATAATGGCAAGACCTATAGCTTTAATTCCGGTGTTGTCGGCGAGTATGATATTGTTTGCAAGAAGTTTGCAAACGAGGGCTGCAACGTGATTATGATTATCAAAAATACCTATAACCCTGCAACGGCGGACGTGATAGCGCCTTTGGGACGCGTTCCGGGTAAGAACTGTTATGCGATGAACGTGTCAGAGCAGGCAGCCGTTGAGAAGATAGAAGCGTTGATGTCATTCCTTGCAAACAGGTATTCGGGCAGCAATGGAACCATTCACTCATGGATTATCGGTAATGAGGTCAACAACAATTCGCCGTGGCATTACGCGGGCGATATGGGAGAACAGCAGTTTTCCGAGTATTATGCAAAGGAGTTCCGGCTTTGCTATAACGCGATTAAGAGCCAAAATTCCGGCGCAAGGGTATTCATCAACATTGACCAGCGCTGGACACATACGGACGCAAACACGAATGCATATAAGGGAAGGGATGTTTTGGATCACTTTGCAGAGGCAATTAACGCGTCAGGAAACATTGACTGGGGCTTGTCAATCCACCCGCACCCGGTTCCGCTGTTTAACTGCCAGTTTTGGAACTTACCGCCCGGATATTCGGGAATGAAAAATCTTGTTGTGCATTCCGATGATACAAGAATGGTCAACC
Organism: uncultured Lachnospiraceae bacterium; assembly: GCA_947567595.1. Lineage (GTDB taxonomy): Bacteria > Bacillota > Clostridia > Lachnospirales > Lachnospiraceae > COE1. The sequence continues at coordinate 16,469 of CANOMQ010000002.1, read as the reverse complement.
CGAGCAATTTGGAGGTTGTCACAAACCATATGGCACAGCCGTTTTTGCTTTCACCAAGCGGCGCGGTACGTCATATCCTGATTTCGGAAATGGGCTTTACATCACAAAACCCGAGCCTGCCGACAGACCAGAATATTCAGGCGGCGGCAATGCAGTACGCGTATAAGCTGGCTGCGTCAAATCCGTTTATCGAAGGAATTGTTATCCATAGGCAGCTTGACCATGCTTCCGAGGTTGCAAATGACGGCATGGCAGTTGGTATCAGGGACGTCAACGGCGCGCCGAAGGTAGCGTTTAACATGTTCCAATATATGGATACCGCAAATCCGACCTACGCGAATTTCGCACTGCCATACATCGGCGCTTCAAGCTGGGCAGATGTCGGACTGAATTAAGATTGTCTATTAAAACCGTTTGGGGAATGCCTCCGGCGGTTTTTTTATTCCAACACCCAATTTATAGTAGTTGCGCGGCATGGCGTTTTAGTGTAAACTGAAAAGGAAAATAGCGATATTTGGCTTTTTTGACTTTTATGATTTTATAATTTTATAATAAGAAAGGGTATAAATAATGAATAAGAGGAAGCAAAGACGGACAGGGAGCGCATTCGTCATAGTGTTGCTTGTGCTGACTACTATAATATCGGTCGCGGCTGCGGCAATGCTTGGGATTGAATTTGTACAGGAAAAACAGGAGCGGAATGCACTTGTCGCAGAGTATGAGGCGCGGATTGCCGAGCTGGAAGCGGCGGCGCCTGCCGTTTCGGACAGCATTGAAGTTCCCGAGGAACAGGCGAAGGATACCGAAAAGGACTATGTCGAGGTCATGGGCGACGGTGAAAACGCAATTGACATCAGCGCATTATTGCAGGATAAGGAAGATGAGTTCGAGGCGTCTGTCAAGGAGCGCATGAAGGAGCTTGTGACGGCGGAGGACGGCAGCCCGCTTAAAATGCTGCGTTCGTTTTTCCCGGAAAACCTGATTTACGCCGACGAGGACGAGTACGTGTTTGCACCTGTTCTTGACGGGGTGAAAAAGCACAACTACTTGGACGAGAACTTCGTGGAGACGGACGACGGTGAAATGCAGTACATAGAGAACGGCACGGTTGTTTCGCACAAAGGAATTGACGTGTCGAAATATCAGGGTGACATTGACTGGGCGGCGGTGGCGTCGGACGGCGTGGAGTATGCCTTTGTGCGGCTTGGGCTGCGCGGGTACGGCTCGGGGAAGCTGGTGCTTGACGAGTTTTATGACCAGAACATGCGCGGTGCAAGCGCGGCGGGGATTAAGACGGGTGTTTATTTCTTTACACAGGCGGTAACCGTCGAGGAGGCAGTCGAGGAGGCGGATTATGTGCTCGACAACATCAAGGATTATGACGTGTCCTACCCGATTGTGTTTGACGTGGAAATGATTGTCAATGACGACGGCAGGGCAAACAATCTTTCGCAGAAAGACCGCACGGATATTGCGATTGCATTCTGCGACAAAATCAAGGCGGCGGGGTATACGCCGATGATTTACGGGAATGTGAAATGTTTCACAAAGCTGCTTGACATGACACGGTTGAACGACTATGAAAAATGGTATGCGTTTTATGACGATTACATGTATATGCCTTACGATGTCGGAATTTGGCAGTATACGGAGAGGGGTAAGGTTGCCGGAATTAATACGGGTGTTGACCTGAATATTTCTTTTAAAGCCTATTAAAGTGGAACATTGTGCCATGAATGAAGCAGGCGCGAAGTGGTTTCTGTTGTCATGAAAGTGCTAAAATTATTACAAAGATTATATTTTTGGAAAGGAGTGTTTTGTGGAATGAACGAGGGAATTGAAAAACTGCAGAAAATGATTGACGAGAGTAAGAGGATTGTATTTTTCGGAGGCGCGGGTGTTTCGACGGAGAGCGGCATTCCCGACTTTCGAAGCGTGGACGGACTTTATAATCAGAAGTACGACTATCCGCCCGAGACGATTTTAAGCCATACCTTCTATATAAAAAAGCCGGACGAATTTTTCCGGTTTTACAGGGACAAAATGTTGTTCACCGACGCGAAGCCCAACGCGGCGCATATTGCACTTGCAAAGCTTGAGGAGGCGGGAAAGCTGACGGCGGTGGTGACGCAGAACATTGACGGACTGCACCAGTCGGCGGGGAGCAAAAAAGTCTATGAGCTGCATGGCAGTGTGCTACGCAATTATTGTGAAAAATGTCACAAATTCCATGATATTGACGCGATTTTAAATTCCACGGGCGTGCCTACCTGTGAATGCGGCGGAAGGATTAAGCCGGACGTGGTGCTCTACGAGGAGGGACTTGACCAAAATACGCTGTCGGGCGCGGTGCGGGCAATCAGCGAGGCGGATATGCTGATTATTGGCGGAACGTCGCTTGCAGTGTATCCTGCGGCGGGACTGATTGACTATTACCGTGGCAACAAGCTTGTGCTGATTAACAAGACACCGACGGCGCGCGATACGATGGCGAATTTGGTAATTACGGACAGTATCGGCGAGGTCTTTTCACAGATTAAGATTTGAGAATGCATTTTATGTGTATCAAATGGCATGAAAAGGGGCGCGGTTTTAAAAATGAAGGAACGAATTGTAGGCTATCGTAGGCGGATTGATACGCTTTTGGCGCAGCCGCCTGCGGACGCGGACTGGGAGCTGATTTTGCAGGAGCATCTGACACAAGTGTCATTTTTTCAGCATGAGCGGCTTATCCATTTAATTGTGACAGTGACCTTCGCAATCCTTGTGACCATTGCGCTTGCGGTTTACTGTATTGCAGAGTATATGCCAATTTTGGCGCTGATTGCGCTGCTTTTGGTACTGCTTGTCCCGTATATCGGGCACTACTACACGCTCGAAAACGAGGTGCAGAAAATGTACAGGCAGTATGATGTGATTTGGGGCAAGGTCAGCGAGGAAAAAAGGGGGCAGTCATGGAATACGAAGTAGGGGACATCGTAACATTGAAAAAAAAGCACCCGTGTGGCAGCTTTGACTGGGAGATATTGCGCGTCGGTGCGGACTTCCGTCTCAAGTGCACGGGCTGCGGGCATCAGATTATGCTTGCGAGGCATCAGGTGGAGAAAAGCACGAAGGGCTTGACAAAACGGTAACGGGACGCCAAAATTACAGATTTTAGCAAAAATTTTGTTCGAAGTGCTTGCAAAATAATACAAGCTATGGTATCATATTTTTTCGTGATATATAAAAAATCCTTGCTTTTCCGATAAGGGGAAAGGCCAGAGACCAAAAGGAGGTAACAAGATGAACAAATATGAATTAGCCGTTGTTGTCAGCGCGAAGCTTGAGGACGATGACAGAGCAGCTACCGTCGAGAAAGTGAAAAACATGATTACAAGACATGGCGGTACAATCACAAATGTTGACGAGTGGGGTAAGAAGAGACTTGCTTACGAAGTACGTAAGATGAAGGAAGCTTTCTACTATTTCATTCAGTTTGATGGCGAAGCAAATGTTCCGGCTGAAGTTGAGTCAAGAATTCGTCTCAACGAGAATGTTGTCAGATATTTGTGCGTTAGACAGGACGAGGAATAGAAAATACGCAGAAGAGCTGCGTATCGTGGGAGAACTTAAATATGAATAAAGTAATTTTAATGGGACGCTTAACAAGAGATCCTGAGGTAAGATATACACAAGGCGATAATCAGATGGCAATTGCAAGATATACGCTTGCGGTTGACAGACGGTTCAGCCGTGGCGGCGGCGACGATAATAATACAGCAGATTTTATTTCGTGCGTTGCGTTTGGCAAGTCGGGGGAATTTGCGGAACGGTATCTGCGCAAGGGTACAAAGATTGCTGTGACAGGTCGCATTCAGACCGGAAGCTATACCAATAAGGACGGCGTAAAAGTTTATACCACAGACGTTGTTGTTGAAGATCAGGAGTTTGCCGAGAGCAAAAATAGCAGCGGTAACAATAGTAACGGCGGCTTCGACGCGAATTATGGCGGCGGAAGCAGCAACAGCCAGTCCGCACCGATGGCGGCAGGCGACGGTTTCATGAACATACCGGACGGTATTGACGAGGAGTTACCGTTTAATTAAATCCTGAATGATTTGAGATTTTAAAGATAGGAGGCTTTATCATGGCTTTTAATAAAACTGAGAAGACTGATTCTCCGATGAAGAGAAGAGGCGGTATGCGCAGAAGAAAAAAAGTTTGCGTATTTTGCGGCAAGGATAATGTGATTGATTATAAGGACACAGCGAAGTTAAAGAGATACGTGTCTGAGAGAGGTAAAATTCTTCCGAGAAGAATTACAGGCAACTGTGCAAAACATCAGAGAGCGCTTACAGTAGCAATCAAGCGTGCACGTCACTTGGCGCTTATGCCTTATACAATGGATTAAGAGAAACAAGAAATGAAAAGACCAATGAACGCTTTGACACTGTTCATTGGTCTTTTATTTCTATATGCAAAATATGTTCAGTCGCTTTGCGTCGGCACAGGGAGAAAGGAAGGGAAATTATGGAAGGACAGACCTATTCCGCAGTTGTGGAAAATTTTTTAAGATATGTGAAAATCGATACGCAGTCGCTTGAGCAGTACGCCGACAAGACGCCGTCTACGGACAAGCAGCGGGACTTGGCGGTTGTATTGCGGGACGAGCTTTTGGGGCTTGGCGCGTCAAATGTGCGTTATGATGAGGAGCACTGTTATGTTTACGCGGAAATTCCGTCCAATTTAAAGCGGAAAATACGGGTTCCCAGTATCGGTTTTATTGCGCATATGGATACCTCGGAGGCGGTAAGCGGCGCGCAGGTGAAGCCGCGCATTATCAAGGATTACGACGGGGAGGACATTGTGCTCAACGAGGAGCTTGGAATTGTGACACGCGTGTCAGAATTTCCGATGTTAAAGGAGTGTAAGGGAAAGAGCCTGATTGTGACAGATGGCAACACGCTGCTTGGCGGCGATGACAAGGCGGGCGTGGCGGAAATTATGGCGATGGCGGAATATTTTCTAAGCCACCCCGAGGTGGAGCATGGGAAAATCTGTATCGGTTTTACGCCGGACGAGGAGGTCGGCAACGGCGTGGCGTTTTTTGACATCAAAGGATTTGGCGCGGATTTTGCCTACACGGTTGACGGCGGGGAGCTTGGCGAAATAAGCTATGAGTGCTTTAACGCGGCGGGTGCGAAGCTTACGGTAAAGGGAAAGAGCGTCCACCCCGGCTCTGCGAAGAATATCATGAAAAATGCCATCACGCTTGCGTATGAATTTATTGCGACAATCGCGGGGGAGTGCCCGGAGAATACAGAAGGGTATGAGGGCTTTTATCATGTGGACAGCATTCACGGTGATGTGGAAAAAACGGTTGTGGAGTTTATTATCCGCGACCATGACAGTGAAAAGTTCGCGCAGCGGATACGAACGGTTGAAAAGAATGTCTCGATGTTGAATGAGAAATACGGCGAGGAACGGTTCACGGTGGAAATCAAGGAGCAGTACCGCAATATGCGCGAGCCGATTGAGAAGGCGCCTTATATCATGGAATATGCAAAGAAGGCAATGCAGCGTGCGGGTGTTGCGCCGAAGGTTTCACCCATTCGCGGCGGTACGGACGGGGCGAAGCTATCCTTTGACGGACTTTTGTGCCCGAATATCTGTACGGGCTCGGAGGGACATCATGGGAGAAATGAGTTTGCGTGTATCGAGGACATGGAGACGATTGTGGAAATCCTGAAAAATATTGTGCTGCTTCCCTGTGAGGAGTAGGGCGTGGGAACGAAGGAAATGGTACTGTTTTCTGCAAACAAGTGTATATTAAGACAAAATATGCTATGGAACTTTGGCTCAATTGATGGTATACTAGAATAGTATCAGCAGATATAATGCAATACGAATTGGAAAAATCCCGGTATCCATTGCGGGAGACTGTGGGACAGGACGGTTCCACGCGGCGGGCTGATGTTTGGGCGTTGAGAATAAGGCTGACATGAAATCCGCAGACTTTGGCATGAATGGGAGATTAGTATACATGAATGGAAAAATAAAACTGAAGGGGCATTTGAGGGCTTATCTACAGACGGCGCTGCTGTTGGGAATATTCTTGGCGGTGGTGAATGCGGGAATTTACTTTTTAAATATTACGGCAGGAATATGTGTATCCGGTTTTTTGGCGGTGTATCTGATTGCAATGACTGCGCTGCTTTGCCGCAGCAAGCCGGTTATTCTGAACGAGTTCATTGATTTTGCCACGCAGTACGGGCAGGTGCAGAGCAGGCTGTTAAGGGAGCTTGACCTTGCGTATGTGCTGATGGACGAGGCGGGCAAGATTATCTGGACAAACGAGGCGTTTGAGCGGGTGATACATAAGGACAAGGGGTGGCGCAGACCAATCTCCGTTGTATTTCCGGCGGTTACAAAGGAAAAGCTTGGATTTGAGCAGGAGCTTGAGATGGACATCACCTTTGAGGAGCGCGAGTATAATCTGAAGCTTAGGCGCATTTCCATTCAGGAGGTGCTTGACAACAGTCAAATTCTTGATAACAGCGAAGGTGCGGCGTGTCTTATCGCGGGTTATCTTTATGATGAAACGGATTTAAAGCGGGCGCGCAGGGAGCTTGATGACCAAAGCCTTGCGGTCGGTATGATTTACATTGACAATTATGATGAGGCGCTTGAGAGCGTGGAGGACGTGCGCCGCTCGCTTCTGATGGCGCTGATTGACCGCAGGATTAACAAGTATCTGTTTGCGCGCGACTGTATTGTGCGAAAGACCGAGAAGGACAAGTATTTCGTCATTATGCGAAAATCAGCGGTTGCGGCTTTAAAGAAGTCGCGGTTTGACCTTCTTGAAGATGTCAAAACCGTCAATATCGGCAACGAGATGGCGGTTACGGTCAGCATTGGCGTAGGACTTGACGCGCCTACGTATGCGCAGAAATGTGAATTTGCCCGCACGGCGATTGACTTGGCGCTTGGGCGCGGCGGCGATCAGGCGGTGGTAAAGACGCCGGAGTCGATTATTTATTATGGCGGGAAGAGCCAGCAGATTGAGAAGAGTACGCGTGTGAAGGCGCGTGTGAAGGCAAACGCCTTGCAGGAGATTATCAACAGCAAGGACAAGGTGCTTGTCATGGGACACCGTCTTTCCGACGCTGACGCGTTTGGCGCGGCGGTCGGGGTTAGCTGTATCGCACGGACTTTGAATAAAAAATGTTATATTGTCATCAATGACATTATTTCTTCCGTGAAGCCCTTGGTGGAGCTTGTCAGGGAGAAGAGCGGATATGAGGAGGATTTTATCATAAACAGTTCGGACGCGCTGGAGCTTGCGGACAGCAGCACGGTGCTTGTGGTGGTGGACGTGAACAAGCCCAGCATTACGGAGTGCCCGGAGCTGATTAAGTCCTGCCGGACGGTGGTGGTGCTTGACCATCACAGGCAAAGCTCCGAGGTCATTGAGAATGCGACGCTGTCGTATGTGGAGCCGTATGCGTCCAGCACCTGCGAGATGGTTGCGGAGGTGCTGCAGTATATCGCAAACGGCAATGTGAAGGTTAAGAGTAATGAAGCGGACTGCATTTACTCGGGAGTGATGGTGGACACCAACAATTTCACGGCAAAAACTGGCGTTCGAACCTTTGAGGCGGCTGCGTTCCTGAGAAGGTGCGGTGCAGATGTCACGCGGGTGCGCAAGATGTTCCGCGACGGCGCGACGGAGTATAAGGCAAAGGCGGAGACCGTTAGGAATGCCGAAATATACAGGAATGCCTATGCGATGGGAATTTGCCCGGCAGACGGATTGGAAAGCCCTACGGAAATCGGTGCGCAGGCGGCAAACGAGCTTTTGGGTATCAACGGTATCAAGGCGAGCTTTGTGGCGACGGAATATAATGGCAAAATTTATATTTCCGCAAGGTCAATTGATGAGGTCAACGTGCAGGTCATTATGGAGCGGCTTGGCGGCGGCGGTCATATGAACATCGCGGGCGCGCAGCTTGAAGATGTATCGCCGGAGCGGGCGGTGTCGATTATCAAGGATACGCTGAGCAGAATGCTTGAGGAGGGCGCAATCTGACGGAATGCAGGTAGAAACAGAAAGGATTGAGATACAATGAAGATAATTTTGTTAGAGGACGTAAAATCAGTAGGTAAGAAGGGGGACTTGGTTGAGCTGAAGGAAGGATATGCAAGGAACTTCATTCTTCCGAAAAAGCTTGGAGTGGAAGCGACAGGCGAGAATATGAACAATCTGAAGCTCCAAAACCAAAATAAGGAAAGGATTGCAAAAGAGCAGCTTGAGGCGGCGAAGGCACTTGCAGAGGAACTGGAAAAGATGACGGTAAAGCTTGAAATCAAAGGCGGCGAGGGCGGCAAAACCTTCGGCTCTGTCTCTTCCAAGGAAATTGCAAAGGGTGTCGCGGATCAGTATGGCAAGGAGATTGACAAAAAGAAGATACAGCTTAACGACGCGATTAAGACAGAGGGTACACACGAGGTAACGGTCAAGCTTCACCCGAAGGTGACAGCAAAGCTTAAGGTACATGTCACGGCGGTTTAAAGCTGCGTAGGAATGGAGGGTTATCATGCCTGAAATGGACGAGGCGGTTTTAAAGAGGGTTCTGCCGCACAGCATTGAGGCGGAGCAGTCGGTTATCGGTTCCATGCTGATGGACAAGGAGGCAATCACCATCGCGGGCGATCAGATAAGCGGCGATGACTTTTATGGAAAACAGTATGGTATCCTTTTTGACGCGATGGTTGAGCTCAATGATGAAGGGAAACCGGTTGATTTGGTTACTTTACAGCAAAGGCTCAAGGAAAAAAGCGTGCCGCCGGAGATATACAGCTTGGAATACATAAGAGACGTGATGGCGGCAGTACCGACTTCCGCAAACGTCAAATATTACGCAAGGATTGTCGCGGAAAAATCCGTGCTGCGTAAGCTAATCCGGGTGAACGAGGAGATTGCGAACAGCTGTTACGCGCAGAACGATACACTTGAGGCAATTCTTGAAGCGTCCGAGAAAAACATTTTTGACATTGTGCAGAACCGCAATAACAGTGATTTTGTGCCAATCAGACAGGTTGTCATGAACGCGATGAACATGATTGAGGAGGCTTCCAAGCATGATGGTGCGGTTACGGGGATTGCGACGGGATTTCTTGATTTGGATTACAAGACGGCGGGGTTTCAGCCCTCGGATCTGATTTTGGTTGCGGCGCGTCCTTCTATGGGAAAAACGGCGTTTGTGCTGAATATTGCGCAGTATGTGGCGCTCCATGAGGAGAAGGCGGTTGCGATTTTTTCCTTGGAGATGTCGAAGGAGCAGCTTGTGAACCGTCTGCTCTCTTTGGAGTCAAAGGTCAATTCGCAGTCAATCCGTACGGGAAACATGAAGGACGATGAGTGGGAGCGCCTGATTGAGGGCGCCGACGCGATTGGACGGTCGAAGCTGCTGATTGACGATACGCCGGGAATCAGCTTCGGCGAGCTTCGCTCGAAGTGCCGCAAATTTAAGCTGGAGCACAATTTGGAAATGGTGATTATCGACTATTTGCAGTTGATGACGGGCTCTGGGAAAAATGAGTCAAGGCAGCAGGAGATTTCGGATATTTCGAGGTCGCTAAAGGCATTGGCGCGTGAGCTGCATGTGCCTGTTATCGCATTGTCACAGCTCTCAAGGGCGGTGGAGCAGCGTCCCGACCATAGACCGATGCTTTCCGATTTGCGTGAGTCGGGCGCGATTGAACAGGACGCCGATGTGGTGATGTTTATTTACCGTGACGATTATTATAATAAAGATACCGAACGAAAAAATGTGGCGGAGATTATTATTGCCAAGCAGAGGAACGGTGCAATCGGCACAATCAACTTGGCATGGCTGCCGGACTATACGCAGTTTGCAAATCTTGCAAAATAAAGAGGTAAAACTACGAAAGAGGACATGAACATGGGACATGCCCTCTTTTTACATTTTAGGAAGGAGAGTCGGAATGGTGAAAGAAACGTACTTAATTAACGAGGCGGCAAAAGAGGTTCATGTGGAGGCGCATGTGCTAAGGTACTGGGAAGAGGAGCTGGAATTACCGATTAAGAGGAACCCGCAGGGACACCGGGTTTATACACAGGAGGATATTGAACGGTTTTTGAAGATAAAGAGTTTAAAGGACAAGGGCTTGCAGCTAAAGGCGGTCAAGACGGTTCTGTCGGACAACCCCTTTGCACAGAAGCAGCTTACGAAGCTTTCCCGGTCGATGATGGAGACGGAGGAAGAGGAGCTGGAGCATGAGGAGAGCTTCGGGAGTGGACAGCATGACGAAGCGCAGCCGAAAAAGAACATGATTGAAATTAAGTCCATTAAGTCGATTATGAAGGCGAAAAATGAGGTTTCCGAGGTCAAGCCTTCGCAAGAGGAGCAGACGCAGCGGTTACAGTATTTGTTCCAAAAGCTGGTGAAGGAAGCCGTGGCAGCAAATAATGAGGAGATGATTGCCAAGATTGTGGAGCGCATTTCCGAGAATGTCAGGGGCGATGTGTGCAAGGAGCTTGATTACCAGTTCCGGCTGATGGAGGAGCGTGACGATGAACGCGAGACGAACAGACTTTCGGAGGCAGACAGGCGCAGCGAGGAGTATTACAAGCGCATTGACGAGCTTTTAAGGCAGTACAGGGGCAAGGGGAAGTTTGCGAAAAACGCGAAGAAGGAGAAGGAGGACAAAACCATCAACTTTCCGCTTGCGGACAAGGAGAAGGAGCCAAAGGCGAAAAAGGAGTTCCGGCTGTTTAAGAAAACACCGGAGGCAAAGTTCCAGTAAAGGCGTTTCGGGCTGTAAGCAGTACATAAAAAGACCACACCCTTCATTGAGCGTGTGGTCTTTTTGCGTTTCAAAATATGTTTTTTACCGGTTAGATTATGCCTGAGAGATAGAGCCTGTCGGGCATGCACCTGCGCAAGAACCGCAATCGATGCACTTATCTGCGTCGATTTCAAACTTGCCGTCACCCATGCTGATTGCGCCAACAGGGCACTGAGCCTCACAAGCTCCACAACAAACACATGCATCTGAAATTACGTATGCCATAGTAAATTCCTCCTTATATAATGATAATCACACATAAATATATATTGATAAAAACTTATCAACACAGATATTGTAATATAAAAGTCCTTCAAATACAAGGAGAAAAGCAAAATTTTTACACCGTTATTTTGTGGGAATGCCGCGGCGCTCCTTAATGCCGTTGAGAATATACTGTTTTAACTCAGGAACCTTGTTTTTGTCCATGTCGGGAATGCCCGCAAGACGGTACTCCATGCCAAGCTCCTTGTACTTTTTCTCGCCCATTGTGTGGTAAGGGAGCACATCAAGCGCCTTGAGGTTTTTCAAGCCGCCGATAAAAACGCCAAGCCTGTGCAAATCATCGGGATTGTCCGTAATGCCGGGAACCACGACGTGGCGAATCCATATATCAACGCCTTTTTCATCAAGATATTCGGCAAACGCGAGAATGCCGTCGTTTGGCTGCTTTACAAGCTCCTTGTGCTTTTCGGGGTCAATATGCTTGATGTCGAGCATGACAAGGTTTGTCACCTCGCAGAGCTTGTCAAGCTTCGCAAGCCATTCGGGATTGTTGTTTGGCTTGTAGGCAATTCCCGACGTGTCAAGGCAGGTGTGAATGCCGCGCGCACGCGCCTTTGTGAAAAGGTCAAGCAGAAAATCAATCTGCATTAGCGGCTCGCCGCCTGTGACCGTGATACCGCCGTCGCGGTAGAAGGGCTTGTTGCGTTCATAGTTTTCGAGGATTTCTTCCGGCTCCATCATGGTGCCGCCGCTCATCTCCCAAGTGTCCGGATTGTGGCAGTAGGCGCAGCGCATGGGGCAGCCCTGTACAAAAACGACGTAGCGCACGCCGGGGCCGTCAACGGTTCCAAAAGATTCCAGTGAATGTATTCTTCCTTTCATAGTTTCGCATTACCTCCGTTTTTTTGCAATATAAATAACGAACTATATACATTATACCCTATATTCCGTAAAAAACGATAGATTTTATAAAAATTATATGGAAAAAAGGAGACTCATTATTTGTCTCCTTTTTGTATCCTGTTTTTTCGATATTCAGTTTGCCATGATTTCGTCGATGTTCGTGATAATGCCTTGAAGGGTTTTTGTGATGTCCGCATCAATCTGATATTTTATCAGCTCACTCAAAATCTTTTTTGCTTTGATGGTGTCATAGGTTTCGAGTGCGTTGAACGCTTCCTGAAGCCGTTCACCCCAATGCTTGAAGGTCATGGGCTTGTCGAGTCCCAGTGAGTTGATGTACTCAAAAAAGATGCCGTATGCCTCATCAAGCTCAAAGGAAAGCTTTTCCCAATTGCTGCGGACGATGTCCAAGCTGCCTGCATATGCTTCTATTTCATGGAAAAAGGCAGTGTCCGTGAGATTGGAAATGCCAAGCTCATTTGCTTTCACCCGCAGGGTGTGCGCCTTGCTGCCATATTGAAAAAGCGTTTCAGGCTGCATTAGATCGTAGAGTGCGTCCTCAAGCTCATCACTTTCCCCCAAAAAGGAGAGCACAAGCTGGTTGTAGGTATCGACGCTTCCACCAAGACGCTTGAGTGCGTTGTCCACATCAATACCGTTTTTGGCAAGGTAGCGCATTCTAATCTGACAATCGCTTAAAAACGTATCGGGAAAATCCTGCTGCAGGCTGTCAAGCGCTTTCTTTGCGTGAAATGCCATCATTGCAATCTGCTGCTTTTTGGCGAAGGTTGCTGCTTTTTTGTGATAATATGCAACCACAAGCATCAGCACGAGGGCAGAAGGAAGCATTCCTAAAAGCGTCCAAAGCGCCTGTGTGGGAAGAATGTCTACGGCACATAAAATGCTGATTAATAAGGACATTCCTGCCATAAAGCCAAGCCAAATCAGAACGGATTTGTTTATAAGCTGCCTGATTTCATCTAATATTCGGTTGTAATTGTACTCCATTGTATCCCTCCGGTAGAAAAATTATGCTGTCATTTTCCTTCATGATGACACCCTTGTTCCGAATGGCATACTCCCTAAAATCATTCGATAGAACTATCTTACCACACTTTGTTTCGAGATAAAAGACTAAATTTGCATTCTGGGAAAAGTGAAATGGTTTTGCAAGTTCTTATGTAACTGAAACCTTTAGTACACTAAAGCAGGTGTGGATAAATGCAGTAAATACAAGATATTGTGGTTTGGGTTATCCACAATGTTATCTGCTTTTCAGGTTTAAGGTGGCTGATATTCTTTGCAGGAAGGTCAGCGCAAAAAATAAAATTGCGGTGTCAACCGGAAGCATGACTGCGTTTTTGATAATCCGCGCGGGAAGGAGAACGAAAAATCCTTTTCCGTACAGCATGGAAATCCAAAGGGTGTTGAAAAAGCAGTTGACAACCAGCTTGGTGACCAGCTCCGCGGCTGCGATGCGCCAGAGCTTTACGGGCTTTTTATATAGAAAGGAGCCGTAAAGCACGCCTGCGAGCATTGCGTCGAAGGTGAAGCCAAAAAAGAACGGGCCGCTTGGCTTTATCAGATATTTTAGAATGTCGAGCATTCCGCCAAAGAGCGAACCGATGATGGGACCGAAAAGAAATTCAATCATGCGGTTTGGAATGCCGGAAAAACCGATGCGGATATAGGGACCAACGTCGATGCTTGCCACGTAGCTTAGCACGACGGCGAGCGCTGCCATCAGTCCGCAGATGACAAGGTTTTGCGTGATTTTGAGCTGGTTGACGGAATCGAGATAGAACTGTTTGATTTTTTGCATAAAAAAACGCCTCCACTAATGCAGCGAGACCGAAAACTACACAAAAATATGTAGCAGCGGGATGCGAACCCCGTACCGCAAAGCCGTAGGGCTTTTTCGTCCCTGTGACAACTCCCTGTTCACAAGGCACTTGACGCACGCGATTCTACTCTGCATGAAATATATTAACATAATAAGTTACAATGCAAACTATACAACAATTCGGGGAATTTGTAAACAATTATTTGGAAAATAGGAGAAATTCGGAAATTTTAGTTGCGGGAACTGATGTTTGCGTGGTATGATGGTTTTATAAGGTTTTATTGATTTTGTTGTTTTTTATTGATAACAAATGGTTGTTTAAGGTGGATTTATCAGGGGAGAGGAAACGAAGGCATGACGGGAAATGCGATTGGAATGATGGCGGTAGTGATTGTGGGGGTTGTGATGGCTGCTGTGGCGGGGCTTGTGCTTTGCAGGCGGTTTCGCAGGGCGGCGCGGGCGCATGAGCTGGACAATATGGAGGGGCTGGAGTTTGAGTATTTTTGTGCGGATTTGCTTGCTGCGAATGGGTTTATTGAGGTGGAGGTCACGAGGGGCAGCGGGGATTACGGGATTGATATTTTGGCGGAAAAGGACGGCGTGACGTATGCGATACAGTGTAAGCGGTATGCGGGACTGGTGGGCGTGAAGGCTGTGCAGGAGGCGTATGCGGGGCGTGATTATTATGACAGAATGGTGGGAGCGGTGATGACGAACCAGTATTTTACGAAGCCTGCGGCGGAGGCGGCGCGGAAGCTTAAGATTTTGATGTGGGACAGGGATTATATTGAATATTTGGAGGACGATGACAATGGACGCAGATGAGGTATTGTTTCAAAAGCGGCTTTCGGAGCTTGCAAATAAGGCGTATACAAACAGCCAGTATTTGTTTACGGGATTTTTGTCGCTTGCGGAGCTGAATTGTTATTATCAGATGGAGCGGGAGCTTTCGTATGTGCCGGTGACGGTTTTTGGCGGGACTGCGGACTGCGAGCGGGTGATGCTGCGGTTTGGGGACGAGGCGCTTTGCGGCTATGTGGAGCCGTTTCCGATTGCGTGTGTGGAGATTGCGCCGCTGATTGAAAAGTTTGGTGAGGAGTTAAGCCATCGGGATTATCTGGGGGCGCTGATGAATTTGGGGATTGAGCGCGCGACGCTTGGTGATATTGTGATTGAGGGGAAGCGGGCGTTTTTGTTTTGCACGGAAAAGATGTCTTCTTATATTATAGCGGAGCTTGACAAGGTGCGGCATACGAATGTACGGTGCGGGCTTGCGAAGGAGGTTCCAAAGAGCACGGTGACGCGACTGGAGCGCAAGACCGTGCAGGTGAGCGCGGCGCGGGCGGATAGTATTATTGCGAAGTTGTATCATTTGTCGCGCAGTGAGAGTGTGGAGCTTTTTCGGGGGAAAAAGGTGTTTGTGAATGGGAGGCTCAATGAGAATAACAGCGGGCAGTTAAAGGCGGGGGATAAGGTTTCGGTGAGAGGCTTTGGGCGGTTTGCATTTGTGGGTGTATCGGGTGAGACGCGAAAGGGAAAGCTGAATGTGGAGGCGGATTTGTATTGTTAATTGGCGGGTGGTCACGTATAATGTAGGTTAGCGGGATTGTTGCGATTGATATTAGGAAGGGGAAGCGGTTATGGGTATTTATTTAAATCCGACGAATAAGGGGTTTCGGGAGTCTGTTTGTTCAGAAATTTATGTGGATAAAACAGGGCTGATAAGGTATACAAACAAACGTTTAAATACGAGGGATAAGTATTTTTGTGTCAGCAGACCGCGTCGGTTTGGGAAGTCCATGACGCTTGCGATGCTGGCGGCGTATTATAGCTGTGGGTGTGAGTCGGCGGAGCTGTTTCAGGGGTTTGAGATTGCGCATGATGAAGGTTTTTTGGAGCATTTGAATCGGTATGATGTGATTTATTTGAATATGCAGCAGTTTTTAATTCGGGCAAAAAATCAGGAGGTAACGGAATATTTAGAGCAGGCGGTTTTGGAGGAGCTGCGGGAAACGTACGGGGATTTGTTTTCGGAGCGGGTGACGGTTTTAGCGGAAGCGCTGGAGAAGATTTATGCGAAAACGAATAAGGAGTTTGTTTTCCTGATTGACGAGTGGGATTGTGTGATGCGGGAACGGCAGGAGTCGGAGGCGATGCAGAAGCAGTATCTTGATTTTTTGCGTAATCTTTTGAAGGATCAGTCGTATGTTGCGCTTGCGTATATGACGGGAATTTTGCCGGTTAAGAAGTATGGGGTGCATTCTGCGTTAAATATGTTTGCGGAGTATTCGATGACAAATCAAAAAATGCTGGAGGAATATACGGGGTTTACGGACGAGGAGGTAAAGGCGTTATGCGGGCGGTTCGACATGGATTTTGCCGAGACGCGAAGCTGGTATGACGGGTACAGGCTGCGGAAATTTAAGCATATTTATAATCCGAAATCTGTGGTGGAAGCGATGCAGTGTCAGGATTTTTCAAATTACTGGACTTCCACGGAAACGTATGAGGCATTGAAGGTTTACATGGACATGGACTTTGACGGGCTGCGCTCGGACATTGTGCAGATGCTTGGCGGGGAGTCTGTTACGGTGAATACGCATAGCTTTCAGAATGACATGCGTAATTTTAAGACGAAGGACGA
>CANOMQ010000001.1 GCA_947567595.1 uncultured Lachnospiraceae bacterium | reverse complement strand
TTTGTATAATGTCCGCGCGCAGTCCGTCAAAATCCATGTCCATGTAGGTTTTTAACGCGTCATAGGTCTCTGTGGAAGTCCAGTAGCTTGAGAAAATCCGGCACTGCATTGCCTCTACGACAGAGCGCGGATTATACACATGCTGGAATTTCCGAAACAAATATCCATCATACCAACTGCTTGTTTCGTTAAAATCCATGTCAAACCGTTCACATAACGCCTTTACCTCTGTATCCGTAAAGCCTGTATATTCCTCAAGCATTTTTTGATCCGTCATGGAATATTCCGCAAACATATTTAACGCCGAATGCACCCCGTATTTCTTTACGGGTAAAATTCCCGTCATATATGCAAGCGCGACATACGGTTGGTCTTTTAACAGATTGCGCAGGAAATCAAGATACTGTTTTTGCAATGCCTCTGACTCCTGCCGCTCCCGCATGACACAATCCCACTCATCAATCAGAAAAATAAACTGCTTATCCGTTTTTGCATAAATTCTTCTTAATGCCGCAGCAAGACCACTATTCTGCTTTTGGAGAAGTTCCCCGTACGTTTCCAAAAGATCTTCAAACACTTCCTGCTCCAAATACTGTGTCACATGTCCTTCTTCTGCTTCAATCAAAAACTGCTGCATATTCAGATAAATTACTTCATATTTGTTTAAATGCTCTTCATACGATTTGTCCTGCGCAATCCAAAACCCGTCAAACAACGCCTTTGAGTCACAGCCACAGCTATAATAGGCGGCAAGCATTTCCAATGTCATGGATTTGCCGAACCGGCGCGGTCTGCTGACGCAGATATACTGGTCACGCGTGTTGAGACGTTGATTGGTGTGTGCAATCAGTCCCGTCTTGTCCACATAAATCTCCGAACGGATTGATTTCCAAAAATTTTTATTCCCCGGATTGAGATAAATTCCCATGTCCTAAGCTCCTCCTCTGCTCTCCTGTTGCAAACCGCAGATTTTTCAGTATCCTATCTAGTTTTATTATATGAGAGGGCGGATAAATTAACAAGGAATTTTTTCACCTCGCCATACTTCCGCAATTTTTTACAATTTCCACGTCGCGTTTGCTGATACGATAAAAACAGACAGGAAACCTGTCCTAAAAAACAAAAAGGAGAGCAAAAAATGAACGGTAACAATTTATTTGAAGCATTTGACAAACAGGGAATGCTGCTTTTGCCAGACGCCGCAGTCGCGTTCGACACAATCCCGTGGTCAAAGCACCCTGTCCACGAACAGCAGTTAGAAACACACGAGGTTGTTTCGGGTACGGGCACCTGCATAAACAACGGCGTGACGCTGTCCTACAAGGAAGGGATTATCTCCATCTTCCCCGCAGGCATACCACATGAAATCATCGCGGGAGCGGACGGTCTTTCACTATTTGCAAAATTTATGCAGCAAAATCCGGTGTCCAAAGCCACTTGCGTGATGGTTGCGGTACTGCGCAGCAGCCGTTTTGCCTTGCGAATGCGGTTCTGCATTTGAAAGCGGTGCGGCGTCAGTCCCACCTGTGCCTTAAAGGCTCTGATAAACTGATATTTGCTAAGATATGCACTGCGCGCCAGCTCCCCGACGCTCTGCGGTTGCTCCGGGGCGTCCTCCAAATGGTCTTTCAACGCACTGATAAACGGATTTTGCGCTTTCAAAGGTCTGCCGCCGCAGCACGCGGTAAATGCGTTTTCGCAGTCAAGCAGGCGCAGCAGTTCGGCGCTTTTTTCCTCCGAATGAAGCACCTGTGTCAGTAACGACGCAACGTCCCCCCGCGCCGCGCCTGCGGCTTTGGTCTTGTCAATGCAGATATTGAGCAGCGTGTAGGGCTGTGACGCAAAAATGCTGTGCGGCGCATAGGGCGGGAGTACAAAGACGTGATTTTGTGTACAGGTTTTGGTGCCCTCGTCTGTGGTCAGCACCACCGCGCCGTCCAGTACGACACCGATTGTCATCACGGAAACATGATTGTGCAGCGGGTAGGAGTTCGTGGCGTGTTCGCAGTAGACAAGCTCCACTCCTGTTTCTTCGTTGTACAGATAACGGATTTTGCCGGACATTATAAATGCTCCTCCCCCCACTGCTTCATATGCTCAAACACTGGAAGAAAGCTTTTGCCCAAATCGGTCAAATTGTACTCCACGCGGGGAGGCACCTCCTGATAGTCATGGCGCGAGAGAAAGCCGTCCGCCTCTAACTCCCGCAGCTGCTTGGTCAGACTCGACTCCGTGATTTCCCCAATCTGCCTGCGCAGCGCCCCGAACCGGTGAATGTCGGCAAATGCAATGTAGTAAATAATCTCCAGCTTCCACTTGCCGCCTAAAATTTTCTGAATTGTGGAAACCGTCTTACAGCGTTCAATGGCTGTCGTCGTCTTTTTCATTTTCATATCTCCTCGTTTTTTTCATCGAAAGCGCTCCGCAAACCGCCTGCTCTGCCTGACAATCACCGCGGCCATCTGTCCTCTTTTTTCATCAGCTCCCGAAACGGATTATGCGGCTCTGACTGGTACCAGTATGCGACCGAGGACACGTCATCCTGCCGCTCGAAATTTCCTTTGTGGCAGGTGCCGATCTGCTGAATGGTCACGCGAATGTCCTCCTCAAACAAAACCGGGTCCATAATATGCCAGCGGTAAAAGCCGCGCTGTGGCAGTGTGTCGTCATTGTGGTAGAAATTGTGAACGCTCTCGTCGTGCGCGGAATAATACGGGTACCCCATAAACGGCGTTGAATAATTGCATTCCACGGTTCTGCCGTTTTGCTGCTCGGCAAAGCTCCATGCGCCGCCAAAATAGTCCTCCGTGCCTGTTCCGCAAATCGTCGGATACTGCTCGTCGCCGTCAATGTAAAACTTGACCTCTCCCTCTCCCCACCAGTAGCGCTCGAGTGCGGTCAATGCCATGTAAGTCCCCACGTAATGCCCTTTTCCCCTGACGTTCTCCAAAATCGTGTAGTCAACCTGTCTGCGCGTCATGCGCTCCCGGTTCCACTGCGCATGAAAATACGCAATGTCCTCCGCAATGTCCTGCGTCAGCAGATAATCAATCTGATAAAAAAACGCGGGCACCTCGCATTCGTGCTGATTTTCCAGCGTAATCCGCGCCCCTTTGTGAAACGGCATTGGAAAATAACAGTTCATTCCCCGCGTCGGATTGACCACAATCGGAAGGGAATTGACAATGCAGCCCCTTGCAAACCCGCAGCAGAAGAAATCGCCCAGCGGCACCTCCACGGAAGGCGTCTTTTCGTCGTCCCAGTACATTCTGAGCACCAAATCCCGCAGCACGTAGTTGTCCTGCTGCGTCCTGTCTGTCACGGTCATCCATATATGCTGAATGACGCCCGAGCCTTCAATCTGCGCCAAGGTCGTGACGCTGCCCGGCGCAAGCCCTTGGATACACGGCGCGCCCTTTCGGGAACGCCCGAGCTTGCTTTCCGCCATTCCGCCCTTTCCCTTTTCCCCATAGGGATTTTCGCAGTTGATAGACCTGCTTTTGCCATGCTTTGCAAGTGGAAGCGCTCCTAAGCTTCCAATCCAGCCATTGTCCATTTGTATCCCTTCCTTTCTTAATTATAATTATATAATTTTTCAAAATCCTCCAACTCATGGTTCCCATGTTCCTGTGTCATGGAGGGTTCTGCTTTCATTATAACTGCATTCCAAGCCCTTGCCAATAGGCTTGGGAGGACTGTTTTGCAAAATTTGACATACAGCAAAAAAACATGTACTACAAAAAAGTACCGTACTTGTAAAATAATTGTACATCGATATAATAGGTGTAAATCACAAGAAAGGAAAGGAGCGATTTGAATGCATTACACAGGAACCATTTGGCGTCCGCCATATGAGGCGGCGTCCCTTTTATTACAGGTGACGGCGGGGTGTACGCATCATCAGTGCAAATTCTGTACGTTGTATAACGACCTGCCGTTTCCGTTCCGAATGTCCCCGATGACGGAGATTGTGAGCGATTTACAGGAGGCACGGGACGCGGTCAGGCACAGCGGCGCGCGACCGATAGAACGCGTGTTTTTGGCAGGGGCAAATCCGTTTGTTTTGTCGTACGACAAGCTGGCGGAAATTGCCGCACACATTCACGACGCGCTTGCGTCCGTGAAATCTATCGGGGCGTTTGCACGGATTACGGATATTACACCCAAAACGGACAGCGAACTTGCGCGCCTCCGGGCTATTGGGTATGACGGACTGACAATCGGCATGGAAACGGCGGACGATACGGCGTTGCAATTTATGAACAAGGGCTATTGCTCTAATGATATTTTGGATCAGTGCCAACGCCTTGACGCTGCCCATATTCGTTACAGTTTTTTCTACCTTGCAGGTATTTCGGGCGCGGGACATGGCGAGCAAGGCGCGGCAATTACTGCCGGTCTTTGCAACAAGCTCCACCCTGTCCTTATCGGGACAAATATGCTGACGATTTATCCCGACTCTGCGCTTTTTGACGAGATTGCACAAGGAAACTGGCAGGCGCAGAGCGAGCTTGAGAAATATCGGGAAATAAGAATGCTTATCGCAAAGCTGCAGATTGAGACGACGTTTGCGGCGTTTGGCGCGTCCAACGCGTTTCAGATGATGGGGCATTTGCCGAATGACAAAAAACGACTGCTTTCTGTTCTTGACGATATTATCGGAACCGTCAGCGAGGACGAATTGCAGCGGTATCGAAAAGCTGTGCACCATTTATAAGATGTGCGCCATTTACAAGTTATGCACTATTTCCAAGCTGTGCGCCATTACATGACGTGTAATGTTGCCTTTTGCGTGCGCCGTAAGCTGTGGCTCGCAGCCGCCCTGTGCCATCAAAAAGCAGAAGGTTATCAGCTCGCGCTATTTTAAGTCCAGTCCGTTTCTTGTGTAATAGTCGCCAAAGCAGTTTGCCGCAAGCCAGCGGTTGATATGACCTGCCTTCCATGCTTCCTTCATGTGTTCCCCGAAAATCTGTGCCTGCGCATCTGCGCCTTTTTCCAGTCGGTCTTCCATGGTCGTGGTCGCCTGCGGGGGCAACGGCAGTGCCACACCGCGCGCTGTTAAAATTTCGTTGGTCGCGGTCAGAAACGGCAGCACTCTGCCAATACCGAGGTAGTCCACTGCTTGGTAAACGGTCTCCTTTACCATAACGGGCGTAAGTCCACCATCCAGTGTGAAATACTCCATGCGTGTTACAAATTCCAAATCGGTTTCATAGAAATTCATTTTGTTTTTTCCTCCTTGCCGTCTTTGACGGTTCTGTCTACATTGTGTGAATTTTTTCACAATTTACCTGTTCCCATAACCATTATTCCAGTGAGAATGTCACGTCCACATCGCCGTCGCCGAGTGCCTTGAGCAGTTCTTGTTTGGTTACGTTTTCGATTTTCCCAATGCGGGTGAAATTCCACGAATTGGTGTCGTAATAGATGACGAGGGAGTTTCCTTGATACAGGATAATGTCGCCTGCACCTGTCGTAATCTGTTCGTCGTTTCGCGGAAGGCTTGTGCCGATTGGCCCGACTTTTTCCATGTCGCCGTAGTCGTGCATGTGGATTGTGAGCGGTTCTTCGGCAAGCAGTTCCTTGAGTGCGGTTACCGAGGAATTTTCTGCGAGTGCTGCCGTAAATACGGTGTTTCCGACGGTGATTTTCATTGTGTTTCCCTCCGTTTCTTCACTCTTTTCTTCCCATGAAATGCCCAGTCCGTCAAGCCATGCGGGGACGGTTTCATTTATCCTGCCAAGTCCGGAGCTTGCCGTCCAAAAGCCGTCCAATACGTCCGCGCCTTTAGCGGATTCTTTGACGTGGGCAAAGCTTGTGTTGGGACTGCTGCTGCCCGATGAGCAGAACGGGATTACTTTTTTGCCTGTGAAATCGTATTCCTCTAAAAACGTGCGGATCGCCATCGGGGTGTCGCCGTGCCATGTAGGGTAGCCCAACAGGATTACGTCGTACTGCGCCATGTTTTCCACGTGCGCAGAAAGCGCCGGGCGGATTTCATGCATCAAATCGTACTGCGATACGTCGTAGATGTTGCCATGATACGGGTGCTCCATCGTGATTTCAAACAAGTCCGCGCCTGTTTTCTCCTGCAGAATTTTCGCCGCGTTTTCCGTATTGCCCGAATAGGAAAAATAGGCAATCAGAATTTTGGGATTTTTGGGAATCGTGATGTCGAGCGCGTAGGTGGTTTCGACGGTTTCCTGTAACGGCTCCGCGTTGCGGCAAATCCGAAAGCCTAAGTTTTGGTCGGCGTCCATCGGGTTTGCGGCGCTGCGGTAGGCACTGCGCAGATGCTTGCCAAAATCGTTGTAGCTGCCGCCGCGGTTGACGCGCAGGGAACCGTTTGCGGCGCCCGACGGATTTTCAGTGTCCGTCATGTCGTATTCACCGTAATAATCAAAGCACCACTCCGCCACATTGCCGTGCATATGGTACAAGCCAAATGCGTTTGGAGAAAGTGCGTCCACCTCAATTGTCGTCCCGCGGTTTTTGCTGGTGACAACCGACGCGTCCTTGCGCGACACATAATTTTCCTCGATTAAATAAGGATAACTGCCCTCAAAATTGGCAAAGTCGCTGTGTACTTGATTGCCAAAATGATAAATCGTGTCCGTTCCCGCACGTGCGGCATATTCCCACTCCGCCTCCGTCAGCAGGCGGTAGCCGTTTGCGCTCCTGTCCCAACGCACGGTCTTGCCCTCTATGGTGTACGCGGGCGTGAGGTTTTTCGTTTCACTCAAACGGTTGCAGTATTCCACCGCATCATACCATGTGACGTTTTCCACGGGAAGTCTGCCGCCGTCAAAACAGCTTGGATTTTCCCCCATAACCGCCGCGTAATCCACCTGCGTGACCTCGTAGGCATCAACGTAAAAAGGGCTGAGTGTTACCTCATGGGAAGCCTCGTCCTTTCCGCGCTGCCGCTCGCTGTCGGGGCTTCCCATTGGAAAGGTTCCACCGTCCAAGCGTACAAAATTGTCATTTACAGATGATGTTTGTGTCTGCATTTGCGTTTCCTCCTCCGCTTTGTTTTCCTGTTCAACGGGTGCTGTGTCCAAATCCGCGGACGGTTGTTTTACGGGAGAGGATACGGGTTCAGTGGTTGTGAACTGTTGTTCTATATCTGCTTTTCGAGCTCCCGTAAAAACGTATATTCCGCCTGCCGCTGCTATTAGGATAATCACCGTAAGAATAAGAGTAATCACCTGCTCTTTCTTCTTCGTGTCCATATCAATTTGCTCCTTTTTTATTTTATTTCTTTTTCCATCTCATGCCGCAGATAATCCATATGCGCAATCTGTTTTTCCTTGCAGTGGATTTCGCCCAGCGTCTGTCCCCTTCGCCTTTTCAGCATTGCAAGCCGCGCAGGCTGTGTGCCGTTCCCGTCCAGCGCAAGGCGCATATACCGTTCCACTTCGCGGCTGCAAAAACCGATATCATACAGCGTCATCATCAAACCAAGCTGCGTGATGTCCCTGTCGTCATACTGCGATGCCGTCTTTTGGTTTTGCGTCTGCCCGCACAATCCCCAGTTTTCATACTCGTTTAGGATTTTCGTGGGAATTTTGTACCGCTCGAGGACTTCCTTCATTGTCATTTTGGTGATGCGCTCCTTTCTTATGATAATGCGGACAATATTTTTGGAGGGGCGGGCGTCCGTCAGCGAACCGATTTATCTGTTTGATGACATATTTCATTTGGACGCCCGTTGTGCATAAAAAAAATATAGATGCTCTCTTTAGGGGGACATCTATATTGTAAATCCAAATTTGGTGCGCAATAAATTTTTCAAGCGCTGCAGAAAGCGTTTGGTTCTTTTTCCACACCAAAACGCAGCCGTTTGCAAGCTGTGGCTGTAACGGGCGAAAGCACAAATCCTGATAGATATCCGCAGCCTTTATCGTAACCGTAACCCCCACGCCACTTTGCACCATAACGGAAAGATTATTGTGGGAAAGATTGCAGGTGCAGGCAATGCGCAAATTCTTCGCGTCCTGTCCGAACCAGTGTTCCAACTGATTGCGCACCGACTGGCGTTTTGCGACAATCAGCGGCATATTGACCAAATCCTGCGGCGTCACCGCGGGCAGCGCCGCTAACGGACAGTCCGAACGCATCAGCGCATAGTACTGCTCCATCAGCGGCATACGCGCATAATGATATCTGCTGATTTCAACAGGCTCCAGCAAAAGCCCCATATCCAAAATGCCGTTTTCCAGCCGTTCCTTTTCCATCTGCATCAACTGGCGGGAGAGCGTGGGCTGTGTGATATGTAACAGCGCGGCGGCTTTTGTGATGTTTTCTTCCCTTGCGACGACGAGGAAATATTGTAATACACGAAGTTCCATTGGATTTGTCCTGCCTCCTTTACAAGTTTTCCAATCCCTTTTTGCGTTCTTTCCAATCAGGCATCATCATCGTCACAAAGTTCCAAAACGCCTTGGAATGGTCGGGGTGAATAAAATGCGCAAACTCGTGCAGCACCACGTATTCTATGGCGTCTTGTGGCGCCTCGATTAAGCGGCTGTTGAGTGTGATAATGCCCTTCTTTGGCTGACACGAGCCCCACCTTGATTTCATGGTTCGGATTTTGAGCGTTGGGAATGGAACGTCGTACTTTTTGAATGACGCGTAGGTTTGCACAATCAGTTCCTCAAATACTGCCATCTGATATTCCTTGAGCCATTTTGTCATTAAGATTTCCTTGCGACGGAAATTTTCTTTGTCTTTTACTTGCAGGATTATGTAAACTCCGTCCGAAGAAACCGACTCGTTTGGCGCCTCCTCTACTTTCAGTCGGAAATTTCTGCCGAGCAGTGTGTAGTTTTCACCGCTGACATATTGCTTTGGCGTGTGCGGATACAGCTCGCTTCGTTCCTTGTATTTCGCAAGCGCGGACAGAATGAAGTCCTGCTTTTGGCGGATAAAATCGTCAATGAATGCAAGCGGGACGCGGGGAGATGCCGATACGAGCACGCTGCCGTCCTGTTTGATTCTTAGATTGACGTTCTTGACTTTTTTTCTTGTAAGCTGATAGGTTATCACGCCTTGTCCGCAAGGGACTTGGCGTAGTTGTGTTTTCACTGCTTTCTCATGCATCTGCTTTCGTCCTTATTTTTTCTCAATTCCCTCCAACATAGAAATTGACTGCAAAAAATGCTTTTCCACTGCTGAGAGCTGTAATTTTTCTTTTTCCGAATATTTATCATATTCCCGATGTGCTTTCTCGATTGCCTCCTGATGTGACACTTTCCCTTTATGGTCTAAAATATCGCGTCTTGTCATTTTCAGATAATCATCAATGGTTTCAATCCAGTCTTTCATATACATCGGTTCCCTATTCAGCGCCCGCAACTCCGCAATATCCAAATAAGCTGAAACAAGGCGCTCCAAAATGGCAATCTCTTCTTCATTCAGATAATTTTTTGCAATTTCCGTATCCGTCCGCTGCGGTATGGCGGTGCGCTGCCCAATGCATCTTATTTTGCACCTGCTTAAAAAACTGTATGGAAAGTTCCGCTGTCGGCTCATAATCAATGCTTGTCGCATAGATATCCAAAACCTTTCGCCAAAAAACTTTTTCGCTGGCACGAATGCTTCGGATACGGGACAGCAGCTCTTCAAAGTAATTGCCGCCCCCTAGATTTTTCAGCTTGTCATCATCAAGTGCAAACCCTTTGAGCATATATTCCTTTAAAATCTTTAACGCCCATTTTCGAAACTGCGTACCCCGAAGCGATTTTACGCGATAACCTACGGAAATAATAACATCAAGATTGTAATAGGCAACCTTATATGTTTTACCGTCGTCCGCAGTTGTTGCAAAATATGCAACAACTGAATTTTGCTCCAATTCTCCTTCCGAGAACACATTTTTTATATGCCTTGATATGACAGATTTATCCCGCTGAAACAGTTCACACATCTGATTTAAGTTCAGCCAAACGGTTTCCGAATCCATTGTAACCTCTATTTTTACCGCGCCGTCCTCTGTCACATACATAAGTATCTCGTTTTCTTTCATTTGTTTCTCCTCTTAATTTCCCGTCTCTCAACTGTTGCAAAAAATGCAACAACTCACATCACACCTTCTCCACCCTCCGATCATACGTCACCAACCCATTAATCTCCTCCTCAATATCCGAAAGCTGCGTATAAACCGCCGCGCAAAGCCCGTCCTTTTTCAGCTCCTGCACCTGCGTCCTAAACCGCGCATACTCCTCCAAAAACCGCGCCGCGTCCTCATGTACCCCGTACCCGAAATACGCGTCCGAATACATATGTCCTTCCACAATCAGCGAAACGCCGCCATACTCCGAAAGCACATACGGTCTCTCCTCCCGCTTTACCGACAGTTTAAAAAAATACGTATGCTCACTCTTCACATCTCCCGCACCTTGGTCAAACCACCCGCTATGCGCGTCAATCAGACGCGTCGCGTCCATCTGCCGCACAAACGCCGTATTCTTTACCGCGTCAAACTGTCCCCAGCCCTCATTAAACAACACCCACATGCAAATACAGGGACAATTATACAACTGCGCAACCGTCTCCGCGCACTCCTTTTTCCACTCCCTGCGCCCGCGCGCGTCCTCCCTCGCCGTATAGCCGTAATGATTATCCTTCAGCTTTTGCAGCGGCACAATCGCATTCGGCAAATAGCACGTCTTGATAAAATTATACACACCACCGCCGTTAATCATATCCTGCCACACCAAAACGCCAAGCCTGTCACAATGATAATACCACCGCATCGGCTCAAGCTTACAGTGCTTTCGTATCATGTTAAAGCCCTTACGCTTAATAAACGCAATATCGTGCACCATCGCCTCATCACTCGGCGGCGTCATCAGACTCTCCGGATAATACCCTTGGTCTAACACACCGTTTTGAAAATACGGCACATGATTCAGACAAAGACGCGGCACACCGTCCCTGTCCTTCTCAACCGAAAAACAGCGCATTCCGAAATAGCTATCCACCCTGTCCTCAAACGCCTCACCACGCATACAAAGCTTCACATCATACAAAAACGGCGATACAGGAGACCAGCTCTTCTTATCGGGTATCGCAACAGACAATTCCGTCCACGCCGCATCACCGCCCGCACACTCCGCCGTTCCCACAAGCATATCTCTGTCGTAAACCGCTGCAGAATATGACACGCGTGTCAGTTTTTCACTCCCCTTTACCGCAATCACCACCCTGTCCTCATCATAAACAGGCGTAATGCGCAAAGCCTTTATGTAAACGCAGGGAACCCACTCACACCAAACCGTCTGCCACAAACCACTCTGCGCCGTATAAAACATGCCGCCGTTTTTCAGACACTGCTTTCCCCTGCCATGATACGACGTGTCGCTTGTGTCCTGCACGCAGACCATGACCGTATTCGTTCCAAGCTTTATAAACTCCGTAATGTCAACCGAAAACGCCTGATATCCCCCCGAATGACGCCCCGCTTCCCTGTCATTGACATACACCTTGCACCGCTCGTCGCACGCGCCAAAGTGCAAGAGCAGCCGCCCTTTTAATTCTGCAACTTCAAAATCACGCGAATACCAAAGATATTCGTTTGGCAGCAATTGCCGCTCCACACCCGAAAGCACCGTTTCGGGGGAAAACGGCACAAGAATATCCCCGTCCCACACAGACGGCTGTTCGGCTGTCTGCGTAAATGCATAGCGCCAATAGCCGTTTAAAACCGTATAATTATCACGCACAAGCTGCGGTCTCGGATACTCCGCAAGCGGCTTTGGATTTTCATTCTCCAAAAGCGCCTCTCCCCACTTTGTCATAAGTCGCTTCGGCTCCGCCTTATCCCCTTCCAAATACCGCTCCGCACCAATTGCCGTTAATACTTCCTTTACCTTCATTTCCAACCTCCACCGAACCGCTGATACACTATTTTTTCAATATACTTGCATTATTCCAAATCAGCGTATTGTATGCAAACAAAATATCCGCATTCCCAAACTCCACATATCGTTCAATCAGACTTGCGCTGATATAGCGCAAATCCACCAGCACCACCTCATCATACTGCTCCAACAAAAGCGGCGCAAGACTGCTCCCAAATGAATCCCGAAACATAATCAGCCGCCGCAAATCCCCATCACCCGAAACGTCGCGCTCGTTTTTCAGAATCAGCACCGCCCGCGCACCGCCAAGGTAAATATCATACGCGTCAAGACTTTTTTCATCGGAAAGCAACTCCGTCTGATAAACCGTCTTCACACTGTCGCTCTCCACATCATAAACCTTGGCATTGTCCGTCGTCTCATTGGTCAGATACACAATCTCCTCTGCCGGAAACGGCAGTGCCGCCTGCCCGCGGTAAACGCCGTTAAAATCCGCGATTGTATGCTGCGTATATGCACCGATGTCAAACCTCGCCTCCGCGCACCCAAGCCCTGCAAACAGACACTCCACAACGCCGCCAAGACGCTCCTGCCGCCAGTGTGCGTCCGTGCGGTAATAATCGTCAATCGTCAATGCCGAGGCAATCTCAATATACTGCGCCTCCCCGGCAAGCCCCTCGGAAAGCAGCGCAGACAGCTTTTCATAATCCATCGACGGATACCCGTTTTTTGCCGCAAGAAAATAGTTTTTGTCGGGTATCACCGTATAAAACACGCGGTTGTCCGGAAAATGTGTCTCCTTCAAAGAACGCACCATCTGCACCGCGCGCTCCACGCCCGCCTCGTTTAAAGGATATTCCAGCTTCGACGCATGCCCGTCCGCAATATAAATCCCATTGTTTTCATTCTGCCGCAGCACACCGACCGCAAAATTTGCCTTCAAACCCCGATACGCCTCCCGCATCGGAAAATGGTCTAACAGATACGTCTCCAACGCGCCCGTATAGCTCCCGTCCAAAAGACTTTCCGCAGAAGCCTTTGGCAGCGTCGCAAGCCGCCTGCGCTCCGACGCGGAGTACGTCTGTTTCGGGCAGACGACAAACGCCGCCGTACTTCCTAGCACAATCACCGTCAGTAAAAGTAAAGTTACACGTTTCATTCCAAACCCCTTCTAAAACCGGAAATACAAAAACGGATTAAACGAACCGTCAATCAGATACGCCGTACAAAGCAGCAACAGCGCAACCGAAAACGCACACTCCAGCCACACAGCCGCAAGCCTTCCCGCGCCCGTCTGCGACACCCTGTCACAAAAACCACACCAAAGCTTTTTGGGAAGCGGCGTCGCCCCGATTATCCCGATTACCAAAATCCCAAGCCTGTTTTTCAACAGATACCCGTTTAACACCACATCAACCTGCGCCCCCGCCGGCACGCGCCAAAGCCCTGTTAGATCCTGCCACGCGCCGCTAAGCTGCGTATTGTGAAACAGAACAAAAGTTCCTAAAATTACCAAAATCATATACCCATGCCGAAGCACATCTGTCAGCATATTGCGCTGCCTTACCAAGCCCTTCACCGCCTTTTCTGCCACAAGCAGCACGGCAAAGCTAAGCCCCCAAAGCACGAAATTCCACTCCGCACCATGCCAAAGCCCCGTAAACATCCACACGACAAGCACATTCAAAATCCACCGCAATTTCCCACAGCGGTTTCCGCCAAGCGGAATGTAGACATAATCCCGGAACCACCCGCCAAGCGTCATATGCCACCGCCGCCAGAACTCGCTCACACTCTTTGCGATAAACGGATAATTGAAATTCTCGGGAAACGAAAACCCGAGCATTCTCCCAAGCCCGATTGCCATATCCGAATACCCCGAAAAGTCAAAATATAATTGCAGGCAGATTGCCGCCGCGTACCCCCACGACAGCAAAATCCCGCGCTGTGTATGCGGCAAGGCTGACACCTCTGCAACAAATTCACCAAGCACGTTTGCAATCAGAACCTTTTTTCCAAGCCCCACAAGAAACCGCACCGCACCCCGCTCAAAACTGACACATGTGTCACTTTTTAAAAATCCCTGACTGCCCTTGCCTTCTTTACCGACAGCCCCATCACTGTCACCCGTTCCGTCAATTACCGCCGCAACATCTGCATACCGCACAATCGGTCCCGCCACAAGCTGCGGGAACAGCGTCACATACGTTGCCAGCTTCAGCAGGCTCTTTTGCAGCGCCACATGCCCCCTGCGCACATCAATGCAGTAGCTCACAATCTGAAACGTATAAAACGAAATCCCAATCGGCAGAAACGGACTAAACTTAAAATAAAAAAGCAGCGCAAAAGGAAGAAGGACAGACAAAGCGTAACACGCCCTGCCTGCCAAAGACTCTCCCAAACGCTGCATTGCGATAGTCAACCCATATGCCGCCACAATCTCCGCCAGCATTAAAAGCACGTACACAGGCTCCCCCCATGCATAAAACAAAACGGACAGCACAAACAGCACAAAATTTTTCGCCCTGTCCGGCGCGCCATAATACAACAAAATCGTGAGCGGCAAAAAGAAATATAAAAAGGTAATACTTGAGAACAGCATACGTTTGCTCCTACATCGGATTATTTTTTTCCATCATTTCAGACACCGTAAACCCGCGCCCCTCGGCTGCCGCCACCGCGTTTTTATAAACCTCGTCCACCGTGTCCGCAGAGCTCATCACAAAAAAGACATCCTTTCCAAACAGCGCGCCGACCTGCTTCTCCGCCGACACGCAGACCCACTTCGCCGGATTGATATTGTCCATCAGAGCCTGCAAAATCGCCTTCGCGTCCCCCTCATCATTCGTACGGATGTATACGGCACTGTACGCCGTTGAGCTCATCATCGACTCTGACAGATAAACGCCCGCAATCCCCGTCGTATCCGTCAGCCCCGTATGATACTCCAGCATATCGGCGTCATTGATGTCCAGCTCGTTCGTCTGAATTTCACTAGGGAGCAGATCCTGCGCCACTCCCTCATACAATTCGTCCATAAACGCCGCCACCTCGTCAACGCTCTCAAGGTGTACCATGCCCGACGGATCCAACGCCTCATCTCCCGTCACTTCGTCCGAATTTCTGTCATTTTTTGAGCCACAGCCCGTCATCATGCCAAACGCCAGCACTGCCGCAAGCGATAAAACCGCTAATTTCTTCATATCAAAACCTCACTTCTTCCTAAATTATTTCCAAAAGGCTATTACATGGATAGCCTAACCATTTCGCGCCAAGTTTATGCGTTTCCCGTTACCGTTTTCTCCGGTCAAGCTTATTCGAAATAAACATGCCAATCGTCTGAAAAATCTGCACAAGCACAATCAGCAAAATCACCGTCACAATCATAATGTCCGCCTGATACCGGTGATACCCGTAGCGGATTGCAATATCGCCAAGACCGCCGCCGCCGACCGTTCCCGCCATTGCGGAATAGCCCAAAATCGTACCGATTGCAATCGTTGCGCCGACCAAAATCGAAGTGCGCGCCTCCACCAAGAGCACACGGAAAATAATCGTAAAATTCCCCGCGCCCATCGACTGCGCCGCCTCAATGACACCGCCGTCCACCTCGCGAAGCGACGACTCCACCATACGCCCGATAAACGGCGTTGCCGCCACCACAAGCGGCACAATCGTCGCCGTCGAGCCATAGCTTTTTCCGACAATCATTCTTGTAAACGGAATAAGCACAATCAGTAAAATCAAAAACGGAACGCTTCTGACAATGTTGGAAATAAAATCCAAAACCTTATAAACCACCGCATTCGGACGAATACCGTCCTTGTCCGTCACCCGAAGCGCCACGCCAAGCGGAAGCCCGAACACATACCCGAAAAAAGTTGACACGAGTGTCATATACAGCGTCTCACCGATACCCGCGATAATCATGTCAACGACCGCCTTATCCCACATAGCCCGTCACCTCCTCAACCGCCAAGTTTCTCTCCCGCAGATAGACAAGCATATCCTGCGCAACGCCCGTATCCTCGGGAAGTCCCAAAATCATTTCGCCATGCGCAATACCGCTGACATTCTTCGTGTCCGCCTTCAGAATATTGACCGGCATACCAAATTTCAGCACCATATTGGCAATGACCGGCTCATAGGACGAATTTTCGGAAAAGACAATCCGGACACAGTTTTTCGTCTCAAGGCTCTCCACCAGCTCATAATTCTCGCCGTGGTTGCGCAGTACAAGCTCCTTTGCCTGCTCCGACTGCGGGTGGCTGAACACATCAATCACATTTCCATGCTCCACCAGCTCCCCGTTTCCGATAATCCCCACACGTGTACAAATCTCGCGCACTACTGCCATTTCATGCGTGATAATCACAATCGTAATCCCGTACTTCTGATTAATCTCCTTTAACAGCGCAAGAATGGACTTCGTCGTCTGCGGGTCAAGCGCACTCGTCGCCTCGTCGCAGAGCAGGATTTTCGGGTTCGTCGCAAGCGCACGCGCAATCGCCACACGCTGCTTCTGCCCGCCGGAAAGCTGAACCGGATACGCCTTCGCCTTGTCCGTAAGCCCCACAATCTCCAACAGCTCATTCGCCCGTGCCCGCGCCTTATCCTTTGGCATTCCCGCAATTTTTAGCGGAAAACAGATATTATCCGTCACGTTCTTTTGCATGAGCAAATTGAAATGCTGGAAAATCATGCCGATACCGCGCCGCTCTTCCCGCAGCTCCTTCTCGGAAAGCTTCGACAAATCCTTCCCGTCCACCATCACCGTCCCCGCCGTCGGCTTTTCAAGGAAGTTGAGCGTCCTGACAAGCGTGCTCTTTCCCGCGCCGCTCATTCCGATAATCCCGAAAATGTCGCCCCGCTCAATCGTAAGGCTCACGTTCTTTAACGCCTGCACGACGCCGTCCTTTGTATGATAGGTCTTTGATACGTTCTCTAAAGTAATCACAATTTCTCCTCCACAACGTACAAATTTGTTCTACCGATTTTCTCGATTACATTTTCTCTATTATATAGAGGTTTCCATATCCTGACAACCCTTTTCTCCCAAAAACCTGACAAGGATACGCCGCAAATCCTCTATCGCAATCGGTTTGGAAAGGAAATCGTCAAAGCCCTCGCCCATCATTTCCTCCCGCACACCCGTCACCGCGTTCGCCGTAAGCAGCACCACCGGAACCTTCGCAAGCTCGCCGCCAAGCGCCCTGATTTTCTTCATCGTCTCAAGACCGTCCAGCTCCGGCATCATGTAATCCATAAAAATCACATCAGGCTTTTCCCCGTTTCGCAAAAGCTCCAAGCATTTTATACCCGACTCCGCCGTCTGCGTCGTCATTCCCATAAGCTCCATAATCCCCGACGCCACGTCCAAATTCAGCTCGTTATCGTCCACAATCAAAATCCGACCACTGTTAATCTCCGCTTCCTGCTCCGGCTCCTGCCCTACCGCCGCTTCCTGCACCTTCTGCGTCACGCCGTCATTCTGCGCGTCCGCATTGTCCAAACTGGCGTTCTCTATGCTATTATTCTCCACGTTGACGTTCTCCAAACCGACATTCCCATTTCCTCCGTCACCCCTTGAATCCGCCTCCGCCTTCGTATCCGACGCCAAATCCAGCTCCTGCCAAATATCCACGACAAACCGCGTACCCTTGCCGATTTCGCTCTCATAAAAAATCGTCCCGCCCATCATGTCCACAAAGCTCCTGACAATCGAAAGCCCAAGCCCCGAGCCTTGCACATGGTAATTATGCTTGCGGTCAACCCGCTCGAATTTCGCAAACACCATGTCGCTGTCCGCCTCGTCCATTCCAATGCCCGTATCCTCGACCTCAATGCCAATCAGCGCCTTTTTCTCCAAAAGCTCCTTCAAATGCACGCGCAGAATGACACTGCCCTCCTTCGTGTACTTAATGCTGTTTGAGACAAGATTTAAAATAATCTCCTGCACCTTCACCTTATCGTCGTAAAACCGCTCCGGAAGCGCGCTGTCAAGCTGTACCAAAAAAGCAAGCCCCGCATACCCCGCCGGAATTTCCACCATATGGCGGATTTCGTCAATCAGCTCGGGAAAACGGTACTGCACCTTCACCAGCTTCATTTTCCCACTCTCAATCTTCGTAATGTCAATCAGCTCGTTAATAATATGAAGCAGAATGTCCGACGACTTTTTGATTTTGCGCAGATACCCGTTCACAATCTGCGTGTCGCGGTTTTTCAGCGCAAGCTCCGCGTACCCCACAATCGAGTTCATCGGCGTGCGGATTTCGTGCGAAATATTTGCAAGAAA
This sequence comes from uncultured Lachnospiraceae bacterium, assembly GCA_947567595.1. Lineage (GTDB taxonomy): Bacteria > Bacillota > Clostridia > Lachnospirales > Lachnospiraceae > COE1. Next base: position 252,013 of record CANOMQ010000001.1, on the reverse strand, counting down.
ATCCGTCTTTGCCTGATTGGCGTTCTCCGCCTCCTCCTTTAAGCGAATCATTTCGCTCGTGTACTCGTCAATAAACGTCATGTCAAAAATCCAAACCACATACCCTTGAATTTCGTCACTGCCCGCGCTCTGCATTAAATCCGACAGCCGGAACTCATAATGCCTGCCGTCAATTTCGTACACATGTTCTCTAACCTTCGCAAACTGCTCCAAATCAAAGCTGCCATTCGTCTCCATAATCCGATTAATCAGCTTTTCCGCTACTTGATTTTGATACAACAGCGTAGTTTTCGTATTGTCCACCACCGCAATCCCGTGCTGTGTGTCCTCAAGAATGCGCTCCTGCGCAAGCTCCAGCGTATCCAAAAGCCCGTAGCGGCGCACGGCAAGCAAAAAGCAGACCTGCGTCATCGTGATTGCAAACGTAGCCGGATCAAAATACGTCGGCTGAATCAGTTGGAACAGAACCGCCACCACCATCGGTATCGCCACCGCCATAAAAACCGCCGTCATACGAAGCTTTGCAATCCGCTCACTGCGCGTCAGCTCATGGATTGCGATAACGAGATACATTCCCGAACCGACCAGCAGAAGCACCATCCAGATATGGTAAAACACGCCGTGCACCAAAAGCATTGCCGCTCTCCCGTTCGGACGGATTTCATAATCAATCGCCGTATAAAACAGCCCATGCCGCTCACACGTCATCACCGTCGCAAGCACCGCCGTATTTGCCACCGCCAAAAACTGCACCAGCCCTCTTGGCAGCTTCACACTCCCATAACTGCTCACAAAAAGCAGTGCCGCAGTCACAATATAACATTTTCCGATATACGCTATTTTAACCGCAGTCATTGCCGCCTCGGGGGAAGTCGAAAAGACCTCCATCACATTGCCAAACGTCGTCGTAAATCCCAAGATACAGGTAATCAGCAGCTTTTGCTGAATGCGCGAGGGCTTTGCCCGAATGACGCTGACACAGCAAAACAGGCTGATAGCCATACCAACTACTTCAAATACTCTGTAAAACGTTTCCATACCCTGTCATTCCTTCTGATTTTGTTTCATTTGTTCAAAGGTGTCCCGCGCACTCTCCTTATCCGCCGCATACAGACGCACCGCCGCCTGCAATGCAATGTCGGACGCCTGCCGAAGCACCGCGCTGTCAAAGCCGTCCGCCTCGATTGTCTGCACATACTCCGCCTTTGGCGTGTTTGCCGCCTTGCGGTCTTTCTCCACACGCCGCACATACTCTGCCGCCGCCTTATTCAACTGCCGGAAAAATCCGATAATCGCGTCGTAATCGTTTATCTGCTCCAAAAAGCAATGCCCGTACTCCGCAAGCTCCAAATTTGCCGTCGAGACCGCCTGTAAACAAAGCTTACACTCCCCCGTCAAATCCGACGCCTCCATAATCACATCAGGACGCTTTTTTAAATACTGCGCAAAATAGTCCTTCGCCCCCACCGCGTCCCGCTCCGAAAAAAAGCGCCGCATCTGCGCGATGACCTCATTCGTTTCCTTCTTCTCCCCGATAATCGCAACCCTACACTCATAAGCGCGAAGCCCCTTCGCCGTCACCCACACATACAACAAAAACTCCGAGATAAACCCAAAAACACGCTTGTGGTAATCGTCCGCAAACGTCAAATCAACGCGCTTTTGCAGCTCAAAAAAAATGTCAAACAGCCATGCGCAATATTCGTCATAAACGTCTTTTTTTGCCACCATCATATTGCCAAAATATGTCTTATTCTGATTGACCAAACTGACATACGTGTCATAAAACTGCGGGTGGCGCTCCTTGATAATCCTCCCCGCCTCGTCCAGCGTCTCCACATTGTGGTGCGCCCCGAAACCGTAGCGGTAGGAGTTTGGCAGCTCTAACTGCTTTGTCGTCACAATGTCATATTTGCCAAGAATTTCTTCATATTCCTTTTCCGTAAACGCATAGCCGTTCTCGTCCGTCAGAAACCGCCTGTAATGGCACACGCCCACATACTCCGCCGCATGATAATTCTTCCACACCCAGTAAACGCCCGAAAGCTCCGCATAATAACAATTCAAATCCGAAATGTTGTCCCCCGTATCGTCTCCCATATATCCAAAGTCCTTTGTTGCCCCCGCGTGCCCGACATGGAGCGGTATATACATCGGGTCGCTTGGAACATCAAATTCCTTATGCGTCATCGCAAAAATCTTTACCATAAAAAATTCCCCCTTACATATAGAATACAACTTTTTACTCCATACATAAAGGGGATTTTTTTACTGTTTTAACAATTATTACAATTTCTCAATATTAATCGCACAAACCTTATATTCCGGTATTCTTGCATACTTATCAAGCGCCGCGTTGGTCAGCACATTCGCGTTCCCGTCGGGGAAGTGGAACGGCATCCAAGTCTCCCTCGGCGAAACCTTGTCGCCAATCCGCGCCGTCGAAACGATTGCGCCGCGCCTTGAGCTGACGCGCACCTTCTCGCCGTTCTTAATCCCAAGCCGAATCGCGTCCTCCGTATTCATCTCAATAAACGAATGTCCCTCGCGCTCCATCAAACCGGGGGTTTTCCCTGTCATCGCCCGCGTATTGTAGTGATACAGCACACGCCCCGTCATTAAGATAAACGGATACTCCTCGTCCGGCAGCTCCGCGCTCGGCGTATACTGTGCCGGATAAAACCAGCCCAAGCCCCTTGAGAACTGGCCGACATGCAAAATCGGCGTGCCCGGGTGCTTCTTGTCGGGACAAGGCCACTGGATACTCTCGCCGTGGTCAAGCCTTCTGTGACTGATACCGCCAAAAATCGGCGTAACCGACGCAATCTCGTCCATGATTTCCTCCGACGTAAGCTGCGGCTGCGGATACCCCATGCGGTTCATCAAATCAATGAAAATATCCGTGTCAAGACGCATTTCGCCGTCAAGCTGCACCGCCTTGCGCACCCTCTGCACACGACGCTCCGTGTTGCTGAACGTCCCCTCCTTCTCCGCATAGCTCGTGCCCGGAAGAATGACGTCCGCATACTGCGCCGTCTCCGTCATAAACAAATCCGAGAGCACAAAGAAGTCAAGACTCTTCAATGCCTTCTTGATATGATTTTGGTCAGCGTCCGTCACAATCGGGTCTTCGCCGAAAATAAACAGACCACGGATTTCTTTTTTAATTGCCGCAGGAAACACATCTGTCGCATGCATACCGGGCTTTGTATTGAGCTTCACGCTCCATGCCTTCTCAAACTTCTCAATCACCTCGGGGTTCGTAACCTTCTGATACCCCGGAAAATCGCCCGGCATTGCGCCCATGTCGCACGCACCCTGCACGTTGTTCTGACCACGCAGCGGATTGACGCCGCAGCCCGACTTGCCAAGCTTGCCCACAAGCATTGCCATGTTGGACATTGACATCACACCCTCCGTACCCGTCGAGTGCTCCGTCACGCCAAGACAGTAGATAATCGGCGCTTTCTTCGCCTTCGCGTACATCAGTGCCGCTTCCCTTAAATGGTCGGGATCAATATGGCAGATTTCCGCAACCCGCTCCGGCGTATATTCCATGACAATCTCTTTGAGCTCCTCAAAGCCCTCCGTCCTTGTCTTAATAAATTCCTCGTCCGCAAGCCCCTCATTGATAATCACATTCATCATACCGTTTGCAAACGCAACGTTCGTGCCCGGCTTTAGCTTCAAATGCACGTCCGCCACCTTCGAAAGCCCGATGTCCCTCGGGTCTACCACAATCAGCCTTGTTCCGCGCTCCACTGCCTGACGGATTTGCATACCGATAACAGGGTGTGCCTCCTCCGGGTTAGAGCCGACTAACATAATCGCGTCCACATCATTCGTAATATCCGCAAGCGGATTTGTCATCGCACCTGAGCCAAGCGTCATCGCAAGTCCCGCAACCGTCGCCGAATGGCAGACACGCGCACAGTTGTCCACATTGTTGGTACCAAACGCACAGCGCACCATCTTCTGCAGCATGTAGCAATCCTCATTCGGCGAACGTGAGCACGCAAAGCCCGCCAGCGCGTCAGGACCGTACTGCTTTTTAATCTCATTAAACTTCGACGCAATCAAGTCAAGCGCCTCGTCCCATGTCGCACGCTCAAACTCTCCCGTCTCTTTATTTTTGATCAAAGGATATTTCAGCCGTTCCGGCGAATGTACAAAATTAAACGAGCCAAAGCGTCCCTTTACGCAGAGCAGGTTCTTGTTCGACGGGCCGTCCGCCGGCTTTACGTCAACAATCTTGTTATCCTTTACAATCAGATAATACTGGCAGCCCGTCGCGCAGTGCGGACAAGTCGTCAGCACCTGTTTTACCGTACCTTCCTGATAATGCTTTCTGTTCTTTGCGACAAGTGCACCCGTCGGACATACGTTCGCACAGTTTCCGCACGACTCGCATGTGCTCTCTTTCCAGTCCGGTCCAAACGGCGCGTCAATCAGCGTCCTTGTACCGATTTTCTCATTGTGCAGCGTGCCGTTTCCCGTCACCTTATTGCAGGTGCTCACACAGCGCTGGCAGTTGATACAAAGCTCCGGATAATAGGTCAGGAACGGATTTTCCTTCTTTACCTCGTAGCGCGCAAAGCTTCCCTTGTAGCAAGACTCCTCAATGCCATACTCATTGGAAAGCTCACGAAGCGTACACTCGCCCGACTTGCTGCACGAGAAACACCGCACATCGTGGTTCGCCAAAATCATATTTAAAACCTGTTTCCTGCTCTTAATCACACGCTCGGAATTGGTCGTCACAACCATGCCGTCCTGTACCTTCGTCGTACACGAGGTCACAAGATGATCTCTGCCCTCCACCTCAACAACGCACATTTTACATGCGCCGATTTCATTCACATCTTTCAAATAGCAAAGCGTGGGAATTTCAATGCCAGCCTCCCTTGCCGCCTCCAAAACCGTCTGATTTTCAGCAACCGAAAGCTCAATACCGTCTATTGTGATTTTAACCATTATACTCTGCCTCCTTCCACGACGCCGCAACCAAAGTGGTCGCACCGCAAACACTTATGACACTCCTGCATTGCCTCATCATACGACATACCGTTCTCCACAGGCTCAAAATTGTGCTTCCGCTCTCTTGCCGAACGGTCCGTCAGATGAACGCGCCCATAATGGGTTCTGTCGTTTTCACGCGGCTCGGGAATGCGAATATCCTCAAGGTATTTGTGGTGGTATCCAAGATACTCGTCAATGTTGATTGCCGCAATCTTTCCTGCCCCGATTGCCTTAATGACCGTAGCAGGTCCAAACACACAGTCGCCGCCTGCAAACACCCTGTCATAGCCCTTAATTCTCGTATCCGGCATCGTCTCAAAGGTCTTTCTCTTCGGATTAACACCATATTTTTCAAACGGCTCGGAAACAATATCCTGCCCAATTGCCATCAGGACAATCTCGCAAGGCACTTCGATTTCCTCCTTGTTTGCCACCGTAACGCCGGGTTTTCCCTGTCTGTCATACTTACTGATAATCTGCGGCTGGCACACAAAGCCCTTCACGTTTCCATTCTCGTCCGGCGTAATCCTTACCGGCGCATTCAGCGTCAAAAGCTCCACGCCCTCCTCAATCGCGCCCTGAATTTCCGAAGGCAGAGCCGTCATATCAATCTGCCTCCTGCGGTAAATCACCGTCACTTCCTTTGCGTTACAACGGATTGCCGAACGCGCGCAGTCCATCGCCACGTTTCCGCCGCCGACAACCACAACGCGCTTTCCCGTATAATCGGGAATGTTGCCGCGCCCGATTTCGCCAAGCATATCCACCGCTGAGTACACGCCGTTACTGCCTACGCCGTCAACCCTCACGGTCTTTCCTACCTGCGCACCGATTGCTATGTAAACTGCATTGTATTCGTCCAAAAGCTGCTCCATGGAAATATCCTTTCCAACGGCAGCATTATATTTTACCTCAATATTTCCGGTTGCCAAAATACCATTGATATCCTCGTCGAGCCTGTCCTTTGGCAGACGGTAGTTCGGGATACCATACCGCAGCATTCCGCCCAGCGCCTCCCGCTCCTCAAATACGACAACCTTATGTCCCATCAGGGAAAGGAAATAAGCCGCAGTCAGTCCCGACGGACCGCCGCCGACGATTGCCACCTTCTTGCCCGTCGTAACGTTGCATTCGGGAACCTTTACCTTGTCCACCGCGATTTGGTCAACCGCATACTTTTTCAAGCCGCGGATATTGACAGGGCTGTCCAGCAAATCACGCCTGCACTTCTCCTCACACGGGTGCTCGCAGATAAACGCGCACGCCGTCGGAAACGGATTGTCCCTACGGATTAAATTAATCGCGTCCGCGAAGCGTTCCTCGCCAATTAACGCAATATACCCCGGAATGTCCACATTCGCAGGACAATACGAAATACACGGCACCTTCTGCCCAATGTCCTCCTTGCAGCGGTGGTCCTTGATATGGCTCATGTACTCGTCATGAAACAGTTCCACGCTCTGCAACACGATATTTGCCGCCTCGTAACCGATTGCGCAGTCCGCCGTATCCTGTATCATTTTCGCAAGCTCAACCATATTGTCGAAGGTATCCATGTCCGCCTTTCCGTCTAAAATGGCGCGCATCATGTTCTCCACCTGCTCCAACCCGTCCCGGCACGGTACGCACTTGCCGCACGTCTGGCTCCTCGAGCTCTGCAAAAAAGAAAGCTGCACCGCAATCGGGCACACCCCGGGAGGATACGCCTTCACACGCTTGACAAATTTATCCAAGAACTTTGTCGTCTTTTCGTTCATTTCGTTTTTGTGTAATACGCTTTTTTTGTACATGAATAACCTCCTATACTTTTTACTTAATCACATACCTAATGAAATGATACTATATTTGTCGAATTTACACAATATAATTAATTTTTTAACAAAGAGTTTGACAGTATTTACCGATTTTGGGGGATTGAAAGGTTCAGAATGTTCCATTTTTTATGAAATCTATGCAAAAGGTGTTTTTAACAAAGCATACGACATGCCGCATTGACTTCAGGCAGGGGAATTGCCAAAAAAATGGTTTTGGTTCTGTTTATTTTGGTGAAATTGTGTTATGGTAAAGATGAGAATACAAATCGTGGATATTACATAGCATAATGAATTATGATGAAAGGGCGTGTTTACATGGCATTATCACAAGAAAAATTCTATACCGAAGAAGATTATTACAATCTGTCAGAAGATGTCAGGGCAGAGCTGATTGACGGGCAATTTTACTATATGGCAGCTCCAAGCCGTACGCATCAGGAAATATTAAGTGAGTTGCATTTTGCCATATTAAGCTATATCAAATCCAAAGGCGGTTCTTGCCGCGTTTACCCTGCGCCCTTTGCCGTCAAGTTGTATGATGATAGCAAAAACATTGTTGAACCTGACATCTCGGTTATCTGTGACACGGATAAACTCACTGAAAAAGGTTGTACTGGTGCACCTGACTGGATTATTGAGATTGCATCTGCGTCCGATCCAAAGCATGACTATATCACCAAACTAAATTTATACTGCAATGCCGGTGTTCGTGAATACTGGATTGTAGACCCGCGATATAATAAAATACATGTTTATAATATGGAGGAAGACAATTTTATCGTGAACGCATATTCCTTTCACGATACCGTGAAAGCGGGCATTTATGACGATTTCTCCATTAACTTTTCAAGTCTTGATTTAGGTACCTGATTTTGTACCACGATTTATTCCCTGCCGCCAAGTTTTTTACAATATTCACAAATTGCACAGCCTAAAAGCATTGAAAATCGTTTTCATATTGTTTATTTTCCTAAATTTGTTGTATGGTAAAGGTGAAAATGATAATTAATTTGAAATATATCATAACATGACTGTTACCATGAAAGGACGTGTTTTATATGGCATCACCACAAGAAAAAATCTATACCGAAGAAGATTACTACAATCTGCCGGAATACGTCAGGGCGGAGCTGATTGACGGACAGTTTTATAATATGTCCGCTCCCAACAGGTTCCATCAGGAAATATTAATGGAACTATCCGCAACCATACGAAATTACATCAAGGAAAAAGGCGGTTCCTGCCACGTTTATCCTGCTCCGTTTGCCGTAAAATTATTTAACGACAAGAAAACTGTCGTGGAGCCTGACATCTCTGTTATTTGTGACACGAAAAAGCTGACCGATAAAGGCTGCAGCGGCGCGCCTGACTGGATTATAGAAATCGTATCACCATCCAATGCCAGCCATGACTATATCACCAAGCTTGTTATGTACCACAGCGCAGGCGTTCGTGAATACTGGATTGTAGACCCGCAAAACGATGAAATTCATGTATACAACATGGCAGATGGCGCATTCGCCACAAAAACATATTCCTTTCATGACACCGTAAAAGCGGGCATCTATGATGATTTGTCGATGGCTGGGCCTGCAGGGCTCCGGGCGGCATATCAAGGCTCCTTCCCTCAAAACAACGCTACTCCAGCCTCCCACACTCCCCCGCGTCCCCGCGCATAATCTCAATCCCATGTGCCAGCGTCGGCAAAACAAACGAAAGGCTCTCCTTCACCGCCTTCACGCTCCCCGGCAGATTAATAATCAACGTCCGGTTCCGAATCACGCTCACCGCGCGGCTAAGCATTGCCCGCGGCGTAATCCCCAAGCTATACTGCCGGATTGCCTCCGCAATCCCCGGCGCATTTTTCGTCGCGGCGCGCAGCGTCGCCTCCGGCGTGCAGTCCCTCGGCGAAAAGCCCGTCCCGCCTGTCGTGAAAAGCACATCTACCTGAGTCTCATCGCAAAACCGCACCATCTCCTGATAAAGCAGCTCCTCATCGTCAGGAAGCACCACCGTCCGCACAACCTCATACCCGTTTTCTGCGAGCAGCTCACAAACCGCCGGGCCGCTCAAATCCTCGCGCTCCCCACGGCTGCCCTTATCACTCGCCGTAATCACGCCCGCCCGAAACCGCGGCTTTTCGCGTACCACAAGCGCGTCGCCAACGCTCACTGTCCCGCCATGCAGAACCCTTGCAAACACGCCCTCGCGCGGCATGATACAGTCACCCACCTGATGGAAAATCTCACATTCCGAATGACACTGCTTCCCAATCTGCGTAATCTCCAAAACAACCTCATTGCACACAAAAACCGTCCCGACCGGATACGTCTTAAAATCAAACCCTTCCACCAAAAGATTTTCGCCAAACGCGCCGTCCGCAACGTCTGCCCCGCGCGCCCGGAACGCCTCGACCGCCTCATATGACAAAAGGCTCACCTGCCTGTGCCAGTTCCCCGCGTGCGCGTCATGCTCCAGCCCGTGGTTTTCAATCACCGCCGAAGTCCCGACATTGCGCTTCGCCGTTCCTTTTTTTTCACTGATACATACTGCCTTGATAATTCCCATTTTACTTAACCTCCAATCTGCACCATCTTCCGTTTCTCTTCATACTCCTGCGCCGTCCTGTCCGAAAACGAATGCGCCCGCGGCTTCTCCCGCACCGCCTGCACAATCCGTTCCCGAATTTCGTCGTCCCCCGCACCGCCGCGCAAAAGCGGCTTGAGCGCAAGCCCGTTATCATAATGCAGGCACAGCTTCAACTGCCCTTCCACCGTCAGCCGCACGCGGTTGCAGTCCCCGCAGAACCGATGGGACAACGGGCTGATAAACCCAATCCTCCCGCGAAAACCCGCAAACGCATAATACTGCGCCGTCTCGCTTTTTACCGCATTCTCCACACGCTCGCAAGCGCCATATGTATGCTCTAACCGCGCCAAAAGCTCCTCCGACGCAATACCGCGAAACGCCTTGCCGCACCCAATCGGCATTAACTCAATGAACCGTACGTCCACATTTTTTTCCCGCGCAAGCCCCGCAAGCGCCTCAATACCGCCATCATTCAGCTCCCTGCACGGCACGCAGTTTATCTTCACCCGCAGCCCCGCCGCAAGCGCCGCGTCCATCGCCTCAAGCACGCGCTCAAGACCATCATACCCCGTAATCTGCGCAAACACTTCCCTGTCAAGCGTATCCAAACTGATGTTCGCACGTTTTAACCCCGCCTTTTTCAGCGCGTCAAGCTGTTCCCCCAAAAGCACCCCGTTCGTCGTCAGTGCAATGTCCGCAATCCCCGCAAGACCGCCCACGTCTCCAATCAGCTTCACAAGATTTTTGCGCACCAATGGCTCGCCACCCGTAAACCGGACTTTTTTCACGCCAAGCGACTCCATAATGCGCACCACGCGAAAAATCTCCTCGAGTGTCAGAACCTCCTCATGCGGCATAACCTCCACGCCCTGCTTGGGCATACAGTACCGGCACCGCAGATTGCACTTATCCGTCACCGAAATCCGCAAATAATCAATTTCCCTGCCAAATCCGTCCTTCATTCATACACCATATCCTTCATATACAGAGCTCCTATCCAACTCATTTCTCCATCAAAATCAACTTATCCATCGGAATTTTTAAGTACAGCGGCTCCCCCGCAAGCCTGCGCCAGTCCTCTTTTGCAAGCTCATACGTCATCACCGCATACCCCGTTTTTTCCGCCACCGTCCGGTTTGTAAACAGCACGATAAACGAAAACGTATCCTCAATCACCCGCAAAATCTCGCAGGCAATCACATTCTCCGCGCCCCGCTCATCTGTACCCACAGGCTCCAAAAAATGCGCCCGCACCCCGGCATAGCGAAACAAAGCACCCGACGCCCCCGTATCATTCCCACACGAAAGCATAATCCCCCAGTCCTGTGCAAAATACCCATTCCCGCGTCGCTCCAATCTCGTAATATTTTTACACCCCGTAAGCAACGTCGCCGCAAGCGTCTTTGGCGCGTCAAAAATCCCGTGCTTGTTCTGAATGTCAACAATACGCCCGTTCTCCATCACCGCAATCCTCTCCGTCAGCCGGTACACCTCGTTGCGGTCATGCGATACAAAAATCCCGCCGTTCTCAAACGTCTCCATAACGTTCATCACTTCGCGCTCGAGCTGCGTCTTCAAGTGATTGTCAAGCGCGGAAAACGGCTCGTCAAACATCACAAACCGCGGGTTCTGCGCAAGCATTCTCGCAAGCGCCACACGCTGCTTCTGCCCGCCCGAAAGCTGCGCAGGATAAAGCTGCTCCTTGCCTTCCAAAAAAAATCTTCCAATCCATTCGCGCGTCCTGTCTTTATCCTTCGCACCGCACATAATATTCTGAAAAACGGTCATGTGCGGAAACAGCGCATAGTCCTGAAACAGATAGCCGATATTGCGTTTCCTTGTCGGAACGTTGATTTTTTTCGCAGCGTCAAACAAGACCGTATCGTCCAATTTTATGACACCCGTGTCAGGTTTTTCAATCCCCGCAATGCACTTGAGCGTCAGGCTTTTCCCGCACCCCGACGCGCCCAAAATCGCAAACAGCCCGTCCCTTGTCTCAAACCGGACACGCAGCAAAAAATCCCCGCACCGCTTTGTAATATCCACATACAACGACATCAGAAACCGCTCCCCCCTTCACGCATACACGCCCTGTTCTGACGGCTCGTCCAGTAATTCATCAGGACAATCGACAAAAACGAAATCGCCATGATAATCACCACCCAGCGGTACGCGAGCGCCCTGTTGCCGCTCTGCATTGCCGTATAGACCGCGACCGACATCGTCTGCGTCCGTCCGGGAATGTTGCCCGCAAGCATGATTGTCGCGCCAAATTCCCCCAAGGCACGCGCAAACGCAAGGATTGTCGCCGCCGCAATTCCCGGCAGGGACGAAGGCAGAAGCACCTTAAAAAACAGCTCCCCCTCCGACATGCCAAGCGTCCTTGCGGCATAAACCAGATTTTTGTCAACCTGCTCAAACGCCCCAAGCGACGTGCGGTACATAATCGGAAACGACACCACCGCCGCCGCGATTGCCGCCCCCTGCCACGTAAACAGCACGTTAATCCCCATGCGCAACAAAAACTGCCCGACGACGGAATTTTTCCCAAACAAAATCAGCAGAAAAAATCCCACCACCGTCGGCGGAAGCACCATCGGCAGCGAAAAAATCCCGTCCACCAAAAGCCGCAGCTTCCTTAGGGAAAGCACGAAGCGCGCCGCCAAAAGCCCCAACACAAACGTGACGCTTGTAGCGGTCAGCGCGACCTTCATCGAAACCCACAATGGCGAATAATCCATCAACAAACTCCACACCTCAATTCTACGCTGCCGCGTCATTCCTCGCCCAAATCCTGCGCGTCGGAAAATCCGTACGCCTCAAACAGCTCCATCGACGCCTCCTGCTGCAAAAACGAAATCCACGCCGCCGCCTCGTCAGGGTGCGCGCTCGCCGCCACGATACCGACCGGATAAACCACCCTCTTACAAGCGCCCTCCGGCGCCTCGCACACAATCCGCACCTCCTGCGAAGTAAATGCGTCCGTCGCATAGACAACGCCGCAGTCCACCGCCGCAGTCTCCACCCATGAAAGCACCGTCCGCACATCGGAACCGTAGTTCGCCTTTGCCTTCACCGCATCCGGCACGCCAAGGCTTGTAAAAATCTCCTCCGCATACTGCCCTGCGGGAACGCTTCCCGGCTCGCCCAAGCCAATTATTGCCACATTGTCCGTCGCCACGTCCGCAAAAGAACTGACATGCGTGTCATTTTCTTTGGGCACAATCAAAACAAGCTTATTCTCCAAAAGCGAGACGACCGAGGACGACTGCACCAGTCCTTCCTCTTCGAGCGCCGTCATCTGCTTTGTCGCCGCAGACAAAAACACATCTGCCGGGGCGCCCTCCTCAATCTGCGTCTGCAGTGCGCCCGAAGCGCCATACGAAAGCGTCACGCGAATGCTTGGATATTGTGCCTCAAAGCGCGTCTTTAATTCATTGCACACATCGGTCAGGGACGCCGCCGCAAGCACGGTCAGCTCCACACATTCCCGCGGGTTTTCCTTTGGCGGTGCCTCCTCCAAAGAGTCACTCGAAACGCCGCAGCTTACCGCCGTCGTCTCCTGCGCAGGATAATCCTCGTCCGTCTCCTGATTTCCTTGTCTTAACAAAAGCGACGCAAACGCCGCAATCAGCATTGCCGCCCCCAAAATTACAGCCGCAAGCTTTAAAAATCCATTATTCAAATGTTAATCCTCCTGTATAAAATGCCCGCTCTTACCGCCTGATTTTTCCACCAAATGAATATCCAAAATCCGCATACCGCGGTCAAGCGCCTTGCACATGTCATAAATCGTAAGAAGCGCCACACTCACACCCGTAAGCGCCTCCATCTCCACGCCTGTCCGTCCCGAAAGCTTTGCGGTACAGACACATTTTATCTGCCGTTTCTCGTCCTCACACGCAAAATCAATTGTGACCTTTGTCAGCATTAACGGGTGGCACATCGGGATTAAATCGGACGTCCTTTTCGCCGCCATAATGCCCGCAATCCGTGCCGTTCCAAGCACGTCGCCCTTCTTTGCCGTACCGCCTTTTACTGCCTCATAAACCGCCTCATTCACGGCAATCCTTCCCGTTGCCACCGCCACGCGCTCCGTGATTTCCTTGTCCGTCACGTCCACCATCACGGCATTTCCTCTGCTGTCAAAATGCGTCAATTTCCCCATACATACCTATCCTTTCCGCTAATACTTCCTAACTGTTTTGCTACTTTCCAAAACCGCAATGCGGAAAATGGCACTGCGCACAGCCAAGGCAAAGACCGCCCTCACCGTAATCGCACAAATCCGCACCCGTTATATGCTCCCCCGCCACAATCCTTGGCAGCACCAAATCAAAAATCGTCCGCTTCGCATACATCACACAGCCCGGAAGCCCCATCACCGGAACCGTCCGTCCCTCATGTGCATAATACCCGAGCAAAAACATCGCCCCCGGGAGCACAGGCGCACCATAGCTTTCTATCACCGCGCCAAACGCCTTAATTGCCCCCGGCGTACAATCGTCCGGGTCCACACTCATGCCGCCCGTACACACCAGCAAATCCGCACCCTGCGCCAAGAACTCCCGCAGCGCGCCGATGATATGCTCCTTCCCGTCGTCCACGATTTTCTGCCCGATAACCTCCACGCCGTACTCCGCAAGCTTATCGCGCACAACCGGGCCAAACGCGTCCGCAATGCGCCCCTTAAAAATCTCGCTCCCCGTCGTGACAATCCCTGCCCGCATTGACTGAAACGGCAGGATTTCCAGCAAAGGCAAATCCCCTGCCGTCGCGCGCGCCCTGTCCATTTTTTCCTGCTCAATCACAAGCGGAATGATACGCGTCGCCGCAAGCTTATCGCCCTTTTTCACCGGAAAATTCCCGTGTACCGTCGCAATCATCATCTCGCCAACCGCATTCACCGCGCGCAGGGCGTCCGAGCGGATTTTCAAAAGCCCGTCGCGCTCCGCAATCAGCTCAATCTTCCCCTCCTTTGGCTGCGTCGCCCGCATTCCCTCATTGATACAGATGTCCCGCAGGATTTCCGCCGCCTCGTCCTCGTGCAAAATCCCCTCTTTTTTCTCCCAAACATACAAATGCTCTTTCCCGACGCGCAAAAGCACCGGAATATCCTCATCCGTCACAATATGCCCTTTCCGGAACACCGCATCCTTCACGACGCCCGGAATAATCTGCGTAATGTCGTGGCAAAGCACATGCCCCGCCGCGTCCTGTGTTTTTATTAATTTCATCGTTCAAACCCCAATCCAAAATAGTTTTTTACGCACAAAAAAATCCCTGCAATGTCGTCAATGTCATAAACCGGACACGAAACTTCATTTTGGGATAAACAATCTGTGGCAATGCATATCAAATTTTCAGGGCTGCAGACCGAAGTCATGGAAACCGCCTTTCGCACCACCTCTATTTTCGGTACCGGCGCCTGTTTCATGCCCTCGATGAGAATAACATCTGATTTCCATGACTGCTTCACAAGGGCAAGCAGTTCCTCAAGCGCAAGCTCCCCCTGACCGTTTATCGAAAATTGCGTCGGTGAAAAAATCGCGCTAAGCCTCGCCCCCGCGTCACGGAAGCGCGCCGTATCTGTGCCCTCGTAATCCATCACATAATCATGCCCGTCATGTTTGATAACACTAACCACATACCCTTCCGCAATAAACTCGTTAATCAGCTTTATAATCAGCCCTGTCTTGCCGCTGTCCTTAATTCCGCTCACGCAAAACACAACAGGCAGCACAAGCTCCTGATACTCCGCTTTCGTATTGATATTTTTCACAACCTTTTTGTCAAAGGCAGTATATTCCAGTTTAATATATTTCGTGCGCACGCTGTTTAGCAGCTTCATCAGACGGTAATTCCCGCCCTCGATACAAGCGCGCACCTGCGCCAGCATTTTTTTGGAATAAATCCCGCAAAGCGGGTGGATATGCTCCTCGTCCGCAAGCACATAGCAGTCATAATCAGAGCAGATAAATTCGGTCAGATAAGACACAAGCTCTTTCGTGATAAACGGCATATCCGCCGCGCAGATAAAGACATACTCCTCCTGCGCCGCCTGTAAAATCTGAAAAATTCCCTCAAGCGGTCCAATATCCTTGTGCGCATCATACACCACGCAAAGCCCCGTATCCTCATACATGCCCTTTTCGGCAGCAGAAATAAGCACCTCTGAAAAGCTGCCAAGCTCACCTGCTATCTTATCAATAAAACGCTGTTCGTTGATGGTCAGCAGCGCCTTATTCTTCCCCATGCGCGTGCTCTTCCCGCCCGCGAGGATACCCGTACTGATGTTCATATCCATGTCCTCATTCAACACAATCTCATTTTTCTGACCGTCACCGTATCGCCCACGGACAACGCCGTTTTCGCCGCAATATCAATATAACAGTTGCACTGCGTCATATTGGAAATCACGCTCGACGCATGCGTCTGCACCGGAAGCGACACCGCCCCGTCCTGCAAAAACGCGCGCACAAACCGCCGCAACTGATTGACCTTCGGATAATCGCTTTTTAAAACCGCCGTCGTCATCACAGGCTTCAAGCCATCGTTTCGCGTCATCGCCGCTGCAAGCTCCCAAAAATAAATCTCAAAGTTCACAATCGCCGCATACGGATTCCCCGAAAGGCTTAAAATCGGCGTCCCGTTCCAAACGCTCCCAATCGTCGGCGTTCCGGGCTGGATATTTGCACGCGCAAAAAGCCGCTCGGCTCCGATTTTATCCAAAACCGCAGGCAGCAAATCCTTCTTTCCCACCGACACACCGCCCGTCGTAATCACAACGTCCGCACGCTCTGCCGCCTCCGTCAGCATACGCTCCAGCAAAAGCGCCTCATCGGCACACACCTTTTCATACGATACGACAAAGCCCTCCCGTTCCACTGCCGCCTTTAAAAGATATAAAATACTGTTGTAAATTTTCCCTTTTTCCAGCTTTGCCCCAATCGGCATAAGCTCCGAGCCCGTCGAAATCAGCGCCACCCGCAGCCGCCTGTAAACATCCACAAATTCCGTCCCGATACTCGCAAGCAGCCCGATATGCAGCGGCGTAATCAGGCTGTCCTGTTCCAGCACCGTCTCGCCTGCCTTCATATCCTCACCGATTTTGCAGTAATTCCTATACGGCTTTACCGACGCATAAACCAAAACCCTGTCCATGCCGTAATCCGTGTCCTCCTGCCGTATCACCGCGTTAAACCCCTCTGGGATATACGCTCCCGTCATCACACGCACCGCACTGTTTGGCGTATACGAAAACGCGTTGCAATCCCCCGCGCAGTTCTCGCCTAAGACGTTTAAAACAATCGGTTCTTCCCTTGAAGCCCCCTCTGTATCCGCCGCGCGCACCGCATAACCGTCCATCGCCGACTTCGGAAACGCCGGAACCGGAGCCCCCACGCAAACCGCCCTCGCCGCCACGCTCCCGCACGCCTGCGTGAGATACACACGTTCCATTTCTGACACAGGTGTCACTTTTTTTAAAAATAAATCAACACATTGCTCGATTTCCATTTGGTTCTCCTATAGAAACGCGTTTATTTCATGAAAAACGCATTTATTTTAACAAATATTTGGCTCCACGCCCTTTTCCTTCCAATTGAATTAATCCTTCCAAACGCATTTTATCGGTTGTCATCCGCGCCTGCTGCCGTGTATAACCGCAAAGCTCCTGTATTTTTTCATTCGTAATAAACGCGTTTTTCCCATTTGATAAGTATTCCAAAATCATTTCCTTTGCTTTTATATACCGCACCACACGATCCTGTGCATAAGATATGTCCTCCTTCAAAGCTTCATATGCTTTTGCTGTCAGCATATAATCCTTTCCCACCACTTCCACCAGCCCCATTTTCAAAAGCGCATTGCAGCTTTTTCTTGCATCCTCAAAGGAAAGCTGCGTAAGCTCCTGTGCCTCCGACAGCCTGATACGCTTATGTTCCGACAAAAACCGTAAAATCATCAATTCTGATAAGGAGAAATTCTTTTGCCGCTCATCCTGCTCCTTAACAACAAACCGCACAAATGCCTCGTCCTCTGTAGCGCTCATAATTGTCAATGTAACTGCGTCATTAAAGACACGGTATTGCGGAAACGGCTTTCCCATGGATACCATCTCTTTAAAAATAATATCAACGCCCTGTCCTGTTCTCTGCACATATTTTAATCGCTGAAGTGTTTCCGCAACCAGCTTGTTTCTTGGTGCCGACGGATGTGTGATAATATTCTTCTCCGTAATTCCGTCAGGAAAACCGCCCGGATTTTCAATCACAATCCGATCCGGATAATGCTTCACGCAGACAGAGCCCATGCTCTGATAATCCCGATGTGCCAAAGCATTAAGCACCGCTTCCTGAAAAACCCGCACCGAAAAATCCTCCACCTCCATCCGAAACATTCCCACCTGAACATTCATAATTTTATTGTCATTCTGTATCCGCTCCGAAAGCCTGTCCAGCACAGTAATCAGCGGCTGCTTCATATCAATTCTTGCATTATATTCCTCCTGATTATCCTGCGCATAGTGCAGGTAAATCACCTCTGCCTGTGGAAGGATACGGTTAATTGCCTGCTCCTTTCCGACAAACAGCAGTCCCGCAATCGTAAGCCTGTCCTGTCCATCCTCTTCCCTGACCAATCCTAAATCTTTTAAAAATGCCATGTCCTTCATGTCCGGCAAGGTAGACTACGGATCCCTTATCCGAAGTTTTTCTTTCAGCTTATAAACCTCAATCAGATTAATATCATGAACCGAACTGTCCACTATAACTTGACCAGTGAAGTCAACACTCTGTGCACTTGTATAATGATGACTCAATTCCTCGGGATAAAACGGTTTGGTATTTTTTCCCAGTCTTTTCAGACACCTTCCATCAGTTGTGGTATGTGTCACTCCATCCGGCTTAATTGAAACCGCCAGTACATGCCTCCCCTTATAATCTATTTCTTCTATTTCGGCAAACAAGGAAGGGCACGTCCTGTCATAAATTGCTTCAATCATATTCTGACAATCATATCCTGAGCAACCCGTAACTTCCCCGTCATCTTCTATCCCTAAAAATACTGTTCCGCCCTTTGCATTGGCAAATCCGATTAGCTCCTCTGTCACAAAACCAAGCCGCTCCTTCATGCTTGCCGCTTTTACCCATGACTTAAATTCAACGCAAGTATTTTCCCCGTTCCGAATAATCTGTTCCAAAGCTATTACATCCATATATCAACCACCCTACTTGGCTTCCCAATACGCCTCATAACTATCCCGCCAAGCCCTGCAAATCAGCGTCAGGTTACAGCGCTTGGCAAGCTCCACCGCGTCGGCTGTCGGCACCGATTTTGACGCCAGCACCGGAATGCCTGCCATTACGGCTTTTTCCACCATATCAACCGGAACGCGTCCCGTCGTAAACAAAATGCAGTCCTGAAACGAAAAACCGTTTAGCAGCGCATACCCCACTGCCTTGTCAAGCGCGTTGTGCCTGCCAATGTCCTCAAACACACCCTGATACGTTCCCCGATACGAAAGATAACAGCCATGCGTACCGCCCGTCTGCCTGTGCAATGACGCATTTTCGTGAAACTTTTCTGCAAGTGTAAAAATATGCTCCTCCAAATATGCCGCGCGCGGTAAAACAATCGGTGTCTTTGCGGCGCGAAAGCTTCCCAAATCCTGATTTTGCGTACAGCACGTCGGCTCCGTGAAAAGCCCGCCGTCCCCTTGTAAAAGCTCCAAGTCCTTCCTAAGATAAACCTTCGCCACAGCCCCCGTTTCACAGATATAAACGCTTTCCACATCGCCGCGTTCCCGAATCAGCCCCTTCGTGACAAGCCGCCCCAAGACAAGCTCCGCAAGACTGTTTGGCGTACACATCACGCGAAACGCAGGCTTTTCGTTAATAGCAATCTCCATGAAATGTTCCCTGATTAGCGCACAAGCGCCCACATCCTGCGTCCTGTCCTCTTTTACGACACGCACGCTTGCACATACGGTCTGTGCAGGCTCTGTAAAGCGATTGTTGATTGTCATCTTTTCAACCTTTCGTCCAAAAAATCATTCTAAAATCAAGTATACCATATCTTCTCCGAAAAACAAAACAATTTTCCGGCAACGTCACGCTTCACGCTTCATTTTTATACAACGCATAAAAATCAGACTCCACATTATCCATCGTCTGCGCAAACCACCGTTTTGCGTCGTCAAGTGCCCTGTTATAGACAATCGGCGCCAAGTGCTGCTCGAACAGCTCCAACAACTGCATCTGCTCAATCATTCCGATTTCCTCGCCCCGCACGTCAAGATAAAACGCTTTAATTTGGTCGTTTAGTTTCTCCTTTTGCGCATCCGACAGCCTAATCTGCGGTATGCGTTCTCTCTTTTTCATAAAAATCCCGCTCCTTTCCTGCGATTTCCCCATGTCCTTTTGTAACAGTCATGGTAAAAGTGACAAAAGCACCTGCGGTTTCACCCCTCCGCAAGTGCTTTTCTTATCATTTTCAAAAAAATTCCATAAACCTTACATCAAATCCTGCATTGCAACGCCGTCCATGTCGTCGAAGTCCTGATTTTCGCCTACCATGCCCCAGATAAACGTGTACGCGCGGCTGCCGCTGCCCGAATGAATTGACCAGCTCGGGGAAATGACTGCCTGCTCGTTTCTCATGACGATGTGCCTTGTTTCCGTCGGCTCGCCCATGTAGTGCATGACAAACGCGTCCTCGGGCATGTCAAAATAGAGATAAACCTCCATACGCCTGTCGTGCGTGTGGCATGGCATGGTGTTCCATACGCTGCCCGGCTTGAGTGCCGTCATTCCCATAACAAGCTGGCAGCTCTCCACCTGTCCCGGAAGGATATATTTATTGATAACCCTGTGGTTTGCGTCCTCTAGGCAGCCAAGCTCAACCTTGTTTTCGTCCTTGATGATAACCACGTCGTCAGACGCCTCGCCCTGCGGCTTAATCAGCTTTGTCGGGTACTCCTTGTGCGCGGGCGCGCTGTTTAAGTAAAAACGCGCGGGGTTCTTGGGGTCAACCGACTCAAACACGATTTCCTTTGCACCCATGCCGATATACATGCCCTCTTTATGACCAACCTCATACTTTTTGCCGTCGATTGTGATGGTGCCTGCGGGACCGATGTTAATCACGCCAAGCTCGCGTCTTTGGCAGAAATACTCTGCGCGCAGCTCGTCGCCTGCCGTCAGCTTCAGGGGCTTTACGGGCACTGCCGAGCCGGTGATGATACGGTCAATGTGGCTGTAGACAAGCTTAATCTCGTCTGCCTTGAATAAATCATCAATTAAAAATTCTTCCCTTAATCGCTGTGTTGTGTAATTTTTTACATCCTTTGGAGATGCTGCGGTACGAAGTTCCATAATTTTTTACCTTCCTTTACTTTTTATTTATAGTTTTACTTCCTTTTGGGAAAATTGTTTCCTGTTTTGACATAACCCGCTCTAAAAGCTAAAAATCAGCATTTTTTGTTACTGTCAACCATGACGCAGTGAAGTCCTTTTTCTTTCAAAGCCGCCTCCATATCAGAAGGCAGTGCAAGCTTAGCTGTCCGATAGCCTTTATAAAATACCAGCTTCGACTTCCCGTTTTTTGGGAATACTTTGACACTTAAGCTATATGAAAGCTGGTGCTCGAGCTCCCATGAATTGTAATGCAGTTCCACCCGGTCGATCTGATCAAACGGGATAGCATAGGGTAACCCCGTGTTTAAAACGAGGCTGTTATCCTCAAAGAAAAATGCCCCTGCATTCGCTTTATTCTTATACTGACTCCTTTTATAAATCATATAACCGACAAATATAAAAAGGAGCAGCATTGGAATATAAAATATGATTATCTGATATAACATCTCTGAACGCACCTCTTTTTTGCATACAGCCTGCAATGCATATATACTCATTTTCAGCAGATACACCATTTTGAAAACACAGTATCCATGAAAGCACTTACACACCGTTTACACTTTCATTATTTTACTTCATTCTTTACAAATAGTCAATATTTACACTTGATTTTCATATATTTTCATAGTAAACTTACATCATGCGATACCTGCATGATTGCGGGCTGTTATGATAGTGCTTACACCACTTTTTTTCATAACACCTGTCAGGAGGAACAACTCATGACCATATACGATGTTTCCGAGAAAGCCGGCGTATCGATTGCGACCGTGTCGCGTGTGTTGAACGGCTCGGACAATGTCAGCGCGCAGACACGCCAGAAGGTGCTCGCCGTCATTGAGGCGTGTGATTATACGCCGAACGCGTTCGCAAGGGGGCTTGGCTTAAACTCGATGAATACCATCGGCATTTTGTGTGCCGACTCTTCCGATTTGTATCTTGCAAATGCCGTATACCATGTAGAGCAGGAGCTTCGGGCAAATAATTACAACTGTATTTTGTGCTGCACGGGCTACGCGCTTTGTGACAAGCAAAAATACTTAAACCTTTTGGTGAACAAGAAGGTGGACAGCGTTATCCTTGTCGGCTCTCATTTTGTCTCGGGGCAGGACAGCGAGAACGACTATATCCGTGAGGCGGCAAAGGAGGTTCCTGTGCTGCTGCTTAACGCGGATTTTGACTGTGAGAATGTTTACTGCGGCATGTGCGACGACTTCAAGGCGACCATGCAGGCGACCACATACCTGCTGGATACGGGTGTTACGGACATTCTCTATCTTTACAATTCCAAGTCGTACTCCGCCCTTCGGAAGCTCTCGGGCTATCAGAGTGCGCTGACGCAAAAGGAAATCCCCCTGCGCATGGAATACATGCAGTATTTTCCGGGAAAAAACTCCAATCTGTCAGCAATTGCGGACTTTCTTTCCGAGCTTGACAGCAGTATCCGGTATCAGGGGATTATCGCCTCGAACGATTATCTTGCCATCGGCGCCGCGAAATTTGCACACAAAAAAGGGCTGGACATTCCAAAGGATTTGTCCATTATCGGATATAACAATTCCATTCTGAGTACCTGCTGCGATCCGGAGCTTACAAGCGTGGATAACCGCTTACAGACGCTCTGTCACCATATCGTCAGCACCCTGATTGGTATTCTTGACAACCGCGAGATGCCCCAGAAGGTCATCTTTTCGGGTGAACTGGTTAAAAGAGGCACGACTCTTTAAGAGGCACGGCTCTTTCAATAGAATTATTTATCTTAAAAATCAAACAAACAGGAGGAAACAACATGAAAGCTTTTATGGACAAGGATTTTATCCTTCAAACCAAAACAGCGTCTGACCTTTATCACAACTTTGCGGAAACAACGCCCATTCTTGACTATCACTGCCACATCAATCCGGCGGAGATTGCAAACGACCGCAAATTTGAGAACATTACGCAGGTATGGCTCGGCGGCGATCATTACAAGTGGCGTTTTATGCGCTCTTGCGGCGTTGAGGAAAAGTACATGACGGGCGACGCGTCCGACAAGGAGAAATTCTTCAAGTGGGCAGAGTGCGTGGGGAAGGCAATCGGCAACCCGCTTTACCACTGGACGCACCTTGAATTGCAACGCTATTTCGGCTATACGGGCGCGCTCAACAAGAATACCGCGGAGGAGGTTTGGAATCTTTGCAATGCCAAGCTTCAAGAGGCTTCTATGAGTGTTCGCGGATTAATCAAGAGCTCTAATGTTACGTTAATCTGTACGACGGACGATCCGATTGATTCGCTTGAATATCACAAGCAGATTGCGGAAGATGATACGTTTGACGTGCAGGTATTGCCCGCATGGCGCCCCGACAAGGCGATGAATATTGAAAAGCCCGACTATTTTGACTATCTTGCAAAGCTTGCGGATGTGAGCGGCGTTGCGATTAATACGTTTGCGGATTTGAAGAATGCATTGAACAAACGTTTGGATTTCTTTGCGTCAATGGGCTGCTCGGTTTCCGACCATGCGTTGGAGTATGTGATGTACCACCCTGCAACGGACGAGGAAATCGAGGCGATTTTTGCAAAGAGAAAGAGCGGCGCTGCCGTAACGCGCGAGGAAGAATTGCAGTATAAAACGGCATTTATGCTGTTTGTCGGCAAGCAGTATCACAGATTAAACTGGGTAATGCAGCTCCACTACGGCTGCAAGCGCGACAACAACACGCTGCGCTATGACCAGCTTGGCCCCGACACGGGCTACGACTGCATTAACAACTATGCGCCGTCTGCGGAGCTTGCGGATTTTCTCAATGCACTGATTAAGACGGACGAACTGCCTAAGACAATTATCTACAGCTTAAATCCGAACGATAATCAGGCGATTGGCACCATTCTTGGCTGCTTCCAAGATTCTACTGCCTGCGCGAAAATCCAGCAGGGCAGCGCGTGGTGGTTCAATGACCACAAGACGGGCATGGAAGATCAGATGATTTCGCTTGCAAATCTTGGAAACCTTTCCGGCTTTGTGGGAATGCTGACGGACTCAAGAAGCTTCCTTTCTTATACGAGGCATGAGTATTTCAGAAGGATTATGTGCAATCTGATTGGCGGCTGGGTTGAGAACGGCGAGTTCCCGGCGGATATGGAAATTCTTGAGGAGATTGTGAAGGGTATTTCTTATAATAATGCGGTGAAGTATTTTGGGTTTGATTTGAAGACGGTATAGAAAAACGATTAAGGGCTTCATACATATGTGCGAAGCCCTGTGTTTTGACATTGTGATAGCCCTGCTGGCAATGTATTTAACATTTTTAAGAGCCGATTACAGAAAATCTTATCCCAATATTG
This sequence comes from uncultured Lachnospiraceae bacterium, assembly GCA_947567595.1. Classification (GTDB taxonomy): domain Bacteria; phylum Bacillota; class Clostridia; order Lachnospirales; family Lachnospiraceae; genus COE1. Next base: position 227,847 of record CANOMQ010000001.1, on the reverse strand, counting down.
AAAGTACACCCTGATTTGACTGGTTAGACTGTGCAAGCATAGACTGACCTGCCTGTGAAAGAATGTTCGCGTTCGAGTACTTAACCATCTCTGTAGCCATATCCGTATCACGGATTGCTGACTCAGCCGCAGTTGTGTTCTCAACAATGTTATCCAAGTTGTTGATTGTGTGCTCTAATCTGTTCTGAACTGCACCGAGAGCAGAACGCTGTGTGGATACCTTCTTGATGGCAGCAGCGATTGTCTCAATTGCATCTGTCGCCTTTTTACCAGTTTCACCGTTTACCTTCAACCCGCTTTGGAAGAATTTAAAAATTATTATCTGAAAAAGGGAAATTACAGAAACTATTCGCTGATTGTGATGGGCTTAAACACAGCCTTAAGAATAAGCGATATTCTTTCGCTGAAATGGTCAGATGTGTATAATTTTTCTACTGAAAGGTTTAAATCGCATTTGGAGCTTGACGAGAAAAAAACAGGAAAACACAGTGTTATTGCGCTGAACCATGCCACAATAAGCGCCTTGCACTGCTTTATGGAGCATCTGCCTGACTCTGAATTTTCATGCGAAAAGTACATCTTTGCAAGTAAGAAAACGGAAAATAAGCCAATCGGACGGGTGCAGGCATACCGAATTGTCAAGGAGGCTGCCGCAAAGACAGGGCTTGAAGAGCACATAAGCTGCCACTCACTGCGAAAAACCTTTGGCTATTTTGCCTATAAGTCGGGAACTGATTCCGTTATGCTAATGGAAATCTACAACCACTCTTCTTTCCGCGTAACGCAGAGATATCTTGGCATCCGTCAGGATGAGCGTGATGCGGTATTTATGCAGGTGAATTTATAAGACAGGCTTAGATGCCGGGAATAAAAATTTGAATTAAAATTATAGAAAGGTCTAAAGTATTTTGAAAGCGCTCCGATATATAAAGTGTAAGAACAAATTGAATACAAAAGTGCAACATTTCATATAAAATGTTGCACTTTTATTTTATCCCTATTTTATCAATTTATTCTTCATCCATTCCATCCCGCAACGGCTAAAGCCCTCTGCGCTCCGCCTCCTCAAAGCTCTTATACCCATAAAACTTTATGGTATTTGCCATGATTTCCCGCGTGATGCTTTTTTGGTTTCTTGCGTATGCCACAACATAGCGTCCGTACATCTCAAGCAGCTTATCAGAGTATGTGCCAAGCTCTCCTCTTAAATAGGTCTCATAGGAGGTGTCGTATGGCAGGTCTTCGGCGGTGTGTATGGTGCGGGCATTTCCGGCAAGTCTTGGGTATTCCTTGGCAAACTCCTCCATCCACTTTACCTGAAGCGCGATAATCTGCTCCATGATTGCCTGCTTTTCCGTGGAAATGGGCGGAAGCTTGTCGGCAAACTTCGCATATTCATCAGGCGCGGTTGACGCCATCATTCTTGCATATTTTTCCTCTATCATGTTTCTGCCGTTTGCAAGGTTTGTCTTGAACTCATAGAGATATTGCAGCAGCATGTCCTCGTCCCATGTCATATACTGGCTCATGCGCATGACCTTGAAGGTCGGCCAGTTGTTCTGGCAGCTCGCCCGTCCACCTTCGTTTTGTACCTTGTCAAATGCCTCAAATTCCGCCTTTGCGATGGAAAGGGAAAGGGCTGTGGTGGTCGGTGCGTCCGCCATTGCCGCCGCTAAAAGCGCGTCGCTTTTTGCAATCAGCTCTGCCGTGTTCGCGTCAAGGTAAAGGTTGCAGCTTCCTATCATGTTCTGCCGTTCCAGTTCGTTTGCGAAAATCACCGCAAGGGACTCAATCGCGGTGGCAAGCTGTATCTCGTGCGCCTCGTCCACGCTTGTAAGGCTGATTTCCTCAACAAGCTGCGCCACGCCCTTTGCTGTCTCCTCAAGTACCATGTCGGGATTTTGGGGCAGTGCCTTAAACAGCCATTTATCGTGCGGCGCATATTGTCTGTTCAATAGATATGCCAGCTTCATCGCCTGCTTCGCGCACTCTGCCTTTGCAAGCTCTGCCGCCACAAGCTGTCCGCGTTTTCTCATGCGTGGCAGGTTATATTGCCCGTTCTGCGAAAAGAGCGCACATGCCTGCGCAATTTTCCGATACCATACCGCCTTGGGGTAGTAGCCCTTTAACAGCTCTCTGTAGGAGGTAAAAATCCCTGCGTCATCACGGAATACTTCGCCGTTTACCGCTGCCGCAAGCGCATAGTCATGCACGGCAAGCCATGTCTTTACCTTTGTCAGCCCTTTGCCTGCTCCGGTAAGGACACCGATTAAGTCAGCGCCAAGCGTATTCTTGTAAAAGTCCTCTATCACCATGACGCCGGAGCGGTCTTTTCCATGAAAGGTTTCAATGCGCTTTACGCCCATAAACGTATCCGGCAGTTTTTCATACTCCGCCTGTAACGCACTGCCGATTTTGTCATATACCTCCTTTGTAACCCACAGCATAAAACGCGGGCCAAAATCGTGATCCCTTGACTGCAAATCATCAAATCCAAAGCAGTCAGAGCCTTTTCCGACAAGACCAACTGCAATCTGCGGTACATACTCTAGGAACTTTTCTGCAAGCATGGGCTCCCCGTATGTTTTATAGTATCTGCGGCAAAGCTCCAAGCCTGTAAGCCCTGACGCCAAGTCCTCGTCTTTTTCTTCCGGTTGTAACACCTGTTGTAACGACTGCTGCGGCTGCGGCTGTTCCTGCGCTGACGGCGCCTCCTCTGCCTGCATTTCCTGTACTTCCTCCGGCTGGGAAAGCTCCTGCACTTCTTCCTGCAATTCCTTGGGCTGGGGTTCGTCCGGCTGAACCGATTCCGTTTTATCCTCCTGCGAAGCCTCTCCCACCTCAACGGCAATCTCGTCCATGACCTCCGCAATCATGGCGTCAACCGCTTTTTCCTCGTCATAAGGTGTTGGTGCTTTTTTGCCGCCCGGGCGTTCCTGAAGCTTCTGTGATGCCGCGGCTTTAATCTGTGCAAACGCGGAGCTGATGTTGAAGGAGCTGACATTTTCCGCCGGATTATAGGTCTCCCTCTCCTGCGGTTCGTCCGCATTCCCGGTCTGCACAGCTTCCTCCTCTACGCTGTCCGCTTCCTTCTCCTGCGGTTTTTTGTCTGCCCGAATGACAGACGCCCAGCCGTCATTGTCAATGTCAATCCCAAGAATTTTGTCAATCTCGTCCTCGTCCATTGGCGTATTGTTCTTGTCTGCGTTCTCCTGCTTTTCCTGTACAGTCTCTTCTATCGGCAGCTCTTCTGATATCTGTAAATCTTCCGGTGCCTGCTCCTTTGGTTCTTCTGCGGGCGCTTCCGGTGCCGATACCTGCGGCTGCTCACCTGCTTCTTCTATCTGGATTTCCGGTACCTGTACCTGCTCCTTCGGTTCTTCTTCGGGTGCTTCCGGTGCTGATACCTGCACATTTGACACTGGTATCTGTGACTGCTCCTTCGGTTCTTCTATCGACGCCTCCTCTATCTGCACCTGCGGCTGTTCCTGCACTTCTTCTATTGGCTCTTCCGGTACTGATACCTGCGCCTGCGGCTGTTCTTCCTCAACCTGCAACTGCGGCTGTTCTTCCGGCTGTTCCTGCGCTTCTTCCACCGCCACTTCCGGTACCGATACCTGCGACTGCTCCTTCGGCTCTTCTTCCGCCTCTTCCTGTACCGGTACCTGCGCCTCCACTTGCGCCTCTCCTGCCGTCGCCTCCTCCTGCACAAAAGGCTCCGCCTGCGTCCCCCCCGCACTCATTTTTTCCTTAATAATCGCAATATTCTCACTCAGACGCTGATACTGGATATTCTCCGTGCCAAGATACTTCGCCACGCACTCCCTACTCTTTTCCATCACCGAAAGCGCGTTCGGATAATCCTTATCCATATAATAAAGACTGCCAAGCGCCGACAGCGCCGCGCTGTAATGGGCATCATCAACGCCAATCTCCTCAAAAATGCGGATTGCCTCCTCCGCCCGCGCCTTTGCCTCATCGTCCTGACCAAGCTCTATGCAGGTGTTGGCAAGGTTTGCCTGTGTCACGGCAATCTCAAAAGCCGTATTCTCCTTGTGGCTCACAATCCCGAGCGCATTCTCAAGCTGCTCCTTCGCCGCGGCAAAATCGCCCATCTCCTGATATAAAAGGCTCAAATTATTGTAAAGCCCCGCAAAATACATATCATCTTCCTTTAACCTTGCCACATAAATCGGGCGCACCTGATTGTAAAGCGCCAGTGACTCCTGTAGCTGCCCCGAAGCACGCTTTGCATTCGCAATATTCAAAAGCGTCGTCGCATAAGGCATTGTGCCCTTTAAGCCCATCTCCTCCATAAGAGCCATCGCCTTATCACCGTTTTCAAGCGACTTGTCGTACTGTCCGGTCTCCCTGTAAAATCCGATACATTCATTATATAATGTGAGCATCACATCTTTCTCTCCCTGTTCCTGCGCCTGTTTGATATGCTCCTCCAGAAACTGCGGCACTTCACTGATGCGCCCTTGTGTAAAAAGATTATCCAGCTCCGTCATCACCTGATTCAAGTTCATTACAATCCTCCATTCCTTCCGTTCTCCTCACGCACTTTGCCGAAAATGTGCATTGCCAAGCAAAACCGTTACCAAGGTTTTCTTAAAATGTCAACCGTGTGTGCCCCCGCACCAATCAAGTCCGCCCGTTCGCAGACAGACATCTGATACTGCACAAAAAGTTCAAACTCCTCGTCCGTCAAACGGTTTAAAAACGGACGCATATAATTTGCCGCCCCGTCCGGCGATATGATCTGAATGCGCTCCAAGCCCTGCGCCAAATTCAGGGCGTCAATATCCTCAATACGCATATAATCATACAGCTCGTCGGGGCCTGATATCGTCTTAAAATCTTCGGTAAAACGCCCCTGCGCCATACACTCAAGGACGTGCTGCTCCTTAAAGCCATAGGTCAGCACGCCGTACTCGTTCATACAGTACGCCACAAAAATAATCCCGCCCCTTTTGGTGACGCGCTTTGCTTCCCCAAGTGCCCTGCTTTTGTCCGCAAAACCAAACAAATGATACATCGGGCCAAACAGCAGCGTCACATCAAAGCACTCATCGGAAAGCTTTTTCAGGTTCATGGCATTTCCCTGCATGGCATGAACCGTGCTCGCCTTCTTCTTTAAGATACCGAGGTTATACCTGACTAACTCAACTGCCGTCACGTCATACCCCTGTTCGGCAAGCGCCACGCTGTAGCGCCCCGTGCCTGCCCCGATATCCAAAATCCTTACCGCCTGTTTCTGCTCCAGACTGCCAAGATATTTTTGTATATAATGCATCGAAACGCGGAACTCCACCTGCCCGTGCCGCGAGTCCAGCCGCTTTTCCTCGTTAAACTTATTATAATATTCTTCCAGCTTTGTCATGTATTTATATCAGAACCTCCAGCTTTTTCTGTACCCATGAAATAATCGGTCCCAAGCAAAACGCGCATAAGACCGTCACAATACCGAAATCGCCTCCAAGCACCGTCCCCATCAGCATAAAGGACAAATCCCACAAAATCCGCACGCCCTTAAACGGTAGCCGTTTTACATGATTGGAAATGATAAACGGCAGCGCGTCAAACGGAGCCGCACCAAGACCGGAACACATATACGCCCCCGCGCCCACCATAAACACAAGCAATGCCGGAATTAAAAGCGCATACCGCGCAGCAGTGTTCTCAAAAAAACCTGCCGGAAGCAAAACACCCCAGAGCCATTTGAAAAAGTCGGAAATATAGCCTAAAAACAGCATGTTTCCAAGCGTCCCAAAGCCAATCATTCCAATATCGAATTTCAGTACAAAGCAAAGCGACACGATGTTAAACAGCAAAAGGCAGGTGCCAAACCCAAACGGCAGAAAGCAGCTTAAGCCCTGCGCAAAGCAGGAGCACGCATCTGTTCCAAGATTAATGTCCCGCAGGATTGACAGCCCGACGCCCATCATGAAAACGCCGCCCATCATAAAAAACATACGCTTCATAAGCTTTGGCGGTCGTGCAAACCATCTGTGGTCTTTTTGACTAGAATTCATAGAAATTATGCTCCTCTAACTTCGGTTTTTCAGGCTCCCTATCCGGCTGCTCCTCAAGCTGCCCGCTCTGTGCCTTTGCACCGACATGCTCCGTGCGTATCTCAATCAGCGGACCGCCTGTGCCATTAATGTAATCTCCCGTAATTGTCACCTCACCGATATTGTCGTCCTTTGGAATTTCATACATGATATCCAGCATGAACTCCTCGATAATCGCACGCAGCGCCCTCGCTCCGGTATCGCGCTCCTGTGCTTTCTTTGCAATCGCCAAAAGCGCGCTGTCATCAAAATTCAGCTTGACCTCATCAAGCTCCAGCAGCTTCTGGTACTGCTTTAAAATCGCGTTTTTCGGCTCCTTCAATATCTTGATATAGCTTTCCTGCGTCAACCCGTCCATCGGGCAGATAATCGGCAAGCGTCCGATAAACTCCGGTATCATGCCAAATTTCTTGATATCCTCAACCGTTACCTTTTTCAGGATATTTTCTTCCTTGTCAAACGCGTCCTTTAGCTGCGCGTTAAACCCAATCGAGGACTGCTTCGTTAGCCTTTGCTTGATAATCTCCTCCAAATCGGGAAAGGCGCCGCCGCAGATAAATAAAATATTCCTTGTATTGATTGTCGTAAGCGGAACCATCGCATTCTTGCTGTTTGCGCCGACCGGAACCTCGACGTCCGCACCTTCCAAAAGCTTCAGCATTCCCTGCTGTACAGACTCCCCGCTCACGTCCCTTGATGTCGTGTTTTTCTTCTTCGCAATCTTGTCAATTTCATCAATAAATACAATACCCTGCTCCGCGCGCTCAACGTCATTGTCCGCCGCGGCAAGGAGCTTGGAAACGACCGACTCAATATCATCGCCGATATAGCCTGCCTCTGTAAGGGAGGTCGCGTCCGCAATCGCCAAGGGCACGTCAAGCAGTCTTGCAAGCGTCTTGACCATATATGTCTTTCCGCACCCCGTAGGGCCAAGCAGCAAAATATTGGACTTTTCGATTTCGATATCGTCCATCGTTCCGGTGCTCACACGCTTATAGTGATTGTAGACCGCCACCGATATTACCTTTTTCGCGTAATCCTGTCCCACGACAAAATCATCAAGCTGTGCCTTGATTTTATGCGGTGCGGGCAAATCGTGAATGTTAAAGACTGCCTCGTCCTTATTTTTTTCCTTCACCTTTTTCTTTTTGAGCTTCTGACGGTTTGGAATGCCGCCGTCCCCCTGCAGGTCGGCAAGATTGACAAAGCTTATGTTCGGAAAACGCCGTTTACCACCTTTTCCATCATTATTCTCCCTATCAGAACCCATGTTTGTATAATTCAGCATTCCCTGATAATCAAACTGGCTGACCGTATCCATCGTCTTATGCATACAGTCGGAGCACACGGAAATATGATTTGGGAGCTTAAACATTCTCCCGGTCTTGCTCTCGGGACGCCTGCAGATAAAGCATACGTCCTCATAATCACTTTCCTTTTCCTCCTCGTACTCCTCGCCCTCATCTTTAAGCGAAGCATCACCTCCGCCCTCGCTCATGTCAAGTATTTCCATGTCTAAATCGTCTAAGTCTTCAAACTCCAAATCGTCTTTGTTTGCCATTATTATCCTCCATTTGACTACAGCCCCTTCTCCCTAGTCCTGCTTTAACCCGAATGTCACGTCCACTGTCATTTTTTCGTATGTTCCGTCTTTGATGCGCATCAGGGTAAGCACTGCCGTTGTATCCGCCTCATAATATTCCAAAATGCTCTGAACCTTTGACATGGAAGTAACCTGTTCCTCATCAATCGCCGTGATAATATCACCCTTTTTAATCCCTGCCTGCGCGGCAGCCGTTCCCTCAAGCACGCTCGACACGTAAACGCCCTCCGGCATTTCATACTTCATAACCGCCTCCTCAGACACATCAGTTCCCGAAATGCCCAAAAACGCGCGCCTGTCAGAAGCGACCTTCCTCTTTGTCTCCTTCTTCACAAGCTCTTCCATAATCGGTCTTGCCGTGTTAATCGGAATGGCATACCCCATGCCCTCGATTGCATAATCTGCTATCTTGCTGGAATTGATACCGACAACCTCACCGTTGACATTGAGCAGCGCACCGCCGGAATTGCCGGGATTAATCGCCGCGTCTGTCTGTATCAGGCTGTTTAAGTTAATCTCCTCGTCCTCCTCAAAAATGTCGCAGTTCAGGGCGCTGATTACGCCTGTCGTCACCGACTGCCCGTAGCCAAGCGAGTTTCCGATTGCAATGGACGGCTCCCCGACCTCAAGCGTGTCGGAATCGCCCAAAGCCGCAACCGCTATCTTTTCTATCGTGGTATTGGGCACGTCTTCCAGCAGTACACTGACGACCGCCAAATCCTCATTCGGGGCAACGCCCTTTGCATAAGCGACAACCTCCGTGTCGTCAATAAACTGCACATACAAATCATTGGCGTCCTGCACCACATGATAATTCGTGAGAATGAGCAGCTCCTCATCATTCTGCGATATGATAATGCCCGAGCCGTTCGCCTCCTCGTCATATTCCTCGTCATACCAGTAATCATATGCCGTGTATTCATTTGTGATTGCCACAACGCAAGGCATTGCCGCTTTCACAACCTCTGTCACATCAGTCACCACTGCCTTTGCCGTGTCCGCCTGCTGGATTGTCTGCACACTCCCGATGTGCACATCGCGCTTTGGCGGCTGGCTTTCCTTTGTCCTGGCCTCGCTTGGCAACTCTGACGGCTGTGTTTTGTCCGCCTCGTCCGTTTCATCTTCCTTTGTTTCCGTTTTTGTTTCCGGCTCTGTCTTTGCTTCGTCTGTTTCTGCTTCCTGCGTTTTGTTGTCAAACCGCGGCTCCTGTCCAATGATGTCAGGATAATCAGAAGCCCAATCCCCTGTCTCGGTTTCAAGCTCAAGCTCGATTTCCACCCGCTTTGCCCATGCCGGAAGGGACTCTTCCTCCTGCGTGTCGGACTGTTCCAAACCCTTCTGTGTAAAAACAGCCGTTGCATAAAAATCATCATCAAGCAACCCGTCACAGACATACAGCGCAGTCACCGCGTAAAGCGACGCAAACAGCATACAGCCCGCAATAATCAGTATATTTTTAAAAACCGACGGTTTCTTTTTGTTGTTCCTCATATCGTTCCTCTCCTTATCAGAAAGCCAAAAACAGCTTTTCTATTCAACAGTAACCGACTTTGCCAGATTTCTCGGCTTATCCACGTCGCAGCCCTTTCCGACTGCCACATAATATCCAAACAACTGCAGCGGTATGATTGCCAGTGAATTTGCAAAGTACGGATTAGTCCGCGGGATATAAATGCAGTAATCTGCCGCCTTCTCAATATCCGTATTCCCTTCATTTGTCACCGCAAGCACAAACGCGCCCCTTGCCTTGACCTCCACCATGTTGCTCAATGTCTTTTGGAACAGCGCGTCCTGCGTCGCCACTGCCGCGACAAGCGTGCCTTCCTCAATTAATGAAATTGTGCCGTGTTTCAGCTCTCCTGCTGCATATGCCTCCGAATGAATGTACGAAATCTCTTTTAATTTGAGCGAGCCCTCCATCGAAATCGCATGGTCAATGCCGCGCCCGATAAAGAATACGTCCTTTGCACCGATATAACGGTTTGCAAACCGCTGTATCCGCTGCTTGTTTGCAAGCAGACGCTCGATTTGTCCGGGAAGACGCTTTAAATCCGCAAGCATGGAGCAAAACGTGCCATCGTCCAAAATTCCACGCACCTTTGCGAACTTCATCGCAAGCAGGTAGAGCGCAATAAGCTGTGCACTGTACGCCTTCGTCGTCGCAACCGCAATTTCGGGGCCTGCCCACGTATACATGACATTATCCGCCTCCCTTGCAATGGAGCTTCCTACCACATTTACAATGCCAAGCACCTTAAACCCGCGCTTCTGGGACTCCCGAAGCGCCGCAAGCGAATCCGCCGTCTCCCCCGACTGGCTGATGACAATGACCATTGTGCCCTCCTCCAAAATCGGATTTCGATATCGAAACTCACTCGCCAAATCCACCTCCACGGGAATGCGGGCAATTCCTTCAATGACATATTTTGCCGTCACACCCACATGGTACGCCGAGCCGCACGCCACAATGAAAATCTTGCGGATTGCGTTGATTTCCTCATCGCTCATGCCAAGCTCCTCGATTTCAATCGCATTTCCCTTAATGCGCGGCATAAGGGTGTCTGTCACGGTCTTTGGCTGCTCATACATTTCCTTTAACATAAAATGCTCATAGCCGCCCTTTTCCGCCGCGTTCGCGTCCCAGTCAATCGTGACGGGTTCCTTTGTCAGCTCCTCCTCGTCCACGTTGTAGAAATGCATATGGTCCGCACGCAGACGAACAACCTCCTGATTTTCGATAAAATAAACCTTTCTCGTGTATTTCAATATGGCGGGGACATCGGACGCGATAAAGCAGCCGTCCTCGTTTTGCCCGACAATTAACGGACTGTCCTTTCGCACCGCAAAAATCTGATCCGGGTGCTCCGCAAAAATAATGCCAAGCGCATAGGAACCCTGCACGCGGTGCATGACCTTCGTGATTGCCTCAAGTGGATTTCCCCTGTAGTAATAATCAATCAAGTGCGCAAGCACCTCCGTATCCGTGTCAGAAACGAACTCATAACCCTTTGACACCAGCTTTTCCCGCAGGGGCAGGTAATTTTCGATAATGCCGTTATGCACGACCGCAATCGTCTCCTCCCGGTTGTAATGCGGATGCGCGTTTTCGTCACTCGGCGCACCGTGCGTTGCCCATCTTGTATGACCAATTCCCACCAGTCCGGGCATTGTCGCGCCGCCGTGGGTAAGCTCCTCCAAGACCTTTAGGCGTCCCACGGATTTCGTAATCTGTATCCGCTCCCCATTATAGACTGCCATTCCTGCCGAGTCATAGCCTCTGTACTCCAGCTTTGAAAGCCCCTCGAGTATCACAGGCGCAGCCTGATGATTTCCGATAAATCCAACAATTCCACACATGATAAATTTCCTCCCTAATTCCAATAGCTCTTATTTGAACTGCACCACCGTACCACCCTTGCAGGCAGATGTCTGTATGCTTTTCCAAGCCGGTAGCCAATCAGCTTAAAGCCGCTTGACGCGAAAAGATACGGTATCAGTTTTTTGTTATTTGTATCCCAAAGATACCTGACGGTGTCGGCAACAAGCCTAGAGCCCTCGCGCTCCGACGAAATATCCGCAAACACCTCGGGGTGCTCGCTCTGTGACACACCCAAGTCAAAGTTTCTTCGAAGCTGCTGCATACAGGTAAAATTATGGGAATGAATGACCTTTGCGTCCGCCGCGTATGCGATTTTTTTCCCAGCCTTTACCGCATGTCCTGCGTATATCATATCCTCGTTAAAGATGGCACGCTTTTCAAAGCCGCCCACCTCGTCGTAAATCCTCCGGTTATATGCCGCACATACATTCGAGCAGAAAAAGGTCTTAATCCCCAGCCGCTCGATGTCCTTTGACGATTTGACACAAGAATCGTCCGGATAATTGAATTTTCTTGTAAACCGCTCAATCTGACGGCAGTCAGGGCGCGCAAGCTGTTTTGCGTAAGCCGCGGCAATCTCCTCCTCACCCGTCAGCGCCGAAACCAGCTTTTGTATCAGGTCTGTATCTGCGGGCATGGCGTCATGTGTCATGCACACAAAAATATCCGCACTGGAATATTTCACGGCTCTCCTGCGCGTTCCCGCATGGTCAAACTCCCTTGCGGAAAGATGGTGAACCTCAATATTGTGATACACTTTCAAAATTTTGGTACCGTGAAAAAGCCGCTCAAAGTATTTCTCCTCCGTATTCATTATTATAATTTTATGAACCGGATATGTCTGCGACTCCAAAAGCCTGATTAAATCAAAAAATTCTTTTGACGGCTTATAAGTCGGCAGTATGATGTCCACACTGTATTGCATGATATACTCCCATCAAAATTTAACGTACTGATAAGAATGCCTAAAAGGGGGCCTTATTTTGGTCCCCTTACCGGCATCATTATTCTCCACTATAGCTGACTCCTGTATCCGAAGCGATTTTTTTGCTGCACTTCTTTACTGTCTCCGAAGGCTCATAATCGCTATCGTCAAATAAAAATTCATGCAGAAGCGACACGTTTTTCTCCAAATCCACGGGCACGACTACGCTGGCACTGCCCACACGTCCGTTTGGCTTAATGTATCCGTCAAACGGAAATCCGGTCGTCTCGCCAATCTCATAGCTTGCAATATCCTTTAACAGCTCCAAAATCTCGGAAAGCGAGAGTGATGTCATCACCTTTGGAAATACGGCATTCGCAATTTTATTAAGCGTTGCGGGATTTAAGGTCATTGCCTTCTGTGCCACCTTTGTCAGCACCGTCCGCTGTCTCTGGGCACGCTCAAGGTCGTTGCCCACATAACGCACACGCGCATAGGCTGTCGCCTGCAATCCGTTTAAGGTCTGAACCCCTGCACGGGAAACCGGGGTATAGGTTCCGGGGTCTGCCACATAGTTTGGCTCGCCCTTTGCGTTTGTCGTGCCGTCGGGGTGCCCTACCATACTAATCTGATAGCTGTTAATATGCTCAATCTCTGCCTGCTTTACATCAATTTCAACACCGCCTACCGCGTCAATGACATCAATCAGACCGTCAAAGCCGATCGTGACAAAATCCTCCACGTCAAGGTCAAGATTCATATTCAGCATTGCCATCGCCTGCTTATAGCCGCCTCTTGAATATGCGGCATTTGCCTTATTATAGCTGTCCGTGCTTAAATTCAGCCATGTATCACGGTATACGGAAACAAGCTGGACTTCTTTTGTGTCAAGATTGATTGAGGCAATCATAATCGTATCCGTACGCGTGCTCTTGTCAAGCTGCTGGTCGCGGGAATCCACGCCAAACAGCGCAATGTTGCGGTAGCCCTTTAGCACCTCGCTCTCGGCAATGTTCTCGTCAATCGCAAGCTCCTCTTTTTTCTCTTCCTCCGTTATCTTGATATGCTGGATTTTATTTGCCTTTGACATCACCCAGCAGGCTCCGACAAGGATACAAATCACGAATATTTCAACCACAAAAAGCGCAATCTTCCAGCTTTTCTTCTTGGTCTTCTTCTTTCCCGCCTTCGGTGCCGTTCTTGGCGCGCCCTTTGGTGCCGGCTTGGAAGCCGTATTTGGACGCTGCCGCTGCTGTCCCTGCTGACCTCTTGGCGGCTGCCCCTGTCCGTTTGCGGGGCGGCGTTTTTGTCCCTGCGGCGGCTGTCCCTGCCCGTTTGGAGCGGGGCGGCGTCTTTGTCCCTGCGCCTGCGGCTGTCCCTGTCCGTTTGCAGGACGGCGTCTTTGCCCCTGCGGCGGCTGTCCTTGTCCGCTTACAAGGCGTTTTGTCCCCTGCCTGCTCTTGTCTTGTTTATTGTCATTATAATCCTGCATTTTGTTTCTCCTGTCTTATCCTGAAATTCAGTATGCGTTTTTACTGATAAAGCCTTTGAAAAAGGTGAGGAATAGGATTTTAAAATCAAATGCCATCGACCAGTTTTCAATGTAGTATAAATCATACTCGATACGCTTCCTGATTGACGTATCGCCTCTGTATCCGCTTACCTGCGCCCACCCCGTAATGCCGGGGCGCACCTGATGCTTTATCATATACCGCGGTATTTCCTCTTTAAACTTCTCAACAAATAACGGCCGCTCCGGGCGTGGTCCCACAAGGCTCATGTCGCCCTTTAATACATTAAAGAACTGCGGCAGCTCGTCAATGCTTGTCTTTCGCAGTATCTTTCCAATCCTTGTCACGCGCGGGTCGTTTTTCCTTGTCCAGCCCTTCTTCTCTTCCTCGTCAGGCTGTACCTCCATGCTGCGAAACTTATACATCTGAAAAGGCTTGTTATGAAGCCCTACCCGTTCCTGTTTGAAAATAAGCGGTCCCTTGCTCGTGATTTTTACGCCGACCGCCGCAAGGAGCATAACGGGCGAAAACAGGATAATCGCAACCGACGCCCCAAAAATATCTACAATGCGCTTTAACGCCTTATTTACCAGATTTGTCAGCGGCACACGCCGGATATTGACCACCGCAAGCCCGTCCATATCCTCAAGGTATGGGCGGCTTGGAATGACACTGTTATAGTCCGGGATAAATTTTGTGTGCACACCCGATTTCTCACAGATATTGACAATCGCCTCCAGCCGGTCATAATCCGACAGCGAGAGCGTAATGCCAATCTCGTCCAGCTCATTTTCCGGAAGCATTGTGCTTAGTGTATCAATTTCCCCAATCACGCGCACGCCCTTGTAAACAGCCCCGACAGGCACACGGTCGTCCAAAATCCCGCACACCTCATAGCCCCATTCCGGATTTGCCTTGATTTTACTGATATATTCCTCCGCGGCTCTCGAATACCCTACCAAGAGCATGTGCTTGAGATTATAGCCCTTTGCGCGGACAAAACGGAGCCCGACCCGAACACCTTTTCGCATAAAGGACTCCGCGATAATGTTGATACCATAAAAGACACCCACCATACCACGCGAGAAGTCGGGGATATTAATCGCAAAAAGCACCACCATGACGGCTACCAGCCCCGCCGTGTTTGCCTTTACAATGTTAAACACCTCGTACATCGTCTTGGAGGTGCGCTTCGACGAGTACAGGTCAAATGCATTATATAAAATCAGATAGCCGGGTACGATTGCAGCAAACGCAAACAGGTAGATTTCAATCGAAAGGATACCTGTATCGGGATTGTTCCTTTTTACATAAACATTAATCCACAAAAACCATGACAGCCAATAGGTGGCTGCTATAACCAGCGCGTCAAGCAGTACCAGCAGTCTGTTGAAATATTTCTGATTATCTCTTATCAATTAACTCACCCTAACTCCCCCAGTCCCCTATCTCTTGTATTCCGTGATTTTCCTTTTCTTTATATATATAGAAGACATCTTAATCAGGCTCGTACAATAACTACTGCGCTTTTTTCATTTTACATTATTCGAGCAAAAAGTACAACATTTTTGTAACATTGTGTGAAAGAATTTTAAATTATCCCTTGAGCAGGCGCAGTACATTCGCCCACAATGCAAGCTGGATACGAACATAATTCCCCCAATTTTTTTTATCAGGCTTCTGTTTGTTTGCCTTTCCCGCCGGGCTTACGGAGAGCCTGACTCCGTCTGCCAGCCCTGTCAGATACTGCGCCCCTAAGCCTTTTTTGATAAAAAACAGCGTCTTTACCAAAAAGCCTGCTGCCAAAAACGGCAGGTTGATGATAATCTGTGGCAGGGGCATGTTCTTATAAATCAGATAAACACTGTTCCTTGCGGCAAGCTTCGTCTTAAAGGCATTGTACCTTGAGCCGCTCGTCGCGCTGCCTGCGTGATACACAATGGCGTTTGCGGCAAAATAGTTACGATACCCGTGAATTTTTGCACGGTACCCGATGTCAATGTCCTCCAAGTAGGCAAAGTGCTCCTTGTCAAAAAGCCCCACCTTTTCCGGCAGAAGCAGTGCACGCCTGTAAATCGCCGCGCCTGCACATGCGGCAAACAGCTCGCAGTTTTTGTCATAAAGGGCGGGATTTTTCCCCTTTCCCCTTGCAAACGCCCAGCCAAGCGCACAGTAAAAGTCGCCTGCGTCATCTGTTTTTTCCTTGTCATAGAGCGAAATCAGCCGTGCGGACGCGGAAAAGATTTGGTGACCCTTATCCTCGTCCATCACCCGCTCCAATTCCCGGACAAAGAGCTTATCCACTCTGGTATCGTTATTTAACAGGATTACATAAGGCGTCCTGCTCGCCAAAATCCCCTGATTGACAGCAACGCTAAAGCCTGTGTTCGTACTGTTTCTGATGACGCGCACCTGCGGGAATTTTTCCTCGACAACCGCAAGGCTGCCGTCCGTCGAGGCGTTGTCCACCACAATCACCTCCACGTCTGTCGTCGTCCCGCCATATATGCTGTCAAGACAGGCTTCGATAAATTGCAGTCCGTTGTAGTTTGGTATCACAATTGTAGAGTTTGCCATTTCCAGTCCCTTCTGCCTTACACGGGCGAAATGCTATTTGTGGAAATTGTCCGCCCTTCCCTTTACGCTGCGGACACACACGGGATCTAACAGCAGCCGTCCGCCCTCCTTAATCAGCCGGCGGCAAAGCTTTGCACTCAGAAGCGCAATCTGCGTGCGCCCCTGTGCGGTCTTGTCAAGCTCCTTTATCCACTGTGGAAGCTCCTTTTCCTCCGTATAGAGCGTGCTCTGATAGGAATGCCCCGTCACTTCCTCGTAAACCCCGGCATACGCCTTGTTGACTGCCATGTTGCGAAGATCCAAGAGCTTTGTGTTCTGATACAAATCCATGCGGTTCATATACCCCGCGTACACAAGCGGCTGTCCCTTGTACGTACCGCCCGCAACCTTTCCACAGCACGCGGTAAAGCCGCCGACTGCCGCAAGGTCTGGTCTGTGCGTGAGCACGTTGTTCCTGTATTCAATCCGGTAAAAGCCCAAATGCTTGTTGTGGCGCACGTCGCCCTTCCAGCCCATGCGGTCCACGAAATCAATCAGCGCCTTTTTGCCCGCCTCATACGCATACATTTTACTCTGCGGATTTTCCGCCGTTGAATTTTCATGACAACGCCAGTGGTACAGCACCTTTGGCACATGCGCAATCTTTTTTTCCACGCGCACCGCACCCGCGTTCTCCCGCTCCCGCAAAAGCAGTGTGCTCACAATACGCAGCACCAAATCATAATCCTGCGAGCCGTCGTACGTCTTACGTATCCCGAGCTTTTTGATCGTCTGCGTATCTATCACCGTAAAATGACAGATGTAGTTGTTTGTCAAAATCAAATCAAGATTAAAATCCAGCTTAAAGTGCGGATCATAAAAACGTTTCCCCGTCGCGTCACATTTATCCTCGTCCGAATACACCAGTATCGGCTTATTTTCATCGTTTTTATTTTTTATGGCGTGCGCCATCTCATACAGCGCGTCGGGGGTTATCATGTCGTCATGATCCAAAAGCCCGCAGTAATCCCCGTTTGCAAGCGCAATCGCCTCGCTTGTGTTTCCGCCAATCCCACTGTTTTCGGACAGCCGCTCATAGCGTATCCGCGTGTCGTCATAGTTGGCAACCGCCTTCTTCACCACATCGCTTTCACTGCCGTCCGCGATAATCAGCTCCCAGTTCTGGTAGGTCTGTGCAAGACAGCTTTCAATCAGCGCCGCCATATAGACAGGCTGCGTCTCATACGCGGGCACCAAAATCGAAAACTGAATGTCCGTTATGCTTTCGTCCGTTCTCTGCCGCGCAAGCTCGTCTGCACTTGGCTTCTGATACGTATAATCCTTGTAGTATTTCGCCGTCACACGCTCCCATGCGGCAAAAAATGCCTCCGTGTAACCGTTTTTTCTGCTATAATTAATTGTCTTCTTTATATTTTGCGCTAAACTCATATTTTAAATACCTCAATATTTCGAATATGTCATATTCCGAAAAGAACGCCTGCACCCGGGCGTTCCTTCTGCATAAAACCGTTTCATGCTTTTTTTTCCAAAATCATTTTTCTGCTGATAAAATTGTAAACCATCACAATCGCCGTCGCGATTATTTTGGAAATCGCAAACCATAGGGTGCCATTGAAGATGGCTGGCAGCGCGGCGCTTGCCTCATAGCACACACTGCACGCAAGCAGGATTACTTCGTTTAGCCCAAGCCCAATCAGGCTCAAAATCACAAAAATTACAAACTCCTTTTTCCTGCTCATATCCTCCTTGCGCTCAAACACAAATTTCATGCTGAGGATATAGTTAATCACCACAGATATGGTAAAGCCGAAAAATCCGCCAACTGCCGTCGCAGCATTCCTTGATGTGACATAACTCATCAGATGGAAAATTCCGGTGGATATGGCAAAATCAATCAGGAAGCAGATGCCTCCCACAAACCCGAATTTGATAATCTGTTCCAGTAATTTTTTCATAATGCTCCTTTATTGCAAGTCAAACATTGCTTTCATAACATAGGATAACCAAAAAGCCGCTTTTTGAGGCAGCTTTTTGGTTATCCTTTCATTTCTTTTTCTATTTAGCTTTCAATCACAGCCTTGACTGCATTGGTCAAGTCCTCGCTCTTCTTCTGTGCGTCCTCAAGGCTTGTGCCCTTAACGCCCATGTAGAATTTAATCTTCGGCTCCGTGCCGGACGGTCTTGCGCAGCACCATGAGTCGTTTGTCAGGTCAAAGTAAAGCACATTGGACTTCGGAAGTCCCGTTGTTCCCTTTTCGCCTGTTTCCATGTTGACAACGACATCGTTTGCGTAATCGCGGAACTGTGTTACCTTCAGCTCGCCAAACGCCTTGGGCGGATTATTCCGGAACTTATCCATCAACGCGGCAATTTCCTTTGCGCCGTCGATACCCTTCATGGTAATCGAATACTGGGTTTCCTTATAATAGCCGTACTTCTCATATACGTCAATCATCATGTCCCAAAGCGTCATGTTGTTCTTCTTGCACCATGAGGCAACCTCCGCAAGCATCATCACAGCAACAATCGCGTCCTTATCCCTTGCGTGTGTGCCGACAAGACAGCCGTAGCTCTCCTCAAGACCAAACGCGTAATTATTGGAGCCGGTCTGTTCAAAGAGCTTAATCTGCTCGCCTATGTATTTAAAGCCGGTCAGCACTTCGATTAATTTTACATTATAAGCCTCGGTGATGGGCTTTGTCATGTTCGTTGTAACAATCGTTGTTACGAGCGCCGGATTTTCGGGCATGGTGTTGGTCGCCCTTCTCTCGCGCAAAATGTACTCGGCAATCAGCATACCGGACATGTTTCCAGTAAATGGAACATACTCGCCGCTCTTTGTGTCAAGCGCATACACGCCAAGACGGTCTGCGTCGGGGTCGGTCGCCATAACGATGTCCGCGCCCTTTTCCTTTGCAAGCTTTAGGGCAAGCGTAAATGCCTTCGGGTCCTCGGGGTTGGGGTAATCAAGTGTCGTAAAGTCGGGGTCTGGCAGCTCCTGCTCAGGAACGACGTAAACGTTCTCAAAGCCAAGCTCCTTTAGCACACGTCTTACAGGGATATTGCCCGTGCCGTGGAATGGTGTGTATACAATCTTGATGTCCTTTGACACTTCCTTAATGATTTCAGGGTGAATGCTCTGCTTCTTAAGCTCTACCATGTATGCGTCGTCAATTTCCGCGCCGATGATTTCATAAAGCCCCTTTGCCATCGCCTCGTCCTTTGGCATGGTCTTTACGTCATGGTAATCCGTGATGGCTCTTACCTCGCCGATAATGCCCGTATCATGCGGAGGCGTTACCTGTGCGCCGTCCTCCCAGTATGCCTTGTAGCCGTTGTACTCGGGCGGATTGTGGCTTGCCGTCACAACGACGCCTGCGATACAGCCAAGCTTGCGCAGTGCAAAGGAAAGCTCGGGTGTCGGTCTAAGCGAATCGAATACATACGCCTTAATGCCGTTTGCCGCAAGGCAGCGTGCCGTCTCGTCCGCAAACTCAGGGCTCATGCGTCTGGAATCGTAAGCGATTGCAACGCCCTTCCCCGCGCCGCCCTGCTTGATGATGTAGTTTGCAAGTCCCTGTGTCGCCTTGCGCACGGTGTAGATGTTCATCCGGTTTGTACCTGCGCCGATAATGCCGCGCAGACCACCTGTACCAAACTCCAGTTCTTTATAGAAGCGCTCCTCGATTTCAGCCTCGTTGTCCTTAATCGCCGACAGCTCGTCCTTTGTCGCTTGGTCAAAATAGTCGTCCTTAAGCCAGAAGTTAAATTCGTCCATAAAACTCATTTTGTAAACCCTCCATTCTTATTTTAGTTCGCGGTAATATTTTACATAATTCTATTAAACCAAAAAAATGGAAATTTTTCAAGGAAATGTGGAAAATAAAATGATATTATAAACCATGAAATTCTTATAATAATTTTATAAGTAACGCTCTGTTTCCTGAAAAGAGAGATTGTACGCCTTGCTGATGATTTGTCTGATGATCTCCTCCGTCTGACCGCAATCCCTTAGTGCCATAATTGTGTTTGTAATTCCTTCTCTTGTAACCTCTTCCTTGACATTCTCTTTAATCTTATTGATTTCCGGCTCCATAATCTCCAATAACGCCTGACACATATTCTCATCTCCTCTCAGCCTTATCCACACGCAGCGAATAATCGCTATGGTCGAGGGAGAAATTCGGGTTATAGTACGGATCGCCCTTTTCAAGCAGCTCCTTCCACCGCGTCCGAAACAGCACGCATTCCTCCTCGTAGCGTGTTGCCTTTGCCGCGTCCTCCACGTCGCTTCCGCGGGAGGCGGACTCAAAGTGATAGAGCTCCGCAAATGGCGTAAAGACATTTAAATAGCCCTGTTTCCGAAGGCGCAGGCAGAAATCGACATCGTTTAACGCAATGCGAAACTGCTCGTCCAAGCCGCCAAGCGCATCGTACAGGCTCTTTTTCACCATCAGGCACGCCCCCGTGACTGCCGACACGTTTTGGGCATAGCAGAGCTTACCCATATAACCTAAATTGTCATAATTGATTTTGTAGTGCGTATGCCCAGCCGTGCGGTGGGCGCCCAAGCCTATGACCACGCCTGCGTGCTGGATTGTCCGGTCGCCGTAGTAGAGCTTTGCGCCGACCGCACCCACATCGGGACGCTGTGCGTACATCAGCATTGCCTCTAACCAGTTCATGGTAATGACCTGTGTGTCATTATTTAATAACAGCAGATATTCTCCTGTCGCAAAACCTGCGCCATAGTTGTTGATACGGGAATAATTGAAGTCACCCTCGTACGTAACAACCGTTATTTTTTCTTGTCCCTCCAATGTCTTGTAATAATCAAACGCCGCCTGCTCCGCGCTGTTGTTCTCAATCACGATAATCTCATAGTTTTCATAGGTGCTGCGCTCCTGAATGGACGTAATGCAGCGCCTTAAATCCTCAATATGGTCTTTATTCGGAATTAAAATCGAAATCTTATCCTCGCGCGCAATTTCGTATTTAATCTCAAAAATCGTGTCAAACGCCCGCGTGCTCTTAATCTCAAAGTTCTGAAAGCCGCAGCTTTGCAAATGCGCCGCCACCGCGCCTTTTGCCGCCGCAATTGCGTAGGGCTTTGCGCTGATGTCGCTCGCAACGCTCGCCTTGTGGGAGCGCCAGTAATATAGAAGCTTTGGCACATGAACCACGTTTTTGGCGTTTGCGGTCAGACGCAAAATCATATCATGATCCTGACTACCGTCAAAGCCACTGCGAAACAGCTCCGTGCCCTCCAATAACGCCCGCGAAAAAACACTAAAATGACAGATGTAATTATTGGCACGCAGATTGTCGGGCGCAAAGTCAGGCTTGAAATGCAGTGTAATCATGTTGTCAATGCTGTCGCCCTTAAAGGTCGTTTCGTCGCAGTAGATATAGTCCGCGTCCTGCTCATTAATGACCTTGACATACTCGTATAGCACGGAAGGGTGCAGCACGTCGTCATGGTCGAAAAGCCCGATATAGTCGCCCGTCGCCATTTCATAACACCTGTTTGTATTCCCGGAAATGCCCTCGTTTTTCTCCAGTCGTTTGTACCGGATACGGCTGTCCTGTCTGACATATTCCTGACAGCGCACCTCCACGTCGTCATGCTCGTGGTCAGAGCCGTCCGCAAGGCAAAGCTCCCAGTTTTGGTAAGTCTGGGCAAGAACGGAGTCAATCATTTCATTTAAAAAGGTCTGCGGCGTGTTGTAGAGCGGCACGAGAATGCTGATTTTAACCATGCGCGCAAAGGCTTCCTCCTGCTGCCGTTTTGCCTCCTCGGGCGACGGAAAGCTTGCCGTGCCGTGAAGCTTCTTTGCCTGCGCCTCGATTTTTTTCTGCTTCAGCTTTCTCGCAATGCCGCGCGGACCGCCTAAATTACGCAGTCTGCGGTAATTGCGCATTCCCCAGTGCATAGCCTGCCGCAGCGGCTTGGACGCCTTCCACATCGGATTGTTTTTGATACGGTCAAGCTGGAACTGCAGGTTGTCCGCCTCATTCTTGGCGTCGGCAAGCCTGCCCGCCAAAGACGCCGCACGCGCTTTTTCCTGCTCGTATGCCTGTTTGTAGTCAATCTGTTCGTTTCCGTTTTCCATCATTGTTTCCCCTCTTGTTTCTCTTTTCTATGGCGCTCATAATGCCATAATGCCTATAATATCAGCTTCCCGTCAAGGCACACAAGCCGTTTTTTACGCCCCTGCCCCACGACAATACCGATATGATAATGCCCGCTTGGCAGCAGACGCGCGTCAAATTTCAGGCAAATTCCCGAAAGCGCCGTGTTTTTCGTACAGTCCGCCCCGTCCGCAAATAAAGCCTCCACATCACGGCGCAGCTTTGGCGATAATGAAGCCCCATATGCGCTGTTTTGGTCATAAATGCAAAGCATTTTCACAAGCCCTGCATTGTCCTGTCTGCGCAAAACATGCCAGCCCGTAACCGTCACAATGCCGTTCTCCTGCGCGATACTGTCAAGATTGTACATATGACAGTCCGCCCCCGTCAGCTTATTATAAAACTTTGCAATGCAAACATTTGTTTGTTTTATTTTCAGCCGCCTTTCCTCCCGCCGAAGGCATGTCAAAAAACCTTGATACGCCTCGCCTGTAAGCGGCTCTAATTCTACCACTGCGTCGCACGGATACTGGTAATTCACATGATATGCCGCGTCCTTTTCCCACTGCACAAGATTCGGGCTGTAAAACGGGTCAAAACCGCCTGTTTTTGTCATTGCCCATGCGTGTTTTTCGTACAATTTCCGCTTTTCCCGCAACAGCCGCTCCTGCTTTTCGGGCGCAGTGTCCGCCCCGCGGCTGACCGACTCGTGATGGATTAAAAAGGCACTGTTTACCTGCACATTGTACAATCCCATCTGATAAAGCCGGAAGCAAAGCTCCACGTCATTATACGCCACCGCAAAGCCCTCGTCGAAAAGACCTGCCTGTTCAAACTTCTCGCGTGAAACCATCAGACACGCCGCCGTCACCGCAAGCATGTCGCAATCTACAAGGTTGTGCCCATGATAAAGGTTCCCCTCGTCGGGCATACCGCCAAGCTTGTGCGCCGGGCCAATTCCCATATTGGTAATGCCCGCGTGCTGTATCAAATTACCATTCGGATAATGCAGCTTAATCCCGACTGCACCTACATGCGCCATTGCGGCGTAGCACATCATTTGATGCAGCCACCGCCCGTCCTGCTGCGCCTCCCCGACCTCGATGTCGTCGTTCAAAAACAGCAAAAACGCGCCGGTTGACGCCCTTGCACCGAGATTGCACATTTTGGAAAAATGAAACTCCATTTTCTCATATAGATACTGCGCATGATACGCCGTCAAAAAAGATGCAGTCCGCGCGCGGTTTTCGTCCGTACTGCCGTTATCCACGACAATCAGCTCATAATCAACCTCTTTTGCACACGCGACAAAGCTTTCGACACACCGCCGAAGCAATTCAAAGTTATCCTTAGACGGGATAATGACAGACAACTTCCCAAGCTTCGCCGTCTTACCGCCGATACGCTGTGCTTCACCGTTTTCAATCCTGTCCTGCACAAAGCCGCCCAGCTCCTCCTTCGCGGAAAGCCTGTTGTTCGTATAAAGCACCTCAGGAATATGCACAAACACCCCTGAACCGTGCAAATGTCCTGCGCAAAAATCCCCGTCCTGTGCAACTGCTCTGCGCGAAAGCTCCCGCACAAGCGCGCAAAGCGGCAGTTCCATACCATATGCGTCCGTTATTTCCTTAAGATAGCGTCCATCTATGGCAAAAATGTTTCCGATATAAAAAAACGTGTTCAGTGTATCCGGTGAAAAATCAGGCTTAAACCATGCGTCTCCCCGAAACAGACCATTGGAAGGCTCCCGAAACGCTTCCAGCACCTCTTTATCAAACATTCGTTCTTCTATCTGATACAATTCCGCAAGCGTCCCGAAATAATCCTCGTCCGCATACACGACCGCCGCGTCCCCATGCACCGAAAACGCCTGTGCAATCCGCGCACAAGCCCCCTCGCGCAGCACGCCGTCCGCATTCACAAACAGATAAATCCGCTCCCTGTCCGCACTGCCGCCCAAAATGTCCTTTACACTGTCCTCACACGAAGAAAAGGGAAACACGTCAATCGGTTTCCCCGTATCCGTTCCGTCGCCGCCCGTTACAGGCTCCCGCTCCCTAAGCCATTGCAGGTACGGCGTATGTTGGGCGAAAAGTTCTTTTTGATAGTCCATCTGCTATTCCTCTTCAATCACCAGCTCCCGCTCCATATCCCGGTACAGCCGCTGTCTCGAACACCCGTCCTTTGCGGTCATCCACAGCCGGTACGTCCCCGCCGGAAGCATGCCCTCAAAAATCCAGTTGCAAAAGCCCGTAAGCTCCACATTGACCTCGTCCGGCAAAATCGCCGCCACGTCCTTGCGGTAGCGCTTCTGCACCGGAAGCTCCCAAACGCGTCCCTCGCCGTTTTTCAGCAGTATTTTAAACGTATAACGCGCGTTATCTGCACCCGGCACGTACGCCCAGCCCTTAATCAGATAATAGGCTTTCCTGCGCGCGCCGTTCTTTGTCACGGCTTTCACAAAAAGCTCCTTCCCGCAGTCCTCCACCACGACCATAATCGCGTTGTTCATGGTGCGAAAATCGGGCAGGCGCTTCCCCTCCTGCAGCATATCGTCGCAGTCCGAGAGATTGACAAGCTCATACCCCTCCAGCCAGCGGCAGCCATACGCCGGCTCGCCGTCGTTCATCAGCGTCCCGATAAACGGGTCCTGCCTGTAAAACCGCCTGTGACGCTGATAAAGCACATTCTTCTCTGCCATCAGACGCTTTAATTTCTGCTCGTCCTGCATATCGTCCCCACGGCTTAATGACTCATGGTGATAAAGCACGACATCGTTGCGCTGCACATTGTAAAGCCCCTTCTCGCAGAGCCGGAAACAAAAATCCACATCATTGTACGCCACCGCAAGCCCCTCATACAGACCGCCAAGCGCCATATAACACTCCCTGCGTATCATCAGGCACGCCGCCGTCACGCCAAGCATGTCATAGATAAAGCGGTTTCGCCCATAATAATAGGAAACCGTATCGTCAAGCTTTTTGAGCTTATGCCCCGGTCCCGACACCGTATTCGTAATGCCCGCGTGCTGAATAAGCGTGGAATTTGGATACAACAGCTTCGCCCCCA
The DNA here is from genome assembly GCA_947567595.1 of uncultured Lachnospiraceae bacterium. Lineage (GTDB taxonomy): Bacteria > Bacillota > Clostridia > Lachnospirales > Lachnospiraceae > COE1. The sequence continues at coordinate 202,574 of CANOMQ010000001.1, read as the reverse complement.
CCGCGCCGACATGCTTTAAGGACGCCTGCCCCGCCATGCGAGAAAGCCAGCTATCCTCCACCGCCTCCATATCGTCATTGAGCAAAAGGACATACTCCCCCTTTGCCTTTTCAACGCCGATATTGCACATTTTTGAAAAGTTAAACGCCATCGGCAGATAAAGATACGTAAACGGGCACTCCTGCCGGAAGTTCTCAAGCCCCATACGCACCCGCGCCGTGCTGCCGTTATCCACCACGATAATCTCAAACTGCCTGTACGCCGTATGCGCATAAATCGAACGGATACACTGCTTTAGCACTTCCTCGTTGTCCTTTGACGGGATAACGATACTGACAAGCGGCTCCTTGTCAAGCGCATAGACCGGATAGGAAAGCCCTGTCCTTTCGTCCACAGCCATGATACCATTCAGCCCACGCCGCGCCATCGCCGCCAGCCGAATATCGTCATAGCGGCTGCCCGCACCAATCAAGTCCACCGTATGCATAAGCTCCCGCTCTATTGCCGCGCGGCTCTCTCCCTTTCGGTACGCGTGGAACAGCACCTTCTCGATATGCCCCACACGCCTGCCGTCCTCCGTCGCCTTTAGCGCAAAATCATAAATGTTTCTCTGGTAATCCTCGTCCCCAAGCCATTCCAAGTCCGCAAGCGCCGCCCGTCTTACGGCAAAAATACTGCCAAAGTAAAAAAAGGAAAACAGCGTGTCCGGCGACCACATCGGCTTTGTCCACGGAAAAATGCGGTGCGCGTCCCCGTTGTCTGCTTCCTTGGCATTGTCGCTGTCGCAAAGCTGCCATACGTCCTCGTCCGCATACACCACATTCACGTCCTGATGGGTGTCAAAATAGCGCGAAATCTCCGTAAAGGCATTGTCCGCAAGCCTCCCGTTTTCGGACACAAAAAGCAAAAACGTCTCGCCAAGCGCCGCAATCGAAAAATCCCTTCCGCAGTGCTCCATCAAAACAACACCAAGAGAAGAGCCTGCCTCCTCCCGCCCCTTGTCCTTTGCCGCCTCGTTCTCCTTAATCCACAAAAGATACGGATCTGTCTGATAGCGCAGCGCGTCGTCGTACGCCGCCTTGCACTTTTTATAAAGTTTCTGCTGTAAAATGCCCTTGATTTTACCAAACATGAGTTCTACCTTAATCTTTTCCCCTTAGTTTCTGCTTTATAAAATGCTTTGTTTTATCCATAATGTTTTCCTGCGCCGCCTCACTCACAAGCGCGTGCGCAAGCACCGCGGGAAGCTCCATGACCTCCATGTCCGCCACAAGCCGTCCCCCGCCGCTGACCGCAATCGCAATGTTGGGATCCGCATTGTCAAACACAAGCGCACCGCACGCATGCCATACGCCGTTCGTCTCCATATCCTCCCCCACATAAAGCCTATCATCGACCATAATGCTGCGAATGCTCACCGTACACATGTACGAACATGGGTCAATCCGCACCCGTACCACGTCCTGCGGAATGTCATACACAATGCGCAAATCCTTCTGCGCCAAAAAACAATCCCTAAGCCGCACCGACTGCGCCTCGCTAAAGCCCTCGCCATAATCAAAATAAAGCTGCGCCACAAGCCGCTCGTCCGCATAATGGCAATGGCTGAGCATTCCGTCCAGCTCGTACGCACGGTTGCCAATCAGCTCGCGCATTCCGTCCACCGAAACACGCTCCCCGCTAATAAAACGCTGAAACTCCTGCTCCGCAAGCCTTGCCTGTTCAATCTCCTCGCCCGAAAGCCCCAAAATATCCTTTAATAAAAGCTCCCTGCACGCCTCCCTGCGCTCACCGCCAAGCGTGTAATTATAAAACGCCCGAAACGCAATATCCCGCGCCGGGACATATTTTTCAAACGTCCACTCGTAATCAATCACATGCCATTTGTCCCCGTCCACAAGGATATTCGGGAAAATGAAATCAATATTGGAAACCGCCCCTTCCCCGTGAGGAGCCTCGCCATAGCGCAGCCATTCCATATATTCCGCGACAAGCGCCTTAAAGCCCTCCACGTCCGCCCTGTCCAAGCACGAATCAAGCATTGCCTCCAACGTCACGCCTTTACAGTATTCAAACACAAGCCCGTTTTCGGCGCTGCCGTCCTTTTCACTGCACTGGTTTATCTCTATTTTAGTCCCTTCATACCGCTTTGTCAAAAGCGCATACGCCCGCTTTGTGCTGTGCATATGCCCATACGCAGCCTCCGTGTCCGGAATTTTCTCCACGCACACCGTAATCGGCGCGCCCACTGCCTGACTAGGCGCACTGCGCACCATTCTTGTCTGAATTGCCCACTTTGGCGCCCTGTCGTTTGAAAACTTCGCGTAAATCACGTCCGGCGCACCGCCCACGACCAGCAGGTACGAATTGGAAAAAAGCGCAAACTCCTGCTCCGCGATAATTTCATCAAACACCTGCTTCTCGTCAAACAAAAGCACCCGCTCGCGGTCAAAATTCCGAAGATTGTTGGAAAGCTCGCCCCTTTTGGGCAGATAACGGTCCGAATAAACCGTCGTCATAAATTTATAATCGGGATACGGGTAATAAAACGAATACTCATGAATGCCCACGCGCTCCAAAATCTGTTCCAGTCCATGCCTTGTAAAGGTTCTCGCCGAGCCACCCTCATGGTATCCCTCAAGCCCCGAAAAATACGTTCCCAAGTGGTCTTCCCGACAGCCTGCCCAGTATTTTAACCCAAACTTATTTTCGATTGCAATAATCAGCCTGCCGTCCAGCCTGCGGTGGCGGTTGCAAATCCGCATAAAATCCTCATACGGCGTGTCCCCGCCGATATACGCCTGCCCGTACTCAAACACGCCAATCAGCAGCACATAGTCAAAATCCTCGTCCAAATGCGGCTCAATATCCTTGAAATTGCCGACCATAATCGTGATATTTTCATACGCCTGATTGCGGTGCGCGTTGACAAGACTGCGTTTTTTTGACAAGTCAATGCAGGTCACGCTCCCCGCACACCTTGCAAGCGCCCCCGTAATCGCGCCGCAGCCAGAACCAATCTCAAGCACCTTATCCGTCTTTTTGATTGGAAGCCAGTCAATGATATTGGAGCGAAACGGCGAGAGGTGATAAAAAACAGGCCAGCTTTTCTGCTCCGCGATAATCCGTGGAAACGCGGAAGGCGGATTGTTCTGCGCAATGTCGAGCAGCACGTCCTCAATCGCGCCGTCCGAATAAACGTCCTCACCGCTGTAATACGTCAAATCCAGTACCACATTGCCCACTTTTTCGCTTTTTGCCATATCCCTAACCATGCTCCTTTCCCAGCCTGCCGCCTATTCCGGCTTCGCGTCCGTCACCGTCACCGTCGAATCCATGTCATAATACCCAACCGTATCCTTGTCCGAAATCACCGTCACGTCAAGCGCGTCGTACAGCCTGTGGTACACCTGAAAATCATTCCCGTTATATCCCGTAACGCCAAAGGAAATGAGGTAAGAGCCGCCCTGTAACGACATTTTCTGTGTAAAGCAAATCTCCTTGACAGCCCCTGCGCCGACAGACTCCAAAAACGCCTTCTCAAACATCGTGTTCGTGCCCGTAATCTCCGTGCCCTTCGCCGTCTTGACCGAAAACGCAAAAATCGGCGCCGGCAAATCGGCAAGAAAACGAACCCGCATATGAATGCCAAATTCCGCGCCCTTGATGATTGCGTTGGTGCGCGTACCATTGTCGTCCGTAAGGTAAAATTCCTCAATCACAGCCTCTTTCGTGCCATACTCCAACACCTTCGCCGCGTCCGCAGCGCCCTTTTTGGCGGCAATATCCTTCTCCACCGCCTCCTGCACCTGCGCGTCATTTAACAGACTCTGCTCCGATTTGGACGCAGGCAGCTCATACTGCCCCACAAGAACGCGCTTAAAGTCGTCAATCATCTCCTTTGGCGCACCCTCGCCAAGCTTAATGCCCTGATTGAGCAAAATCACCCGGTCGCAGTACTTCGCAATACTGCTCAAATCGTGGCTTACAATCATGATGGTCTTGCCCATCTTCTTAAATTCCTCAAATTTATGATAGCACTTCGCCTGAAAAAACACGTCCCCCACGGAAAGCGCCTCGTCCACAATCAAAATCTCCGGATCAATGTTGATTGCCACCGAAAACGCAAGCCGCACAAACATTCCGCTCGAATACGTCTTGACCGGCTGGTACACATAATCCCCAATATCCGCAAAGTCGAGAATATCCTTCATTCTCGCCTCAATTTCCTGCTCCGTAAAGCCGTTCATTGTCCCGTTCAGATAAATATTCTCCATGCCCGAATATTCCTGATTAAAGCCCGCCCCAAGCTCCAAAAGCGCCGAAATCCTGCCGTCCACGCGCACATTCCCGCTTGTCGAATTAAGAACACCTGTTATTATTTTTAATATCGTCGATTTCCCCGAGCCGTTCGTGCCGATAATCCCGACGCACTCGCCCTGTTTTACATTAAAGCTCACATCAGACAGCGCAAAGTGCTCCGTGTATTTCTTCTTTTTCGTAAGCCCAAGCGCCTCAAGCATTCTGTCCTTTGGCTTATCGTAAAGCCTGTATACCTTGCAGACCTTTTCGACTGCAATCGCAATTTCTCCCATGCCCTTATTCTTTCCCTCTAATCCAATTCTATCACGCATTTACAAAACGTCCGCAAAATGCACCTTCAACCTGCGGAAAATATGCGCCCCGACCATAAAAAGCACCACCGTAAACACCCAAAAGCCAGCCGTCGCACCCGGCTCCTCCCAAAACCACGTCCGCCCGAACATGGCATTGCGGTACCCGTTCACAATATAAAAAATCGGATTGCACCTTAAAATGCTCTGCAGCAGCGGGTTCCCGTCAAGATAGGAAATATTCCACAAAATCGGCGTCGCCCACATTCCGACCTGCAGCCCAATGTTGATGATTTGCAGCAAATCCCTGAAAAAAATAACAACCGCGCACGTACTGTAGCTTAGCGCAAGCACCAGCATAAACATGCAAAACGTATAATACAAAAGCTGAATGAGATAGACCTCCGGCTTGTACCCGTAAAGGAAATACAAAAGCAGCATAAAGCACACAAAAAAGAGGTGCGTGAACAATGCCGCAATCAGCTTGACAATCGGAATAATGCTAATCTTAAACACAACCTTTTTCACAAGATAGCTATACTCTATCAAAGAAGTCGTGCCGTTGTTAATCGCCTCGCTGAAATAAAACCACGGCACCAAGCCCGCCGTCAGCCAAAGCACATACGGCGCCTCCACGCCCGCCGTCAGGATTTCCTTTTTGTCCGCCATCATGATGTGCCCGAACACGAACCAGTAGAGCAGAACCGTGACGACAGGCTGCGTAAACGCCCAAATCCGCCCGAAATACGAGCCTGCGTACCGGTTCTTGAAGTCATTTTTTGCAAGCTTCCAAATAAGCCTTCTCGACTGCCAAAGCTCCGCCGGAAGAAGTAACAGCTTTTTCATCATCTCTTAAAATCCTTTATCGTTCCCCATTTTTGGTCTTTTTCGGATAAAATCAGCTCCATGCCCGCAGGGATTCCCCACTCCACGCCAATCTCAGGGTCACTCCACAAAAGCCCGCCCTCGTCGTTCGGGTGATAAAAGTCCGTGCACTTGTAGCAGAACTCCGCGTAATCCGACAGCACCAAAAAGCCGTGCGCGAAATTCTTCGGGATAAAGAACTGTTTTTTGTTCTCCTCCGACAGCCGCACGCCAAACCACTTACCGTATGTCGCAGAGCCTTCCCTTAAATCCACCGCCACGTCAAACACCTCGCCGCGCACCACGCGCACCAGCTTGTCCTGCGGAAATTCCTTCTGAAAATGGAGACCGCGCAGCACGCCCTTTTTTGACGCCGACTGGTTGTCCTGCACAAACACCTGATCAATCCCCGCCGCCTTAAAGTCATTGTAATTGTAGGTTTCCATAAAATAACCCCTGTTATCTCCAAACACCTGCGGCGTAATCACCTTTAAGCCCTCAATGACCATACCACCTGCGCTGCCGCCCGCAACACATTCCTCTACCGTAATCTTTCCCATTTTTTTATAATTCCTTTCCGATTTTTTAATCAATCCCCAAATAACTTATGTTCAAATCCACACGTCCCTCAATGCCCGCAACCGCGCCGCTTGAGGTATACTGCCACATATCATAATGCCCGTCGTACTCCGGCGTCTGACGGTACTCCGCAAGCCACACCTTTTGGTCATTTAATTCGTCGCGATTTAGATTGTTCAAAATCCAGTTGCGGCTCGCATACACGCCCGCCGTCATCTGCGCATTCTCAATTGTTTTACAAAACGCATTGACGACTGCCGTACGCGTGCCCGGGTCCAGATTATCCGCCCGTCCGTTTCCGCCTGCGCCCTCCGTATCAATAAACACCGGATAGTCAAGCTTCGTATCGCCAAGAAGGGAAACGACCATACTCGCCTCCTCCACCGCCTCAACCAAGTCAACCGCCTGCGTAAAGAAGTACACGCCGACCTTAATGCCCGCCTTTTTCGCGCCCTCAAGGTTCTTATAAAAATACGGGTCCTCCACCAGCCAGCCCGAAGTCGAACCGCGGTATCCACAGCGGATAATGGCAAAATCCACGCCCTCCGCCTTCACAATCTCCCAGTCAATCTCCTTATTCCACTTCGACACGTCAATGCCAAGCTGCACCGCGTTCTCGCGCTCCTCCTCGATGTCAAGCAAAGCCGTGTACTGCGTGTCGTCCTCGTCCGTGCTGTCAAGCTCGTCATTCTCCGTATCGTCCTTCGCCACGTCAACCTCGTCCTCGGAATGCACGAAAAACTCAATATCATCAATGACCGTGTAGGACACAATCGACTTCACACGCACATTGACCGGATTGGTCGGCACGTCATAGCCCTCCGCCGCATTGAGCGACACCTGATATTCGCCCGGCTTCATGTCCGAAATGCGGATAACGCCGTCCCTGTCCTCATCGACATACGCGCCCGTATCCTCCACCGTCACCGTAAATTCCTGTCCTGCGACCACATCGCCCTTGTCATCCACAATCTTCACACGAATATCGCGCTCCACGGAGCTTGCAAGCAATGTCAATGCCCTGACCGGATTGCCGTTTTCGTCCGTCTGTGTCTCGTTCTCTTCCTTTTGGGGAACGTCCTTGTCAAAAAAATCATCGTCCCTTAGAAATGCTGACAAATCAGCACCGCTTACCTTCCCGTCCTCCTCAAGCTGCGGCAGGGAGGAAGCGTTCGTATCACTGCTGCCCTTTTTATCGCCCCCGCCGACAAACGACTGGTAATTCACCGCCACAACCGCCGCCATCACGGCAACCATTGCGCAAAGCACGATAAAAATGGCAATTCGTTTTGCTTTAGAGTCCATTTGCAACCTCAACCAAATATTTTCCGTATTCTGTCTTCATCAGCGGCTCTGCGAGCTTCAAAAGCTGCTCCTTCGTAATAAAGCCCCGCTTGTAGGCAATCTCCTCAATACAGGAAATATACAAGCCCTGTCGTTTTTGGAACGCGCACACAAAATCAGACGCGTCCAAAAGCGAATCATGATTTCCCGTATCAAGCCATGCAAACCCGCGCCCCATCGTCTCAACCGAGAGCGTCCCGCGCCGCAGGTATTCGTTGTTAATGCTTGTAATCTCAATTTCCCCGCGCGCCGACGGCTTTACGTTCCTTGCAATCTCCACCACGTCGTTGTCATAGAAATACAGTCCCGGAACCGCGTAATTGCTCTTGGGGTGCTCAGGCTTTTCCTCAATCGAAATCGCCTTGCCGTTCTCGTCAAACTCCACCACGCCGTACTCCCTCGGGTCACGCACATAGTAGCCGAAAATCGTCGCGCCGCTCTCCTTTGCCGCCACGCGCTGCAACAGCTTCGAAAAGCTCTGCCCATAGAAAATATTGTCGCCAAGCACAAGCGCAACGCAGTCCGTTCCGATAAACTCCGCGCCGATAATAAACGCGTCCGCAAGTCCGCGCGGCTGCTCCTGTACCGCATACTGCATGTTCAGCCCAAGCTGCTCTCCCGTCCCGAACAGCTCCTCAAACACGGGCAAATCCCGCGGTGTGGAAATAATCAAAATATCCCGGATACCCGCAAGCATTAAGGTGGAAAGCGGGTAATAAATCATCGGTTTATCGTAAACCGGCATAATCTGCTTTGAGATTGCCTTCGTGAGCGGATAAAGGCGTGTGCCGGAACCGCCTGCCAAAATAATTCCTTTCATAGTGAACCTCCAATTCTTCCAAAGTCTTTTTTTCCAAAGTCTCTAACACGCAGAAAAGAATGCCGCCTTCAGACATTCTTTCTGCTCTTATTTTTTATACCCGATACATCTGCGCGTAATATTTCTGATAATCGCCGCTTGTGACATTCTTCATCCAGTCCGCATGCTCAAAGTACCATTGAATGGTCTGCTTAATCCCGTCCTTAAACATCGTCTCCGGCTCCCAGCCAATCTCCGCCTTGATTTTGTCAGGCGCAATGGCATAACGCCTGTCATGTCCCTTGCGGTCCTCGACATACGTGATTAAATCCTTTGAGACAAGCGCTTTTCTCGGATCGTCGTCCGCAAGCTGCTCCTGAAGCGTCTCGATGATAATGTTAATAATCTCAATATTCTGCTTCTCGTTGTGTCCGCCGATATTGTAAGTCTCAAACAGCCTGCCCTGCTCCTGTACCATGTCGATTGCCTTTGCGTGATCCTCCACATAAAGCCAGTCGCGCACATTCTTGCCGTCGCCGTAAACCGGAAGCTTCTTTCCCTGTAACGCGTTGTTGATAATCAGCGGAATTAATTTCTCAGGGAACTGGTACGGTCCGTAGTTGTTTGAGCAGTTTGTGATATTTGCCGGAAACTTGTAGGTATCCATATAAGCCTTTACAAGCATGTCCGAAGACGCCTTGCTTGCCGAGTACGGGCTGTGCGGCGCATAAGGGGTTGTCTCGTAAAAATATTCCCCATCGTTTTCGAGCGAGCCGTAAACCTCGTCCGTGGATACGTGCAGGAATTTCTTTCCCTCCTTGAAGGTGCCGTCCGCGTTTTCCCATGCCGCCTTTGCGCAGTTTAACATAACTGCGGTGCCAAGAACGTTCGTTTGCACAAACACCTCGGGATTGACAATGCTGCGGTCAACATGGCTCTCCGCCGCAAAGTGCACCACCCGGTCAATGTCGTTTTCCGCAAAGATTTTTTCAATCGCCGCCTTGTCCGTGATGTCCGCCTTTACAAACGTATAATTCTCCCGTTCCTCAATGTCCTTCAAATTTTCAAGGTTGCCCGCGTATGTGAGCGCGTCCACATTGATGATGCGGATTTCATTGTCATATTTTTTGAACATGTAATGAATGTAGTTTGAACCGATAAAGCCCGCACCGCCTGTTACCAAATAAGTTCTCATGAAAAAGATACCTCCAAATTGTTCTTCCATTTTATTCCAATTTTAATGTTTTGCTATCTCGCCTAATTTTATCGTATCTTGGCAAATATTGCAAGCAAATCTCTTATCAAATTCCAAAACGCATAGAAACTCTTAGACTGCAATTTCTTGCAGCCTTAGAGCTTCCTCATGCCTTAATATCCCATATAGCTTAAATTCAAATCAACATTCCCTTTAATCCCGCTGATTTTACCCTTGCTTGAATACTGCCACATATCATATTTCCCCTTATAGGTCGGCGCCGCCGCATACTGCGCAAGCCATATACGGTAGCCACCCGGAATGGCGCTCATGTTCAGCCTGTCCTCAAACCATGTCTTCGACGCGTAAATTCCCGCCTTGTAGCCAGAGTTTGCCACCGTCTGACAAAACGCATTCACCACGGCAGTCCGTGTCGCCTTGTCAATCTTATCCGCACGTCCGCCGCTCGACTCCGTGTCAATGAAAATCGGATATGTCAGGTTATACCCCTTCGCACACGCCACCGCAAGCGAAGCCTCCTTGACTGCCTCCACCTCGTTGACCGCCTGCGAGAACACATAAATACCAACCTTAAGACCTGCCGCCGTCGCACCTTGGATATTCTTCGTAAAGCTCTGATCCTGAATGAGCGCCCCCGTCGCCGAGCCTCTGTAGCCGCAGCGGATAATCACATAGTCAACACCCGACGCCTTCACCGCGTTCCAGTTAATCTCGCCGTTATGCCTTGACACATCGATACCGAATTTCGAGCCGTTCACCGTCGTCGCAATCGCCCCGTCAGTGCCGAAATTGTAGGTAACGCCCTGAATGACCTGCGCCCCCGTGACCGGATTGCCGTTTTTGTCGTAAAAATAAGTCTTGCCATCTATGGTCTGCCAGCCCGTGTATTTATATTGTGCCGCAGTTTTGATATAAAATTCCGACGCCGCGTAATAATCCGCGTAAACTGCCTCCTTGTAGCTGCCGTCGTTGTTCTTTAAATAAATCTGGTTTCCGTTTGCGTCCTTTAATTTCGTGACCGTGTCGCCAGACGCATTCGAGTTGACCGTCACCGTGCAGGACGCCTTTGCCGGATTGTTTTTTCCGTCCTTTTCCTTTGTGACCGCCGAAATCACCGCACTACCCGCTGATACGCCTGTCACAACGCCCTTCTCGTCCACCGTCGCCACCTTTGCGTCGGAGGTCTCCCATGTCACGCCCGCGTCGCTGATATAACCGCTCACCGTCGCCGTAAGCGTCGTCGTACCACCCAACGCGATATAAACGCCGTCCGTCCGGTCAAGTGCCACCACAAGCGTATTATCGGCATTTATCGTGATATTAATCTGCGCCTTGATGTCAAGCTCCTTACCGTCAGCGCCCTGAATGCCCTTCATCTGTCCTGTAATAACGGCTGTACCCGCCTTTTTTCCGGTCACGACGCCGGAAGCGTCCACCTCCGCAACCGCCTTGTCACTGCTTGACCACGTAACCGCCGGGAAATTCTGCGTAACCGTCTCCGTGCTGTTGTCGTCCTTGGTGTAGACAAGCTTTGACGGCTTCACCGTAAGCGTCTCATTCACACTACAGCTCGTCTTGTCCGCCGAAAGCTCCAGCTTCGCCGAGGACAGCTTCGCCGCCTCCACCGTCACCTCGCACGAAGCACTCGCCGTATCCGTCGTCTCGCTTGTCTTCTTCTCCGGCTCGATTGTGCGCTTGTAGTCATAGGCAATCGTCTGATCCGCGTCGTCCTTTATCGGCGTGCACTTTCCCTTCTCCGCGTCGGAAAGCTTCTCATAGTCCTCAAGGTCAATCTGCACCGTCTCCTCGACCGGATTTTCCGGCTCATACGTCGTCGTAATCGTTTTCCTTGTAACCGTATACGTAATGGTAGCCTTGCCTTCCGCCTTTGCCGTCACCATGCCGCTGTCCACCGTTGCCACGGCTTCGTCGGAGGACTTCCACTCCGTCGTGTATTTGTACTCCGTATCCCCTTCCGTCTTGTCGCTAAAAGACGTCCCCGAGAGCTTTGCCGTCGAGCCGGTCTTTAAGGAAAGACTTGATTTGTCAAGGGAAACGTTTATCGTGTCAAACAGCATTCTCGCCGCTGCCCGGGATACCTTCGAGGGATCGGGTATCGTATTCTTGTCAACCGGAAGATAGCTCTCCGTGCCGCCGATTGGCGTCTTGGTTGACTCCACCCACTCGACCGTATCCGTCAGCTTGACCTCCTCTGCCGCCGCGTCCTTTTTCTGCGTATCCTCCGCCGCCACATTGACCTGCTTCTCGCTCTTTACCTCGTCCTGCACATTGATGACCACATACTCCACCTTATCCTTGACCGTCACCTGCTGCGCAACGGAGGGGAACTGGTATTTGTCCGTTGACGTAATCACCGCGTCAAAGGTGCCTGCCTTGATATTATCCGCATAGATAATACCGTCCATATCGTCGTCCGTCAGGACAAGCTCCTTCTTGCTTGATGTGTTGACAAGCTTTACCTCGAATTTCGTTCCGGTAATCAGCTCACCGCTGTTTACGTCCGTAAAGCGGATTTTTAAATCCTTCTCCACGGAAACAAAGCTGACGCTGACCTTACCGCCTGCAACACCTGTCTCCGACATGATTTCCGAGCTGCTCTCCTGCTCACTGCCAAAGCCGCCCGAAAGCGCCGCGTCTGTGATAGAGGAAAGACCGCCCTCGCCCACAATGCCGATACCCGCAAGCTCCGTCCCGATTGGCGCAATTGCCTCAATGTGCTCGTTCACGCGCCTATTGGAAAAGAACATGCTCACCAGCACAAGGATTGCCACCAAAACCACAATCCCTGTCGTCGCAATCACCGCGTCAAGCGGCGTCATGTCTGCCGCGTGCTTTTTCAGGTTGTGCAGCAGCGCCTGCATTTTTCCCGAAAAATCCGTCCCAAACGAAACCGTATCCTGCGGCTCCCCATACGCCTCCTCATATCCGCCGTCAAAGGACGCACTGTAGCTGTTGTTTACGCCGTCATACGCCGTGTCAAAGCTGTCCTCATCATAGTCCTCATAGTCCTCATCATACTCGTCGCCGTACTCCTCCGATTCGTAGTATTCCCCCTCCTCGTCGTAATACGCGCCGTCCTCCTCATAATAGCTCTCCGTATCCTCCGCGTAATCGTCCGCATAGTATTCCGACTCCTGTGCGTCCTCCTCCGCTTCATACTCCGGCTCCTGCCCGGACAGCTCCTCGGCATAATATTCGGAAGCCTCCTCCTCAAAAAACGCTTCCTCCTCGTAATAATCCTCCTGCACATCATCACGCTCATCAAGCTCCTGCGCGTAATAATCCGCCTCCCCGTAATAATCCTCCTGCGGCTCGTAGCTGTCCTCCTCGGACTCCTGACCAGTCGCCTCCTCTTCATAATACTGTGCCGCGTCGTGATACCCGACTATGTACGCATCATCATCGTCATACTCCTCGCTGTCATCGTCATACTCCTCGCTGTCATCGTCATACTCCTCGCTGTCATCGTCATACTCCTCGCTGTCATCGTCCTCATAATACGCGTCGTCGTCCTGACCAAACTCCTCATACATCTCCTCTGTATATTCATCAGCCTGATATTTCTTTCTTCTGCCGGCTGTTTTTCTCTTATTCGTCCCATACAATCCAAATGCCTTTTTATTTTTCATTCCAGTATTGTCTTTCAGACTTCCTCCTTCTTGTTATATTTAACAATTTTGTAACATTTTTAACGATTACGCAACAATAATACCAAAGTTTGAACGTTATGGCAACTACTTTACGCCAAATTCCTACATGTAAAATACTGCCATGCCAAGCATAATACAGCCAATCCCCGCAATTTTGCGCAGGCTGATGTGCTCATTTAAAAAAACACAGCCAAGCAAAAGCACAAGCACATTTCCAAACGACTCAATCACCGGGCCGTTCTTGTAATCCATTCCGCTGTAGGCATAAATCGTCAAAAGCATTGACAAAAACAAAAGCCCATAGCCCCCAATCACAAACGGATTGAGATATTCCCTTACCACCGATGAATACGTCTTCATCGCGCTCTTTTTCAACAAAATCTGCGACACGGAGGCAACGCCCACGGACACAAACATACATACGATAAACGGACTAATCATTTTGCGCCCCTTCTTCCTCTTCCTTCTTCAAATCCGTGTTGATAATCACGGTACCCGCCGTCACAAGCAGCACGCCGATGATGTTTTTCACGGTAACCGTATCGTGGAAAAACAAAACTGCCCAAAGCATTGACCAGAGCACCGCCATCGAACGGTTCGCATACGCCACCGAAAGCTCAAACCGCTTAATCATCTGCTGCCACAAAACCGCATAAACCGCAAGCAGCAGAAATTCCAGCCCAAAGAACACCAGAAATTTCACAGGATTGCCGCCGTTTGCCGACGCGTTTTTTGACATGATTCCGGAAAGCGTGTAAATCACGACAACACCCTGCAGCAGGATAATATTTTTAATTTTTGCCTTCATCAAAATCCCCCCGTTTCGCTTCCCCGACCAAAAGCACGTCCTCATCTAACAGCCCCTGCTCCTTGTATACGTCATAATAATGGTAATCCATATAAATATAATACCCCTGCACAAAATCCAGCAGGAAATAATTCTGCTCCTCCATGCCGCCGCGGATTTGCTTCGCACACGAAAGCACCACAAACGCACAGTGCTCCTGCCTTGCACAGCGCGCGATTTCCACCGCGTCATAGCTTGTCTTGTTGCCCTCCATCGCGTCGTAAAGCTCGTTAGAGAAGCTCCACGCAGGCTCTAAAATGTTTCTTCCATACGGTGTGTACACATCTGCCGTGTATTGCCTGAAAAACGGCAGAAGCTCCGCCGGAAGCACCGCAATCGGCATATAATTGTCAAGCTTTAGCGCCTCCGCCACATCAATGACCTGCTGCGGCATATGGTAAGCGTTCACCGACTTAAAATGCAGCGTCTTTGTGTAGACCAAATCCCCGTTGATACAGATGATAAGCACTGCGAGCAAAAATACAAGCCCCCTGCTGATACCCCCCCGAAACCGCATAACCACCCTGACCGCGCTGTAGCACACAAGAATGCCCATCGGAAGCGCCCACAGCACGCGATAATAAATCTGTGCGTCAATCTGCATGCCAATCCACACATACAGCGGGCACACAAACACCACAAAAAGCGCCGTCACAAGATACACAAGCACCACCCGCAGCCGCTTTTGCTTCTCCGTCACCCACAAAAACAACAGCGCAATGAAAAAAAGCGGCACCAAAGCACTTTTGCTATTATATAAAATCAAATCCTCAAGCACTGTCCCGAGCGCTGTTTTTAACGCCGCAAGCATACCATACCCTCCTGTCGTATCCCAAAGCTCATTTCACGACGACGTAGCACACGGCAAGAAGCAGACACGGCACGCAGCAGGCAAAAATACACGCCGCCGCACGCACGCTTTTCTTTTTCATGCCAATCAGCACCGCCGATACCCCCACGACCGTCGGCACAAGCATAAACGAAATGCTTGTCGCAAACACCGCCGACACCAGCACGCACTCAAACAAAAGCCACGCGCCAGACGGCACTTTGTCCAGCGCCAGAAAAAGCAGGCACAAAAAGAGCGCCGGAAGCACCATTCCTGCCATCATGCCTTTTCCCTGCCACGTCCTTGTCATGGCAAACGTCTCCGTCGTGTAAAGCGAGACATTCCCAAACGCAAACCACACCGCAATCAAAATCAGAAACAGCGGGCGGTAATTGCTCTTTTCCCTGCCGCCCTTTTTGGTAATCGGAAACAGCCGGTTGCCAATCTGCCCGTAAATGCAGTACATAAAGACAAGCCATACCACCGAAAGCACGCTGTGGGCAATCACCGCAGGGTGAATACCGCTAAGCCTTGAAAGCCACGCCTGATAGACCGGCGTCGGCGAAAGGGCATGTCTTGCGTCAAGCGGATAGAGATACCCCGTATACGCGTCCCGAAGATACATCGTGTCAAACGTGTCCGTCAAAACAGAAACCGCAATATAGTAAGCGTCATCGCCATCATAATGGTCATAGGAGACCGCCATATAAAGCTGTACGCCAATCAGAAAAAACGCCGCAAGCCACCCAAGCTTCACCAAAAGCGGCAAGGAAAACGCGCCCCTGATATTTCTGGCAAAATCGCCCCACACAGGACGCGACGCCCACACAGAGCACACCAAAGCCACTCCGATAATCACGGTGTAGGTGACAACAAGCGACGTAAAGCTTTTTTCCAGCAGAATAAACGGAACCGCCGTCAGCTCAAATAGAAAAAAGCTCACAAACCACCCGCAGACATACGTCATTGCGGGTGTTCTTTGCAAGCTGGTCATATATTTTACTGGTATCATTCCCAAAAAAAACGGAACAGGAAGCACAAGCGTAAGCAAAATGCACCATTGTATTATTTCCACTGTCAATCTCCTAATTTCTTTTTAAGACCATTCCCATAGATGATTTTGTGCGCGAGCATTCCTGTCACAAGCCCGGCCAGCATACCCACAAGCACGTCCGTCGGGTAATGCGCCGCGTTATACAGCCGGGAAAGCGCAATCAGCACGGAAGCCGCCACCGCCGCATACGCGCATGGCTTGGGCAGTTCCCCGTCCCTTGCGCAAAAAAGCATTGCCATTGACACCGCAAACGCAGCGCCCGTATGCCCTGACGGGAACGAAAAATCAGTCGGCACCTGCCCAAGCAAAATCAGCTTCTCATTCACGATATATGGTCTTATTCTTGCCGTACAGTTTTTCAAAAACAGGTTTACAATCACAAACTCAAAAGCAAGTGAAAAAAACGCCGTTATTCCAACCCTTCTGTACCTTGTCAGCGCGAGCAGCAGAAGAACTGTCAGAATGGACAACAGTCCCGCATTGTTCAGAGCCGATACAAACGGCATGAGAACATCAAACGCATCTGTTCTTAGATTGTCCTGTATCCAAAGAAGTATGTCTGACTCAAACAAATTCAGCCCTTCCATTAATTTCCTGAGTTTCCTTCCTTTTGTCCAAAGTAAAGCGACAGCTCTGCCGCGATATGCTCCCCTAAAACAATGCTTCCGTTATCCTTCGGGTGAAGCCCGTCACTCAGATAATAGTCGGAAGCCTCCTTTGTGGAGCAGTCCATAAAGCCTGTATCATATAATTCAATCACGTTGAACCCAAATTCCTCGGCAAGCTGGCGCTCCGCCGCCATGAAATCGCCAAGCGTCGGCTGTCCGTTAAAGTCCACGTAGGTGCAGTTGGGTTTTTTGTTAATGTCGTACATCGTGACAAAGAAAATCTCCCTGTCCCCGTAATACTCCTTTAACTGCTTCATGAAATAGCGCACCGCACCGCAGAAATTTCCCGTCGTCATGGTATCCTTCACGTTTCCGAAATGCTTGTTGGGCGGTGTGCACAGATAATCGTTCACGCCCGCAAACACCACAATAATATCCGAATTGACGTTCGTCACATTTTCAAAATTCATGGCAAGGGAAAGCTCATCGCCGCCGTACTGCGCAAACATTCTGCCGCCCATGCCGTGGTTGAGCACATTGCC
This sequence comes from uncultured Lachnospiraceae bacterium, assembly GCA_947567595.1. Classification (GTDB taxonomy): domain Bacteria; phylum Bacillota; class Clostridia; order Lachnospirales; family Lachnospiraceae; genus COE1. The sequence goes on along the minus strand of CANOMQ010000001.1, from coordinate 185,608 downwards.
AAAATGGAGATACGAATTGACGTATGTAACGTAACTTACATAATTTCCATTCTGGTCAACCGAGCTTGTAATTCCCTCCGTGATACTGTCACCGATAAAGACGACAGTCTTGTCGCTAAAGTCATATGCATTGTTTGCCAAAATCTGCTTATCCATCTGATTGATTTTCTTCGTCTTGTCAGGCGAGTCGTTCAAGTCATAGAGGGACTCACGCACCTCCGCAAAATTCTCCTGCTGCTCCCGTCTTGCCGCAAGCTCGCCCTCCGAAAGCTCCACCAGCATTCCCGCGCCCTGCGGCTGCGTCTCGCCCGACGACTGCGACTCAGTCTGCGGCTGCGTCTCGCTCTGTGTGTCCGTCTGCGTCACGGTTTCCGAAGCGGACTGTGTTTCCACAGGAGCAGGCTGTGACGCCACGCTTCCTGCCACGCCGCTGCAAATACAATCACCGCACCCACAGGAGCACCCGCAGACGACATTCGTCAAAGGCTCGCTCTCCCGCACGATGACCTCCTCTTCCTTCCCATTCTGCGCACCATTTCCGCACGCCGAAAGAGACAGCGCCATTGCAAGCGCCGTAACAACTGCTGTTACTGATTTTCTTTTCATAATATTCTCCTCTTATTCTCCCTGAAAGCCTAGTATGCCCGGCTGGCACACTGGTTTTTCAGCATTTTCAGACATTCCGCCTCAAAAAAGCGGTTGTCCGACAGATAAAATTCCCGAAGCTCCCCGCGCCGTCTGTCAAGAAGCTCGTAATCCGCCGTAAGGTTGCCGGGGTGGAACATCAGTTCGAGTGATGTTTCCTTTGCGTTCGCATATTTCTTATAGGAAGGAAACAGTGCCCTGACAATCTCCCATCGCATCTCACAAGTATACAATATACCAAAAAACGCAGGAACTTCAATCCCTTTTTGCAATAATATCTTACGATTTCTCTTGGACGCGGTTTTTAAAATCAGCCATTTCACAAGATTGACCGCCGGTATCCGCTTGGGCTTTTTTACCGTAAAGGCTGGTTTGAGCGGGTCTACGGGTATCCGCACCTGCCGGATTGTCACATGCGCAAACTCCGCCTCCCCAAGAACCGCCATCAGGCAGTCAAAGACAATCGGTATCATATGGTAATGCTGGTGCGAGTCAACCGCCGTAATATGAAAGTCCCGTTTGACTGCCACCGCGCGGAGCTGTGCCCTGATTTCCGCGCAAAGCTGCTTTTTTAAATTCACGCGCTGCTTTCCGGCTGCCGTGTAGTTCCATATAAAATACTGAATAAAGGATTTGTCAAAATACCCCTCCTTATCCACCAGAAGCGAAACCTCCTTTGCACCCGCAAGCGGCTTTCCCTCCACAAAATTCAAATGCAGCACACGCCGCAGGACATGCTTTTTGTCCGCCTGCTCCAAAAGCCCGAGCGCACCGTCCAAATCAGGGACATTGGGAAGGATACTGACACTATTTAAAACGCCGTTCTGATAGCAGGACAAAATCCGCTCACACTGCTCCAAGCTGACACCGTAATCGTCCGCATGATACCACGTAACCTTGTCCGCAAACCCTTTCTCAAAACGTCCTTTATCCCAAGCTGCCTTCTCTTCCATTTTTACAGCCATACTCCTTTCCCAGTCTGCGAGTTTGGGCTGCAAAGCACAAACTTGCGGGTTGAAAATTTTAATTTTCAACCTCCTTTCGCTCTTTCCAAAGATATTTCATAAACTTAAAATTCGTCGTCACATACCGCTTCCACAGCCTCCTTGGATCCTGCAAAAGCCGGTACAGCCATTCCATGCAAAGCTTCTGCATGATTTTGGGCGCCCGTTTAATGTCCCCCGCAAGGTAATCAAAGCCTGCCCCGACACCGACCGACACCCCGCAAAGAAGCCCCCTATGGTCATACATCCACTGCTCCTGCTTTGGCGCGCCAAGCCCTACCCATATAAAATCCGGATTCGCCTGATTGATGAGCCTGACAACTTCCTCGTCCTCCTCCGGGCGAAGCGCACGAAACGGCGGCGCGTACATTCCCGCAATCCGCGCGCCGGGGTAATCGCGTTCCATCGCCGCCCGCATTGCCTCAAGCGTCTTATCCGTCGCCCCGTAAAAAAAGTGACGGTATCCCTCCTGCCTTGAGATTTTGAGCAGCTCCACCATCAAATCCGGTCCCGTCACGCGCTGCGCGTCCAAAAAGCCATGCTTTCTGCTGTAGACCGAAAGCGGCGCGCCGTCCGGAAGCGCCATCGCGCCGCCATTCTGTATCCTGCGGTAAGCCTCGTTCTCGTATGCCATCACCGTCGTATGCACATTGGACACACAGATATAATTGCCCCGCAGCGCCTCCAAATGCGTTTTCAGGTAAGCAAGCGTGCGCTCCATGCTTGTGACAGCAATTCTTGTCCCCAGAATTTCACAATACTGCAATCCTTCCATCACTTCGAACCCTTTCTGCCAAGCACCGCAAACACAGTCAGAAACAGGATTTTCACATCAAGCCCCAGCGACCAGTTGTCGATATACTCCAAATCCAGCTTCACAATCTCCTCAAAGTCGCGGATATCGCTCCTGCCGCTCACCTGCCACATTCCGGTCAGTCCCGGCGTAATGCTCATGCGCCGCCTGTAATAGCCGTTATACTGCTCAAACTCGTCCTCCGTGGGCGGGCGCGTCCCCACAAGGCTCATATCCCCGATGAGTATATTCCAAAACTGCGGCGTTTCATCAATGCTCGTCTTACGGATAAACCTTCCCACACGCGTAATGCGCGGGTCGTCCTCCATCTTGAACATCAGCCCCTTGACCTCGTTTTGTTCCTCAAGCTCCTTCTTGCGCTCCTCCGCGTCAAGATACATGGAACGGAATTTCCATATCTGAAAACGCCTGCCGTTTTTCCCGACGCGCGTCTGTGAAAAAAACACCGGCCCCGGCGAGTCAAGCTTGATTGCAAGTGCGACAAACGGTGTGATAACACCCGTTACCGCAAGTCCTGCCACTGCCCCCGCAATATCAATCAGACGCTTCACCAAAAGCCTTCGCGAATCCATTGTCTTTAGCGCAAACGAAATCACGCTGTAGCCTGCCATCTTCTGTACATACGTATTCGGGTTCGAGCGGCTGAAAATATCCACATTGTAGTGGCAGACAAGCCCCATCTCCTCAAACCGCTGTATCATGTCGCGTATCTCAAGCGTCGGCACACCGGGAAGGCAGATGAACACCTCATCAACCAGCATCTGCACCACGACCTCATAAAGCCGCTCCTTCGACGCAACCACAGGCACGCCCTGAATGCTGCCGCCCACCCGGTCGGCGTCGTAAACCGCCACCGCCGTGATGTCATAATACCATTCCTTTCCCCGGATAAGGCTCTCAATCACCTCATTCGCCGTAATGTCCAGCGTTACCACAAGCATTTTCGTGCTGCTCTCGCTCTCCCTATAGTATTTCCACATTACCTTTTTAAATGCCATATGGACAAAATACGTGATGGCAATGTTCAAAATCAGGAAAATGCCGTATATCAGTCGTGAAAATGCATATGACTGCTGCGTAAGGTAGAGCACGACCACAAGCCCCACCACCAAAATCAGCGTATAACGCACGGTATAATACAGCTCGCGCAGCCAGCCACGGTAAAAAAAATTGCTGTTTGCGTCAAGGAACAGGCTATACAAAAGGCAGAGCGCCACAATATAGGCGCCCACCGTTATATGAAAATCCCGCGGATACGCCTCCACATGAATGATATGGAACCGGATATACACGGAAAGCGCATAGGAAACAAGCACACAGAGCAAATCCATGATTAAGATACTGTATGTCTCTATCATTTTGTTTTTTCTTCTGACATTTTCCATCGCCCTAACCGTGTCCTTTTCTCAGTATCCCCGCGTCACAGCCCCGCACTTATCACTCCGGCGCGTCCTGTAAAAACTGCCTGATACTTCCCATAATTTCACTCTTTTTGCATATGTAATGCTCGCTGCCGCCAAACAGACCTGCGTGAATCGACATGACATCATAAGTCTGTACCAGCTTTTTCCTTGCGTCCTTATCCGCCTTTTGCGGAAGCTCCCTTCCGGTCAGCTCCTTAAACAGCTCCCCTGCCGTAATCGGTTCCGAGGTCAGGTTCAGAAGCGTCAGCTTTTCCGCAAGTGCGGTCTGAATGTCCTCCCAGATACGGCTGAGCGGATAAAACTGATACTTGCTATTGCTGTCTACCCACTTCATCTCCTTCTCGTCCGCAAAGCGTCTGATGTAATTATGCTTGTAGTTTAATCCATACGGAACCGCAAGCCGCATAATCAGCGATTCCGGATAGTATTTGCGCACCCACTCCTCCAAATAGTAACGGTTCAGGTTGTACGGCGAAATGCCTTTTTTGTCCGCCTTGTCGCTTCCAACCGCAAACACGGAATTTTCCTCGTCCACGCCCACCGGATTTTTGTATACATCGGTGCTCGAAATCAGCACAATCTTGTACGGGTTGATTTTCCTGATGGTCTCCTGCGCCTCAAGCACCTTTTCCAAATGCTGGTACGGCGCCCGCTCCGCAAGCTCCCTGTCCGGCTTTAACCCCGCGTAAATCAGCACGTCCGGCTCCAAGCCGTATGCCTTCTCAATATTCTGCGTGTTGAAAATACCGTCAATGCGGTTGCTTGCCCTAGCAAAAATGTTGCTGCCGATAAATCCCGTATACCCTGCCAATGCGATCATAATACTTCCTCCTCCTTCTTTGCCTGAGCATGACATTGCCCGTCATGCGAAAGCACGTCCCAAAAATAATAACGCGGTCTGTGCTTCGTCTCCATATAGTTTCTTCCCACATACTCTCCGATAATGCCAAGCGACAGCAAAATCGCCCCGCCAAGCACCCAGATGGACATTAAAATCGATGACCAGCCGTCAATCGTATAGCCGAAATAGTGCTCGTACACGATATGGATAATCATGCCAAAGCCCACAAGCAGCGCCAAAATCCCCATGCCAAACACCATTCGGATTGGCTTAATGCTAAACGACGTAACACCGTCCGCCGCAAGCGTCGCCATCTTGGAAAGCGAATACTTTGAAGTCCCCTGCATTCGCGGGAATACATCAAAATGCACAACGCTCGACGCCAGTCCAATATCCGGTATAATCCCCCGCAAAAACAGGTTGACCTCATCATACTCGGAAAGCGCCGCAAGCGCCTTTGCACTCATCAGACGGTAATCCGCCGAATTTTCATAAATATTCGCCCCCATAAACCGCATGATTTTGTAAAACATGGTCGCGGAAAGCTTCTTAAAAAAGCCGTCCGTATCCCGTGAATTGCGCACGCCGTAAACAACCTCGCTGCCGTTTTCATACGCCTCGATAAACCGCTCGATGGCGCCCACGTCCTGCTGCAAATCCGCGTCAATCGTAATCGTATAGTCACAGTACGCCTTTGCGTACATCATTCCCGCAAGAATGGCGTTCTGATGTCCCCTGTTGTGCGCAAACCGCAGTCCCACAATCTCCTCATGCGCATTGTAAAGCTGCACAAGCAGCTCCCACGTCCTGTCCCTCGAGCCGTCGTCCACAAAGACAATCCGGCTTTTCCCTGACACAATCCCGCGCTCCCGCAATCCGCCAAGCGTCTCTAGCAGCGTATTTGCCGACGGCAAAAGCGCTTCCTCCTCATTGTAACAGGGTACTACAATGTAAAGGGTTCCCTTTTTCCTGTTTTCTTCCATTGTCCCACCCTTTCCGTTCTCTATTCCAACCCTTTGCGTCTATCCTTATCATAATACAAGCCACTCCCAAATGACAACCGCGTTATGCAAATTAATCGCACATTTTCACAACCCACACCCCGTTTATCCTCTGAACGCTGCCATGCGACGGATAAACAGGCATTTTTTTGTACGCGTCCGTCTCCATGATTTCCTTCTTTTCCCCATCGCTTAGCCGCGCCGTCTCATAGCCCACAAAGATTTTTATGAAATTATCCCGGACACCCGACGTAAGCAAGCCGTTTTCCAGCGCCACGCCGTCAAGCGTCCGCAAATCCTCCGCGTCAAGCACATCAAGCTCGACACTGCTGGGATTGTCCTTATAGTAAAATTCCCCAAGAATGGTCAGCTCATCTCCTGCGGCAAAATCCTGCGTCGCTTCCGCAAAGCCGATTACGCGGTTAAAATAGGACGAAACGCGCTGCGTGGCAAGGTCTGTGCGCAGATACGCCTTGTTTGTCAGCAGATAATCCGTATAACAGCTTAGGAACATCACCGCGACCGTCGCCGCCGACAAACCATAACACATGTATTTTTTTATTTTGTCCATCGAAAGCGCACTGCTCCAGTCCCGCAGGCAATTGTCCAAAAGCGCAAGCACAAGCACGTAAACAAGCGCATACGAATAGAGCATGAGCATGGAATAATCCACCTCGGGCGCCATGAAATAGACAAACGCCGCCGCAAGCGGCACAAAGCCGCACACCACAAGCAGCAGTGCAAGCTTCCGGTAATCCTTGTATAAGCCCCTTTTCATAACAACTGTTATAAACAGGACAACGCCCAATACACAGACACCGATATTCGCCGCCTGCTTTGTCCCCGTCATGAACGCAAACGGCTTCCACAGGAAAAACTCCAAAAAGCGCTTATAGCAGCGCCCAATCAGCACAGGCACCTGCGCAGGCGCAATCTGTCCCATGCTGCCCACGCCGCCGTACGTCTCATTGTCCAGATTGGGGTAAATCACATGCGACAGCCAGATATAAACCACCACACTCACGACAAGCACGGCAACACAGAGCAAACCCTCCTTAAAAACCGCACCAACCTTTTTCTCCTGATTAATCAGGTCGTTTATCATGCCGAGCAGCATTAACGTAATCGCAAAGCTGATATAGCTCTGATACGTCCCAAGCACGCACAAAAGCAGTACGCCGCAAGCAATACTGCCAAGCCGGTATTTGCGCAGCAGATACACCGCAAGGCAGACCATGAAAATCCCCATGCCTGACGTGTGCGCCATAAACATGAACGTCATCGTGCTCGCCATACTCGGAAACGTCACCAGCACAAGCGGCACAAGCACCGCCCCGGTCGTGCTGCGAATCCCCGCAATCTCAAGGATAAGGCACGCCGACACCGCAACAAAAAGGATAAACAAAAAGCCATGCACCGCCGGAATGCTGTGCACGCCGCCAAGCGGGTGAATGTACTTTAAAAACCACCGCCCAAGATAATCGCCGCTGCCATATGCGCTCATATTGTTCGCGTCGTCCCAGTTTACAAGCTTGTGCGTCAGCATATAAAAATGTGTAATCCAGCCCATGATAACCCCGGTCAGAAAACAGATTTTCGTACGCCTTGGGATTTTCTTATTCAGGACTGACAGTAAATCAAACTTCATCGAACAGCACCTCTCTGTATTTGTCTCCCGTTGTCTTCCAGCAGAACCGCTGCGCGTTCTTAAGCCCCCGCTCCACAAGCTGCCCTGCATAGGCGTCGTCCGTCGTAACCCGTATGAGCGCCCGCGCCACCTCGTTTTCATCATGCGGATTGACCAAGACCGCCGCGTCCTTTACCACCTCCGGCAGTGAACTTACATTCGAGCACACCACGGGCGTCTCAAGCTGCATTGCCTCAACCGGCGGAAAGCCAAACCCCTCAGCAAGCGAAAGAAACAAAAATGCCTTTGCGTTGTGCACCAGCCGGTGCAGCTCCTCGTCCTTCTCCACATAGCCAATCCACGTAATCCCCTCCGGCTCCCCCTGCGGCACATACGAGGGCTCGCACTGCGTCCCGATGATTGTAAGCGGCAGCGGATTTTCTGCCAGCCTTCGGTACGCCGCATACGCCCTGACAATCCCCGCCGCGTTTTTATGGGGCAGCTTGGAGGTCATTGCCACAAGATAATCACCGTCCGCCTCCTCATACACCTGCTCCTTAATAGGAGTATAACCGTTATAAATCACCGTAATCCGCTTTTCGTCCGTACGGGCGTACTTTAAAATGTCATGCTTTGACGCCTCCGAAATGGTAATCACCCTGTCCGCGTGCCTTGCAGACGCCTTAAGCCGCCACATGATGTAAAAATTTTCCAAGCGGTTAAAATACCCCTTGAACTGCTCGTTATAGAAAAATGGTATCATATCATGGATAATCACATATTCCCTCGTCAAATGCAGCATGGACGCATAGCCCCTTGGAAACAGCACCTTGTCTGCCCTCAGCTTTTTTGCAAGCACAGACACGTCAAACAGCTCCCACCAGATACAGGTCAGCTTATTGAGCGGATTTTTCCTGATTTCAATAAAGGTCACGCCCGCAACGTCAAAATCCTTTCTATTATAAGCATTCCCAAGCACAATTATCTCATTTTGGGCATTGCCCCGGGAAGCATGGTCTGTGGCAAGCTCCCACACCAGATGGCGCGCAAGATTATAAATTCCGATACTCTTTCCCGCTCCCTTTACCTGCTTAAAGCAATCTATCACAAGCTTCATTTTTGCCTCCGTCTTTTGACCCATTTAGTCAATCTCGTCAACCGTCCCGATGATATATCCGTCTGCCTCATAGAGCCTAAGCCCATATTCGTCTATCCCCTGCGTCTCGTCGCTGCGGAAGATGAAAATACAGTCCTGCTTTGGATTTTCAAGGCTTTGTTTCGTGTTCTCATTGACATTAATCCCCCGCGCAAAGTAAAAATTATTCATCGTAAGCCCATTATCATATGCGTACTTTGCTATATGCATTATACCATTGTTGTCAATATTATGCGACACCCACACAATATGCGCAAAACCGCCATGCTCCAAAAGCCGCTCCCACACATCGCTTTCTAGCGGCGACTCATAAGTTATTTCCTGTGCAAAGGTTCGTCTTTGCGACTGCAGTTTCCCACTGATGTCAAAAATCTGCAAACATACACAGACCACCAGCACCGCCGTGGCGATACGCTTTTTTTGAAACAGCCTGTCATTGCAGACAATCGCTCCCAGTATCATCAGATAGCACACCGGCCAAACAATTCTTCCAGAAGAACGGAACATTCCCCAGTAATGCGTAAGCGTGCTGCTGTCCGTCAGTACAAACAACAGCTTATCACCAAAGGTCACCTCCGGCGACGCCGCAAACAAAATGAGCCCCACCGACATCAGCACATACATCACGCCATATAAGATAAAATCCCGGTCAAGTCCGCCCTGCCTTGCACCATTGCCCCGTTTTGCAGAAAAAATGCCTTGAAGGACAAAACGCGCAAGAAATACAAGCGCTACAGCAAGCAGCACAAACACCCCAAGCCCTAAATACGCAAAGCCCTCATACTGCCCGTCATGATACGTCGCAAGCGCCGGAAAAAAGCGCGAATACCCCTTTGCATTAAAAAACCCGTTCAGGTTAAAGCTAAATTCCCCCAAATCACTGCTTCCAGCCTCCGCCCTTGTGGAAAAGCCGCCAAACAGATACGTACAGACAAACAAGCCCAAAAGAAACGTCACACCCGGCAGCAGATAACGGATTTTTGTCCGAAGCGCCCCCTTCTGCAGCAGGCTGCACAGCACAAATCCGCCCAGAAACGCGCCGCACATCGGCAGAAAATACATATGCACCGAGCCGACATACGCGCCAATCAGCCCCCAGTACAGCGCCGTTTTTTTCACGTCCGTATAAAGCTCCTTGTGGCACACAAACAGATAAATTGCCGCAAGGATAATCCAGTGCCCGCCAAGCGCCGTATGGCGGAACATCTTTTCGATAACAACCGGGGACAGAATAAAAAGCACACTCCCCGCAAGCACCTGCAAGCTGCCCACACGAAGCCTGTCCAAAAGCTTCGCCGCAAAAAAACCTTGCAGCATAAAGCAGCCAAGCCCCCACCACCCGAAGTACTGAAACGTCTCTGGCAAAACAGGCGACAGCAGCTTAAAAACAATGGCAAGCAGCGGGATGGAGTCCGTAAAGATGACCGAACTATAGTCAGGATACGCTAACCTGTCCGTCAGCCCAAGCGGAAACGTCCATGCGCCCTGACGATAAAAGCACCAGCCAAGATAATGCTGCGTCAAATCCCCGCGCCCCAAAAGCCAGTCGTCGTACAGCGGATTTAGGACACGTACGCCGTAGACAGCGAAAAAGCAGAGCGCGCCTAGGAGTGTGGCGGCGGCATATACAATTTTTGATTTCCATTTATCTTCCATAACGAACCTTTCCTTCGTTTACTCCTTCATCTCACGCCGCTTCGCGCCGTCCTTATAATACAACAGCCCAAGCAGCACAGGCACCACGCACATGGTCGGCATGGCATAACGGATACACGTATTGACAGGCGAAACCAGACACACCAAAATATTGACCGCCGCAGGAACCGCCGCGACAAGAAGCCTGTACCTTCCTTTTGCAATCAGATACATCACCGCAAACAACACGCACCACGTATAGAAGCCGCAGCGGTACAAAAGCCCGATACCCGGCAGATACTCCGCCTTGCTTACCTGCTGCAGTAAAAACCGCGCAAAACCAAGCCCCTTCACCTGCCGGTACGCATGCATGCCGCTCGTCAGCATGTGGCGCTGCGCCTCATAAAAGCCTGTCCCCTCCTTATAAGGCTTCGCCTCCGGATAATAATAGCCATACGAGCATTCCAAAAACGTCTTCACATAAGACATCGGGTGCCGCAAAAACTGCGCAAACCACACATTGAAATATTCCCCCTTAATCGCGGAAAATTCCTTGTTTGTGTGATCCGCCGAGTGATATTCCGAAAGCCTTAAGCAGTTCTTCACCCAGTCCGCAAGCTGCGGATTATACACCTTTACCATCTCGTCATAGTCAAAAACCGTGTCTAAGAGCGCCCGCTCCTCGTCCGTCACGTCCTCGGGATAATCCTGCCCGTATTTTGCCGTCTGCTGAAACAAAATGCAGTACGTATCCTCCTTCGTCTCAAGGCTGATTACGCCAAGCGCAGGATATAAACCATTGTTTAACGCCGCATTGACAAAGAGTATGACACATGTGCCCGCAAGCAAAAGCACCCGCTTCCCCTTCACAAAAAACAAAGCAAACGGAACCGCAAACAGCACCACAAACACGCCGTTGTTGCGCGTCTGTATCATCAGTATTGTATAAACAATCAGCAGTACAAAATTGCGCTTCCTTGCCCAAAACCAGTCACTGTCAATCACACAGGCAGTAAGCTGCAGCGCAAATAAGAGCGTCAGCGGATAATAGAGCGTATCCTTAATCACCGTACAGTCAAAAATACACCACACCGTAAACGCCGCATAGTAAATAAGACTCCCCCACCGCACCCAGTAAGGCGTCCCCAAACGCTTAAACAGCACACAGACCTGCGAAACCGCAAACGCCGACAGCAGCGTCTGTATCACCGGAATGAAAAACATACCGATATTTGGAATGCCCCACTCCTGCGAATACCACGCAATCGCACCGTACAGATAGCTGATTAGCGGCGGATGATGGTTCGTAAACGGCTCCGTCCCGAAAAAGCAGCAAATCTGCGCCCCGCCGTCCCATGACATGGAACATGGGTAGAATGCTATCAGATAGGGCAGACGGCATAAAATGACCACAAGCATTGCGCCTGTTGTCACATGCTTTTCAAACAGCCAGTTTGTCAGCGTTCCCATCTTGCAGCCTGACTGTTTTTGGCAGTCAAAATCGATGATATTCATCAGAAATACCGTCACAAGGTAAAATAACGGCAAATATCCGAAAAACAGTATGACAGCAAATAACGCATATTTTAAATCCGGCTCCGCAGCCTGCGCTTTTCCGATTATCATAAAGATGGTAAATAGAAACGCCGTTATCAGACTGCACCGCTTTTCCCGGGTTCCTGTATGGATAAAGAACTTGTGTTCGATAATCCACTTGTGATAGACTGTCCAAATCGCCACAACCGCAATAAGCTGCGGTATGCCGTCGCCGTTTAGCGCCATTGACAGATTTCCGGTAGACTCCACATCCGCAAAAAGCGCTATTGTTGTAAGTATTGCCACCATCAAAACGGCAATCCTGATGATTAGCTTTCTCGCAATCGCCTTCATAAAAATACTCCATTACCCTTAATATCTTAAAATGATCAGTATGCCAAAAGACACCTTTCCGAAATAATGGCATATGGATTTCCTCCCTTTATTCTGATTCATTTTATCTTTCAGTATACACGAAGCTTTAACAAACAACTTCAACTGTTGTCACTTGTTTCAGCTCCTCTTTCAAGCACCATATAATACTCAGTACCCCTTTTTCGTCTTTTGACAGCGTTATCTTTCCTTATTCTCCGAAAAATCCTGCAGGGCATTCTCCCATTTATCCGAAACGGCGTCTTAATCAATCGGGGTAATTGGGAATATCAGCTCGTATAAAAATAATAATTTACAATCCAAAGCCATAGATCTCTGAATTTTTTGGGAACAAAAAATTCACCGGCTCATTTCATATCCCGTATCGACATTATTTTCCAAATATTATATCATCTTTCCCTTTATTATGCTATAATAAAGTTGGATTTTTCACGATCGATAATAGGAGGTCCAATTCAAAATGAATTTTGTATCGCTGAATTACAATCTTTTTTTGCTCTGTATTGTTATATTATACTATATTCTTCCAAAGAACATCAGATGGTATTCCCTGCTTGCTGGCAGTTTTTTATTTTATTTCATCGCTGCAAAAGAGGCAGTTGTTCCATTCATTGCAATGATTATTCTTTCTTATTGCGGCTCCCGTATTATTTCTTGCGCGTGTACACGGACGGTTCGTTATCGGAAATATATTTTTATTCTATTTATCATACTCGTCACGCTCCCATTATTTTTTTATAAAACCGTTTTTTCGCCGGATACATTGACCGCCCCTCTTGGACTGTCCTTTTTTACACTGCAAATCCTTGCATATTTGTCGGATATTTACACCGGAAAAATATACCCGCAAACTAATTTTTTTAGATATGCTTTATTTGTTTCCTTTTTCCCGCAAATCCTTCAAGGACCAATTCCTAGATACGAACAGCTTGGCATACAACTGTTTACAGGACATCCATTTCAAGAAAAAAATTTTGTCAAAGCGCTGCAGCTTATCTTATGGGGATTTTTTCTCAAACTGATGGTTGCCGACAAAGCGGCGGTAATTGTCAACACTGTTTTCGATAACCATGAACTATATCGAGGCTGTTATGTTATTTTGGGAGGAAGCCTATACAGCATACAACTTTATGCGGACTTCCTCGCATGTGTGACTTTGGCTCAGGGAGCTGCCGCATTATTCGGGATTTATCTGACTGACAATTTTAATCATCCCTATTTTGCATCCTCAATCCATGACTTCTGGCGGCGATGGCACATTTCTTTAAGCACATGGTTAAAGGATTACGTATATATACCGCTTGGAGGAAACAGAAAGGGAACGCTTCGTAAATACGTCAACCTTATTATCACGTTTCTTGTAAGCGGCATGTGGCATGGAAACGGCTTTCAATATATTGCGTGGGGACTCTTTCACGCATTTTATCAGATAATTGGTGCATTTACGCTGAATTTCCGGGAATCCCTTTATAAACTGCTTGGATTTGCTCCTGACAACTTTTTCAAGAAACACATTCGGAGAGTTTTTACCTTCTTTCTCGTGACACTGGCATGGATCATCTTCCGAGCAGACAACCTTAATACTGCGTTTTCGATGATTGGCTCTGTTTTTACGGTTCACAATCCATGGATCTTTTTTGACGATTCCCTCTTCACCTTAGGTCTTTCGTGGAAAGAGCTTTTAATCCTCTTCGCTTCCGTCGGAATTTTATCTGTCAGCAGTACACTGCAGGAAAAAATATGCATCCGGGATATCATTATCGCGCAGCCTATGATTATCCGATGGTCTATCTATATCGCCGCAATCACCGCAGTTTATGTCTTCGGAACATATGGTTTTGAATTTCATACACAAGATTTTATATATGGAGGATTTTAAGCTTATGAAAAAAAACATTGTTTTTGCCATAAAGGGCAGCCTTTTTCTCTTTCTTTTGGGTATCATACTTTTTATAATCAATCGAACGCTTGTTCCAAAGTATTTTATTAATACTTCATGGCCAACGACATCTACCTACCTCGGATTTTATGAAATGCCCGAAAACTCCGTCAATGTTTTGTTTTTAGGAAGTAGCCATGGGGCAACCGCTTTTATCCCCCAGGAACTTTATAACAACTATGGCATTACAAGTTACAATTTATGCTGCGAACAGCAAAATCTTGTAACATCTTATTATTGGTTAAAAGAAGCGCTGCGTTTTCAAAAACCAAAAGCCGTCGTATTGGAAACGTTCTATTTATTTAACAACCAGTTCGACTCCTCCGAACCATATATCAGAAAAGCCATTGATTATATGAAATGGGGCAACGTGAAACGGCAGGCGGTGGACGATATCTGCACAATTGACACAAATCAAAGCAAAAGCAGCTATTATTTCACAAACCAGCGTTTCCACACAAGATGGAGTGAATTGTCAGAGGACGATTTCTCTTATTCCCAAATGAGTGGTCATTATGAGATGAAGGGATTTAGCACAATGTTCAACCAGATTAACGAAAACGATTATGTACCTTTATTAATTGGTGAATCTTCTGAAACAGCCGATATTCCGGAACTAATGCAACAGTATATGGAAAAAATAAATGCACTTTGCAACGAAAACGGAATCACGCTTATTCTTGTTAAGAATCCTACCACTTCCCAGAAAATAAATGAGCATAATGCTACCCAGCAACTTGCAGACACATTAAACGTTCCATTTTATGATTTTAACACAATGCAACTCTACAATGACATTGCCTTTTCTTTCGAGGAAGATATGATTGATACCGGACACCCCTCCCTGAAAGGCGCAATAAAAATCACAAATTATCTCGGCAAAATTCTCCAAACCGATTATGATATTGCGCCGCAGATAAATGATGCATGGGAAGACACACGTTATGCATATTCCTGCCTACAGCTCAGTTCAAACCTAAAACACGTTCCCGATATTAACACCTATTTGGACTGTCTGAAATTAATGAAAGAACAATATTCCATCTTTATCACCTTAAAAAACGATGGAATAGACTGCCTCGATGAAACAGTCAGCCAAGGGTTTAACGATCTTGGATTATCCTTTAACTTAAACAAAGGAGATAGTACAACTTATATTGCAATAATTACTCCTGAAAATATTTATGAGAATGTCAGCAATATATCATTGGAAGCCAAGGGAACAATACGCAGCGGTATCGTCCAGTATCAGATCACTTCTGTCATAAATGAAAAGAAGCGCCCTTCATGCTCAATACAGCTTGATGAAAAGGAATATGCGAAAAACTACAAGGGATTAAACATTGTTGTATACGATAATATGACAAAAGACGTAATTGACAGTGTTTCATTTGACACCGCCTCCATCGGTATCCCTTCTCTCAGATAATCCCTCACAGTAATACAAAAATTTTTTGCTGCACGCATACAATAAAAGGAGCATTATCATTCTATGAAACAATACAACAAAACCTTTATTATTTATATAGCGGTGCTACTCATCACTCTGTTTATATCAGCAAATTTATATCAAGTTACCTTGGTTCAAGGTAACTCAATGGTCCCATCTTACAAAAATATGCAGCTAGCCATCATTGACAAACGTGCTAAAACTTTTCAATGCGGCGATGTTATTGCCTTTTATTGCCCTGCACTTGATTGCATCATGATAAAACGCATCATTGCCGTTTCGGGTGACAGCATTTTAATCACCAATGGCGATGTGCTGGTAAACGGAGTTAAGAGTCCGTATATATGCGGAACCGTTAATTTTGCTGGCACTGCTTCTAAAGAACTAATTCTTGGCGATAACCAATTTTTTGTAATGGGTGATAACTATGCCCCAAGTAAGGACAGCAGATATGAAGAGATTGGATGTATACATCTGGAACATATTCTTGGACTGCTTATTCCGAACCGCTCTATCCGTCATGGAAATAATAGTGGGCAAAATGTTGTATTGCTATGAATTAGAAAAGCCGGACAGAACGCACATCTGTCCGGCTTTTGTTACCCATCCTGTTTGAAAACAATTTTATTAATGCCGCAAAACCGCATCCATAAACTGTATCCTGTTTTCCCTTGCAGTCTCCTTTGGCCTGCCCAAATCCGCTCTCGATTCAAGCGATACCAAAACTTCAATCAGCGAAAGCTCCTGTTTCTCTTTTGCCTTTAAAACAGCCTCTTTTAATTCCTCCTCTGTTCGAACCGTGCATACATTTTGATATCCACATGCCGCCGCAACCTGTGCATATGTCTTACCGCTAAAGCCTGTAGGCATCGCACCGACAGACTCGTGCGCCGCATTGTTGATTACGATATGCAGTAAATTTTTTGGCGACTGCTTCGCAAGAAACGCCAATGCCCCCATATGCATCATCACCGCTCCGTCACCGTCAACGCAGACAATCTGCCTGGACGCATCCGCCTGCGCCATGCCATATGCAATCATCGACGCATGCCCCATTCCTCCGACGGTCATAAAAATCCGTTCATGATTTCCATACAATGCGTCACTTTGCTCATAAAGCTCCCTCGATATCTTCCCTGTAGTGGAAACAAGAAACGACTCCTGAAAAAGATTCTCCAAAATCACCCTCAGCGCCTGTTCGCGCACAAGGCTGTAGCCATTCTCCCAAACCGCTCCCTGCCCCTTTTCAAAGGTACCTTTTTTCACAATTACCGCATACTGCCTGCCCTCAGCCATAAGCGCTTTTGCCTCTGACAGCATTTTTGTCATCTGCGCTTCCTTCGTTGTATCGTCAATCACGCAGTAAGGCACATCCATAACCTCTAAAAGCGCGCACGTCACTTTGCCCTGATAAACGTGCTGCGGTTCATCCTTCTTTCCCGGTTCGCCGCGCCAGCCAATCACAAACAGCATGGGAATTCCGTATACCTCCCGGTTTGCAATGGATGCAAGCGGATTGATAATATTTCCAAGTCCGGAATTTTGCAAATATACCAGACAAGGACGTTCTGATGCCAAATACTCCCCTGTAGCAAGTCCGACAGCCGCTCCCTCATTCGCCGTCACATAATGGTGAAATGTTTTTCCGTCATCCAACCTGACTGCATCACAAAACTGTTTTAAAGTGGAATCCGGAACCCCCGTAATCGTGCGGATACCAATATTTTGAATTTCCTGTAAGAAAAAACCTGCTTTCATCTTATCCCCCTCATCCTATGCATACCGAACCGGTACCTGAATATGATATGTCCTAAGCGCATCCTCCAAGACCACAAAAAAATCTTCAATGTCCTTTGGTGTAATCGCCCCGAGTGCACAAAGACGAAACGTATTTTGTGTCGATACTTTACCGGGATAGATTGTAAACCCGCGCTCGTAACAGTAATCATGTACCTTTTCAAAATCCCAGTTCTCGTCATCCGGATATTTTACCGATACGACAAGCCCTGCCTGCAGTTCTCTCTTAATGATATCCTGAAAACCAAGCTTTTCAAGTCCTGCATGAATCGCCTCAAACACGCTCAGATGCCTCTTCCATTTTGCTTCCTCACCCTCCGCAAAATACTCGTCAAGCGCCTGCCGTGCCGCATAAATTGTCTGAACGGGCGGTGTAAAATGCATTTCTCCCGTCGTTTCAAAAAAATGATACTGTAAGTATAAATTACAATAATAAGAACGCTTCGGATACGCTGCCGATTCTTTTATAAGCTGTGTATTTCCGACAATAAAGGACAGCCCTGTCATTGCCATAAGTCCCTTTTGTGCAGACGCCATACAAAAATCAATGTTGTCCCTCTCAATGTCTATGGGGCGCATGGCATACGTAGAGGTCGTATCTACCGTAAACACCGCACCATATTTGTGTACAAGCGCACCAATCTCCCGTATCGGATTTAAGATTCCTGTTCCCGTCTCATTATGTGTTGTATGGACTAACGCAATATCTCGATTTTCTTTTAAAACCTGTTCCACCTTATCCAAATCCGGCAATTCATCTACCGGAAACTGCAAGTCAATAAAGGGCAGATTGTAATACGCGCAAATCTCCGCCGCCCTCGCACTGTAAGCGCCATTGTTAATAATAAGAACCTTTTTCCCTTCCGGTAAAAGCGAATTGATGCATACATCAATATTCAGCGTTCCGGACCCGCAAAACAGTACCGACGTATATCGATTCAAATCGCCATGCACAATGCGCACCAAATCCTCACGCATTTTTTTCATCATGGATGCAAACTCTTTCTCACGCGGACAGATATCAGGAACCACCTGTGCCATTTTTACGGTATCCGTCGTCGTTGCCGGTCCGGGATTCAATAAAATATTTCTCTTAATTTCCATTTGTATTGCCAACTCCTTCCACAAACTTCATTTTCCCTACGCATGCGCCGGGCGTCCGTCGTCAAACCGGTTTATCGGTTTGATGACATCCTTCCTTTGGATGCCCGTGTGCATAAAACAGGATAGGGCGGTCTATATCAAACCCGCCCCGCCGTAACTATTTCACAATAATATCGTCTGATTCCACTTCCTTATTTTTGTTCTCGTCAATGCCAAGCTTATCGTTCAGCTTTTTCTTTGCCCTTCTGAAATAAATACCGACAGCCGCACCGATTGCAATCACAATACCTGCAACCGCCTGAATCGCATAGGTTGCCACGGATGGATCAATATACGCTTTCGCATTTGCTCCAAACAAAAGCATTCCGCATAATCCCACATATCCAAACCCCAACAATTTCAAAATTCCTTTTTTCATCGCTTTTCCTCCACTCTTTTATCCTTTTTTCTTTTCCTGAATCTTTTTCTGTATCTGTTCGATCATATATTTTGCGCCAACCTCCGCGCTTGTTCCTAAATGATATACATATTCATCCACAAAAGAACCAATCTTATCATAATATTCTTTGCTATGCGCAAGCAGCATACTCACACGTTCGGAAAGCCTGTCCAGTTTATCCGTATCAAGAGAACAGCCAAGCTCCTCCCGTATCAGGATGTTAATGGGAACCGTATCAATTTTCTGATATTCCGGATTCATCACTTTCATCGGTGTATTGATAAAAAGTACCGGCTTCCTTGTCGTATACGCATATTCATAGGCGATGCTTGACCAGTCCGTAATCACAAGATCCGCCTCAAACACCGTACTGTTCGAAGAAAAATCCGTCTGTATTGCAATGTCGTCATCCTGTTCATACCGTTTTTTCAACTGCTCCATAAATTCGCCTCTATGGCGTACATGCTGCGGATGCGGTCGTACCGTTATATAATAACCCTCTCCTTTTAAATTATCAAGTATTTTTTCAAGACAGCTGTCGACAATATTGCCTTCCTGCCACGAAGGTGCGATCAAAATACGTTTTTTGTCATGCGCCAAATCAGTGCGTTTTTCATAATCCGCGCGCATCTCATCAAGCAGGGGATAGCCGCACTCGACAATCTTCTTTTTTGGCAGTCCATACGCCGCTTCCAGCTTTTCAACCTCTTCCTTATGATGCTTTCCGGTGCAAAAAACCGTATCGTAATGGTCCAGTGCACCCGTACGGTATGTGAGATTCAGGCTGTCCATCTCATGACGCACGTTTACGTATTCGATATTCTTATCTATATAGCTGCGCTTGATGTGATAATTTTCAAGGTCAGGCATCGTCATCACCATCATGTCCGCCTCAAGCTTCATCATCAGCGTTATCAATCGTTTTTCCCCGATATAATAAGGCTTAATCTGTGTTTTCTCCTTTGCAATCTCAAAAATCACATCATCAGGATCGCTTGTGATATAGTGAATTGCCAGATTTGTATTTTGTATCAGATACTCAATAAAGCCTTTATAATATTTATAAAATCCGCTGCTCTCCGAGTAAAATACCAGATGCTTATTGACAATGGAAAAAAAGCGTTTATAATCCTGACGCTCCCTCTTTGCCTCAGGATCCCCAAAACGTCTGCGCTTCCTGCCGCCTATGTTGCCAAGCTGTTCCAACTCCTTTTTGCTCGCTTCCAGCGCCTCATAATCCACATATTTTTTCGGATTAATCAGCCAGTTGAGAATGTAAAGCTGTATAATGGCAAACACGTTGCTTGCCGTCCAGTAAAGCGCCACGCCAACGGACACAAACCAGCCAAGATATAGTGAAAGCCCTACGGAAAACGCCATCAACCCGTATTTGTTGAGCTTTGACTGCTCGGACTGCAATACATTGCTTGCGTTCTGCGCCACGCACAACAGCCATGCGGAAAAGCCTGCCACAATCGGCGACCAGATTAAGCCGATTCCTTCCAAACTCGGAACAAGGCTTAAATCAATGCCGCAAAAATCCATGCTTATGGAGGGATTATTCATTCCCCTTTTGATGACCTCTATCACGCACATCAGCAAGACAAGCTGTATGATCAGCGGAAAAATCGATGCCATCGGATGATATTTTTCCCGCTTATAAACGGCTGCCTGCTCCTCCGCGATCGTATCCTTATCCCCAAAGTGCTTCACCATGATAAAATTAATTTCCGGCTGCATCTTTACCATTTTAATTGAGTTTTTCTGTACCCAAACAGAAACGGGAAGCAGTACGATTTTACTAATCAGAGTAAAAAGCAGAATTGCTGCTCCGTAATTTCTGCAAAGTGTATAACAGCCATTCATGACTGCTTCAAAAACATTATATAAAATTTCCATTTTCAGTCTTTCCTCTTTCAGGCATTCTCAGCCAAAGCCGCGGCATCAATCGCCGTCAGTTCTTCCACCGTGTCAATCTCAACAATCTGATGCTCCTCAACCTCCCAGACTTTAAGGCGAAGCTTCTCAAGATTTTGGTCCACGACTTCATCCCAGTAAAGATTTGCATTTTCTTCACATCCATAAGCTTCGATAATTGCATCTGCCAAAATTTCGGCGTCCTCTTTCTTAAAAAACGAAATACCAACCATATTATAAGTATCCGTCCCGCCTGTCCCCACTCGGGAAATAAAACCATCCTGCAAATCAAACACCCAGTCGTCAGAATACCCCTTTACCAACTTTCCATAATATCCTGAACAGGGCAAATCTTTCTCAAAAACGGAAAGGTCGGATATCAACAAATCCGCCTCGCAAATAAAACAATCTGCAGTTCCCAAAACATCTTTTACCGCATAGACTGATGAAATGTTATTTTTGACCAGATAATCCGGATTTTCTACAAGATGCACTTCATTATATTTTTCAGTAAGATAAGAAAACTGCTCCTTCAAGTATCCTACAACAATATAAATATCCGCAATATCTCTTCTCCGCAATCCCTCAATTACCGTTTCAATCAGTGGTTTTCCAAATACCTTTAAAAGCGGCTTCGGTTTTTTTTCCGTCAACGGATGCATTCTCGTCCCAAGCCCTGCCGCCATAATAATTCCAATTTCTCTGTTCATTATTTCCCCTTTATTTTCTAAAGTAAAACGCTGCGCTTTACATTTCATCAATCAATGTAATAATCTCCTTAAACGGCATCAGCTTCTCATCAACCTCCAATGCCCTGTGATTCTTAAGAATCTCCATCGCCGTACTCTGCATTGCAGGAAACGCGCTTCTTGTAAGCTGATTTGCATAAATGACAATCTTGACGCCATGCGCCGCAAGTTCTGCTTCCGTGACACTGTTAAACGAAGTCGGCACCACGACAATCGGTGTATCGCTGTCCTGTTTGCGGAATGCATCACAAAACGCAAAAATCTCATCCGGCGATTTCTTTCTGGAATGAATCATGATGGCATCCGTCCCTGCATCAACATATGCGAATGCACGTTTTAATGCATCCTCCTGTCCCTTCTCCAAAATCAGGCTCTCAATCCGCGCAATAATCATAAATTCTTCTGTCCGCTGCGCATTCTTGCCTGCCCGAATCTTATTACAGAAATTCTCAATCGAATCCTGTGTCTGTTCCACCTCTGTCCCAAACAGGGAATTTTTCTTTAATCCCGTCTTATCCTCAATAATCACCGCTGACACGCCCATACGCTCCAGCGTACGTACATTGTACACAAAATGCTCAATCAGTCCACCCGTATCCCCATCCAAAATAATCGGCTTTGTCGTCACCTCCATAACGTCATCAATCGTACGCATTCTGGATGACATATCCACAAGCTCAATATCAGGTTTCCCCTTCGCCGTCGAATCACACAGGCTTGAAAGCCACATCGCATCAAACTGATTTAATTCACCGTTATGCTCAACAATTGTCTTTTCTGCAATCAGCCCCGTCAAGCCGCTGTGAACTTCTATCGTTTTCACAACAGGACAAAGCTTTAACAGCTGGCGCAGACGCTTTCTTCTGTACTCCGGCATCGCAAGCTTTTCCTTCATGTTTGCGTCAATCTTTTTCACGTTTTCATTATACGTATAGCCGACCTCAATCAATTCACCGCCGTATTTTGCAAGATTATCAATTACGTTTTGGCGAATCGCCCGCTCCGGTCCCGTACACCAGTTGTCACCGTGAATGACATAATCCGGCTCCATTCGTGCTATCGTTTCATCATACATGATTTCATCCTGAATAACAACCTCATCCGCAAGCTTTGTATCTTCCACAAGCTTCCTTCGTTCTTCGATTGTAATCGTCGGGTATCTGTTAAACTTAATCATTGCCGCGTCACTCAAAATACCTACTGTCACAGCACCGTATTTTTTCGCTTCTTTCAGAATATTCAGATGCCCTTCATGTATCACATCCGTGCAAAAACAAGTGTATACTTTTTTCATTTTAACCCTCCATACCACTTTTACAATTTATATTTTCACATTTTGCTTTCATGCGCAAAATGTCAAATTACCGATTTTCCCATAATTCAAAGACCATAGCCGTCATGCCCTATTATTCCTCAACCAGTATCCAATCAGCCGCATCATTTGCATCTCCCCTGATAACATATTTTTTATATTTTTTATCAGGCAGCATAACATAGGTAAACTCTCTGTTTCTTTCCTCATTCTCCGGTACCTGTGCAAAAGTCCTTCCGTAATTTCGCTCATCTGCGCCAACTGCCTGCGCAACAGTAGCCATAAACTCTGTATGTGATACCGGTGCAGTGGATGTCTTTGGTCCGTTTTCGTGATGTTCCCCGGAAAGCTTCACATACAAAATCGGCGTAGACGTCATGCCATAAGAACCGGCAATTTCTGTTTTCTTCATAACACTTCTGTTCTGACCATGGTCCGCCGTAATAATAATGGTTGCCGAATCATACACTCCAAGCTTCTTCATTTCTTCAATATACTGATAAACCAGCTTTATGGCTCCTCTTGATTGGGACAACTGCGTCCCATTCTCTTTGACCTCCTCAAACGCCTCATTCATGGTAAACAAAGGATGTGCACCTTTCAGATGGTAAAAACGGAACGCCCCATTATACGCGTCTGAGTCATCCACTGACAGTTTATTACGACTCAGCTCATCATGAAATATAATATCATTGTCAATCGAATATTCACCGCTGTTAATTACAATCTGACGGATATCATCCGTAGTATAAAAATAAAGTTGCTTCGCGGCAAACGGTGCCATCTTATATTTTGAAGTATTATTCATCACATCAAAAGCCTTCTTATATCCGAGCGTCTGTGTAAAAACATTTGAATAGTTCAAAATCATATTATTGACAGAAGTTCCTACGTACTCACTTCCTGTATATATCCCAATACTATAATTTTCATTTTGAATATCATGCAAAAGGCTGCTGTTTTCATATGCATAATCGCAATATGTCTTTGCATCCATGCCATATTCCCACTCCACACCTGTAAGCAGATATGGTACTGCTAATGATGTATAAGCATAACAGCTTGTTGTATTCGTATAGTCCGTAAAGTCCTTAAGGTTATCCGTAAACTGCGGATCCTGTTCCAAAATATCGTCCATAATCTGTCGGTCAAACCAGTCCAACACAAACACAACAACATTATTTTTCTGATTCAATTCCAACATACCGGTTGTGGTAAGTACAAATTCATTCTCCTTCTTTGGGAACTCTGTAGTTACAATCATAAAAATAAGCGACAGCACCTGCATTAAGCTGATATAAATACATACACACTGTACAATCCGTTTGCAGACTGTTCTATGACGTCCATTATAATTTATAAAAAATGCCACCGCAATCATCGCAATCCATAGGATACTGTTCATGATTTTCTGCACATTCGTCCATGTCTGGACGGTTCCGTCCATCAACAACATGTCTCCATTTAAAAAATTTCCCTGAATATATCCCGCCACGCAAACGCCAAATATTATTGTTCCAAATGCCTTAAACTGCCGATCTGATAAAATAAAAACCCCCATCAGCATATAAATTACTGTCAAAACTATACTTTCCACAAGCATAATGCAAAAAAAATCAACATATGGTATTGTAAATTCCTCAAGATTGTGGAGCAGCAGTTGATTTGGTTCAAAAATCAAAACCGTAATTGTCCACAGTAAAATAATGGGAAGCAAAAAACCGATCCGTTCTTTTTTTGTTTCCGGTACGTAAAACTTAACAGCTTCCTTCCCGAAAAAAAGCACAATCACCGAAAAGACCAAAGAACAAATAGCAATAATCACACAATGGATGTTTGTAATTTCTCCAATTCCCAAAAAAACAATTCCCACTAAAAACGAAAATGTGGAGCCAAAATGCTTCAAAAGCTCGTTTCTTTTATGGTTCCCTAAAATTCTGCTTATCATCATTGGCAAAATTAATGCCAAAATAACAAGCGGTACCCCATAATGCAGATAAGTTTTTCCTTCTATCAAATGAAAGCTGGAAAAGATCGTACGTCCACCATCACCTAACGCCATCTTCAAAAATGACATTACGCAACAATTTATAATGCTATAATAGTATATATTTTTTATATCAAACTCATCATATTCCGCACATTTTTTATGCACAAACGCCGCCAATATTCCCGGTACAATGCATAAAGCAATAACACCAGCATACTGTTCCATACAAACCTCCAAATGAATTCCATATAACCATCAACCTGACTCACCTGATACGCGCGGCAGTGCAACTGCATACGTGTCAAACACTTGCACATCATACCCCCTATTGGTATACAGTTCGAGTTCGTCCACAGGTATCAGACAGATATTCCCATGTTTTGACGGTTCCCCCCATCGAAATCGTCCAAAACCTTTTACTTCATATGTTCCATTCTCAGAAATCTCTTGTTCCACAGACGCTATATATTCATCTGTAGGAAATTGGGTATAAAAAAGCACTTGTGAATGCCGAAGCGGACCTTCTATATAAATATAATCTCCATAAACACCTGTTTCATATTGTGAATCAGCATATGCTAACGCTTCTCCCGCTCCCGAAAGCTGCCGTTTTGCAATTGTCTCACCGTAACCAGTAAAATAATATACCATAAAACACACAAAACTTATCGCATAAATTGCCACCGCAGCCGCCTCTGCCCTGCAAAATCTGATTTTACTGATAATCCATTGAATCCCCACTGC
Source organism: uncultured Lachnospiraceae bacterium (assembly GCA_947567595.1). Taxonomy (GTDB): domain Bacteria; phylum Bacillota; class Clostridia; order Lachnospirales; family Lachnospiraceae; genus COE1. The sequence goes on along the minus strand of CANOMQ010000001.1, from coordinate 160,091 downwards.
CACTAAGATAAACATTGCAGGATTCATTGGATTGATTCTCGTCAGATTTGTTCCCGTAGTCTGCGTAAATGCCATAATAACTGCAGACGCAATCCAAATTAACAGGACAAATGCATACCCAAATTCCTTATTTTTTAAATCCGCCATGCTTCTCTTTACCACTGCAATCAACCCCACAGCAGAAATCGGCGTGGAAAAAAGATAGTAGACACCAAAGAATGGAATACTATTCCATAAATATCCGTCACTCTGCAATATAAAACACCGTACAATCCTCTTTATATTTAACAAATATCCACCGATTCCAAGCTCTTTGGACCGGAATCCTTCAAGTTTCGGAATCGACAAAATGCCTGTCTTTATTTCTGGAATGATTCCCATATTCACACAGATAAATACGATTAGCGGCAATGCAATCACCGCTAGAACAGCAGCCGCCAAAAACGCCTGCTTAAGATCGCGAATTTTTTTATATTTCACACAATATCCTAAAAGCAGGAGCAAAAAAATCGGTTCAAAAATCCACAATACTACATACGAATATAATGCAATTCCCCATGCTGCAGCTGCCCATATAAGCCACCTGTTATTCTTAATGCCAAGAACCGTCAGATACATTGCAAGCAGCAAAAAGGCGGGGCACAAGTTTGCATCCATACCATATCTGCTAATCATAATATGCCACGGACTGATAGCAAGCAGCAGACTTCCCCATAAAGCCGTCTTCTCGTCAACCGTTTCTTTCAACAGCAGGTAAAAAACAAAAACAGATATCACTCCCATAAAAACAACCGGAAGCTTTACCGTAACAGCGTTCAGTCCAAACAAAGCAATCCCCGGTATCATGAGCAGTGAATTTAGGACGCTCATACCACCGCCCCATACGGTCAAATACACAGGATTGGTGTACCCGGCAGAATCCGTCCCATATTGAAACAATGACCACGCCTCATAACCCGAAAATGCCTCATCCGCATGAATACCTCCGGGGTACTGATCAATCAACATAATCCTGCTGAGCACAGCGATAAACATAATGATTAGCAAATAATGTCTTCTATTCATCCGAAAGTTCTTTCCCCCTATCTTTTTACAATGCTACATTTTATTCTTCCATTGCATTCATCATAAAATATGCCGTATCCATTCAAAGCCTCTGCATTTTTGTATCCTTATTAATAACAACGCATTCAGAATACTGAAAATCAGCGTTACAAGAAACGAATCAAGCCCCAATTTGTTCGGATTGCCAAGAATGAGAATCGTATAAATCGAGAAAATCATTAAATGCGACAGGTAAACCACGGTACTAATATCCCTGCATGTTTTCCAAATCCCGCTGTCCTTGAGTTCTACAGTCAATAGCGAGGCAAATAAGATAAATACTTCCACCGGCATTATTATGCGTGAAATTTCCGCCTGCGTAAAAAACTTTCCAAAATTAATTGCAATTATAGCGCATACCCCAATCCACTTCGGAATTCGAACCCCATAATATGCAATTAACATTCCAGCGGACACATAAATCATTCCGGCAAATACGCCTCCGCTATTAAATACATATTGATACAGGAAAACAAGCTTTTGAGCAGCTCCCCCAATCAAATCAATATTTTTTTCAAGCCAAACCATCATCTCACTGACTGCGTAAACAACAAATGCTATAGCAGAGACAGCCATCGGCTTTAAACCTCTTTTCACCAAAAATCGTATCGCAGCTAAAGCATAAATTAATGCCAATAAATACCAAAGGTGATAAGAATTATATAATTTTCCTACAAACAAAAAATATTTTATGTAGGAAAGGACACAGCTTACAAGACCGTTTCCGGATATCCTATACCCATATATCGTAACCGGAAGGCTTAGCAGCGTCCACACACAATACATTTTAATTATTTTCCATAAATAACCGTCGATACGCCGTATATTTTCCTTATATGGTTTCTGCATATGATAAAAAAGGAAAAAACCAGATGCTATAAAAAAAAACGGCACCGCCCACTCCTCAATCATTACCACAATTCCCACTGCTGCCGGATTTGTCCATGTCACAATCGGGTTCGTATGGATTGCAACGACCGCTACCGCCATGAACAGTTTCCATAAATCAATGCTGTTGAAGTTTTTTTTAGACACCATTGTTTTCACTCCCGTCAATCAGACAATTTAACAACTACAGCATTATCCATAACCTGTATGGAACCGGCATTTGGGTACAACGGCATCTGTGCAATCTTTGCATGGGATTCTTTGGTCAAACTGCTGATATCCGCAATTTCCGCATCAAACCCGCAATAATAACGGATAAAATTCTGTTTACTGTATGCATCTGCAAGTGCATCATCCCTGCCGCTCATGGAGAATATATCCATCACCTCATTATGGTACAGTGTTTTGTCCACAATATCTGAACCGCTAAACACAACTTTCATATCATCCTGATATCCGTCAACACTTTTAATCTGTGTAATCATAGTATTATAATAGCTTGATGCCTGCTCATAACTAAGCTGCATACTTAAGTACTCACCGTTGGCAAAATGACAATAAACTGCCACACCGATTGCAGTCACAATTGTTATCACATATTCCGTACAGAACCAGACCTTTTTTTCCTCCATTCTGATACATCGGTCCAAAAGCGCAAGCGGAAATATCATGAGGAATACATAGGAAAAATACATCAGAGAATAAATCCCATCCTCACACATAATATAAATAGAATTGATAGCAATAATGTATACACCAAACAGCACAACAGTTTCCACTGCCTTTAAGACATCGCGCTTTCTGATATGGACGGCAAACAGATAAAGAACCATCCCAAAGCTTGCCACATACAGTACCAAATACATCCCCTTAATAATATAGCTATAACTGATTTCCATATTATTATTAAGAAATATTCCAAAAAAGTTCACTGCAATCGTACGAAAAATCTCCGGAATCCGCGCCAGTTCAAACTTTCCCATTGTGCTTATTCCTTTATACGAATTTAACTGTTGTCCTGTAAGAAGCAATGACAGCTTTATGCAAATAAAATAAGCCGCTGTTCCGACTGCCATATTAAATAAATACAACAGGGATCTCTTTAAAATATCCAAATAACCATACTGGGCGTCAAAAAGCATTAAAAACAAAAGCACCACATACAGCGTAGCTGTAAATGGAAGGTACGACTGATAAATCCCTAACGAACACGCAAGCAGTATCGGTGAAACAAAAATCCCTTTCTGATACCGAACCATTAAGAATACGGAAGCCACGGACATTAATACCGCCAAAGCATAATACGGCGCTGTAAACATATAAAAAAATGTTCCTGTCCAACTCGGAAATACCACAAACGCCGCACCAAGCAGTGCATTTGCGGTTTTGCTTCTGATATCGAGTAAATCAGCGGTCATTCCTGATGAAATGCCAAGAAGTCCAAGCGTGATCATTCCATTTATCCAAGGCAGGCTGAATACGAGATCCAAATGATATGCTATGGCACCCACAACCCACAAAAACCACCTTCCATTTTTAAAAGTCACGCCAAAATTGTCAATACCTATCAAATCATCAAAATTAGGCAGCTTATTTGTAAACATATATATATGCGCAAAAATCCCCACTGCCAATGCAGAAATAAATGCTGTCTTAAAAGCAGGACTCAGTTTATTATTCGCATTCTTTATAACACTGTCTACTCGTTCCAAGATTATCATCCCCTACCAATACTTCATTCTTCCCCATATTCCGTTATTTCCTTAACACTGTATGAGGCATCCACGCCCGTTCCAAAGTAAGTTTTTACAAGGATCTCGCTCATAAGTCCAAATACAAACATCAGCAGACCTATTATGATAAAGAATATGGTCAAAAGCGGCGGAAAGATATTGTTTGACATTTTCTTTCCCATCGCAAACAGAACAACGGACCATATCCCACAACATCCTCCAAGAAACGTAAAGAAAAATCCGATGCCTCCAAGTAAATGCAGCGGTCTTGAAGAATATTTGTTCCAAAACCATACGGATATCATATCCACAAATCCTTTTATGGTACGCTTCCAATTATATTTTGTCACTCCCGCAGTACGTGGTCTGTGATTGACGACCACCTCCCCTACCGTAAAGCCTTTTATTTTTAAAATTGCGGGAATGAAACGATGCTGCTCCCCGTACAAATTAACGTGCTCAAAACATTCTTTTCTATAAACCTTTAACGAACATCCGCTGTCATGAATGCCGTCATGCACAAGAATATGGCGCAGCAGGTTCGCGCCTCTTGATGTAAATTTTTTCATAAAAGAATCTTTACGGTGCTTTCTCCATCCGGACACGACATCCAAATCTTTTTCGACCATATATTCAAGCATTTTGGGGATATCCTCGGGATCATTCTGCCTGTCCCCGTCCATCGTCACAATATAATCATATTGTGCTTCCTTGATTCCCGCATCCATTGCCGCTGTCTGTCCAAAATTTTTTCTAAGTCTTATATATTTTAAAGGACGCAGCGTTCTGCAGATCTCCTCGGTTCTGTCAGATGATCCGTCATTGATAAAAATAATCTCATATACATATTGATTTTTCTCGCAGACTTCCTTTATCTCCCTATGAAGCTCCGCCACATTTCCTTCTTCATTATATACAGGCACGACTACTGATACTTTGAACATGTTTTTCTCCTTATTTTTCAAATCAGCCAACACGGTACATCCGCAATTTTATGACAAAAACCGTTCCCGAATGAATGCAACATTCATCATCATTTTAAACAATGGCCTTAAGTCATCCCATGCAAAAATACTGTATGACGATGCCCTAAATATTTCTTTTATAAACGTGAAAAACCCAATTTCTTTTTTTTGAAGCAGACAAAGCTGCATATAAATTGTAAAATTATATTTTTCCTTTAATGCGTTCTTTTCAAACCCAGAAATATCCTTACCATTGCAATATAAATACCATTGATATGACGCATTGATTCCATGCGGTTTTAATGCATAATTAACTGCGCTGTTTCTAAAATTAATCTCATTTAACATATAATGTCCATCTATATAAAAAAATTCTATATCATATAATCCTTGATATCCCTCTTGTTGAAGAACTTGGATAACTTGCGAAATTTCTTTTGGTGTCGTCATCATATTCTTTGCATAACTTGTAGACCCTCCAGAAGCCGGAAACATATGAATTTTTTTCAGAACAAATGTAAAATTATCAATATTTTTGGAAAATATACACCCTAATGTTGTGACTTCAAACTCTTTATTGATAAATTGTTGTATGACTGCCTCCATATATCCCTTTTGAACAAGCTTGTGCACAATCTTCCTCAGACTGCCCTCATCCTTAGCGCTTTCAATATCTTTTTTGAGTCCAAATGCACTTATGGCAGGTTTAATTATCACAGGATATTCAATATCATCAGGAAACGAAACAGGTTCTTTCAACTTTATCTTCCATGTTTTTGCCATCTTAATTCCATGACTGCACGCAAATAAATACTGCTCGTACTTATCCATCATCGTACAAATTTTCTTTTCCTGATGGTTAAACTGAAAACAATAAAAACCCTTCTCCAGCTCATTCAAATAAAAATCCACCGTGTACTGTGCAATATCCGTAGCGCACAAAATTACGGGTTTACACTCTGATTTATTGCGAATTTTTCTAAGTGCTCCTACAATCGCCTCTTTGGTCTGCTCTACAAATACGTAATTTTTTCTGACATACCTTGAATTCACGCATAAGTGCCTGTCCTCTGAATGAAGAATCACTACAAACGGGATTTTATTTCTCCCCATATCTCTGATTAGCGACAATGTGTTTGTATGATCCGAGCCTATGATTACAGCCCTGCATTTCATAATATTCTCTCCTTTATATCGGATTCTTGGGCAGTCTGATGTACGCTCCCATCTTAATCCCTAACGATTCCGGACGAAATTGCTCCAAACCGGATCCGTGATAAAATGTAAGCTCACCAAAATATATTTTTTCGTTAATCACATAAAAGTCCACCCGCACATGCGGAATGTCTTCCGATAATTTTGCCGCCAGCTTGAGCAGTTCATCCAAACATTGCGGTTTTTCAATCTTTTTGTCTGAAACTCGTTTATATTTAATCTCCGCATTCATTAATTTCCAATCCGTCGTATACAGGTTTCTTTTATGCCCTGTTGTAAATCTGTCAAAATCTACTTCAATCAGTTTGGGAACGCCGTCAAAGCAAAAAATCTTATAATCTTTCAATTCATATCCGGATTCGTCCGTCATATATTGTTCCGCAATAATTTTTCTTGGTATGTTTTTATATACCCACTCTCTTCCATGCAGGAAAAAGTTCTCATTCAGCCCTTTTCTAAGATTCTTTTTTACCTGTTCAATATCCAATACAGATTTATCCGTACATATACACATTCCCGTTCCCGAATTGTGATTACACTTTAATACAAACCGATCAGGCAGTTCGTCAAAACAAATTTCATCCGGACTGTCCCATACGCCAAGCAGCGGAATAACATACTGCTGCCCGATTTTTTTTGCCACATACTCCTTTGCCAAATACTTATCAGCCATAACCGTATATTCCGGTTTCCGATTGTAAAGCTTCATCCACTGAATTTTTTCATTAAAAGTCCGCGGTTTTTTTAAATTCAGTCTTTTACCGGTAAAAATGCGAAAGTATATCATTAAAAATGTTTTGTCATCCATATATTTTAATACATGCTGCTCCAAAAAATCTTTTATATGAATCAATGTTTTTTTGACTTTTTTATTCATGATACATTTCCCCTTTAATTACTGCAGCAGTGCAATCCATTCTTTCACCTTGTCGCTTATATCAAGCTGCGTGCTCCTATATTTTGTCTTTTGTTTATATTCTTCATACAATACCTTGTTTTCTACAAGTTCCTGCATAGCCTCAGCCAAAAGCAGCTCTGCTTTTTCCAATGGTTGTGCACCATCATGCCTCTTTCCGGAACATACAGGAACTATGATTCCATATTCCGCGTATTCCACAGTATCCACATTTCGATATGAAACTGCCGTATTGGGTGCAAGTATTTCCCTTGCACTCGTCTGAAAATCAGTAGTGATACATGGAAGACCACATATAACAGCTTCACACAGAGCATTACTGTAGCCTTCAAACATCGATGTCATAACATATACACTGCATCGGCTTAAAATCCCGAACGGTTCTGTCTGAAAAGGTACAATCATTATTTTATCCGTAAGTCCGTAATATTCTGTCAATTTTTCAAGATATTCCCTATCGCTTCCCTTTCCCATGATAAGCAATTTTATCTTTTTATCTTCTGCATCTGTTCTTTTGCAAAGTTCAGAAAAAGCCCTGATTAAATGCCACTGTGCTTTTTGTCCGCACAATCTTCCCATTGCCACAAAGACAAAAGAATTCTCTACAAACTCTTTTATGGCTGCACTTTCGATTTCTTTACGGCTCAATTGTTTTATGGATTCCGTATCAAAACCGTTTGTGATTACTTTGATTTTATCCTTTCTTATTCCATAATCCTTAATTAAGCTGTTTTTTACCCCTTGTGAAACAGCCGTCACAGTATCAGCCCTATTGTACAACATCCTGACAGATGTTCCAATTAGAACCTGATATGACAGTGACTTGTTCTCTTTAATGTTATTTCTAACAGATACAATTGTTTTACAGTATCGTTTTCCTGTCAAAATATTCGCAATATTTGCGCTGTCCATAAAACTGATACAAGCATCATAATGTTTCCTCTTTTTTAGCTTCTTAAGCGCGAAAATCCTCTTAAAAAATGATTTTATCTGAAAGGGAAAAGTCAGTTTCCCTATTGGCTCCATTCCAAGTGAAATCACGTTCCCTTTATGCGGATAGTCATAGTCCGATTCATAACTGACCAAAATATCATATTCAATATCCGCAGGCATCGCAAATGTTAAATTACATAATGCCCTCTCGGCGCCGCCGCCGCCAAGCATTGTAATCACAAAAAGAATTTTTTTCATGCTCAATTCCTTCCTGAAACATTTTTGTTCATAATCATCCTACAGCCTGCGATAAATTCCCTTCTGTTAAAAATAACAGTACTGACAAAAGACGTTGTCATGTATACCATTCCAAAACAAATCGAAGCGATTACCCATTCCATAAAATTACCCGCCTTAAATGTCATGAATCTCGTTTCAACCAGTATAACAACAATGGAAACCAAATCACTCATGCACAGCTTCAAGAAGTAAGACGTTTCTAAAAACAGAATGTTTTTTGAAATATATTTCACAAAATATACAGTTCTGTACAGCATTGCGGCAAGTGTTCCCAAAGCAACTCCAATCATGTCAAATTTCAGCACCAAAACGACGGAAACCGTTAAATTCAACACCATTTCAATAATTGCACTTTTTTGTGTCTGTTTGTAATGTCCCGCTGCGTTTATCAATTGCTTGTACGGAATCCGTACCGTAAACACGGCATATGCAAGCACCAATACAAACGCAAATACCGGTGCATCATAATTCGCATCATTTACTCCTTTCGTATAAAGACGTACAAATGACCGTATTGAAACCGCTGCTGTGGAAAATGCCGTTACTGTAATAAAGTGCATTCCCAAAACATAACATTTAAAGAACTCCTTTAATCTTTTAAACTCCTCTTTAGACAACATATTCCCAATCAGCGATGTCACACTGTAGGATAGCGTTCTCACCAATTCCGAAACTGCATTGACTGCCAAAAAATAAACAGAGTATACGGAAACGGATTCCAAGGAAGAAAATAATGTCAATATTGTTACATCGGTGCCCGAAAACACAGTATATGCCAAATGATGCGCAATACCGTTCTTCTTCTGTTTAATCGGTTCCCCATTTAATTTTATTTTTTTATCAATATGATAATTTCGCTTAACATAGATGGATAACAGCAGTGGTTTTATTATAAATACAACAGACGCCGCCATTTTTACCACCTGTATCGAAAATCCTCCCCGAATCAGCGCAATACTGCACAACAGACTGATAAACGCAACAAATGTTTCAATATAATGTTTCACATAGATTCTCTGGTCTGCTTCTAAGAGGATCATCCATGTAACACCCAAAAAATACTGCAAAAATGAATTCAGGGCAATTGCCAATACAAGAACCGCAATATAGGCAAAATCAAATTCGCTTTTTACCGCAAATGGATATACAACCATTATAATCACACTGTATCCCAGCAGCGCCAAAGCAACTCTCTTATAGAACCGATCACAGGAAACAACGATTCGGCTGACTTCGGCATCATCCTTTTTTGCCAATGGTGCATACAGCGAACTTGCCACCACGGCATTCAGCCCCATATCCAGAAGCGAAATATATCCTAAAAACTGTGTTATCGAATTAACCAGCCCGTTTACGGCAGATCCGTAGTATTGTATGATTAATCTAGGCGTTACAAGCCCAATTATCATAAATACAACATATTTAACCATAACTGCAATTGTGCTTTGAATTAATTTTCGTTTTCTCATGATCCCTGTATTTGAGCGCTATATCCCATTTTTTTTGCGTAGCCTATCGTTTTTCTAAGCCTCCATAAAAAATAACTCTGCATAAAAGAATTGCGGACATATGGTGTTTTATTAATCATTACTTCCATCGTATGAAACATCATAACAATATCCTTTATCCCTGACTTTTTTGCAGTTTTCAGCATCTTTTTCTGTTCTGCGTAAGTCATGTGCGACGGTCTGATCCATTTATAAAACAGCCAGTTATCCGGCAACAGCCTTCCCAAAACTCCCCATCGCTTTCCCATAATTGTAACAGGATATTCTTTTATCCCTTCTTTTTTGTCAGAACTGCTGTATATCTCATTACCACGTATATAGTAACTCCTTATCATACCCTTTCTGTGATCCGGACCGCCTTTTTTGCTCCAATCAATACACGGCGTCACAGAACTATCATACCGAAACCCCAGTTCCTTAAGAATGGCAATCGTATCATCATCCGCCCCAAAACGCGCTGCTCTGTACCACATCGGTTTTACTCCAAGGTTATTCTCTATCAGTGTAACCAAATTTTTTAGTTTTTCCTTTTCGATATCGCGTTCATATGCAAAACACGGAAATTCAGATGGGACTCCCTCCCGATATCCCTTTTTTTCAGGTTCAATATATTCAGGATGTAAATGCGCCCCAATCACGGCACCTTTTTTTATTTCATTCTTTAAAACATTACAACACAGTTCATTTTCCGCCACTTCCGGAGAAACAAAATAAATTGGATTGACCTGATACTGATCCCATATCGGACGTAAATAGTTAGGTATCCCTTCCAAAACGGACGAAAAACACGGCGTATTGGACTTGTGCCAGTGTATATCTGCATCCATCTCTGTATCCAGTGTCACATATAATTTTCCCATTAATCTGTTCCTTTCACAATCAAAGCAAGATACCGTTTGGCGATCTGTTCCCACTGAAAACGCTCCTGCACAAGTGTTCTGCTGTTCACGCCCATCCGTTTTCTCTGTTCTGCTGACGTACATATTTTTGTCAACGCTTCACAAAAATCAGCAGACTTTCTTACAATACCGTTCCCGTTGATCAGTTCTTTACTCCCCTCACAGGGCGTCATCACAATCGGCAGTCCGCTTGCCATCGCCTCAAGCACGACATTCGGCATTCCCTCGGACAGCGACGGAAGGATAAACACGTCCGCCCCGCGGTAATATTCCCGCACCTCGTCCTTATTCTTTCTACCCTCAAAGCTTACAATCCGTTCAGCTCCATACTCCTTTGCAAGGCTTTCCAACGTCTGTCTGTAAGGTCCATCCCCCACAATCAAAAGCTTTATCCCCTTTTTATTTTCTTTTGTTACTTCCTCGTTGACTTGCTTTATTTTCGGAATTACAAATTGCAGCCCTTTCCCCTCTATCAGTCTCGACACAAAAAGAATCTTAAGAGTATCATCCTGCTCTTTATTCCCGTCTGACGGGCAAAAAAACCTGTCATCCACCCCGTTTTCAATCACGCTGATCTCATACCGGTTCTCAAAACGCTGCGCGCGTTTCTTTAACCCTTCACTGTTTGCAATCAGCGCATCTGCTTCCTTCCATATAGTCCGCAAAATCGGTGAGACCGCCTTGTAGATATACTTAAACCGCTTTTGCGCGCCCGGTATATCTCCGCCGCCAAAACGCACCACATACGGCAGTCCGTACTTTTTTTTCAGATGCAGCGCAATCGGTCCGCTTGGTATTCCAAAAAACACCAGACATTTGTCATACCTATTTTCCTTTTCCATTTGTTCTGCACGCTTCCAAGCACTGCACAAAAATGACAACATCTCCACAAAGCTGCTCTTTTCTTTATTTTTCCGTTTACACTTAACACGATAGATCGTAACGCCGCTTTCCGTCGTCTCCACTTCGGGAAGCGCTTCGTACATGGCAGTAAGAATGTCAATTGCATTTCCGCTTTGCGCAAACTGCCTTGCCAAGAAAAAACATGCATTTGCCCCGCCACCGCCAATTGGCGGATACTCATGTGATATAATCAATAGTTTCATGTTAATCCCCCTACTGCTTTATGCACAAAAAAACCTTTGATTCGTGTGTGACGGCAATTTGTTCTATATAAGAATATCCGGCTTCTTCAAGATATGGAAGAACCCCATCCGATTCATTTACGGTCTGCCACACAAGAAGTTCATTGCCTTTATCCGTAAAATCAACTTCGTCAAAATACATCGCCATAACTTTTGTATCTGCATCTCCGTAAGCCAAGCACTCATACATCACCCTGTCATCAAAATGATAATCTATAACAATATTATTAATTCCATTATTATTTTTTATGTTCTCCACCTGCGCTTTTTCTTCCGGATAAAGATTTTGTATCCTTGGAATGGATGCTGTATAATACAACTCTCCTGCAAGCCCAATCACAAGCAATACCATGACTGCTGTACACGCTCGTTTCTTTTCAAAGGTATCCGATATCATATCAGCCACAATCAAGGCTATGATCGGATACAAAAAAGAATTATATCGAATCGTACCAAGATTAAAGCAGACGGACGCTATAAAATAAAAAAATGCTTCCCCCAAAATAACAATGTATACAAACAGTCTTTTTAATTTCTGCTTAAATCCGATTATTATACCATAAATACATAAAGCCATAAACAACAGTAATACATATCTGTGACTAAACAGATAATCATTTAGAATTCCTGCCAAATTCCCTGTCCTTGTCAGAAACGACTTCGGCGTCAGATCCAAAAAACCTTTTATAAGACTTGCCTTTGCAACGCCAAATGTACCTCCCGCCGCTGCAGACGGATCCGCCAAGATTGTTAAATAATCTGTAAACAGTGCCACAAAAATGATTCCGCCTGACAATATCGGCACGGCATAATATGCAAGCTGATGCCATCTTTTCTGAATACATAGCGCAAACGAAAAACACAGGATGATTCCAACACCCAATATAACGGCAAGCGGTGATCTAAGATATCCCAAATATAGCACAAACACTGCAATGATTTCATACAGTATATTTTTTTTGAAGCCCTGCTCCTCCCACATCAGCACATGCATATATAAAAAAAGCAGCATCCACAAATTTACAATCACATAAAACCGTACATAAATTACCATGCTTACCGCAAGGCCAGAAAATCCATACACTGCGCAGGCGATTAGCGCCGCGCTGCTGCTTCCTGAAGTCTTATACGAAATAAGATATAGAAATACCTGAGACAAAACAAACAAAACCACATTAATGGAAATACCACTCCACTTATTGATTTCTTTCGGGAAAAAAAGAACTTCTACATAATTCAAAAGCCAGTTATAAGTGCTTTTAAACAGCTTTTTCACATTGGATGTGAATGAGTCGTTATATAAGGCGTTTTCGTTTGATACGGTCAACGTATCCTTTAAATCTTCCATGTTTAACCATTTATTGTATTCCATGAATTCCGCATCATAAAGCTTTACTCTTTTGGGCGTGGAATCTGAAAGATAATGCACATTATCAAAAGTGAAAAATTCATCCACGTAAAATCCACCTTTAGCATTTCCCCAATACAGCATATACAGCACTTGCAGTATCAATACTATTATAAGCATTCTATTATTATTTACACTCTTGCTTTTTGTCATCCGAATCCTTTCTGTCCTTTTTCTAAAAGGAAAATTTCAAAATAAGTGTAGCACAATCCCCTCAAATGTACAAGCAGTTTTCATTTGATATATAATTTTCTACTTATGCGGTAAGGAAACATGTATTGTGCATAATCCACTGCTTTATTCAATAATCCACCTTTGCAAATCACCATAGTCCCGCCTTTCAAGCCGGACTGTTCTGTTTTCTTCATCATAAGTCAGTGCACTGTCTCCTTTAATAATATAATACGTATGCTGCCCCTCGTCTGCCTTTTTCAAAAACCAATCCTGAGAATCGCTTCTCAAAAACCAGTCCAACGTGTTATCTGTATTCGTCGTAGATACATGTATAAATCCTTTTCTCTCATCGTTCTGATCAAGATCCAAATAGTATTTTGAATCTGTAAACTGTATGTGCACTCGTTCTCCAACATCCTGCAGTCTGACATTTCCCCGCAGCTCTTCCCTGAAATTATCTACAAAAACAATCCCTTCATCTGCATTATTTTCTGATACGCTATAGGATATGATTAACTGTGGTTCTTCATATACTTTTATATTATAATTTCCATCCTTGATTTTATCAGATGTGTTATTATACAAATACTGTTCATAAATTTCTGCATCAAAGTCCAGCTGAATCGGATTATTGGGAAAGCGGATATTGATAATCACCACAAACAAAAGCATTCCTACAAATAAGCATATTCCAAACCGATTTCGTTTTCCCATCAAATCAGCAACATCTCGAAAAGAACTGCATCCTTTCCCGCACAGCACTAACTGCCGATATCCTTTAAAAGATATCGGTATCATCAGCATAAAATACGGTAATGCATATTGTGCTTTCGCCTCCCACACCGTATGAAACAGAAATCCTCCTATAAATATCACTTTTAAAAGAATATCATCCGTGCGCTCTTTTGGCAGCAACAAAGATAAGATAACACCTGTTAAAACTAAAAATTGGACAGTATCCAATACCCTTGTCATCTTATCCGCATATTTCACGCTTAATAACTTTTGAATCCATTTTGCATGGCCAACGTCACTTCCACATGTTTGATTAATCCAAACACTCTGAAAAGAAGGATTATTCCACTGAGATGCTATTTTTCCGGAAAAAAAACGAACTGCATATCTCTTATCCTTATAAAATTCCTCTAATCTGTTTTGTATATCCGTGAGTGCTGTTTTCTTCTGTTCATCCACGTCATATCCGCATTCTTCATACGTGACAAACGTACTGCCATCATACCATCCATCACAAAAATCCTCATTTTCATGAAGTCCCATTGCAACAAAAGACCACATAGACATGCCTTCAATCTGCTCTCCCGTTTTAACCTCAAGCAGATTTTTCAAAAAGCATTTCTGAGCGAACACTCCAACAATCATACATGCAATCAATACCCATATTTTTGCTTCTTTTTTTTCCATGAACTTTATTACCGCATAGATGAGCATTCCGATTACGAAAATCAGACTGTTTTCCTTCATGGCAACAGACAGCATGAGAGCCGCTGCCGATGCCAAGGCGTATCTGATTTTAGGCTGTTTCATAAATGTCATTTCATATTTCAGACTTACCAACGCCAACATCTGTGCTATGATATTTCCATATGCAAATGTAGTGTAAAAAAGTACTGGTACATATAATGCGCCAAATAGCAAAACAATTATTCGATACATTTTGGGCAGATTCAATATCTCAGATATATCAGAAAGCTGCCGATACAGGATTGCAACCGCAAATACATTGATCATCTGGAACGCAAGAAAGTTATTATCTCCAAAAACAAATGACAGGATATACCAAAACCAAAGCAACCCTATCTGGTTTGAACATTCAGAAATATACCCTCCCTTTTGAAACGGTGTGTAATCTCCATTTTTTAATGCATATGCCGCGTACATGACATCTGACTGATCTGCTCTAGGAATTATTCGAAAAGACAAAACAATGATAAACCCTTCCAGTAAAATAAGAAGTATCAGAATTTTCTCTATTTTTACCAAAAAATCCTCGTTCTCTTTCAGGCATAGTTTATTCTTAATAGAATCCTTTTTCGCAACAAGTAAAAGAATTATGCAGAACATGCCCGCAAGCATCATATGAAATCCAAAATAATCCTTTACAAAATACGTATGCTCTGATACGGACATATAACATGTACTAAATCCACAAAGCAACCATAAATAAATTATTATCCCTCCGAAGATGATATTGATAATATTACGACACAACTTAACCAATCGCTCTTCCAGCATCTATAGACCTCCTAGGTAAACTGTTTCACTTATCCACCCGTTTTACAGCGATATCACATGTGATATTACAAACAAAAATCCGGGAATCCATGAAATTCCCGCATTCAAAACCAGCCGGAGCAACACATACGGGCGCACTAAAACAGTCTCACTTTTTTTCATTTTTCCCGGAATGCTAATCGCAAGGCATGCCCCGATGCACAGCACAAATCCTGCAAAAAATACGCCGTAATACTCATCCAGATTTGTTGACGCACAAAAACGCTCCAGTGTAATGAGATTCTCAGGATAACCCAAAAGCTTATCCAACAGCATCCCTTTTGCCCAGTAGCTCTCATACACCCAGTAATTTGCTCCAAACTGATTCAAAATCAGACACAGCATTCCCACCGTTTCAAACAAAATCAACTGGGAAAAGCGGCTTGAATTATATACCATCAAAATTGCCATAAACGGTGCAAGATGAATGAACCAGTACGGATTGCTGTCAAAAGAGATAAGCAATACAAACATGGAAAGCACAGGAATAAAAACAGAATACTGCTCTAGTTCCTTATCATCCTTTATTTGTCTGAGATAGCACCACACACAAATTCCGCCAATCAATAGTACAATTACCGGAACAGCACTGTTATAGAGCGGTGCCTTTACCCCTAAAAATGCCTCCATAAAATGTCCCCGCACTTCATCTTTTACCTGCATCGCTTCCGTTCCCCTCGGAAAAGGGAGCCCGGAAAGAGCCGTAACCGCAAAGACAGCGATAGTATCCCGCACGATTTTCAGGACATTTTTCTCAATAAGCATGATTAACGGTAAGAAAATAAACAGCGGAAACTGCTTAAAGCTGACGGCAATGGAAAAAAACAGCAAAAAACGCCATCGTTGCTTTTTCTGAAAAAAGAATATGGCAAGCAGTGTAAAAGGCATTCCAAGCACATCAAGCTGTCCTGCAATGCCGATTTCCACAAACACAAGCACAGACGACAAAAACAAAAATGCCGCCCACCTGCCCATAAGGTCCTCCACACCAATGTTTTTACAGATTTTATAAATCAAATATGCAACAATTGCTAAAGCTACTAAATATATAGATTTGGAGTACAGCATTGTCCACATATTGGATGTTTCCTCAATCCCAAATCTGCCACACACAATCCAAAGCGGAAATCCCCAAATTCCAAGTACAATATATACCGGAAAATCATAGATTACCTCATATGCTCCGGGAATACCGTTTTCCCTATAAAAAGCAAGCATCTCATTTCCGTACTCATAAAAATTGTGAAGCCCGCCTCCCTGCGTCATACATTTCCAAAAATTGACGCCATAATGCACAAATGCCTGCGTGTCTCCATACATCATTGTCATAAACGGAACCAGAAACAAAAAAAGAAGAGCCAAATATTCAAAATATCCCGGCGCTTTGCGCGAATAGAAAGCACACTGCACAGTACAAAATAGTTTTTTCATAAAACGCATCATCCATTCCCCTCACTTATCGCGATTGCTGCGCTCCTCAAACTGAGCAGACACAGACAACGCCTTCGCAAGACCTTCCCATATATAAGCCGTTATAAACGCAAGTACACATGCAATCAAAAGATATTTTATCATAAAAACAAACCGCACAAAATCGCCGCTCTCTTCCCCTGTTGCCCGAAGCACATATACAATGACTGCCTGTGTTGACCAGACATTCACAAGGAGTGCCGTTATATATTCCCTGACATATCGGAACCATTCCCACGCTGTTCCATTATTTTTTCTGTACCTTACAGACAGCGTTATTACTGCCGGTGCAAACAGAGCAATAAATTCCATCCACATTTTTTCTTCCTCCAATCAATAAAGCCTCAAGCCCTGAATAAACTGTTCATTATAATATTTTGAATACCTGCTTAGCTGCATGTCAAATTCCGTCTCTCCCATTTCCTCAACCAACGTACTTCGCTGCGAAAAAGCATTCGTTCCAAGCCCCAGTCTGTCGCCGTCTATTTCAACGCCTATTGCGGCAAGCGTCGTCGGAAAAATGTCCAATGTGCAGACATCCCTCTTTTTCACATTGGATACATCGACTGTTTCTGGAAGATTGATAAAGCAATTATAGGTCCTTCTTTGAAAATCACCAATATCATCCCAAAAGTTATTTACCATTGAGTTATGATCTCCAAGTAATATGACTGTTGTATTCTCATACCAATCCTGCTTTTTAATCCACTCCACAAACGCACCAGCCTGCCTGCTTGCACATGCCACTACATTTTCATACTGCTCCGGATATTGATTTTCACACACTTCACACAGATATCCGGCAGGCATATGCGTATCAACCGTCAGCATCGTAAAATTAAATGGCTCCTCATTCTGCGCTATTTTGGTAAGTTCCCGTTTTGCAATATCATACATTTTGTGGTCTTCATATCCCCAAAAGACAAAATAATCCTCAGGTATATAATTGTTCTGCACTGCGTAATTGTAATCCAGTATTTTATAATTTCCATGCTTCTGGAAATATAAGTCCCTGCCTGCAAATTCCCCCTCTGAACCGCAAAGGAAATAGTTCTGATATCCCTGCTTTTCCAAGATGTCCCCTAATGTCGTAAGACCGGGCAAAAATTCCGTGTATTGTCCTGCGGAAGCTTCCCCCCACAGTTCATTTCCGGGAATTTTATAAGGAACTCCTGCTGTGGCACCAAGAAGCGCCGCAATTGTCCATCCCGACCTTTCATTTGGGTAAGTTCCCCCGATTTTGTCCTTATTGGAGATGCTGACATGTTCGTTTGCTAACTGCGTCAGTTCCGGAATATAATTGATCGGCTTGCCTCCGCCATCTTCAACAGAAGCATAGGTATTTTCAATGGATTCCATATAAATAAAAATTAAATTCCGTTTCTTATCCGGAAATTTCATTATGCTTTCCGTCGGGATTACATAATAATCCTCATGAATTGTTGAACTCTCGCGTACCTCTTCAATATAATCATCAATCCCCAAAGCCTCTACTTCATGTCTGATTTCATATACGGACAACAGCGTGAGCAGTAAAAGGAACAATCCTTGCCCACATCTTAGGAAGCTTTTCCCCATCTTCACCGTAAAATGCTTTTTCCATAATCTGACATGGACTTCCAAATCCAATACAGAGAAAATTCTCACAAATACGTACCAAAATCCCAGTACAAGCACAAGCCGCGTGATTGCCAGCGGAATCACTCCCTGACAGTAGGAAACAATAAGACTGGTTTCCGTACCTTTAAGCGGCGTTGTCAGTTGGTATACCACTGTTGCAAAGCTTATTTTTCCCCACCACCTCTGAAACCACTCTGCTGATTCCACCAAGATTGCAATAACACCATACAATACTGCCAACGCAATAAGCTGTATGATTAAATACTTTTTTTGGAATGTACCCTTATGCTCTCTGCTGTTTTTCATCTGCCTTTACCTCTATACACCTTATAATTTTTTGCTTTTATTCCGTCAGTTCTTCTGCTGCTCATCTAACTTTATTCTACACTTAACATTCTTATTGAAGAAAGCCATGACACAGCCCCATATAATTGCAATGACAAGTGATATCAAAATTGCAGAGCTTCCATAAGTAATTTCACTGATGCCGCCGCTAGTCTGCACCATCGTAATCCTTCCCGTCGGCAAAAGCATGAAATATGTTGTCACTAAATTAATTACCGTATACATCAGATATTCAATAAACATAAAAGTACTATTCCCTTGCTGAGTTCTTGTCAGTTTTTTTTCAATAACAAACGTTATTGCACCCATTCCAAAAATAATTAAATATGTGAACATTGCATACCTCCCTTTTTATACACCGTATTTCTTTGTCATAAAAACAGCTTATTGACTAATTCCTTTATAAGTCCTTATCTTGTATAATGTCGGTATAAATTCCAGTCACTCCAATTTGAAAATATTGAATCGCATTCGTCATATCATTTACTGTATGAACATATACGTTTCGTCCATAATGGTCTGCGACGGCGATTAACTCTGGAGAAATCCTGTTTATCCCAATCGTTACCGTTTCTATACCGTTGTTCACACAAAAACGGCATACTGTCCTCATAATTCCAAGCCAGTCCTCACTATCAAAACGCAGGTACATTGTAAAAATATAATTATTAAATTGATAGATGTCATGAACTGCTTTATACATTTCCTCATTATACACCTGAACAATGATCCTATCCATAATCTCTTCACAGCCTAACTGTCTAACCGTCTCAGCCATTACCTCAAACTGTTCTTTCACTTCATCATTTTCTGTATTTTTTGTATCTGTCACAATCCATAAATCAGAATATTCCATCATAATTTCGCACAGTTGTACAAAACTCATTGGCGTATATTTCCCTAAAATCTTTGTATTTAAAAACTGTTCTTCCGAAAGCGGAGATGTCTGTGGTATTTTATCCCAGTCCGCTTCATCCTCTCCTAATTCATCCCAGTCATGCTTCAGCACAAGTTTCTTATCTGTTGTAAGAATTAAATCTACCTCCATTGTTCTTCTGCCCAATGCATAATTATATTCAAATGCCTCTAAGGAACCAGTATAATCGTCACCGTTTACTGCCCCAAACGAATGCCCTATTGTTTTTGCCGGCTCCCATGTACCCAAAGGTAAATCTAAAAAGAAAACACGGCTGTTTACAATGAAACAGCATACAATTACTGCCATGCTGACTACATTTGCTATTATCTTAAGATCAATCTGCTTATCTGCCTTGATGCCTGCTCCATCATTTCTGTCAAAAACTGCCAAATACAACCTCTTTTTTATTTTTACTGTAAAAATAACGTGTATCCTTCCAAACAGAACTTGCTTATAAATGTGTATGCCTAGTATTATTAGGAAGATTAAAATAATCAGGACTGCCAAATAGATCCTATTATCAACAAAGCCATTTTTCAAATCATATTGGAGAAGCTGACAAGACTCACTGTATATCCAATTTAAAAATGTAATTCCCGTTAAAAGCATTGATAAAATGCCAAGCGCCAATGTGAATGCCTTCACGTGTATTTTCATTCGTTCCGCCTTTCTTCCTAAATTTCTCTTCGATTCTCCAAATTCTATACTTTAATCCATTATCACAATTTCCATTTTAATATTTTTTGAATATAATACAAGTCTTTCAATTCTTCTCTCATCGTATAATATATTCCCTTATAATCCTTTTTCTTGATATAATTGCAAATAAGCGCTTTTCTTCTTCTACGCAACTCCCTGTTTATTTTGCTTAGGTTCGTTTCCATTGTATGATGATACTTGTAAAATTCGGGCACTTTAATACTTTCAATTGTTACAATATCATATTTTGTCATAAGCAGGGAAAATATGCTTTGATCATGTCTATTCTCTACAAATCCTTCATAATTTTCCTTGCCGCATGTGTTTGGTGCATCCGAAATAATTCGAGCATCCTTGGAATACTCCAGCCACTCCTCAACAATCTTCTCAAGCCTTTTTGTTTTCTTTGCCACAAAAAAACCGCTCATGCACTGATATTGATTCCAATATTTTTCATAATCGCAATCCATATAAACAAACACATCCCTTTTTGTCCAGTGCTTTTCCAAACATCTGTACTTTCTGCTGACAACCATATCTATATTGTTACTTACCATATAACGGATAACTTCCTGTGCGCTTCTTTTATAATAAAAGCCCGCAGCATCCATGTAGATCAGATAATCCCCATATTCAATGCTTTTTATAGCTTTATCTACAAAATAAGACTTCCACAAATAATACCCTTTCCGCCTTCCCTGACCAGAATCCAACAATTCCTTATTCTTTTCTTTAAACTTTTCATCAATGTCCTGATCTATATTATAACAGATAACTTTGTCAACTTTTCCTTTCTTTTTTGCTGTTTCAAGCTGGAAAGCTGCCGAAGGCATATAAGTTTTTGTTGCCATTGTCATTGCATAGATCATTGCAATCCTCCTTAACAGTTTCAAAATCCATTTTCATTTTACAAAATAATTCTCTTTTTTTAGTACCCACTATATATTTATCAATCACTTAACCACTTCCTCTTTTATCCTCTCCGTAATCAAGCCATTGCCAACTTCATAGATTCTATCACATTTTTTAATGGTACTCAACCGGTGCGCAATCACAATCATCGTCCGTGTGCCATGAAGCCCGTCTATCGCCTGCATAACCTCTTTCTCGGTCTCATTGTCAAGCGCAGATGTTGCCTCGTCCAATACAAGTACCTTAGGATTTCTATAAAGCGCCCTTGCAATCCCAATCCGCTGCCGCTGTCCGCCCGAAAGCTTCACGCCCCTGTCGCCTACAATTGTATCTAGACCTTCTTTTAAGGAATGTACAAACGC
This sequence comes from uncultured Lachnospiraceae bacterium, assembly GCA_947567595.1. Taxonomy (GTDB): domain Bacteria; phylum Bacillota; class Clostridia; order Lachnospirales; family Lachnospiraceae; genus COE1. Next base: position 138,284 of record CANOMQ010000001.1, on the reverse strand, counting down.
ATCAAGCTGCGCCTCCTTCATTGCTTTTTCAATCGCCGCATCGTCAATTTCATTTTCCGGTATGCCGAATGCAATATTGGCACGGATGGTATCGTCCATTAAATAAATCGTCTGTGGAATATACCCGATATTCTTATGCCATGAAGACATACATTCCTTAATATCCGTGCCGTCTATTGTAACGGTTCCCTGTTGTGGCTCCAAAATGCCAAGTATCAAATCAGCCGCCGTCGTCTTCCCTGCACCGGACGCACCAATCAATGCCACAGATGTATTTTTCTGAATCTCTAAGTCAGCATCCTTCAATACCCATCTATCATTTTCAGGATACTGAAATGACACCTTGTTCAGCTTGATGCAGTCCGCAAAGGCAACCTTCTTTGTATCCTGCCTGTCCATTGTCTTTTTGTCAAGAAGCGCTTCAATTTCCTTCAAATCATTGTATACCGCATCAATTGAAGGTTTGTTAAACATCATTCCGCTTAGATAACCAGTGATTTTATTAAAGGATGGCAGCATACGAAACGCTGCCACTGCAAATACGGAAAGCGTTGTAACAAATGTTGTAATATCGCTTTTTGTCACTGTAATTTTGATAATCATCGCAAGCAAAAGGCTGCAGATACACACAGTCTCCATGACAGGTCTTGGCAAATAGGTCAAAATGGACTGCTGACGCTGCACCGTAGCACACTTTTTATAGTGCTTGTCATAATTTGATATAAAAAACGGTTCTGCGTTTGTGACTTTTACTTCCTTAATGCCTGAAAAAGACTGTAACAGCCATTTAGTGACAAGCAGATTTGCCTGTCTGCTTTCTTCCCCCTTTTTCACAAGCACTTTCTTGAAAAAACCGGCAAAGAACAGAAGAAAGAGAAACAACAGCGACGCTACTGCCACCGTCGAAACCCAGTCCTGTACAAACAAAAACGCTACCAACACAACACTCACGCTAAACTCCGCCAAGAACTGCAGCACATTTAGAACCACCGTAAAAAAACCGTTCACATCATTTGTAATGTTTCTTTGAAACTCTGCCACATTTCTTGCCACATGGAACAAATAATCCTGTTTCATGTAGCTTTTCATCATTTTAACGGATAACCTTTGTTGATTGTTAAAAATAAAACGATACTGCAAGCTGTACATCATTGTCACATAAATATTCTTCAATATATAGATTACAATCAGAAGAAGCGCCCAAAACACAAGCACCTCGTTCGCGTCCGTAAATCCCATTGTATCCATAATTATGACCAGATACCATTTCTCATGAATAACCACCGGATTCATGGCAACCTCAATAATTGGCATAATTGCGGAAACGCCCAAAAGCTCAACAAAGGCGCCTATAAATATCACCACAAGCAGTATCAGCAAATTGATTTTCTGTTTTTTATTTAAAACATAATTTATCTTCTTTAACATTCCATTCCATGCCTTTCCTGTCAATCAGGCTTATAAAACTGCGTTATTTCCGCATCCGTCCGCGGACGTTTTTTCATATAGGAATCATAATCTTTAAAATAATGCCCCAAATCCCATGCCTGATACCCTCTTTTGTATAAATCATAGACTAACACCTTTGCTGTCGGACCAAGTATCACACACACAAGGTTCTTTTTATCCGTTTTTAACGCCGCATTCAAAATGTCCTCATAATCTGCATAGGCGTTCATGCTTGGCGCAGTTACAAACGTTACTGCTTTGCACACATCAAATGCCTTATACTCTAATCTGTCCAAAACGCCTTCTCCGCATATGATTGTGATGCTTCTGTTTTTTAACAGGTTTTGCATACGCTGATAGTAGTCCTTAAAGTCATATTTTTTATAAGTTTGATAAACCTGTGTTATTGCAGTATCAATGTATGTGATATCCTGCCTGCAGTATTTACACAGAAATTTTCTCTGCGCTGCCAGCGATTTTGCAAATTTCGATACAAAATCATTTAGGTTTTTGACAGGCGTCATATAGTAGTACGGTATTCCAATCCGAAGCCCTTTTTTGTCTGTCTTTAAAAGCTTTTTCAGACGCTTTGCAAGCCTCTCGTCATACTCCTGAAAGGGAATGGACTCTCCGTTCATGATAGCGATTTCACCGTCTCCATATCTGAGAAAGCTAAATGCTTCGCTTTCCATAAGCTTTAAGGTGTCCTCCGTATTTAAAATGTCCAACCGTTTGGCATACCCGCCCCTTTCGTAACGCCTGCGCTCCATATGACGATACACACGTTTCGGGAAACGCATGAGCTTTCCTGAAATGGTTTTTATTCTTTTCCTGATAAGCTTTTTTTTCGAATAACCTTTCGCCGCTTTGTGAAGCTGGAAATATTCTGCCCCTACATGTATGACGCTGTTATCCATCGCTGATATTTTCTCAATATCGAGTGTATTATCCTCGTCATTATACAGCCGGTCTAAGGAATAAATATCTGTAAGCATACTGTCATCATAGCCGTTTTGGTGTGTTTCCTGCACTCGGTTCACGGTTATGACAACCGCACAGCCCGACTTTTTGTTGCACGCCATGTTTGGTCTGGTAATACGCTTACTTCTATTATCCGGTGTAATCATTGCCTCATAATAGTTTGGATTTTTAATCGGATTCTCCTCTTCCTCAAGCATCCGCAATACATCTTCGCTGCGATACAGCGTACAGTCTAGCTCCCACGGATAATTATAGTGCGGTTCTTCACAATCCCATTTCCACTCAAGAACGGCTGCATCCTCTGACAAATTCACCGGCACAGGCTTAATATTTTCGCCAAGACGCATACTGTAGCCAAACACCTGTGAGTGCTCCTGCAAGTACTGTGCCGCTTGGGCAAGACTGAATTTTCTTGTAAAAACGACATCATCGCAGCCAAACATGATGTATTTGCCTGCGTTTGCTATTAGTTTCCTTAAATCGGTTTCGAACTTACATTCTTTTATCCATTGCACCCGGGGAAAGTTCTGCATCAGCTTTTCGTACCGGATTTTTTCCGTTTCACAATACAAAACCTGTATCATTTCCTGTTCTGCATCCGAAAATTTTAGCAGGCTCTCAAGATATGCATGCATCTGCAAGGGCCTTCCTTTTGAAAATACAATAATTGAAATTTCTTTGTTCATACTAACCTCATATTCTTATGCCTTGCGTCATACACGCTTAATTTTCTATATGACTATATTTCCATATTTTACAAGTATTATACATATGTGGGAATAGCTTGTCAAACAACGTCAGATGCTGCTCATTCCATCCTTGTCCCATTATGTATTGCATTTTAACTTTGTGTCAAATAATTTTTTATTGAAAAACCGGATAACTGGTTTCTCTATTATCTTTTCCGACACAATCGCAATAAAAAGCGCCATCATTACTATTACACAATATCTGATAAAGCTTTGCAGAACCGAATTATTCTTCGGTATTATTGGTAGTAAAAACGTATGGGAAAGATAAATACCATAACTATGTTTCCCAAAGGTCGCAAAAAAACTGTTATTAATCACCTTAAGTGGATACTGTACCTGCCCGATAAACAAAACTGCAAACAATACTCCAAATGAAAAAATATAATTAAAAATCATAAAATATCTTTTTCCCATAACCAACGATATCATACAGAATAATGCAAACAGAAGCGTAACAACTGATATCATTCCTTTATTTTTCCATTTAAAGCTTTCCTTTACCATAAAATATGAAAAGATCCCCAAAAGCATAATCGGAAGTTCCGAAGGAAAACTCACGATTGTAACATAATCTATCCAGATTTCTTTGACCGCTAACACATTCCACCCCAGTGCAACGTGATACAGCACATAACCAAGTGGTGTGATGATAAGCAAGGCAAGCACTGATTTTTCCAATGAATCAATTATCTTGTATAAAAGCGGCGCTAACAGGTAAAACATCGCCAGATCTGCCATAAACCAATTCGCGTTGATACTTCCTATATAATATGGATGAAATCCATGCAAAAACAACATGTTGCACAAAATATTCAGTGGCGAAACCTTGGACAATGTTCCCAAGTAGTATCGTTCACCGACTCCGAACACAAGCAAATGAAGAATCGTGAAAAACCAATATAACGGTATTAGTCTGATAAATTTGCGTTTATACCATGCAATAATCTGCTGCTTATTCCATTCTATTTTATCCAAAGAATGAAAAATCAAAAAGCCGTTTATGATAAACAATAGCTGCACACCTCTTGCACCACACGCCGAAATGGACCCCAATACTCCTTCCTGCATGCCTAGTCCGCAGTGCACCAGCACAACACCCAATATTCCAATTCCCTTTAAGGAATGAATACACTTACTATCCATACAAAGTATCCTCCATCCCGCTTTTATAATGATGCATACGTAACAATTGCATAACAAAAATGTATCTACACGCTGCGCTCCAAAGCCTCTTGGATTATCAGCCCTTTTGCAGCAGCCTGTATAATAAATACATGTGCGGATTTTCTCCATTGAAGTAATCAACACAGGAAACGCACTCATATCCTGCTGCCTCTATCTTAGACATTAACTCAACATTCCCTTCCGATACGATATCCCGAAGCATTATCACTACATAATCCGCCTCGCCGCTCATAAGATACGTGTCCTGTTCTTCATCAATTTCTGCTTTCTGCATATTATAGTAACAAAAGTAGCGAAATGTCGGAACCATGTCACAAACCGTATACACGCCAATATCCATAGTTTTATATTCCAGTAATGTCGCTTCCGGAGTTTTTGCAATGATATCACGGAATTGGTATTGGGGTAAATCCGATTTTTGATATCGCAGCATATAGGTATTGGAGCTTACCAAGAATGCAGCCAGCAGGCAAATCACAAGCTCTATTATAAAGAAAAACTGAAGGTTTTTAATAAAATTCCCGCGCCGGCAAATCAGGCAGTCTAATGCAGCTAAACCGATTACCGCAAATACAGAGAATGGTAATGCATAATATTTATACGTCAATCCACCCATATAGCAGCCAATCTCAAAAAATACCAGAATGCCCATAATATACCCCGTCCATGTATGATAACGTGAGCGAAGTAAATAAATCATTCCTACAAATATCAAAACAGCCGCAGCAGTGTGATTTCTCCATATTTCCTGACAGCCTCTGCAAACATTCTGCAATATACCGAACAATTGATTACCTGATTCATGCGCTGCCGCATAGGTCAGGTTGTTATAAAAATAGACTGTGACCAAATCAGCCAATGCATTATGATACCAGAACCATACCATCCACGGTATTGTAACAATTCCCACACCGGCTATAATCTTCCATAGCATTTTCCATATTTGGATAAAACATTTTTCCTTTGGCAGCATTAGTACAAGAGCCGCAAACCATCCTAAATAAAAACCAAGCAAATTATATTTTATCCAAAATATGCAGCCGGAGGTAAGTCCGATTGCAAAACACTCCCAGCCTGTGGGAAAGCGTTTCAGCATGACCGCCTTCAAGCCCACCCAAAATCCATATGCCAGTAATGGCAGACAAAGCTCCTCAGCACTGCCTCCATGACAAAATGCTGCTGAGCCATACACCGTAACAGCAAGAACCGGAATCCATAAATATGCCCGTTCTCCACAAAAGAGCCACATGCTCCGCAAGCTATAATAGAGGAAGAAAAATGCCGCAGCAATTTCTATAATCCACACTCCCAAAAAATCGGTGCGGGAAATCAAGGCTGCCAAAGCATATATCGCATATACAATAAAGCCTTTGTGCTCATACAAGTCACGATACGGCATTTTACCGTCCAGCATTGCTCTCCCCATCGTCAGGTAAACATTGGCATCAACCCAGTCATTAAACGGATACAGTGGGGAAGATTTCGAGCAGATTGTAATTACTCCAACAGATGTTAACCCTAAAACAACCCATGTCTTTGCCGTCCATTGAAAGTCTTTATCCGGGGAAGTCCCTAATTCAAAATAGAGGGAGGGAATGCAAAACAATCCGATACCAAGAACGAAGGTCATTAACATAAAAATGCGAAGAGGATGGGAAGATACCATCATACATATTGCCAAAACAGCTTCTACAGCTATAAATAATACAACTTTTTTCTTAATCTGTTTCATGATTCTGTCCTATCCTTCTGTAAATTCCCTTTTCAAATGTTGATTTTTCCTGTTATGCCCTGTAACTGCCTATCACGATTTCGCAATAATGCCATACCACTTAAGCGTCCTATAAACTCCATTTATCATAACGGCATCAGGAGACGTTCCTTCATACACAAACCCGCTTTTCTCATATAGCCTCTGCGCCCTCACATTATCCGCAAGCACATTCAGATAAACCTTGTGGAGCTTTAGCTCCTCAAACGCATATTTCAGCAGCTCCTGTGTCGCCTGCATCGCGGCACCTGTCCCCTGTGCCTTTTTTCTTGCGACAATGGAGTACTCCGCGTTCCGGTTTTTGTGTGAAATATGCTTTAAACTGATGGTTCCAAGATATTCATCCTTTTCGTCCACAAAGGCAAAATTCTGATTTTCATCATCATAGCTTCCGTCTATAAAGCACAGCACACTCTCCAGCGTTGAAGACGCAAAATCGATTTGAAAATTGCAGTTGATTTCATTGTCATGCATCCACTCAAGCATCATGGGTGCATCTTTTTTCTCAAGATGTCTGAGCATTTTCTTCCTCTTTCATAACTGTTAAATATTTATCATAGTCTCTGATATATTCACCTGCATCATAATGTTCACTTGCAAGGCACAAAAGCACCGAATCCTCCGAGAAATCATACATGTCCTTCCACACAAGCTTCGGCAGGTAAATGCCGATATGCGGGCGGTCAAGGTTAAATATTTTTTGGGTTGTCCCGTCATCAACCTTTACCTTTGATGTGCCTGAAACATTAATCAGAACAAACTCCGAATGATAATTGGCATGACGCCCGCGAATGACATCCTTATCGGAGCCATAGATATAAAATACGCGCTTTATCTCAAACGGTATATCCTGATTTCCCTCAATAATCACAAGATGCCCCCGCTCATCGCCCTTTTGCGGAAACGCTATCAATTTACAATCCTCTATCATACTGCCTCCTGCTGTTCGTTAAAACTCATTCAGTCTTGCAATCACATACTGTTGTTCATCATCTGTCATTCCGGTGTAAATCGGAAGGCTTAAAACCTCGTCGGCATACTGTTCCGTCAGTGGAAATTCACCCTTTTTATGCCCCAAATGCCGATAGCATTTTGCAAGGTGCGGCGGTATCGGGTAATGAATTTGTGTCTGAATATCCTGTTCCTGCAAAAATTTTTGAAGCTTTTCGCGTTCTTTACAGCGTATTACATATTGATGATAGATGCTGTCTGCACCCGCTCTTACCTTGGGCAGTATGATTTTTTCATTTTTGATGCCACTGTCATAAGCTGCGGCTAATCTTCTGCGTTCTTCATTCAAGGCATTGATATATTTTAGCTTTACCCGCAAAAGCGCTGCCTGCATCTCATCCAAACGCGAATTTAAGCCTTGTATTTCGTTATAATAGCGGATACGACTGCCGTAGTTTCGCATCATCCTGATTTGGTCTGCAAACTCTTTGTCATCTGTCACAACTGCGCCTGCATCGCCAAACGCGCCGAGGTTTTTTGTCGGATAGAAGCTAAAACAGCCCGATATACCAAAGCTTCCTGTCATTTTGCCTTCATAGCACGCTCCATGAGACTGCGCGCAGTCCTCTATCAGCGCAAGCTGATGTCTTTTGGCAAGCTCTGCAATCAAATTCATGTTGCTTGCCTGTCCGTACAGATGCGTCACCATAATTGCTTTTGTCCTCGGGGTGATTGCCTTCTCAATTTTTTGCGCATCCATATTAAAAAATTCGTCCGGCTCTATAAAAACGGGAACCGCTTTATTTTCCGTAATGCCAAGCACGGTTGCAATGTAGGTGTTTGCCTGAACAATCACCTCATCGCCTTCGCCAATTTCCAATGCACGCACGGACATAATCAGCGCGTCAAGCCCTGAATTTAATCCTACACAATATTTTCTTCCCGTATATGCGGCAAACTCCTGCTCAAACTGCTCTACTTCCTTTCCAAGAACATACCAGCCGGAGCGCAGCACCCTTAGCGCTGCCTCCTCATATTCCTCTTGGTGCATTTGGAACTGCCTGTCCAAAACATTGCACTTAATCTGCATCTATCGTATCACACCTTTCCGACAATTCCCAATATAATCTCTGCTATTTTTTCTGCAGAGCGTTCCCACAAAAAGCATTCTGTCACGTGATGATGCGCCGCCGCGCCAACTGCATCTTTATCTGCCGTTAACGCTCTTTGAACCAGTGCGTTCTCACTGTCACAGATATATCCCGATACGCCGTTTTCAATAATTAGCTCGGGTCCCGGCGCACGCAGTGCAATTACCGCGTTCTCATAGTACATCGCTTCCAAAATCGCCATGCCAAAAATCTCATGTGTATTTAAATTAATATAACAATCCGCCATGCGATAAAGCTCCCACATGCGGTCGTTTGGCACCTTTTCGTGAATTACTGCCTTATCATTTAGTCCATATGTGGTTATTTTATTTTTGACGCGCTCCGAAAGCTCTCCCTGTCCAACCATAAGAAGCCTGTATGTGCTATCTTTTTTTGCCATTTGGGAAAACAGCTCAATCATTTTTTCAGGCTGTTTTTCGGCGGTCATGCGTCCTACAAAGAGGATTACCTTATCAGTATCCCTGTAATTCCATTGCTTTTTTAATGTGTCTATCGAATATTCTTTATAATCCTGCCGCAGACGCTCTTCATCTAATCCTACTGGTACGCAAAAAATCTGTTTTGCTCCCTCTTTCCTAAGATTTTGTTCCAAAGCAGGTGTTTTGACTATTGTAGGCATTCCCTTATAATATTTCACATTATTACAGAAAATGTCAACTATTTTTCGCTTCATTGCCGAAGAATTGTTACTATGAATTACACCAATATATGGTAAACAAAGAATTTTATTTTGTCTGCACCACCGATAAAATTTCCCTAAAAACAGGTAATTGTCAGATGCCGTAATATAGCACACCTTGTCCGCGTCCAGCAAGGAGCAGTCGATCAGGGCGTGCTTTCCGATGTGCCTGCAACGGATGTATACAATCTGAATGCCGCCCTTGATAAGGCACTCCTGCTCTTTTTCAAGATCAGGCACCGGATGATAAACCGTCAGCTCATGCCCCATCCCCGCAAGGGCTTTTGCAAGTCCCTCTGCCTGCGAATTATAGTATTGACTTAAATTTTTAGTTTCCGTATTCAGGGAAATCACCGCAAGCTTCATTACCCGCTCTCCTATATATCAAACATTTCTTTCAGCCCGATTGTCACTGACGGCATGGCGCGCAGTGCAAGCATCTTATCTGCATTGTAATTTTCGTCCTTCTCATCTTCCACAAGAATATAGGACTGCTTTAGCTCATATCTGTCGCCCTCCAGATAATAAATCTCCACGCAGCGCTCCTTTGGCAAAACAATCCAGTATTCATCCACGCCCAGCTTCGCGTATTTTTCAAGCTTAATTGTTCTGTCACGCAATGCTGTCCGGGGGCTGAGTGTTTCCGCAATAAAGCGCGGCACTCCCCTGTATTTATCATTTTTGATTCTCTGCCGGTCGCAAATCAGCATAATGTCCGGTATCACATACTCATCCTCTGACAGATATAAATCAAGATTCTCTATCGAAACAACGCAAACGCTGTCTTTGAGCTGCCTTTTTATGGCATGATATATGTTTCCGTTAATCTGACTATGTGCAAAACCGCCCGACGGGGACATATTAAAAATAACACCGTCCACTTTTTCTGTTTTCACAAATTCCTGTTCCATTAATTGCATAATTTCAACACCTTTCTTTATGTCTATTTTTTCGATGCAGCCATTCGTACACATGGCTTTTAAACATTACAAACCAGTACCTTTTTTTACTCATATAACCACGCTGATAACGGATTGCCGCGTTTTCTCGAACTCCCGTTTGGCTTCCTGACATGCCACCCATTCTAAAGTTGGACATCACACGCATGACTGGTGTAAAAACGACTTTTTTGCTTTCATAAAAACGAAGCATCAAGTCATAATCCGCCGCGGAACGATACTTTGTGTCAAATACGCCAAAATCCCGATAAGCGTCCTTCGTCACAAAGCAGGTCGGATGCGTAATCATCTGCTCTGGCAAAAAATCATGGTAGTGGATAAAGGTTGTTTTCTCCTTTTTCCGCAAAATGTTGCGCTGCATTCCATAAATGACCTCGTATTGATTTCCACCATAATGCTTTACCGCCTGTTCCACTGTGTCCGGCTCATACCAGTCATCACTATTGACAATCCCGATTAAGGCACCTTTGGCAAGCCGTACGCCCTTATTCATGGCGTCGTAAATTCCATTATCTGGCTCGGATACAACCTTTAGCTTTTGCGGTAGCCTGTCTTTATGCCGTTCAATTATTTTGAGGGTGTTGTCCGTTGAACCACCGTCAATAATGATATATTCTATATTTTTATATGTCTGATTTTCAATACATTGTAACGTTTTTTCAATGGTACTGCTGCTATTATAGCATGGTGTTATCACGGATACCAATAATTCACACATTTTTCATACTCCTTTTACGACAGCATTCTGATTTCTCTTATCTAAGGTCAGTGTTATCAGGAACGGCATTCCCAAAATGCATGGAAAAATATAACGTTCATAGTTTATGGCATTACTTGGTCCAACAAGTACCGTCAAAACCAGTGCCATATACATTATTACAGGCAGTATGACTGCTCTGTTATGCCTGATACAGCCAAGAAAAAATGATATAATTATTATCCATACGTAAAATGCACTTGTCATAAAGAAATTTAAAACTGGTGTATACATCCATATCAGCTCATAAAAAGTCAGCAAATCACGAAGTCCTATATGAACGGCATCATAGCAATGCGAGAAATCAAAATATCCATCCCTATTAACATTTGCCATACTTCCAACACTTGTTCTTGCAAGCTTCATCGCATCATTTACCACTGGATAAAAGTAGCCATAATAGTTATTAAGAAATGCTGCCACATATACCTCTGGATGTTTTTGCAGCATTTGGAACCATGCGCCAAAGTATCGCTTTAAATCATGACTTGTTGCCGCTTTATGATAGGTATTTTTCACCGGATCCGACAAATTCCCCGAGTAAATATCCGCAAGGATCTCATAATCAAGCACACCTTCTATTGACTGGCGCTGCTCCTTCGTTACCTCATCTTCATGATATTTTATATATCTTGCCGTTTGCTGAAACGGAACAGAAAGAATTTCCCGAACGCTTCCATCCGGTATTCCCGCCAAAGGCAGCATTATATTAGAATATAGCAGACTCACGAATACAACACTCATCATGACCCCCAGCCATTGTTTCCAAAAACGTTTATAAAGTATCATGGCAGCCAGTAATGTCAGTACAATTACATAAACCCCATTTTTTCTAATCAATACAATACCCACAGAAGTTCCCAGCAATGCTATTATATCGTTCTTTTTACACGCTTTATCAATTGTCTTATGTATTAAAATAGCCCATAGCAACAATAAATCCGCAAAAAAAGTATCTTTGGAAATCATGATGGCATACTTGGGAATCAATGGAAACAATGCAGAGAATACTGTTGCCATCAATGCAGCCTTCTCATTTTTTATCGTATTTGCACAATATAAAATACTGTATACTAATATGGCCAATGTAATCACGCATTGCATTATGGCACAGAAAAAAATGCCCAGATTATAGCTGCCCCCAAGTGCCCTTACGCCATGCAAAAAAATACTTACATATCCTGTATAGAGAACCGGATGGTGGTTTGTGATATAAACCCCCTCTTTTATCGGTAATACTGTCGTTTCAATTCCTGAAGGATAGTTATACGCCATATAAATAATGTCTTCACTATCCCCCATAAACACTGCCGGATAATATGCTACAATTGTTGGAAGCCATGCTGCTAACAAGAACGATGCGATAAGGAGTCCTGAATACTTCATGCAAAATATTTTGTCAAATCGGGATATATCCGGATTTTTAGCACAGTAACGGATATATACAGATACAAGCATTTGAAGCAATCCTGAAAAAAACAAGCAGAACCCGCCAAGAACAATTGCACCTTTTATCATCTGCACTGTTCCGCGAAGCAAAAGCCCTATATCATCATAAACATAAAAGGATTTTCCTATTATTACACTGCCAGCAGCAAAAAATGCCAACCATCTTGTGCCTGGCAAAATGTTTCTTGGCAGTTTTTCCATATCATACAAGTGCAGATAAAAAAAGAGCAGAAATCCTAAAAGAAAAAATGCAGTCATTGGTTCAGTCTCAACGGAATATAACAGTTTTGACAATGTACCAAATATCGTTTCAGGATTTCCATAGCCAGTCAATGATATGGCATCAGATATAAGACCATAATTCATTGCCAATGCCCCCAATGTTATCATAGCCTTAATAAAACTCTTTAAAACCTTCTTACCATCCGTCTTTTTCATACCCATATAGCCTTTATTTATCTTTTATTTTAATTCAAATACATCCGTATACACGTGAAAATAATTCTGCACATTCATAAAATAAATATCGTTTTTATTTTTCCCGACATTTTCACTTTTTAAGCTTGTCGCCTGCTCTTTCTCGATTAAATCCGGCATCGGAATTTTACAGGGTGCCCAGACCACTGGCGTATCGTTTAACAGCTCCATAAACTTAAGCCATATATCATCTGCTTTTAAGCTTAATTCCGTAATCAGCTTCTCATCAAACGCTTTTTCATACAGGCAGTGCGGCGGATACAGCACACCGCCTACCCCCGTGGCAACGAGCGCATGGGAGGGAGTGTCACAACCGCAGTATTCCCCCAACCATTCATTATATGGCGCGATTTCGCCATTTGGCTTTTTGGTGATTTTATGCACGCGTCTTGCACAGACTGCCTTTGGATACCGCTTGTGTGTTTTGATTAAGGACTCTATCACATCTTTGGCATAAATCAGGTCGTCATCTACGGTAATAATAATATCATCCGGGTATTCCTGCATCGCGTGGAAATATTTTTTATGCGGTTTTAAATCGCCCGGCATTGGTCTGTATTCGATTCCGTATTGCTCTAATGCGAGCATTTCGGCGGTAAACTGCTCCCGTGTTACGTCCTCGTCAAGCCATACGATGATTTTGTCCGGCTGTACCGTTTGCAGCATGATGCTTTTGAGCGCGGTGTGGATATGGGCAAATCGTCCCGGATAGCTTGTAAGTGACACGATGATACGCGTTTTTCGCCCGTGTTGGCTGAGTGCATATCTATTGGGAGCTGTGTGGACATAAATTCTTCGCAAAATGTAATGGATTTTCCGATAAATCCGATAAGTCAGCTTTTTCATTACCAGTAACATCCTTTTTCCACTGTTTTGGCATTTTTCGGCGTTTCTGACGCGTCCGGGTAAATCCATGCGTCGTTGAAGAATGTCGCAATTTTGGACGGGTAGTTGTTTTCCCAGCGATATCCTTTAATGCCAAACATCAACTGTGTCGCCCCGCCTAAGTGTATTGCCTGCTTTCCTGCCGCCTTTAGCTTTGCCGCAAGCGGGAACCCGTATGCGCCGCACCCGATAATTGCCACGTCGAAGTCAATCTTCATCGCCCCGTTGAACATATATTCGAGTGCATCAAACCATGTTTCAAACCGCTCGTCCTGTTCCCCGCAGAGCGTCTGCACTGCTTTTAGTGTCTTTAACTCAAATTTCGGAAGAATGGGGTGTGTTTTCCAGATTTCCTTTCTCTTGGGGTACTGTGCCTGAATACTTTTTTCAAAAGGGTGGATTACCAGCACCTTTTTCCCTTTCAGCGCCGCAGTCCACGGGCGACCGTGGTAAAGCCACGGCTCCAGTCGGAAAAGAAAGGTCAAATCCGCGTGCGAAACAAATTCCTCTATGATAAAATCCTCCATATTTAAATGCCACATGGCAAGTAAATCGACCTGCCTGCAGGAGTCAAGCATTAAGTCGGTAAAGGTATGGAGGTATTGGTAATCAACCGGAAAAAAACCGGAATCCTTTCCCAGCCTTGTAAACCATCTGTCCAAATATTCATCGTCCGAAGGCGAGTGCCCTTTATAGCGCACTGCCAAATCGCCTACCATTGTCTGCATTTCCGTGTTCCCGAAACGGCACGCCATAAACGGTTTTCCTTCTATGATTTTTTCGTAGATATAGTCGTTTGTCTTTTTCGAACCCATCACCCATTTATGCGCATAGTGCGGCATGACCGGCTCCCTGTGGAAATACTTGACAATTCCATGCCGCCTGAGCGCCTTATTGAAATAAATATCGCGCCACTTCCAGCGTTTTTCATATTTGAGCCACTTTTCTTTCTTGTCCATGCTATACCTCCGTTCTGAGCTTATTTTCTACCTTTTTCCAAAACTTATGAATCGCTGTCATCAGCTTTGTCCTCCGAAAACGCAGCTCCATCAGGCTTCCTACATTTAATCTGTGCGAATCGATAATCTGCGGATAAGAGCTTCGCTCCTCCACTTCCTTGGGATAATGGTTTATTATACCATATTGTGACGGATCGCGGAACTTTTTGATGCCTCTTTTCTTGGAAATCAGCGAAATGACTGACTGGTCATGGCGGTGGTCCACAAAACCGGGGTAATTCTCCTTTCCCATCGTGTTGGGACGGTCGGAAATAATCCTGATGTCCTGCGCATACGATAAGACCTCTTGGAAGAACGCCTCCACCTCCGGCGACTTTTTGCACACCATGTAGCCGCCGATTGACTGCGGCGTATTGGCATATTGTTCCTCGTCACAGCCTGTCAGGATAAACGCGTCGCGTTTTGTGTAGCTTCGTTCCAGCATTTCATTTTGCAGGGAAAAAAGCATTAAATTAACGTTTTCCCGCTCCATGCAGTCAATCAGCTTTTGGATTTTATCGACATAAATGGAGCCTGCGTCCGTATAAATCAGGTAATCACCCTCCCCAAGCTCCTGATACCCGCGGTAAAATACGTATGGTTTCCAAAGATAATAGCCTCCGCCTCTTGGATTATTTAAAATTTCCTTGTTTTTTTCACGAAATGCCGGATCTATGTCCTTTGCAGTGTATTCAATCACCCGGTCGGCTCCCCACTGTCTGGCGGTTTTGCTGTTTAAGCGCTGTGCCCTTCGGAACCTTTTATCCGCATAGTTTGCCGCGATAATCATGTTTTGGTCTCCTTCCAAATATGCTTTCGGAGCGGTTCCTTACCCTTTGAGTGCAATTTTCGCCCAGTATCTTGACTGCTTCACTGCCTCCCAGCCCATTCCTGCCTGCATCATGTAAAACATCCGCTCCCTGAAAAAAAGCTTCATCTCCGTTTTTTTCACGCGTGCCTGCTGTGACGCGGTAATAGAACCACCTGTTATTCTATAATAAATCAGCTCACGATTGATCAATCCGCAGCGATACCCTTCATGCATAACCTTTAGGTTCATTGGGTAATCCTCAAAGCAACTGTAGCTTTCGTCATATCCTCCTACCTTTCTGATAATTTCCATTGGATAAAAGGAGCCTGACGGTGCCAAAATGCAGTTTTGCTTCAATAACATATGGTATTGTTTTTTGTAATCCGTCTGCGCGGCAAATTCATAACATCTGTTGCAGTATGCTTCAATCGACTTAAAATCTACTTTTTCTTCTGCTTTTCCATCATAAAACAAATGGACTTTTGCAATTGGGATAACACCCGGATTTTTTTCACAAAACCTGACGTATTCCGATACTGCGTCCTTTGTCATGCAGTCATCTCCGATAATCTTGACGTAATCGCCTTTTGCGTGAACCAGTGCACGGTTGATGTTTCCGGCAATTCCCGTATTTTGCTGCGCCGTGACAAGCCGCATGTCTGTAAGGACTCCCTTATTATCGCCGAGCCACTTCTGCACTACTTCTACTGTATGATCAGGAGAACAGTCGTCTGTGACAATCAATTCTATGTTTTTGTAGGTTTGGTTTTTGATACTGTCCAAGGTCTGCACGATTGTTTCTGCTGACCTGTATGCAAGGACAATGACGCTTACCAGCTTCATGACGCACCTCCGTTCTTCGCCACAAGCAGCTTCCTGACCTGCCAAAAATATCCCTCAAAGCATTGCCGCTTCGCAAACGGCTGATACCAATAGTAGCCTAACCATATAAAGAGGTAGTTGCGCAGAATGTAAAACGATATTAAATGCGCCTCCATAATTGTAAACAGCGTATAGCCTGCCACAATCACGACAAGTGTATAGTCCTGCTCTCGGAAGCTTTGATAAATCAGGTACAAATTCATCAGCACGTAAAGCACCCCGGGAATGATTCCGTACCAGTAAAACAGCCGGATAAAGCCTGCGTCAAAATATTCCTCATTTGCTGCTGAAGCGAACGGAAGCCAGTTTTCAAGGCGTGACGCTTCGATTTTATGCGCAAACTTAAACCTGCCATTTAAAATCGTATCCAATCGGTTAATCAGCTCATTTTCAATTCCCGTATGGGAGCCGATTGCCGAGAACACAACAATGCCAATCACAAACAGCGCACCCAAAAGATAAATCGTCCTGCTTTTTCGCAGCGGTTTACAGTATTTCATTAGCATAACACCTGCTATTACTGCTGTACACACTAAAAAGCCTGTGTTGGAGTCCGTGTAGCGGAAGGAAAAATAATTGATAAATTCCAATAACAGAAAATGGTGCCATTTCATCCGCTCCGCGTCCAAATACAGGCAAAGCGTTATCATCATAAACAGCATGCACTGAAACGCGTTCGGGTGCCCCATGCCAAAGCAATAGCGTGTCTCGATAATGCTTGGGTACTCGCCTCTGCCAAAATTTGCCGTAATTTTGAACTCTCCGAACAGCCCAAGTCCTGAAAGCGCAAACAAAATAACCGAGCCTGCCAGCGTAATCCCAAACGCGACCCGCAGCATTTTGCGCAAATCCACGCCCTTGCACGCCGCCACAAACGCCACTAACCGCACCGTCTCATCGCGCTCATTGACAAGATACGACACAAACGCCACTGCCCCAAACAACAAAATACAAATCCACTCATCACGCGAATATTTCGTCACAGCAATCTTGATACAGCAGAGCAGAAACGTAATCCGGAAAAGCTGCCCCTCAATCGGGTTGATATATGCACTTTTGTCAACCATCACAATGACAAGCTCCGTCACAAACGCAAGCCAGAAGCAAATCATGCCGGTCTGTTCTATTTTTTCCATTTTGTCCGTATTCATTGTATTAATCCCAACGCTTTTCTCAGCTTTTTGAATTTTCTTGGTCTGTTTTCGTACTTGTATTGGATGTACGCGCTACACTCAGGCAGCTTTGCCTCAAATGCCGCCTCATCATTCATATAATCCTGCACCTCCAAAATCGAGTTAAAGAGGATTGGCAGAATGCGCTCGACCTGATGCGCCTCGGAGGGGAAGCTTGGCGCCATGCCGTAATTCATCAGCTTGTTCATGTTCCGGTAAAATTCCCTGCTGTGGCGCAAAACCTGCTCGCGGCGGACAATGTAGCACGCGCCCGACGCAAACATGAGGTACTGCGGTATCATTGGCTTTTTGTAAATAAACCGCAGCAAATCGTCCACATCATTGAAATATTTCTTCGGGTGGTTCTCCGACGCTACGTACCATGAGTCGTTTTTCTCCACATAGACATTCTCCATCGCAAGAAATGTGTTGCCTGCCTCGTTTTGTACGCCGTCCGCATTGTATTTGGAAAATTTGTCCCAGTACTGCTTTTCTTCATACAAAAAGGTAAAGCTCTTGGCGTCGTACATATGTTCAAAAAATTCTTTTGAGCAGTGCCTCCCAATCATATTTCCCTTGAGCAGGCACATCACTTCGGGAAGCGCATCATAGTAATCGGCAAAATACGAAAAATAACTGGTGATATTATGCCCTGTATTTTCCACTTCCTTCAGGTTCAAGCCCATATCCCTTAACTGCTGTTTCACTGCACTGTCCGTGGAGCAGTCATAAATGAGATACTCCTTGCAGTACGCCAAAAGGTCTGTTGGGACTGTGTTGAAATTGTGGATGATGAAAAAATTGTCTGTTTTTTTCATTCTGCTCTCCCCGCTTCCTTCTTTATGCTTTTGCCAAGCCTCGCACGTACAAAACACCGCACGCTGCCGCCAAACTCATGGGCACACGCCTTTAAATACATCGAGGGCTCAATACCAAGCTTTCTTGCTTCCCCGATACCTTTCCCATATTTCACAAGGAACTGCTTCGTAAAATACTCCCGGCACGCCCGGCTTTCGCGCAGCCCGTATTTTTCATACATGTAGCGGTAATCATTATAAATGCGCAAATCCTTCTCGGAAAAGCTCTCCGTATACTGATGTTCATGCACGCCTATGGAAGCCAGCGGCTTTGTTGTGAACACAAATTTGGGGCTTTTGCGCAGCAAGTCAAAATAAAGGTACATATCCGACGCCCAGTTGCTCTTTTCGTCAAACAGCGTCAGCGACTCGCCGCGCCGGTACATCACCGCGCTTGGCGCACCGATTTCATTGCCCAAAAACAACTGCCTGTAGTCCTTTCGCAGCCTGCCGATATACTGCGGCGTGGCGTGCCTGTCGTAATACTTCATCTCATTGTCCAGCGAAACCTGCCTGCTGCCTGCAAACGCCAGATACGCGTCGGGCGACTTGTCCAAAAGCGCCACATACGCGCCAAGGCTTTTTTCATCGGTAAACCAGTCGTCGCTGAACATGATTTTGATGTACGCGCCGCGCGCCATCTTGATTGCCGCGTTCCAGTTAAAAATATGTCCGTACGGCGTTTCATTGTGGATATAACGAATGTTTGTATGTTGCTTCTGAAACGCCAAAACCACCTGTTCAACCGCTCCGTCCGTGGAGTCGTCCGAAATATTGACCTCAAAATCCGTATACGTCTGCGCGTAAACCGACTGCAACAGCCGCTCGACCTCCGGCGCGTTGTTGTACGCGGGGGCGCATATTGAAACCTTTGGAATACGCTCTGTCATCTTCTTAACACTTTCCTTCCAAGCCGTTTTATCGCTGTTAAAATATCATAACACGTGTTTTTTATTCCCATTTTCGCACGCCGAAACGCCCTGTCCGCCGCCTTTTCCTCATGCATAATGAGAAAATCCAGCTCCTTTTGGTGCTCCCTGATATACTGCGGAAAGCTCTCGTCAATCTCGCAGCGCACAAACTGCGCGTTCCTGCCAAAGATGTCCTTGCCGTCCTTAATCTGATCCGTCACATTTGATAACACATGTTTTGAATTATATTCCTGATGTGCCGCCGAGACCACTTTCTCCTGCACGCGCTTTCGGATATCTTTCTCCCCATGTCCGCCCATATAGCCGAAATGCCAGCCGCCGTTGTCCACGCGGATACCGATTTCCTTGCGCTCGGGAAACCGCAGCTCGCCAAGCATGAGATTCCGCTCCCGCAAAAGCTTGTAGCTTAACATCTTCGTGCCAATCCATTTTTTGCGCTCCACACCCTCAAATTCTCCGGCGTAGGAAAGCAGGTTTCCCGATATCTCCTCCATGTTGAGGTAACAGTAAAAGAGCCGCTGCGCAAAGTGATAGATTTTATCCGTCTGAAAATTCTGCAAAATCGCACGGATTTTGTCGGGATTTGGTATCTCGTCAAGGTCGCTGAAAATAATCACATCATCATCTGTGCAGTCCTTCAAGCCCCTTGTCACCGCATTTTTCTGAAACGTATCGCGGTAGTGCGTATCCCCCTCGGGGGTATCCTCAACCACGACATGGATAATCTTATCCGCAAATTCGACAAACAGCTCCTTATTTTCCTCGAAATACAGCGGCTTTTCCAGCCCCGAAAACGTCTCCGTCGCCTCGCTGATGACAAACCTGTCCACTACGGGGTTCAGCACATTCAGGCGAATTTTTAATATATCAAGTTCATTAAAAAACTGAAAACAATCGTAAACCATCTAACATAACCTCTCTTTTCTGTGGTTCCTCACGGTCATCACAACCAAAAATACCACAGAAAGCATCGAAATAACATATGCCATTTTCCAAACAATTGGAATCTCATAAACAACCTTCACTTCACTGTCAAAAAATGCCGGAACCGCTAAACTAACCCTGTTATTGCTACCGTTCATAATACCAATCTCTTTCCCTGTGACGGTATCATACGCATGATAGTTATCATAATTTAACAGTGGTATTTCAATCGGTTTTTCCACATCAGCAATATTTCTGCAAACAAATGTCGTAATACCATCCTTGTACTGATAATTGGATATTGTAATAAAATTTTCATCATAAAAAACCTTTCTTTGATGAAGCTCTTCTATCTGTGTATCTTTAAGCAAATATTCATTAACTCCTGTATCAAAGATAATATCTGCATGTCCAAGTGCATTTGACACAACTGCTGCATTTGTATATACACCCATACAAAGTCCACTGGTTACAATAGCTGTCAAACCAAGTGCCATACACAAGGAATATGCTGTTTTCTCACCTTTCACACCCTTTATAATAACAAGTCCGGCAATTGTTGCAACTGTAGCAAATATTGTTGCTGGTGCAAGATACCGCCATGGAAACTGGACTGTACAAAGCATCCGAGCAACAGATTTCTGAACTCCCTCAATGCTATTCCATGGAAAGAACTTTAAAGTTAAAACAATACATATAACAGAAAGTATGGCATTAATTACTCCAACCCTGAAGATATGAGATTTCTTTACTTTCCACTCTTTACACATAACACAGCATATAAAAAACAAAATGAGTCCTACTACAAGCGCTAATCCGAGCGATAAATGCATCTCATCCTGCATACCGCCACCACTTTTCCCAAATGAAATCGGAAACAAACTCAGAACCTGTATCAAATATGTCCCATGTCTTTGCATATTGTTTATAGCATTGCTTTTTATCTGAATGTCCATTCCCATTGAGTCTATAAGAGGAACCAAAAAGCCTAAATTCACGAGTAGCGTAAAAAATGCCGCCTCCATAAACACAATAAAACGTTTCACTGAAAATGTCTTTCTAAAGTTGACAATGCATATTAATACTATAAAAATAGCGACCAGCTCGCAAGAAATTATATGACTTTGAATAATGCCACTGAGCCCTATCACGATAGAAAGAGAATCCCTAAATTTTATTTTACTCTCTTTTTTTGTATATATATGAAAAAATCCATATACAAGCAAAGGGAAAAATACCATTGCCGTATACTCCCCAACTGCTGCCCTTACAAACAAATTTGTAAGTCTGTATATTGCCAGAGTATATACTACAGCACCTGTGACAGCAATTTTATCATCTTTAGTAATCCCCTTAAAACTAAAATACGCAATCAAGCATGTCACAATATTTACCGTAATCACATATATTTGATAACAGATTTGTATAGGTACTGCTAAATTAT
This sequence comes from uncultured Lachnospiraceae bacterium, assembly GCA_947567595.1. Taxonomy (GTDB): domain Bacteria; phylum Bacillota; class Clostridia; order Lachnospirales; family Lachnospiraceae; genus COE1. The sequence continues at coordinate 116,797 of CANOMQ010000001.1, read as the reverse complement.
ATAGAATTGCCGGCAAGTATAAAAATAACTGTCCATAAAACAAAGGTGCTGCATAACCATAGCCATTATATACCCCTGTTTGTATCGGTTCTATAATGATACCTGCTGACAGACTGTCCGCTAATGTTAAGATCCTTGTTAAATGAAAATTCAAATCATCTCCGCTAAACAACAAATCAGTGAGCATCGGAAGACTGACAAAAAAAATCGTAAAAAGCAATATAGAAGTCACCAGCTTTTTTTTCACATTTTCATATACAAAAAAATACAGACATAGCACATCTATTACACAAAAGCAAAGCAACCACGTAAAAAATCTCATAAAGCGCCATATTATAAGCTCCTTTATAATGATTTTATTAATTTTAAGCTCACCAGTACCGTAAAAATTGATTACTAACTTTAGTCCGTTTTCACCACTATCATCCCTAACCCATATACGCGTTGTCCGATTCGTATCACCATCTTGAAATGTTAAATAATTATAGTAAAAATTATCGGCCTTTTCCCCCCTTATTGTTTCAAGCCTTCCTGTAATATTTTCGTAATCCATTGCCTCATCTGTATCATATAAAAGCGATTGGTAATCAACTGCTATTTCATACATACCTCCTTTTAAATCAAACTGATCTGTTTCTGCAATCCATCTTCCATAAACCTCTGAGTCATTTTTCCCTGTAATATATATCGAATCATCTTCATTAACTGCCACTTTTTCATCTGTTATATTTAGATTTGCCGCATTGAATTGCATTTCTATGCCCTTACCCCAAAGGCGCACAAACAAAAAAAACAATAAAAACAATTGTAACAGTATAAAACCATCAAAAGTTTTATGCTCAAAAATAAAATTCTTTACATTCGCACTCATATTATTTCTCATAACTAACTGTACCTTCCTTTTTTAGCCTTCTCTTGATGCGTTCCTTTATTGATGCTTTAATAAAGTTCGGATACTGCGCGTTCGTCCCCTCCCACTTGTGGAACGCAAACGGCGTGATTCCCTTCACTTCGGGGATCATCTTCTCATGGCTGTAATACTTCGCCACCTCAAGCGGCGCAATCCGCATTCCCTCTGCCTCCAAAAGATGGCGGATTTTGCAACAGATAAAGCCGTCCTCATAATACCACATCTGCCCGTAGGCATACTCGCCCTCCCACGGAATACCTGCTTTTTTCGGAAAATCCATCAGACGCTTGCTGCGGATACCCGCGCTGTTTCCCACGCGGCATATATTCCCGTCCTTGTCGCGGTACGTCGTAGTGTCGCCCTCTGGTGGGAGCGGCCACGGCGCGCCGATATAGTCATAGTCCAAAAACTCATCGCGCCACAATTCAGGGTGTACAACAAAACCGTCCGCGTGGACAATCAGCGCAAAATCCGTATGGATATGGCTGCCAAGCTCATAGACCATTTTATAATTAAAATCATCAATATTGCAAAGTCTGTCCGTGTGGCTGTAACGAATGCTTTTGGACAGCCCCAACGGCTTCTTGTGGGTAATCAGCACTGCATCGCCAAATTCAATACCACGCATACTGTAAAGCATTGCCTTAATCGTCGCCCGTATGTTCACACTTGCCATCGCCACTAATGTAACATTGGGCAGTTCTCTCTTTTCCTGCATCTAATCCTCTCCCTTTCCACAGCCCTCACTGTTCAATCCGTTCTGACAACCGCAGCCCACGCGTAATCCGGCGTTATTTCTTCGTCAGCCGCCGTCTAAGCGAGCGCAGCGCTCTTACGAACAAATCGCGATATATCAGGCTTTTTGCTCTGACTCTTGCCGTTTTCAAAGCGATTCCCGTAAGCGGCACGCCAATCCGCTGATAATTTTTCGATGTTTTTTTATACACTGCAAGCTCGTCCCTGCACTCCTGCGCCGAAAACAGCCTGCCCTTTTTATCCATATACCAAAAACCGTCATAAATATTCTGCTCCGACGCCCAGTACCCGTCCGAAACATTGTGCCTCGCCCAATACTTTGGCGCAATGATATACTTTACCGTCTCACTCGTAAACGCGGGGAAAAAGGCAAATGTTGAGTTCGATAAAATTAAATAACTTGCGTTTTTTATTATGGTATAATCCTTTGCAAGGTCGAAATGATGCGCCTCAACCTCCGGAAGCACGCGCTTTGCCGCGTCCACATCGTCCGTCACAATCATAAATTCCATATCCGAACGGATTTCGCACATTTTTTTCATCGCGTCAAGCCAATATTTACGCCTTAGAAATAACTCGGGATTTCCCGCATACTCGCCGCCGCGCACATTGATGATACAAAGGTTCTCGCGTGCATAGGAATAACAGTCATATTCCGGTTTGACCGCAAGCCACTCCTTAATCTCGTCCCGATACTGCCCGAAATAATCCCATGCCTGCAGATTGCCATACACAAGCGTCGTCTTGTCCAACGCCAAAAGCGCCTTGTCCGTCCCCGTCACATAACAGCCGTGTACAAGGTCATGCATGGAATTTGCAAGAAACAGCCTGTCTTCGCGCTCGTGGCAGATGTTGCCAAACGCTTCCTTTGGCATATCAACGCCACAGTCAAGGTCCATAAAATACATTCCCTTGCTGCTGTGTATATTATTTGCAAAAATGTCCCTGTTTAATATACTGAAATCATATCCCTTCGCATATGCAAGACTGCGCACCGTCACATAGCAGAACAACTGGTTCCCAAGCCCCTGTCCCTGTAACAGCTCTGTCGCAATGATAGGTCTGTCGCTCATAAATTCCCCTCTACAATGTCGTGCGTTCGATTTTCCCGTCCGCTACTCTATATATCATATCACACTTTTCAATCGTATTTAACCTGTGCGCAATAATAACCATTGTCTTTTTTCCATGAAAGCTGTTAATCGCCTCCATCACCGCCGCCTCCGTCTCATTGTCAAGCGCGCTCGTCGCCTCGTCAAAGACAAGAATTTCGGGGTTGTGGTAAAGCGCCCTCGCAATGCCAAGCCGCTGCCTTTGCCCGCCCGAAAGCCGCACGCCGCGGTCACCGATTGTCGTGTCAAGCCCCTCCGGCAGCGTCTCGATAAACTCCTTGAGCTGCGCTTCCTCAAGCACCTCCCAAATCCGCTTATCCTCGATCTTATCATCCGCAATGCCAAACGCGATGTTATTGCGGATTGGCTCATCCACAAGGTAAATGGACTGTGGAATATAACCAATCTGTGCAAGCCACGACGGATAATTCTCAAACACGTCCACACCATCGCAGGTAATTGTGCCCTTTTTCGCCCGCAAAAGCCCAAGCAAAATATCCACAACCGTGGATTTTCCGGCACCCGATGGCCCCATGATACCAACCGACTTTCCATAAGGCACCACCATGTCCGCACCCGTAAAAATCATCGTATCCGTGTTCGGATAGGCATATTCAATGTCTTTCAGCTCAATCTTATCCGTAAGCGCAATCGTAACCGCAGGATTTTTTGCCTCGACCGTCCTGTCGTTTGCGCGCGTAATCGCACTCATGTTCAGGTTTTCATACACATAGTCAAGGCTTGGCTGCGCATATGCCACCTCGGTAATGTACGTATTAATCCGGTTGACACACGGCATAAGCCGCACCGCCGCCGCGCCGAACACCGTCAACGTCTCAATCAATGCCTGCAAATCATTCCCCAGCAGCATATACACCATAATGTAACCCAAAATACTACAGATAAAAATGGTCTCCACTAAAATCCGCGGAAGACTGTTAAGCACTGCATAAACCTTTGCAATCCCCGCGCCGATTTCGCCCGACGCCTCATAATTGTCCGCAAAAAACGCCTCCCTGTGCAACACCTTCACGTCCTTAATCCCATAAATCGCCTCAATGCGCCACTTTGCAATCCGCGACTGAATGTCCTGATTTTTCCTGCCAAGGCGGCTTAGCTGCGGCTTTAGGATTTTCGTGAGCAGCAGCGTCATGACAAGCATCACGACAACGAGAAAGCCCGTCATTTTCCAATCCTTTAAGACAAGCACCATGCAAATCATCACAAACACGACCACCTCGGACGCAAGCGAAATGATTGCCATAATCATGTTGAACACATTCGGAATGTCGCTGTCCGTCAGGCGAAACACCGTCGGAATGTCCGCGTCGAGGTAAAACTCATACGGGCGGTTCAAAAACTCCCGCAGCACTCTGCTAATCAGGGTATTTTTGTTGTAGGTGATAAATTTCGTCCTCACATTGACCAAAATGAGCAGATACGCATTTTTGATAATATAAATCGCAATCAGCGCAGACAAAAGCACAATGATAAACTGCGTCGGGTCGTAGATATGGAATAGGTCAAGGAATGGACGCACATACCATTTGTCCATTGTCGCGTCAACATCTACAATTGCCGCCACCACCGGAAGCAGCGCCGACACGCCGAGCGTTTCCAGCACGCCGCCGATAAAAATCAGTACCCCTAGAAAGGCAAGCCTGCGCTTTTGTTTTTTGTCAAAGATATAGCCGAGCTTTTTGATATTATTCATTAAAAATCTCCTCATAGTCGTAGTTTAAGAAATATTGCCGTTCCTGCTCTAACAGCTCCTCATAGTTGTCCAATGTCACAAGCCCCTCGCCGTCCGCAATCCACTGCAAAATCCATGAATTGACATGCGCCCCGTAGTGCTCCTTGTCCCTGTAATTGTCAAAATCCAAAATCAAATCATAGCGGTTGTTAAAATTATAAAGCCGGATATTCGGGCATTCCAAAAGCAGGCTTGTCGCAATGCGCTCCGCCTCAAACTGCTGAAGCATAAGTCCCTCCTGATTGAGATAATCCCACCAGCAAATACTGTACGGTGTGTAAAACAGGTAAAATGTTGTATTCGGATAGCGGTTGGCAAGCTCCACGATATTTTGGCGGATATTCTCCTCCACCATCGTTTCCTCCTCCGCGCTTAGTCCCGGGCGCATTTCGGCGCGCTCCTCCCAGCGGTCGTAGCCTGACATGACATGCTCATAGCCAAGCTCCTTGTCCCACGCGGAGTACGCGTCAAGCGTCGTGCGCTCCTGTCCCGTAAGCGTCATCACCAAATTCGGAATAACGCCCTCATACCAAATCTCCTTGTTAAAAACATAACACACGTCATTGAACAGATTATCATCATATAAATACTCAGGATAACCGTCATATATATCATAATCCTTATCACGGATAAGCGCATTGAAATCCACTGACCAAATGATTGTTTTTAAATTCTCATTTCTCCGAAGCGCCCTGTCAAGATTTTCCGACAGCTCCTTAAACCCCGCCCCCGAAAACGTTTCCTTCACGGATTTTACTCCAAATATTTGATCCGCCTCACTCGGCTTAAAATTCTGTGCCATAGAGGTTCCCGTAATAATCGTGTCATAATCAAAATGTCTCGATATGCCATCATTGGTATAACGCTCGTCATAAAGACGATATGAAACAAACGAAAACGGCTTGTGAAAATGGAAATACGGATCAATAATCCACACCGTCGCAATTATAACAAGTGTTATCGCTATTATCGTCATCAGACATCCGATAGCCCACTTACGCATTCCGCTCCCTCCTTACAGACAATCTAAAAGTTAAAATACAAGAACTCACTCACATCGGAAAGCGACATAATGCTCCAAAACAGCAGCCCGATAGTCACAAAAAAACGCCATTTTCCATAACGCCCGTCCTCTACCTTCTCCTGTGTATTTTTCAGGAAAAAACATGCAAGAATGAGCACCAGCATAAACGCCGCAAGCGGAAGAAGCGGAAAACGGTCAATCAGTCCGCCAAATCCCAAGCGATACAGTATGCGTACCTCCAGCAAGTGGTTGAATGTGTCAAGAAGCGTCTGATTAATCTCGCCTCCCTCAAATTCCTTCAAATGACTCCATAGCCTTCTTGCCTGAGACATGGAGCTGCAGCGAAACAGCGCCCACGCAAACGTGGCAAGTATGAATATCCCTATTCTTCTGATAATTTTGGGAATCCACTCCAAAAAACGCCCTGCTATCTTATCAATTACATTTGCTATGCCGTTTAATATGCCCCATAAAATAAATGTCCAGTTTGCGCCATGCCAAACGCCGCTCACAAAAAATACAATCAAAATATTCAAATATGTGCGTATCGTTCCCTTCCTGCTGCCGCCAAGCGGAATATATACATACTTGGTAAAAAAACGCGTAAGCGTCATATGCCACCGATCCCAAAAATCCGTAACCGAAACTGCTTTATACGGAGAATTGAAATTCACAGGCAGCTTTACATTAAACAGATACCCAATCCCATATGCCATATCACAATAGCCGCTGAAATCAAAATAAATCTGCAGCGAATAACAGATTGTTACGATTATGACCGACACGGTATATATATACCGAAGATCCGCATATGCAGGCGTCACAATCTTCGAAAGCGTATCCGCAATCAGCACCTTCTTCGCAAGCCCCAGCGAAAACGCATACAGCCCCTTCCCCAAATTCTCAAAATTCACCTTATGATTTCTCTCATCCCGAAGCTGCGGTATCAACTCATCATGATACACAATCGGTCCCGCAATCAACTGCGGGAAAAAAGCCACATACGAAGCATACTCCAAAAAACCATACTTCTCACACTCCCCCCGATACGCGTCAATGACATAGGAAAGCTGCTGGAACGTATAAAAGCTAATCCCAAGCGGCAGCATAAGCTGTAAAAAGGCAAAATCCGTTTTCAGCCACTTGTTGACATTCTCAATAAAGAAATCATAGTACTTATAATAAAACAAAATCCCAAGATTAACCCCAAGCCCCGCCGCAAGCAGTAATTTACGCAACGCCGCCTTATCCGTACGGTCAAGCAGCTCGACCAACGCATAATTTGCGACAATGCTCATCATCAGAATAAACAAATACGCTATGCTATTGTAGCCATAAAACAGCATGGACATCAAAAGCAGATACCCAAGCGCCATCTTCGGCTTCTTCCAATGGTGAAAGCCATAATACCCCAAAACCACCAGCGGAAAAAAAACAAATACAAAGATATAAGAATTAAACAGCATTCGAACTCCTCAATGGTATTACATATTTTTCATACAAACCAACAACCGCCGCATAAAGCCTTGGGCTTACCAAAAACAACCGCATACGCACCCTGTCCCCGCGCGAAGCCACGCCTTTATAAACGCGCCCAATCTCCTTACAATCGTCCCGAACTTCCTTTACAATCCGCCGCGCATATTCCCGCGCAGCCATATCCCCCGCCCGAAACGCATTCCAAAAATCAATATAATAAAATAACAACCGTCTCCAAAAATGGTACTCCGCAAAATCCCCCAATTCCTCCGAGACCTGCGTCCGAATAAGCCCGATATGCTCCCGCCAAAACGGCAGCTCGTCCTTAAACATACGTTCCCCCCTCAACACATTCATAATGCTGCCTTCCCGGTCAAGCACATAATGGTAAAGACACCTGTCCAAATATACCGCCTTATCAAGCCTGCAAAAAGCCTTCGTCGTATACGTAATATCCTCCGAATTGCGCCCTTTGGGAAACATTACACCATCCACAAGACTGCGCCGGAACAGCTTGCTCCACACCGAATTATAAATCACATACTGCGCATGACCGCCAATATAAATCCGAAGAAGCTCCTCCCTCGTAAGCGCCACGCACGCCCCGTCACCGCCGCCTAAAGTCCTATTTGCATACTCGCTGAAATACCGACACACGCAAAGCTGCGCATTTTCGTCCACACACGCCCGATACATGCGCTCATACATATCCGGTTCAATCCAGTCGTCACTGTCAACATACCCGATAAATGCCCCCGTCGCCACCGCAAGCCCCGCATTCCGCGCGTCGGAAAGCCCGCCGTTTTCCTTGTGAATGACCTTCACACGCGCGTCCTCCCTGGCATACGCGTCACACATCGCAGGCGACGCGTCCGTCGAGCCGTCATCCACAAGAATAACCTCAAGATTTTGATAACTCTGTCCCAAAACAGACCGCACGCACCGCTCCAAATACTGTTCCATATTGTACACCGGCACAATCACCGAAATTAATTCATTCTCCATAAACCGTCTCTCCTGCTGCGTTCAAGAGCACCCAGTCTTCCCAGTTTTCATGAACCTCCTCTGGCGATGATGTCTCGTAATTATCATGGTGCAAGGGGCGTACCATAATCTTGTCCTGATTCGGATTAAGCCGTGCCCCCCAAATACTAAAGGTACTGTTCGCACAGATATTATGCTTACAATGGCTCATAAGCTCCATGTCATATAAGCTGTCCTCCCCCGTATTCCAGTCCACAATCCGAAAATCCTCCCCGCCAAAATGCGCCCTCACGTACGCCGCATCATCGGAAAAAACATAAAACACCGGCTTGTCCACACGCGCGCGGATATAGTCAAACGCCCCCTGATAATAAGCGTCCGTACAAATCCCCATATAACGCGCCCCGTCCGCCACCGTCAGGTAATCCTTGCGCCGGATATGCACACTCACCGCATTCTCATGCGCCATCGTTTCAAGCGTCTCAATATTTGCCAAATTCCTGCTTTTGGGAAACCGGATTGTCTGCTGCAAAAGCCCCGTAATATCCTTATAGTATCTCTCACAGCCCCAAAAGCCATACAGATACACATCGTCCATCGCAAAAATTTCCGGCATGTAATCTCTTGTCTCTGCAACCGTCCTGTCCCTGCGCCCCGTAAGCTTCCTGCGCACACGGTCGGTAAGCTTCATGCTGTTATCCAAAAACAACGTGCGCTCCCGCATGGTACACGCCTCATACGTCAAGCCCTCAAGACGCTCCAGCTCCAACGCACGCCATTCTCTGTCGTCCCCCTGTGCCTGCCTGTATGCATAAAAGTCAAGCTTAACCGTCTTCCCAAGCTGCCGAAGCTTCTCCGATAGCGCATATTGGTAAAGCTGATTGCCAAGTCCGCCCATCACATGAATAATAATCATTGCGCCATTTCCTCATCCTTCACCGCACGGTAAAGCTTCGCGGTCGTGTCAACCACCGGCTCCACCCTGTATCCCAAATGCTCAAACGCCTTACAAAACGCATTCCACTGCCCTGTCACAAGATAAACCTCGTCGGGCAAATCATCATCATAAGCCTTACAGATAAATTCCTGAAACGGCTCCGAACGGTTATGCGAATACGTCTCAATCTCGTCATTATACACAATGTTTTCCCACTGCGTCTCATCATAACGCCCGTCATGCGTAAAATAATACACAAACGCATACCGCTGATGAAAGTCCAAAATGGTCGGCGTATTGTACCCTTCCAAATCATACCATTCCCGAACCACCGTCCGCAAGTCCATTTTCCACCAATGATTGCTAATCCGGTAATCCCCGTACAGACAATACAGCAGCCCCCCAAGCACAAGGCAAAGCCCCACAACGCCGGAAAACCGCGAAACCACCACATTTCTATGCGCCCCAAGCAGCCGCACAAGCTCATACAAAGACACCATGACAAGCACCAGCCACAGAGGGAAAATAAACATATTATAACGGTTCCCGTACCATCCGTACGCATACAAATTCAGCTTCGTGACAACATAGTAAATCATGAAAACCGCCACATTACACCAAAAGAACACCTTTATGAAAAAACGCTTTGTCCGAAGCGCCACATAAAATAAAACCGCCACCAGTATTATAAAAAGAACATTCAAAAGCGTGTTCAGCTTCTGCGTATCCCTGTCAATGTCAATCAGGCACCATTTAAAGACACTTGTTATACTATAGCAGAAATCGCCAAAAATGTTCCCTCGTTCTATTATAATATCCCGTTCCGAAAATAACGTAGAAACCTGATTGGTTGACTGTGGAATGACAAAAAAGAGCAAAAGCGGCAGCCCTCCTGCAATCCCCGCCGCCACAAAAGAACCAATTCCAATTCGAAAACACTTGTAATCTTTCCTCTTAAACGCAATCAATAGCACACAAACCGCCATCGGGACAACCACAAACACCGCCCCATAATGCGTATACATTGCTGCTACACACAACACCGTAAACACAATCAGCCGCCGTACATTCAGTTCCTCGCAGATTAGCACCAGCACATAAATCAGCCACAGTAAGATCATTACAAGCATCGCATACTCTGATGCTTCCTTGATATAATACATCCAAATATAAATACTCGAACAAATTACAACACAAAAAGCCGCCATATAGCGGTCACAAAGCCTTCTTATAATAAAATATAGCCCAATCATGGCGCCAAAGCCACATACCGCGCTTGAAAACCGATACCACCATTCGCCCTCACTCACCTGAAGCCACAAACACATCACCCAGTTGTATAAAGGCGGCTGCTGCTGGATATACGCCATCCGCTCATACATTGACGAAAGCTTCGTCACGCCCTCAATCGGTCCCCTGACAGGAAGGGAACAGTAAAATTCCATCGCCTCGTCCTGCCAAATTGGCGCCTGTGTCAGCTTATATAGCGCCATCATCCAATAATACACAAATGCCACGCCCGCCGTAAACCACTCCGGCAGACGTTTCCAAAACCGTACAAACCGTTCTTTCACTGTTTTTTCTCCACTCCGCCATTTTATACCATTTTTCCCAAATTGTACAGTTCCTATACAGTACATATTTCGTTAAATTTCGATAAACCAAAACGAACATACGTCAAAAAAGGCGCTATGCAAAAGACGCATGGCACCTTTTTTCTATTTGTTCACAATCATGGGCATTATGCATTTTCCTCGATAATCTGAAGGAATCGCTTATACGCCTCCTCAAGCGCATTCTTCTCTTCCTCCACCTTTGCGACATCCACCTCTGAAGGCTCCTTGCCCCGAAGAAGTTCCGTCACCGCAGACGCACGGTCGAAAATCGGATTCAGCCCCAAATTTGCACTCACGCCCTTAAGCGTATGCGCCGCCTTAAACGCCTCTTCATAATTCTTCTCATCCAAATGCTTCTTTAAAATCGCGTAATTCTGATCATCCTTAAATTTCCGGATAAATTTTAAAAACAACGCGTCATTGTTCATAAAGCGGTGCAGCGTCCCTTCCACATCCGCTCCGTTTTCCTTTAATTTCTGTTTTAAAAGCTCGCTCATTGTCTTTTCCTTTCCATATACGCAACGCTTGCGGCAATATTCCCTTCTTAAAAAATTGCCAAAAATTCCCGTATATTACTATTATATCGAAAGCATTCCCGTATTGCAAGCGTACAAGGCAATTATCAAAATATTAACACAATATAACTGCCTACACTTTTGCCGCTGCAAACACAAAATATCCCTTTCCTTCCCCGTCATACAACAGACTGTAACAAAGCGGCACCTTATCGAACTCCTTGACAAGCAGTTCATAGCTTAGCACGTTTTCCTTCTCAAGCTGAAATGCGCCCAAATGCTGAAAGTTAAAATGCATACGCTTTACCATCATCTGTACAAGCTGATTGACCGCAAAAACCACCGTCTTATCCACACGCACAAGCTTCTTCCCAAGCAGTTCGCCAAACGTCTGCAGCACCATCCGCTCCTCAAACGCCATATACACCCGTACGCGGGCACCCTGCTCATCACGGTACGAAAGACGGATAAAAATCGCTTTTCCAAAATCCTCACCGCCATAATGCCCGCTCACAAGACGCGGCGTAATGCCAAGCATTTCCTTTACGACACGTTCAATCGCGTCCTCCAGCGCCATCAGCTCCTCCTGCTTGGGATTAATATACCATCGGTCGCTAATCCGTCCCGTAATCGCACGGTCCGTCATCATAATATGCCCGCTCAGCCACCCAAGACAAATTCCAAGGAAGTGTTGTACCGCTTCCTCCGAATAACACTGTTCCTCAAGCTCCATCTCCAGTGCAGGAATGGTCTTATCCCGTAAATCGTCATGCAAAGCCTTATGTATTTCGTACTTTTCATAGCCGATGGAGCGCATATACGCCTCTTCCTCCGAAAAGTGCTTCACCGTATAGTTCTTAAAATACTTAATCGTTTCCCGACAGGCATGTGCGCGCTTGCTTTCATCCTCATTGAGCGCAATCATCTTGCTGACAATCGAAAAGAGTCGCTGATGTGCCTTGTCCACAATCTCCACACCGATATTAAACCGGTCGTTCCACTGCACACTGTTCATCTTGTCCTTTCCCTCCTCGCATTGTAATCTCATGCATATCCGTATTTATCATACTGCCAATCCGCACAAAATACAAGCATCAGCCGTCCAAAGTATGGCAAATTAAATCATGCAGCGCATCAATATTGATTGGCTTTGGAAAATGCGCCACCATTCCAGCATCAATGGACTTTTGATAATCCTCTGCAAACGCGTTCGCTGAAAGCGCAATAATCGGAATTTGCGATAACGCTGGATTTTCCAACTTACGGATGGCTCTTGTCGCCTCATACCCGTCCATCTCAGGCATCTGAATGTCCATCAAAATCGCCGCAAAATACCCGTCCGCAGAACCTGCCACCATCTCCAGCGCAATCCTGCCGTTTGCCGCCGTCTCAACCAAATAGCCCTTATCCTTTAACAGCTCCTCCACAATTTCGCAGTTAATCTCGTTATCCTCCACGACAAGTAAACGTCTGTTCTTTGACTTTTGCACAAGCTTGGCAGTGTCAGCAGTATGCAGCTCCTGTTTGCCTGACTCCTCCTGAAGCTTCAAGAGCAGGCTGACCGTAAACCGGCTGCCATGTCCAAGTCTGCTTTCCACCGCAATGTCGCCCTCCATCATCTCGACAAAGTTCTTGACAACTGTAAGCCCCAATCCAATTCCAAGTACACCACTATGTGTCGTGTTGCTTTCCCGCTTAAACGGATCAAACAATTGCTCTTTAAATTCCTCTGAAATACCGATGCCGTTATCTTCGACAGTAAAACGGTATTTCTTATACCCCTTCATGTCAATCTCCGTTTCCACAACTGTCAACGAAATCGTACCATTGGAATTCATATACTTCGCCGAGTTGTCAAGCAATTGCATTAAAATTTCCTTGATACGGATAAAGTCTGCAATCACTGCAAAATGTGTTACGTTTGAACTGTCAATATGAAAACGAATCGACTTTGTCTTCATCATCGGAAGCGCTGACTTTTCTACCTCCGCAAACAGTTCTGCCAAATCACATTCACTTTCAATCAGATTTACCCTGCCCGACTCTGTCCTCGTCACCTCAAGCGTTTCGTTTAAAATTGATAATAGCTGCTCACTGGAAGCACGGATTTTGCCCAAATACGTGTCCACCTTCTCCGGATCATCCCTACGGCTTCGCAAAAGCTCCGTGTAACCAATAATCGCGTTTAACGGCGTGCGAATATCATGCGACATATTGACAAGAAAGGTATCCCTTGCGATATTTGCCGCCTGTGCTTGTCGAAGCGCCGACTGTAAAAGCTTCTGCCGCTCCATTTGCTCCGTAATGTCCTTTGCAACGGCAAGCGCCACGACATCACCCGTGTTCTCATTTTTACCAAGCAAAAACACATAGTGACACAACTGCTTTCTTCCAAACGCATCAAACATCCAAACGTCATGCGTCTGCTCAATCTCACCTTGTTCGCAGCACACAATCAAACGCTTCGCGTCGAAAAACTGACGATATCCGTCAAGCCCATCCAAACCAACGCACGCCTCTTTATCCTTCACATAATCGGAATACGACTTTACCTGCTCTTCCTCAGACAATCCATACAGTTCGTCCCCCTGTCCGCTCTCCATATTCAAAAGCGTCTTCGTAATCATTTCGTTGTGCGTCAGATTAACCTCAAAAAACAAAAGCGCATCATGTAAAATCGCCTTGCGGTACTGAAGCTCGCGCGCATAAACCTCTCCCAGCTCAATATTAATCGACTCAAGGTGCTGTACCCGCTTCTTCATCCGCTCCGTTGCATCGTCGATAAACACATAAAAAATATCGCCGTACAACTGTGTATGTACAAAATGCCCGTAATCCTCCACCCAACGGACACTCCCGTCCTTCTTAATAATCCGGTATTCCACGTAGTCCAAATCATAACGGCTGCTCGCAATCTGATTGACAATACTTTTTTCAACCATTTCAAGATCCTCGGGATGAACCATTCCGCGAAACGTATATCCCGTCAGCGCCTTAAATTCTTCCAACGTCTCACACCCGAAAATGCGCAACAGCGCATTGTTTGTAAAAATAAGTTCCTCGTCACCGTCCGCATGATAGATAAAAAAGCCGCCCGGCATCCGCTCCGAAATGCTCTCAACAATCGGCACCGTCTTTTCATCTAACTGCAACAGCGCCTCTTCTTTATAATTCATTTGGTTCACGGCATATCGCCTCCCCTAATTATTTTTCGTTCCTCCCAGCCACTTCTCCAAACATTTCATCAATTCTCCCACATCAAGCGGCTTCGTCAAATGTTCGTTCATTCCCGCCTCCCTGCTTCTGCGGATGTCCTCCATAAAGGCATTTGCCGTCATGGCAATAATCGGGATTTTTTCGGCATCCGCGCGCGAAAAACTACGAATTGACTCCGTCGCCTCATACCCGTTCATCACAGGCATTTGGATATCCATAAAAATCATATCATAATAATTTTCAGGCATTCTCTCAAACCGCTCAAGCGCCTCCTTGCCGTTCTCCGCGCTCTCCACGCACACACCCGTCTGTGAAATAATCTCTATGGCAATCTCCCTATTGAGCTCATTGTCCTCCACCAGTAACAACCGCTTGCTCGCCAAAAGCTCCTTGCTAAGTGTCTGCGTTTCGCTTTGTACCAATTTCGCAGGCGTCTGTGCCTCCTGCTTTGACACGTTGGCAATTTTCAATGATAACTCAACCGTAAAACGCGAACCCTTGCCCTCCGTACTCTCCACGAGAATATCCCCGTTCATTTTCCGGGCAATATTTCTTGCTATCGCCATGCCAAGACCGGTACCCTCAATCTTGCTTACGCGCGAATCCTCCTCGCGGCTAAACGGCTCAAACAGTTTCTCCAAAAACTCCTTGCTCATGCCGATACCGTTATCGGTAAAGACAAACGCATACGAACCATATCCCCGTACCTTTGACGGATTTTCCCAAACCTCCACCGATAGCCTTCCGCCCGGCGGCGTATATTTTACGGAATTTCCTAATATATTCATAAAAACCTGCTGCAGTCTGACCGGATCGCCAATCACGCAGGGATGCTTCATATCCGCCACTTCCACATGGAGCGTATGATTGTTTTTCTGCACAGAGGGCCGAATAATCGTCTCAAGATTATCAATCAGCTCAGGAAGGGATACCTCCTCCTCCGAAAGCTCAATCTTCCCCGATTCAATCTTACTCATGTCAAGCACTTCATTAATCAATGACAACAAATGCTTACTTGAAACCGTAATCTTCTCCAAACAGTCCATCACACGCTCACGATCATCCAAATACCGGCCCGCAATCTCCGTCATGCCGATAATCGCGTTCATCGGTGTCCGAATATCATGACTCATGCGCGACATAAATTCACTTTTTGCCTCGTTGGCATGGTTTGCCGCCTCACATGCCTCACGCAACGCCTGCTGCTCCTGCTCCTCCCGAAGCCTGCTCTCCGTAATATCCTGCGCCACATACACTGCCCCGCGCGGCGTCCCGTCCGGCGCAGTCTCCGCAAGCACGACGGATGCGCGAATCCACTCTCGCTTATTCCGCTCATCTGGCAGCGTCCGATACTCTGTTGCCACTAGCGAATGCTCTCCGCTGAGCGTCTCCATCAAATACTGTTTATTAAGGCACCGCAGATACTCTTCACGGTCTTCCGGACAAATAAAATGCTCAGCATACAAACGAATACCCTGTGTATAGCTGCGCTCGTCCCCCAAAATATTTCCCACCGCTTCCTTCTGTGTCACCGCACGAAACGTATCCTTCTGAAAATCAACATAGTACGCCGCAAAAAACATACTGCTTAGGCTGCTGATAATAGACTCCATGCGTCTATCCTGCTGAATATGCTCCATATCGTTTTTCGTCTGCTCGTCAATATCCTGAAAGGTCACGACCGCATATGGTCCCCGCGTCTTACTCTCCTTAAAAAACGCCGTCACAGCGATATAACGCCATGCTCCCTGAAGCAGCGCTTGGCAAACATACGTTTTCTTTTTTTCTCCATTCTCCTTTGCTTTACGCATTGCCTCTAACGAGAATTTTTCCCGAAACGCATCCCGATATTCCAAGACAATATAGCCAATCCCACGCCGGAACAAATCTTCCCACATAAAACCGCGCCCTTTTGTCCCCTTTACAATCCGCTCCGTCGCACGCACAACCGTAACTTCCCCGCTTTGCAGACTGACCTCATAAATTGCAAAGTTCATATCCCCCAGCACATCAATAATTTCCTGTACATAATCTGCTGTTTCCTGCATATCCGTATCTTCTCCCATCTAACTACACTTATTAACACTAAGTATTTCCAGTATACCATATCTTATCTTTTAGCACAAGAAGTCAATCCAACATAAAAGCATTGAAAAAACACAAAAAAAACAGCCGTGCAGACACCTCACACGGCTGTTTCCAAATCCATCTTTTTAATATTTTCCAAATCCGTCCCCAAGCGAAATAATCTGCTCGTTTGCATTTGAAACAGACGAAGAATAATTCGCGGAGCCTGCCGGTGAAGAGACATGCTGACTGCCAAGATTGTAAATCGAAAGCATATCGCGCATTCTCGATGCCTGATTAGAAAGCTCCTCGCTTGCAGCAGCACACTGCTCACTGGTTGCCGAATTGGTCTGCACAACCTGTGAAACCTGTGTTATCGCCTGCTCAATCTGTGCAACCGCCGTTGCCTGATAGTTCGAAGTCTGTGCAATGCTGTTGATCAGCACTTCACTTTGCTGAACCGCTTCTGTAATTACGCCCAGAGCCTTTGCTGTCTCGTCCGCAATCTTAGAACCCTGACTTACCTTGTTGATAGAGTCCTCAATCAATTCTGCCGTCTCAGAAGCTGCCGCCGCACTCTTTGCCGCAAGACTTCTTACCTCTTCCGCTACAACTGCAAAGCCTTTGCCTGCCTCACCTGCCCTTGCAGCCTCAACCGCCGCGTTCAGGGCAAGAATATTTGTCTGGAACGCAATATCGTCAATCGTCTTAATAATCTTGGAAATGCTCTCAGAAGCCTTGTTGATGTCGTCCATCGCAGACATCATATCCTGCATCTGCTCATTACCCTGCTTTACATCATCAATTGCCCTCTTAACCAAATCAGCCGCAGAATTTGCCTGATTTGCATTCTGCTTTGTCTTATCTGCAATCTCATCAATCGAAGCCGTAATCTCCTCAATTGCGCTTGCCTGCTCTGTCGTACCCTGTGCCAAAGACTGGCTTGCGCTTGCCACCTGTGAAGCGCCAATGGTAACCTGATGACCTGCATCGCTGATGTTGCCAAGTGTATTGCGGTTGTCATCCACAAGCTTCTTCAAAGAGTTACCAAGAAGATCTCCTGAAGAACTGGGCTTTACATCCACTGTAAGATTTCCGTTGGAAACCTCCTCTGCCACACGTGCCTGATATTTAATGTTGTCAATCACCTTAGTATACTCGTCAACCAAATCGCCGAACTCGTCATTGTTGTATTTTTCCATTTCAATGTCAACATGCCCCTGTGCAATCTCTTTTGCTGCTCCTGACAACTGCCTTATTGATTTCATGATCACCTTAATCAGGCTTAAAGAAATACCCACGGTACAAATTACGGAAATAAGCAGCAGAGCAACGCTGATATAATCAGAAATCTGGATACCATTGCGCATGCGCTCAATTCTGTCATCCTTTCCCTCAGAAATCATCGCCGTCAAATGAGCAAGCTCCTGATCATCTACACCGGCTGTCTTATGTAGTTCCTCTGTTATTGTCACTACAGCCTGTTCGTTCATCTCTGCAACGTTATCGATAATCTCATTTGTTATGAAAATGTTTATCACCACCGTGAGAATCATGAGTATAACAGGAACACTGAATCCCAATATTAACTTTGTTCTTATCTTTAAGTTTTTCATTTTTGTTAATCTCCTTTCACTTCTCTTCGACATCTTCTACATTATTCATTTCGCCCGCCTGTTCAATGACCGACATATCTTCGTCATTCAAAAGCTTATCCGGATCAAGCAAAAGCTTGACCGAATCGCCCACTTTTCCGATACCGTACACATACTTGTTCTGTACCTTGTCTGCGCGTCCGATACTCGGCGGCGGCAAAATATTCTCTTCCCTGATTTCCACCACTTCCGCAATCTTTTCCACAATGAGGCCAACTACTGTCGATTTGACATCAATCACAATAATACAAGTTCTGTCATTATAATCAAAGGGTGGCTGCCGAAAGCGAAGCCGAACGTCAATAACAGGGATAATCTTTCCTCTGAGGTTTATCAAGCCTTTAATGTAATCCTCTGTTTCCGGAATCGCCGTAATCGCCTGAAATCCGATAATCTCATTGACATATTGGATTTTCAGTCCGAAGTACTCATTTCCGGATTTAAACGTCATGTACTTTCCTTTTTGTGCATCATGTTCATCAGACACATTCAGATCCTCTGCGCGCCTCTTCTGTTCCATGATTTCATCCATATGACTACCTTCCTTTCACTCCATTTATTCGTTACCGTTCACTGTACTCCGGTAACATTTATTCGATTAGTCCTACCGGATCCAGTATTAATGCAATGCTGCCGTCTCCAAGCTGTGTACACCCTGATATGCCCTTCACCTTCTTCACATAAGAAGGAATCGGCTTTACAACGATTTCCTGCTTGCCTACCAGTCTGTCCACAAAGAGACATATCGTCTTGCCTTCCACTTCAAAAATCAGCATTGTCCCCTCTTCTACTGACTTGCGGTATTCTTTTAATCCATACCATTCTCCCAAACGGAGTACGGGGTAGCACTCTCCACGGATCATGATGTATTCTTCGCCGTTTGGCTCATGAATCATCATATCCTCTTTTACATTTACAAACTCCTTGATGACACCAGTCTCCACCACAAACGAAGAAGTGCCTGTTTCCAGCACGATACCGTCAATAATCGCAAGCGTGAGCGGGATTTTCAGCGACATCGTAGAGCCCATTCCGGCAATACTGTCAATCTCCAAAGAGCCGCCGATTGCCTGAATATTCTGTACCACAACGTCCATTCCCACGCCTCTGCCGGAATATTCCGTTACCGTTTCATTGGTAGAAAATCCGGGCAGGGTAATAAACTGAAACACTTCCTTATCTGTGTAAGAGCTATCCGGTTTATCAGGATCCAAAAGCCCCTGTTTTCTCGCCTTTGCAAGAATTTTGTGGCGCTCCAGGCCTCTTCCGTTGTCCGTTACGCTAATCCACACCTTTCCGGCCTCTGTCCTTGCCGAAAGCGTAACTTTTCCTTTTTCCTTCTTTCCACTCTCCTTGCGCTCCTCGTTGGTCTCAATACCATGATCCACCGCGTTACGCACCATATGCATCAAAGGATCGGAAATGTTTTCACTGATATTCTTATCAACCTCCGTGTGCTCGCCAATCATCTCAAATTCGATGTCCTTGCCTAGCTTTCTTGACACGTCGAACACAATACGGTTCATCTTTTGGAACAGCGTCGTAAGCGGCACCATTCGCATGGACATAATGACATTCTGCAAATCCGTGGAAATTTTTGCCATCTGCTGGGCTGCCTTGTTGAAGTTCGCAAGGTTTAATCCCGGAACCTTCAAATCGGGATTTTGCAGCACCACAGACTCGGAAATCACCAGCTCGCCGATTAAATCCATCAACTGATCCATCTTTTGGACATTGACGCTGATAAAGGCAGCCTTCTCATTTTTGGGCTTATCCTTCGCAAGCTTCTTCTGCTTTCCGGGTTCTTTGGACTTAATGACAAAATCACCCGGTGCAATCTGCGGTTTCGCAGGCTTCTTCTCCTGTTCCCCCTCCTTCGCCTGTTCCGCCTTCGCCTCAATCGCCTCCACGCTTGACTCTAAGTCAATGACCTGTTGGCCGGGTTCCGGATCAGAAAATCCCTGTAGGAACTCATTTGCCTTACATTCATAAATATCAACTGCCTGAATATCATATCCGATACCAATAATCTTCCTGATTTCCTCCTCGGAACACTGCGCCTGAAGCAGGATCTTAAAACCCTCCTTCATAATCACTTCCGCACTGCTCTCATCGGAAATAATATCCTCGGGATAATACAGTAAATCCTCCGCAATCTCCTTCATCGCATACACGATTTTGTACGCACGGATATTTGCCATTCCGGTATCCGGTGAAAAGGTTACATAAACCTTGTAAAACCGACTTGCGTCCGTTGCAACCGGCGCAATGTAAAACTGCTTCGGTTCTTCATGCACATTCTCGGCGGGTGGCTCCGCCCCCTCCGCAGCGCCGTTTTTCAGCATATCCAAAAACGCATCTAATTCCTTGATGATACTCTTTGGATCGCCGTCTGCTGTTTCTCCGTTGCTGATTTTCTCCAGCTCACCGCTGATAAAATCCTCAACCTCCAAAACGTGCTCCACAAGCTTAACATGTGGCACGTTGTCGGGATGAGACTCTCTCAGGTAATAAAAGACATCTTCCAGCTTATGTGAAATCGCCGTGATATTGTCAAACATCATAATACCTGAAGACCCTTTGATGGTATGCATGGTCCTAAAAATTTCATTGATGCTGTCCTCATCAAAACAGTCCGCATCCTTCTGCTCCAAGACCATTTCCTGCAACTGCTCTAAAAGCTGTTGATTCTCAAAGAGATATATGTCCAGCATTCCCTCTGTGTTAAATTCTTCAGCCATATGTTCTCCTTTCCTACATATTTTAATACCTGACTAAATCAGTCCCAGCTTTTTCATCGCCTGTTCAAATCTTGCCTTGTCAATCGGTTTGCCGGAATAAATCGTACATCCCAGTTCAAACGCCATCTTTACATTCTGCTCATCATTGAGCGCGGTAGTCATGATGACCTTAACCCCTTCTTCCTGCGGAATGTTGCGTTCCTTCTCCAAGTTCCTGATTCCCATAAGCGCCTGATAACCGTCCATAACCGGCATCATAATGTCAAGGCACACAAGGTCATAAGGCTCATCATCTTCGAGCGCCATCATAAACGCGTCTACCGCCTCCATTCCGTCTACGGTAACATCACATTCCCCGTATTTCGACAGAAAGCTGATCATGAATTTTCTTGTTGCGAAATCATCCTCTGCAAGTAAAATCCTCATTTTTCCTCTCCTTTACATTTTATTTAATACCGCATAAGTCCTCTTTGCAATATCCTGCAGCTTATCCTGAAACTCCACTGCCCCGATATCATAAGCAACTTTAGGCATTCCATACACTACGCAGGTCGATTCGTCCTGCCCGATTGTCCTTGCTCCCGCCTTGCGCATGGCAAGCAGCCCCTTCGCGCCGTCTCCGCCCATTCCGGTCAGAATAATGCCAAGCGCACTCGGCCCCGCCACCTTTGCCACGGAATCAAACAATACATCCACCGACGGACAATGTCCGTTTACCCTAGGTCCCGGCTTCACTTCTACCTGATAAATGCCGTTCACCTTCACCAAATGCATATGCCTGTCGCCCCCCGGCGCAATCAGCACATGCCCCGGAAGCACACGGTCTCCCGTCTCCGCTTCCTTCACCTGCACGCGGCACTGGTTATCCAGTCGCTGCGCATACATCTTTGTAAACCCCGGTGGCATATGCTGTACAATAATCACACCGGGAATATCCACGTTAAAATCCTTTACTACCGAAAAAATCGCTTCCGTACCGCCTGTGGACGCTCCGATTGCCACAATCAGCTCTTTTCCTTTTCCCGAAAATCCTCCGTGGTGCTCCTGTGCAATTGCTTTCTGCTTAATCTGACTGATTTTTGCAGTTGATGCAATCTTAATCTTCACAAGCAGCTCATTTTGGATAAAATCCTCAAGCTGCGCGCGCCCTGTAACGGCAGGCTTTGCCACAAAATCAACAGCGCCCGCGTTTAACGCATCAAACACCTTGTCGCTTAAAGCGCTGATGACCACAACAGGAAGCGGGTACTGCGGCATGAGCTTTTGCAGAAACTCAATGCCGTTCATGCGCGGCAGCTCCACATCCAATGTCATAACGTCTGGCCGGTATTCCAAAATGGCATCCCGCGCCTCAAACGGATCTTTTGCTGTCGCCACAACCTCAATTGCCGGATCTTTATTTAAATTCTGTACCAACAATTCCCGAAACACAAGGGAATCTTCTACAATTAACACCCTGATAGGCCGCATGTCAATCACATCCTTCCTATTTTATTTACTCTCTTTTTCTGAAAATGGAGGGTTGTATAATCTGAAAAGGCGTCCTTGTTCTGTCAAGCGTCTCCGTCATTCCGATAAATAGGTAGCCTCCCGGCTCCAAGCAGTCATAAACCTTTTGGAGCAATTCCTGTTTTGTCTTACTATCAAAGTATATCATAACATTGCGCAAAAAAACAGTATGCATTTTTTTCTTAAACGGAAACGGCGACATCAGGTTAAACTGTCGAAACAGCACCTCCTGCTTAAGTTCGTCCGTCACTGTATACCTGCCCATGACCGGCTTTTGAAAAAAATGCCGCTTCCACTGGTCAGGCATATCCTTGAGCGCCTCCTCCTCATAGGTTCCCGCAAGCGCCTGTTGCAACGCCTTTGTGGACACGTCTGTCGCTAATACCTTTGTATCCCATGAGGTATGTTCCAATCCAAAAAAATCCCGGATTACCATCGCAATCATATATGGTTCTTCCCCTGTCGAGGCGGCGCCGCACCAAACCCGCAGGTCTTTAGTTTTTAGTGCTTTCTTTTTCGCCCACGGAAGCACCTCCCGTTTCAAGAACTCAAAATGCTCAAACTCCCGCATAAAATAGGTATAATTGGTGGTAAGCTGATTGACCAGTTCCTTTTCCAGCGCGCCGGATTTATCCTTCTCCATTGCATCCATGAAATTGTTAAAAGTTCCCCAGCCGCCCGTCCTTATGCGATTTTCAAGTCTGCCATTCATAATGACCTTTTTTTGTCCCAAATCAATTCCGTAATGGTTTTTCATATACGCGGCAATTCTTAAAAACTCTTCATCCGTTATCATCGTTTTTCGTCCTCCGTCATATAACTTATCGGTCTAAGGCACGCCTTTCATAACAATTTTTTGCCAGTAAAAAATTGTTAATTTATCGAAGCTGTCTTGCAACCTTACAGAATATATTAAAAATATCAGGATTAAACTTTTGCTGCGCCTCTTGCCGCATAATCTCCAACGCCTCGTCCCTGTCATAGCTTTGGCGGAAGCTCCTGTCCTCCGTCAGCGCACAGAACATGCTTGACATTGCGACAATCTGCGCCGCAAGCGGGATTTCATTCCCTTTCATGCCTTCCGGATAACCGCTTCCATCCCAGTTTTCATGATGGTAATGTGTGATATCCATTGAAATCTGCATGAAATCGTTGTAGTCGTTTGTCACCTTCAAATCGCGCAAAAGCTTTGTACCGATCTTGGTGTGACTACACATAATCCCCCACTCCTCGTCCGTAAGCTTCGCCTTCTTTTGCAGAATATCCTTTGGAATCCCGATATTTCCGATGTCGCAAAGCGGTGCCGCAAGCTGTACGGTATCAACGAAATTATCCGAAATCATATCGGAAAAAAGCGGGGAGAGCTGCATACTCTGCGCAAGGATATGGCAGTTGTGGCGCATTCGTTCGATGTACTTTTCCCCATACTGCGAATTTTTCCGCGCAACGCCCGCAAGCGCATAAAGTACACCGCGCCGCTCCTGCTCAAGCTGCTTCACCTGCTCGTTTACGGAAATCTGCAAATGTCTGTTTGCTTCCGTAACCTCCCTTGTCGCTTCGTAGAGCTTTAAGTGTACATTGACGCGCGCCTTCACAAGCTCTGGTATAAACGGCTTTGTAATATAATCGCCGCCGCCCAGTTCAAATCCCTTTACAATGTCCGTCGTTTTGTCAAATGCCGAAATAAAGATAATCGGAATATCCCTTGTGCGCACATCTGCCTTCAACCGCCTGCACAACTCATAACCATCCATCTCCGGCATGGATATATCGGTCAACACTAAGTTTGGCAAATGCTCCTTAACGCGCTCCAGTGCCGCCACGCCGCTTTCTGCGAGCACAGTATTATACCCCATGTCGGCAACGATTTCCCCTAGAATTTCCCGATTAATCTCAACGTCATCAACAATCAGGACAAGTGCCTTTCTCCTGATTTTTTCATGCTTCTCCAATACCTGATTCCCCCTGTGTCTCAACTAAACCTCTCAATGTTTCAATTCCCGTAGAAATCTTATCGTAATTTTCCTTCTGAATTGCCATTTTCAGACGCAATACCGCACGGCTAACCTCCTGCGGCGCCCCCGTCGTAAGCTGTCTGATGGTCTCCATAAACATTTCCGCCTTCTCCCAGTTCTCCATCTCAACACACAAAATCAGCTTTGACAGATTGCGAAGCAGCGTTTCGCGGTTATGCGCCGACGCATAGCCTGACTCCTCGTCCTCCTCGCCAAGTGCGTTCGAAAATGCACCAATGGACTCCGGCATGACAATGCCTTCCTCCTCCGCTCCCGTGTCCACAGCCTCTGGGTCGCTTCCTACCCATACGGAAAACGTGAACGTCGTACCCCTGCCTTTTACGCTCTCCGCATGAATGCTTCCGTGCATCAGCTCCACGAGCTGACGACAAATACTAAGCCCGAGTCCCGTACCGCCGTACTTGCGCGAAATTGAGGCGTCCACCTGCGAAAAGCTCTGAAACAGCTTATCCTGCTCCTTTTCGTCCATGCCAATCCCCGTGTCGTTCACCAAAAAAAACAGCTCAATCGAGTCCTTCATTTTGGATGTCTTGATGACCTCCAAAGTAATTTTCCCGACACTGGTAAACTTCTGCGCATTGGACAGGAGATTATTTAAAATCTGTACAATCCGCAATTCGTCACCAACAATATATTCCGGCACGCCGGGCGAAACGGTCACGAAAAAGTCCAGTCCCTTCTCCGTAATCCTGCCCTTATGGTTTGCCACCACATAATCAATCATGTCACGGAATTTAAAACGCCGCGGCTCCAAAACAAACTTTCCTGCCTCCAATTTGGAAAAATCCAAAATATTGTTAATCAGCTTATTCATTTGTACGCAGCAGTGCTCAATTAAATTCAACTGACGCAGCTTTTTTTTGTCCGTCTCCTCCGGCAGCATTTCCCGCACATGACCTAAAATCCCGTTTACGGGCGTGCGAAGCTCATGCGTCACGTTTGCCACAAACTCCGACTTGACGCGCATTGCCGCCTCGTTCTCCTGCTTGATCTGATCCAGCTCATGGCTCAAATGCTCCTTTTCCAGCACACTGTGCGCCATACATAGAAACGTTCCTGTCGTCTCCTCCTTTACGACACGCATATCCGTCGGAAAACAGGTCTGATTTTTACGGTATGCCGTCATGCGGTGAATCTGCGTCCCGATGGCACAGGCCGGAACCCATTTATCCCCATCTTTTGCAAACGCGTTGGGAAACACACTCCCAATCGGCACACCCACCAAATCCTCGCCGTATTCCAGCTTCTCATGCGCAGCGGCATTGCCGTAGATAATCAATCCCTGATCGTCAAATGCCAGCACAATCTCCAAAGCGTTATCAAAAAGAAGGACTGCTAAATCTCTTTGACTCATATCCAGCCTCCAATTTCCGTTTACGTAAAAACAGCAAAACCATATACTGTTTCGCTGTCCTTTACGCATCCTCTAAATCTAATCTGCAAAATCAAACATTCCAATTACTTCCACAATATTGAAGAAGTCCTCTTTTGCAAGCTGGAAGCACTCCAGTACATCCGGAGAAAACTGTCCGCACTCTCCGTCCATAATCATCTTGTATGCATCGGAATTGGCGTATGCACCCTTGTAAACTCTCTTGCTTACCAACGCATCGTATACATCTGCAATCGCTACAATCTGTGCACTGATTGGAATCTGATCTCCGACCAAATGATCGGGATAACCGTTTCCGTCCCATCTCTCATGGTGCCAACGGCAGATTTCATAACAATATTCAAAGAATTCATTTGACTGTCTTTCACGGAAGCTTTCCAAAATTTCCGCACCGATTGTCGTATGCTTCTTCATCTCCTCAAATTCTTCGGGCGTCAGCTTTCCCGGCTTTAACAAAATTGCATCAGGGATACCGATTTTTCCGACATCATGCAGCGCGGAAGCCCTTGCAATCTCATCAATCTGCACCTTTGTCAGCCCGTATTTCGGGAAATATTTGTCAAGATATTTGAGCAAAATCCTTGTAAAATACTTGATACGGCGGATATGTTCCCCAGTCTCAAGGCTTCGAAACTCGACAACCGTACTGAGCGTGTCAATCATGAACTCGTTGTTTTCCTGCAAAAGCTTCTGCTGCGCGCGCAGCTCCATCTCCTGCTCCTTTAAACGAACCTCCATGTTGTGCTTGTTCTGATACAGCTCGATGATGTTCTTTGCCCTGCGCTCTACAATATCGGGGTAGAACGGCTTATGTATGACGTCCGCAACGCCGTATGAATACGCCTTATCCTCGCTGTCACGGATTGTCTCGCCCGTAATCAGGATAACCGGCATTTTCTCAAGCAGCTCCTTGGACTGCATGTATTCCAAAACGCCAAATCCGTCCATCACCGGCATAACGATGTCCAACAGGATTAATACGGCGTCCGGATTTTCCTCAATCTGCTTGATTGCCTCCTCACCATTGCTCGCCTGAATGACCTCAAACTCCGTTTGGAACATGATTTCGAGTATGGCTCTGTTTACTTCTTCATCATCCACAATTAAAATCTTCTGTTTATCCATCATTACCCCCTGATACACAAATTTGCTTCCTTATTTTTGTTTACTTAACAAGTATTCTAATTTTATCATTTTAATACAAAATAGTCAATATTGTTCCTTTTTTTTCTTCAATTAACTGTACATATTTACCGCGGCTTGCCCCCGACACGGCTCCAACACGATTGTAAAAAAAGAAGTTCGGTTTACAAAGCAGGAAAAAAATGGCAAAATACAGATAAACATAATCTTGACGAGGAAAGGAATGATTACCTATGAAAAAACAGCTAGGCGCACTCAATCTCTTAAAAGGCATTGGTATCCTGATGATTATCATGGTGCACAACCGCCATTTTATCATGAAGGACATGACAGGGCTTCGGCAACTCATCAATTACGGGCAGATGGGCTGTCAGCTCTTTTTTCTGGTGTCCGGCATGTCCCTTTGCTACGCGTGGACGCACCTGAGCACAAAATACGAAAGCCCCGATGGAACGCTTCCCCTGCGGCAGCGCCTTGCGTGCAGCGGACGCTTTATACTGCGCCGCTACCTGCGCCTTGCGCCGGGCTTTGTCATAATCCTGTGTATCAATTACCTGCTCAATGTGCTGTTTCTTGATATTCTTGACCACTCTCCCGGCTTTATCATGAAAAGGGAGCCTGCCGCCATTATCACGAACGTCCTGTTTGTCCACGGATTTTTCCCGGATTACATCAACACGGTGTTTCCGGGCGGCTGGTACATCGGCACCACCTTTATCCTGTACGCGCTGTTCCCGCTTTTGTTCTTTTTATTTGAAAAGCTATTCGCGCGCGCATGTGCGCTGATTGTATTGATACCGCCTGTTTTGTTACTGCTAAACTACCTGCTTTTAAAGCACATTGCCATTGCAACGCAGTACGAGTACTATCCTTACAACAACTCGTTTTTATATTACTTTTTTACCAACCAGCTCCCCTGCTTCTCGCTTGGCATTTTGCTGTATTTTCAGGAAAAGACCGATTTTTCGAAAAAATGCCCGCTGCCTGTTTCGCTTGCACTGTCCGCGGTGCTCTGCTACTGGTGCGTTTACCGCTACATCACGCCGGAGCGCAATTTTATCTACGCGCTCCTGCCCTCGGTTGTCGGGCTTTCCTTTTACTGGCTTGCCGTAAGCCTTATCCATATCGAGAAGAAAAACGCGGCGCACCCGAATGCATTTACGGGCTTTATCGCGTCGTGCGGGAAAAACTCCTATGGAATGTATCTCGTGCACGCCTTTATCAGTTGGTATGCGCTGAAAGACCTTTCCTACTTCCTGACCATAAATGGTTATGAATACAACGACCTGCTGCTGTACTGCATTGTCTATCTTCCTTCCGTTTTTGCAATCTACGCGCTCGGGCTTTGCATGAAAAAGATTTTGGATAAAATCGACAAAAAAATACGACCTTCTGGCTAAACCAAAAGGTCGTATAGAGCGCTTCCTATTTTAAAAGATTTACGACAAGCTTTATCCCGTATTTGACATACTGCACGAAAATGCCGGGGTCTTTGATACAGTCGCCCATGCGCCTGATGATATATTTTGGTCTTAAGTAGAAGCCAAGCAGGATATTCCTGCGAAGCTTCATGACCTCGTCAAGCGTCAGGTGTATGGTGCCCTTTGTGCTGGAATGGAAGAAATCGCTTCCCAGCACGGACTTTTCAAGCAGTTTCTCCTGCTTACAGATTTCATACATCGGCGTCCCGTAAAACGGCAGCGCAATCGTCACCTCAATAAAATCAGGGTCTGTTTCCATGACAAGCTTTTTGGTCATCAGAATGTCTTCCCTTGTCTCCCACGGAAAGCCAATCACAAAATACCCCCAGAACTTTAAGCCAAGTTCCTTGCACCATCTTGCCGCCTGCCGGTTCTCCTCGACGGTTGTTCCCTTCCGCATTGCCTTTAACATTTTGTCACTGCCGGACTCAAAGCCAAACGCCACCAAAAAACAGCCTGCTTTTTTCATCAGCTCTAACGTTTCCTTGCTCAGGGGGCGTACACGCGAGTTTGCCGTAAACTCGATTTTCCCGTAAATCCTTGACCCGATAATCAGCTCGCACATTTCCTTTACCCACTTGGGATCAATCGTAAACGTGTCCGCCTTGAAGAAGAAGTTTCTGATATGGTGCTTTTCATAGCATTCAATCATTTCTTCCAGTACATTCTGCGGGCTTCGAAAGCGCACGCGTTTCCCGGAAATTTCCGGCGTCAGGCAGAACACGCACTGGCTCGGGCACCCCCTTGCCGTCTGAATGGTCGCCATCGGCTCCTTGGTGTCGGGACGGATATAAAGCGCATTTGGCATCAGCTCCCTTGCCGGAAACGGCTGCGCGTCAAGGTCGTCGTCCCATACATGGAATTTTGCCGCAACCATTTTGCCGTTTTCGTCCTTATATAAAATATTGTTGATGTCCTCGGGCTTCCCGATGCCCTGAAAGCAGTAATCCGCAATCTTTCCAATGCAGAAGTCAATCTCCCCGCCAATCAGGTAATCGACGTTTGATAGGTCAAGCATGTCAAGCATTGCCTGCTCGGGTGCGTAAAACAAGGCGCCCTTTAATACGACAATCGGGTTATATTTTTCCCTTAATGTATTCACAACCTTGATGTCGTCAAAAATGGTGGTGTTTGTGATACTCATCATAATCATGTCCGGCGCAAACGTGTCCATGTCCTTTAACAGCGTATCAAAGGTATCCCGCTGCGTCTGATAATCCTGAAGCTTGACCTCGTAGCCGCTTTTCATCAGGATTGCCGCGGCGTAGCCCAAATCGTTGCACGCGCGCATTGCCTGTGCGGAGCCGTCGTCGATGTTCTGCTGGCAGCGGTCTTCGCCCCGCTGGAAAAGCGCCCCGGGCGGATAAAATAACAGTACCCTTTTTTTACTCATCTGCATTCGTTCCTTTCCAAATATCCTTCCTCTTTATTCCAGCCCGTACAGATACACACCGTACGCAGCCCCGTCAGCCTGATAGACCTTTATCAGCCTGATATGCATTGCCTCGGCATTGGTAATCTCTACGCGGGAAAAAATGTAATCGCACCCAAGCGCCTTTAACGCCGGCTCGTCAATCAAAATTTCCTGCGCCGCGGCAGTGGCATTTGCACCAAAATCATACGTATTTTCCCCCGACGCCGAAAACAGGTATGCCCGGCAGCCCCAGTCGTCATAGTAGGTCTGCCAGCTTGGATTTGCCGCAAGCGTCGGGGCGATTGCCGTGCGGAATGCTTCCTTATAACTCTGGCTGTAATAGCCGCAATAGCCGTCAATCGTCGTAATGCCGTTGTAGGAGAGCATTGCGGGGTGAAAGCCGTAGGCACAGGCGCCCTTGTCCGGCGTATAGCCAATGTCCGCTTTTATCTTTTCCATCAACGCCTCGGCGTAAAATTCCTTATAGCTTAGCTGGTTTGCGGGTTTTTGCTTCACAAGCTTGTACAGGTTGCAGTAGCAGGTATTGTAGAAGTCGCTGTACTCGCACTGTGTACCGCCGACAATCAGAATTGCCACAATACAAAGCGCATACGGTGTCGCGCAAAAAATCCCGTCCCAGTGCATATTGTCAACCAGCCGTTTGATAACGATAAAAAATGCCGCGTACCATGCAAAGGTGTTAAAAAAGATTGTTCTGCCATACTGGAAGCCCTTAAGCGGCGGCAGTACCGTCTCAATCAGGCCCCTGAGCGGTCTCCAAAAGTAAAGCGCATAGACAAGGCAGTTAAATAGAAGAAACAAAGCAATCCAATTGAATCTGTCCGCGCAGAGCCTTCCTGATTTCCTGCCTGTAAGATACTGCACATTGTTCCATATAAAATAGAGGACGCACACCGGAAGGACAAAATAGGTATGGAGCGATTTCGCATGGGAAAAGCCATGTAAAAACACGTCCCAAAAGCAGTCCCACAGCTCGCGCATCCCGTAATCTCCCGTCACCATCGTGCTCCTGATGGTCGTCTCATCAGACATCAGCATAATGTAAAACAGACGGTATTCAAAGCACACATACCCCGCCATCAGGACAATCAGGGCAGCCATCAGGGAAAACGAGGTCTTTTTGTCCCGAAACCATAAAATAACAATTGCTATTAATATATAACCGATGATAAACGCACCAAAAAACGTAAAATAAGAGACAAGCGGATACAAAAACAGCAGCAGATAAAGCCACCAGTCCGGCTTCTCGTAAATTCTGATGAGCAGATAGAGCACAAGCGGCATGGACGAAAAGCACAGCGCATACATCGGATAGACCGGAAGCAGCGCAAACGCTATGGCGACCAAAACCACGATTTTTTCATAGTCCCGAAAGGTTTCGCGCAAGATGTACTTTGCCAGCAGGATACAGGAGAAAAAGGCAAGGACAAGCTTGAGCAGGTATCCGGCGATATATGCATAAATGTCCGGCAAGATGAAATACAGCAGATTGTAGAGCGAAAACTCCGACGGAAAATAATTCCGGTCAATGCCGCCTAATATGGGCATTTCAGAATGCCTTGCAAAAAAGGTTCCATTGTCGCGCAGCATTTTTAGCTGCGTGATGAACAAATCCAGATTATCACAAATTCCCACATAAATGTTTTTTCGAAGCAACAGCAAAACGACTGCTTCAAAGGCAAAAATGCCTGCCGCAAGCAGCCAATGCCAGTATTTTCTAATCGCACCCATCTTTACGTTCCCACCTTTGTCTTTCGCGTTTCTCAATGGTAACATATTTTGATAAAAACGTAAAGATGAATTAAAAATAAATTTTTTCTTAAAATTTGTTTAATTTTTTGATTAGTACATTGCTGAGATAATGAAATTCTGATAAAGCTGCTGCAGGGGCATGGTGGGTTCAACCTCAAAGCCGGGCTTGCTTAAAATGACCTCGCCGTTTGGCATGACGAAGCTGCCGTTTTGAATGAGCGCCGGAAGCGCCGCCGTCTCAAAGACCATATCATGGATTTCGGTATATTGCGGCACATATTCGGAGAAGTCCTGCATAATAAAGGCATATATTTTTCGCGCAAGCAGGTTGTAGCCCGCGTCATTTAAGTGACAGCCGTCGCAGATAAAGTTCCCGTAGCGCTCAAGCGCCTCCCTGTTATCCGCCATATTGAGGTCGTAGTCCGCGTATAAGTCAAGCACCGGTATCCCGTAGTATTCACAGCGGTCGAGCATGGCAATGCGGTACTTGCTGAATGTGCCGTGTCCAAAATCACTGTAGGTGCTTCTTTTATACGGACGTGTCTCGTCCGCGTCCTTGCACTGCTGATACGGAATGATCAGCACAATGTCCGCATCGGGATATTCCCGCTTAAGGTGCGGCAGCATTTTATTGAGCGCACCATAAAAGGTATTGACACCCGTATCACTGCGCTTTCCAATCGGGCAGTCGCCGAACCAGAAATCATTTGTGCCGCCAAATACGAGCACAAGGTCGGCTGCTTTGTCCATCGCATACATGCGGTCTACAAAAGAGCCGGGATTTGTCCAGATACTCTCTATATCCGTAATGCGTGAGCCGGAAACCCCGTAATTGTTCACGACTGCCCCTGTAAGCCTTGAAAGGACAACCGGATACGCTTTATCCTCCGACCTTGCGCCGACTCCCTCGGTAAGCGAGTCGCCAAGCACATTGATTACATGGTATTTGTCAAGCGCAAGCCCCTGCTCGACAACTGCCCTTTGCGCCTCCTGCAATAACGCCGTCTCATGGTCTACCGGCTCTGGCTGGGGCATTTCCGGCACTTCCATAACAGGTGCTTCCATTTCGGGCATTTCGTTTTTTGGCATTTCCATAACAGGTGTTTCCTCCGCTGCCATGACAGCATAAGGCGGCTGACTGATCATTACCGCAATGCAGGCAGCCGCAATCACTCTTATCAACTTATTTTTCATCATCACACGCTCTCCCTCACATCATTTTATGACATATCATTTTATCAAAAAAAAGCTCCCGCAGCCTTTCGCGCTCCCGTTTCACGCTGTCCACGATGATATAGTCAACGCCCGCCGACTGTGCGGCAATACCGTCCTTTTCATAACGGTCGCCAACCATGACCGCGTCTGCGCCCTCACAGCCAAGCGCGGACAGGATTACCCGGAGTCCCCTTGGATCAGGCTTCATACAGCCAATGGCAGCGTCCCCCGATGTAAAACAGGCGTCCGCCTCAATGCCAAGGCACCGAAGCTTATCCTCCACGGGATAATCCGAATAAATAACTACTGTTTTCTTTTCAGTTTTCAGCCGTTGTATCCATTCCGCAAGCATTTCATCGCGAAACGGCGGCAGCACGCGCAGGGGCAGCTTTAGCATAAACAGCTCCACCGCACGCCTTACGTCCTCCGGCTCCACCCTCCGTTTTTCCGCCACGTATGCAAACTGGCGTTCATCAAGGCTCAGCCCTGACGCAAACGCGACATTTCGTTCAAGCCGCTCCCACTGCTCACGCGTCTTCCGGTAGGTCTGAATTAAGGATAAATCCCTGACCGACGTCGGGTGGCGCAGCACATAGCCAAGCAGCGTACAAAGCATTCTAATCCGAAACGGCTTCTGATAATAAAGCGTTCCGTCCAAGTCAAAGATGAAGGTATCATACTCCATGAGATTGTTTTTTCTAAGCTCTATCCGGTTCATACATCGCCCTCACATCAATGCCCTGTGGGAATGAAGAATGCCGTCTCCCACACTTCCATCACCGGAATGTCAACCACCGTAAGCACGGCAAAAAGCACCACAAGCACCGCCACCAGCAACATCAGCTTTTTCTCGCGAAACAGCTTTTCCGGCTTCTGCGCCGCCGAATCGGGCTTGTGCGCTATGTACAGGTAATAGCAGAACAGGAAAAAGAGCACAGGCATTGCAACAAGGTACTCAATCCGGTACTTTAGCAGGAAAATGCCGATTAAAAACGTTGCGCACAGCGCATAAAAGAGCGCGGAGCACAAAAGCGTCTCCTCCTTGTATTTGCAAAATGACTTCCTGTAGGAGCCTGCAACCTCGGGATTTCCAATCATGCGGTATTCCGCGTAACGCTTTACCGCCATCAGAAACGCGCCCGCCATCCAGTAGCCAAGCATAATGCTTGAGGGTGGATACACGTCCTCGCATACGATAAACCAGCCAAGCAAAAGGCGTATCATATTGTTAATGGACTCGGAGAGCACGTCAAGGTACACCACGTCCTTTGTCCGCACCGGCTTTACATTGTATAAAACCCCCATCACCAAAAGCCACAGCTCCGTCACGACAAAGGGGATATTGACCATAAAGGACAATACGATACCGACGAGAATGCAGATGACATACTCCACCATCACAAGCGAAAATTTCATGTTCTGGCTCACCACAGGTCGGTACTTTTTCGTCGGGTGGTACTGGTCAAACTCCGCGTCAAGCCATTCATTGATGACATAGTTTGCCGACGCGATAAAGCAGGTCGCAAGAAAGCCCGCCACAAGCTTTATCAGAAAGCTGCCCCAGTCCGCAGGCAGTTCAATCAAAATCAGCGCAAGCGCAAGCCCCGGCAGGATAAACACGTTTTTAATCCAGTGATCCGGCCGTGCAATCTTAATATAATTCTTAATCTGTAGTGCTTCTGCGTCACTCGTTTGTATCCTCATCAAAATCCTCTCCTAACGTATGATATATACCATTATACTATAATTGCCGTATCGTATCAACCTGACAGACTAACCTGATGGAAGAAATCCGTCCCTGATGTCCTGTCCACGGAACCTTACGGCAATTTTACGCGGGATTGCGGGAAAGCGTTCATAGCCCACCCGGTCGCCGCTTTTAGGATAATAGAAGGAAATCCCCTCCGCCTCAAAGCGTTCCAAGTCATAGCTGCCATACTCCTGCTGGGCAATGTAATGGGGCTTTTTCGCTGTCTCCGTCAGATACCCCGCAAGCGATACGCCCTTGACCGCTATCAAAAGAAGCACGGCAAAGCACACCAAGCGTCCGTTTTTTCGGATACCCTGATACAAAAAGCCTGCTACAAGCATTATCAGCAGCAGCACGTATGCGTAGCCATATCTTAACAGCGGTGCCGAAAGCTGCCAGAACAGATAAGACACCGCCACTGTGACAAGCACCAACAGACGGTCCGCCTTTTTGGGCACGGCTTTTTTTCGGACTGCACAGACCGCAAAAGCTACGGCAAAGCACACCGTCGCCGCAACACATGCCAAATCTGCCACAACCAAAAGCTTTCCGATAGCAGGAAGCGTCTCCCGAAACCAGCCCGGAAACCATTCCCAAACAGGAAGCCCCACCAGCGCAGCGTTTTGCAGCCCGCGCCCCCATGTCTTGATTTCCGCCGCGTCAAGCGCCGCCGCTGCCGCCGGAATCTTCCAGTCCACATCAAGCACGTCAAGCGCCGGAAACGGATACAGCAGATACCCCGAAATCAGGGCAGTCCTTGCAAGCCACGGGACAAGCACCAAGCTCCCCATCAAAACGTAGAACGCGATTTCCCGATAACGCCGCCCCTTCAAAAGCAGATACGCAGGCTTTATCAAAAGCAGCAAAATCACCCCCGCCGTAAGCTTCAACGTGACACAGTAGGCACCCATCACACACAGCAGCGCGTAGGGAGCAGCCCTGCGCTCCCCTGCCTCCAAGCAGGAAAGCCACCTTATCACAAGGTAAAATACGAAGCACATCACACAGTAATCCGACGCCGGAGCTACGATGTCGCGGTAAATCAACGTCAGATAATAAAACGCCCCAAGCCTTGCAAAATCAGAGGGTGCAAGCCGCCGCCGAAAGCCCTCGAGCAATTCCACGCTCAGCAAAAGCGCAATCAGCCCGTTTACCGTATGAAGCGACTGCCCCAGAAGCCCCCGCATACTATAAAGCGCGGACAGCGCAAAAAACGAGCTGTTGTACGCAAAGCGCACATGGATATTTCCCAACCCCTTCACAATACCATACTCCTCTATCCAGCGGATACTTTGCGCATGGTAGAGGTCAGAATCATAATGCATGTAGCCTCTTGAGGTGCAGTAACACCATAGCAGCGTCAGAATTACAACTGTTATTTTATAAAAAAGCGTCCGTTTTTGCCATTTTTGATGTATAACGCATATTATTTCTTTTCTCCAAGCTGCAAATATCAAAATGCACCCGGCAGTCAAGAGAAGATTTGCCGCAATGCCCACTCCGCCAAGCAGGCTGAAAAGCTGTGCGTAAGCCGTTGCTATAATTAGCCCGAAAAACACCAGCTCTATCAGATTTTCCATCGGATAGCCCAATGTCTTTTTCACAAGCCTTGAGAACGCAAAGCCGCACAGGAAGCTTGTTATTAGAATGTATCCCCAGTTTAAAATCACAAAAACCATGCGCACCTACCTGATTTTTTCCGAGGCAAGCCAGCTTTGGAACATCAGGATATACCAAAGCTGTATCCGCCAGTTGTCGTTTTTGATGTAGTCCGTCCACATACGCCAAACCACGTCGGCGTTTAAAATCCCCTGCCTTCTGATAAGCTCCCTGTCAACCAGCGCCTCCGCCCAAGACCGAAGCTGCGGCTCCTTGAGCCATTTTGTAATCGGAATGGAAAAGCCCTTCTTTGGTCTGTCCATCATTTCCTTTGGCACATAACGATAGAGGACATCGCGCAAAACCACCTTTCCGACATCGCCCTGTTTTTTGTATGCAATCGGCAGCGTCCACGCAAATTCGACCACGTCCTTGTCAAGCATTGGCACGCGCGTCTCCAAAGACACTGCCATTGCCGTCCGGTCAACCTTCACCAAAATGTCGTCTGGGTGATACACCTCCATATCCATCAGCATAATGCGGCTCTGCGGCTCTTGGACATCGCCGTAGGGCTGCGTGTTATGCTTATATGGGTGAACGTTTTTGTCAAGCGCAACCGCCAGATTTCCTGCCTCCTGCGCGTTGGAAAGCTCGTAAAGGTGCTCCGGGCTTTTGGCGCCAAGCAGATATGCCTTTGTCTGCAAAATCTGTTTGTTTTTTAGCAGCGGACAGTTTACAAGAAGGCTGCTTGCCATTTTGCGCAGCGCGTACGGATACGACTTCATCTTTCCCCATATCCGGTCGATGGAGGCGTATGTCATATACCCGCAGAACAGCTCGTCGCCCGCGTCGCCGCTTAAGGACACCGTCACGTGCTCCCGCGTCATTTTGCTGACAAGATAGGTCGGTATCTGTGAGGAGTCGGCAAACGGCTCGCCGAATATATGTGCGAGCTTTGGAATGACCGCTTTTGCATCGTCGGGCGTAATGTACAGCTCTGTGTGCTGTGTTCCCAAATGCTTTGCGATTTCCTTTGCATAAGCAGCCTCGTTGTACTTGGGGTCTTCCATGCCGATTGTGAACGTCCGCACCTTCAAGTCCGACTGCGCCTGCATGAGCGCGACGATGGTGCTGCTGTCAATGCCTGCCGACAAAAACGCACCGACAGGAACGTCCGCGACCATTTGTTCCCTGATGGACGCCTTGAGCAGGCGTTCCAGCTCGTCTGCGGCTTCCTGTCTTGTCCCGCAAAAAGGGTGTGCCTGCCCGTATTTTGCCACCTCGCGCACCGACCAGTAGGGGCTGATTTTTGGTGTGTCATAAGGCACGTCAAGCTCCAAAATACAGCCTGCGTCGAGCTTGTAAATGTCCTTGTAAATGGAATAGGGCGCGGGGATATAGCCGTGTATGAAATAGATTTGGAGCACGGCGGTGTCGATTTCGTTGCAAAAGCCGTCCAGTACACGGATACTGCCAATGTCGGACGCAAAGACAAAGCTTTTGTTGACAAAGCCGTAATACAGGGGCTTTTCGCCAACGCGGTCACGCATGAGGGTGATACGCTTTGTTTCCTTATCATAAAGCGCGATTGCAAACATGCCCTTGCAGAGCGCAAGCGTATCCCTGACGCCGTATGCCTCAAACGCCGCGAGCAAGACCTCCGTGTCTGAGCCGCCGCGAAATGCTGTTACCTTTTTTTCCGCAAGGAGCTTGTCCCTTATGGTGCGGTAATTGTAGATTTCGCCGTTAAAGACGCACACATATCTTCCCGACGCGGAGTGCATTGGCTGCGCGCCGTTTTCGGACAGGTCGATGATGGAAAGCCTGCGGTGTCCGAAGACCACACTTTTGTCGTCGTTTGCCCAGACGCCGCCTGCGTCGGGGCCGCGGTGGTACATTCGTTCATTCATTTTTTCGATATTTGTTCTCCAGTTTGCGGCGTTGTTGCAAAATCCGGCTATTCCACACATCCTTTATCCTGCCTCCCTATACTCGTTCTCGCTAACGCTCATTATATCATAGTTTTCCTTCTATGTCATAGTATTTGCCAATGAAATGTAAATAATCGGAAATGGAAAGAATGAAAAGCAAAAAACGGGCAGGAGTCTTTTTCTTCTCCTGCCCAAACATACATTCTTATTGTCTCATTCCGTCATTTTGTCACATCAACAGGTATCTCCACGCTGACGCCGGAACCGTCCTTTGTTGTAACAATGATGTATACAGGTTCATCATTTGGCTTTTTCGCCGTTACCTTGCCTTTCGCATTCACTGTCACGCATTTTTTGTTGGTGCTTGTATAGACAAGCGTCTTATTGCTTGCAATCAGCGGATAAACGTCAATTTTGTCCGAAAGGTCAAACGTCTTGTACTCCTTCATGCCTAAGTACAGGTCAATTCCGCCAAGCACGCTCTTATCCACATCAAGCCGTTCCACAAGCCTTCCCGCGTAGAGCTTAATCTTGCCCGACTTCTTGCTGCCGTCTGTCGCTGTCGCCTTGATGGTCACCTCTCCTGCCTTATGCACTGTCACAAGTCCGTCCTCGTCAACCTCGGCAATCGCCTTATTGCTCGAGCTCCATTCCACACGCTGGGCATCCAGCGGAATGTATTCCTTCCCCTCTTTTACATAAAGGTCTGTGCTAAGCTTCGTTGTATAGGTGCTCACACCGGGACCTAAATCCACTCCCACAACAGCTCTGGGCTCATTCCTGCGTCCGTTTGCCTCAACCTTAACAATGTCAACCTTGCTTACCGCAGGCACCACCTGAACGTTAAACGTGCAGCTTTTGCCGCTTCCGTCCGTCGCCGTTGCCGTAATCACCGCCGTGCCCTCCTGTACGCCCGTCACCTTTCCGTTATTTTTATTGACCTTTGCGATCGACGTGTCGCTGCTCTCCCACTGTGCCTTTTTCATGGTTGTGCCAAGCGGTCTGTACTCTACGTTGAGCTGTACGGACTTTTTCCTGCCAACGACCACGTTTTCCCGTCCTCCGGCAGGCCACATTTTGGTTGTCTGCTTTGTAATGACAAACGTGATTTTTTCTTTTTTATTGCTGCCGTCTGATGCCGTCGCCGTAAAGGTGACGGTTCCTGTCTTTTTCACATCAAGATAGCCGTCCTCATCCAGCGCGGCAATGGACTGATTCGAGCTTTTCCATGTAACATCCTCCGACGCCACACTATCCAATAGCGCACCAAGCTTTAGCTTTTCCACACCCTCATATCCCTTGATAATGTCAATGCCAAGCTTTTCCTTTGGCTCACGCCTGACACCGTTTAGGGTGATTTCTACCCTTTGTGTGGGCGGCGCCACATGGATTTCATACGTATCCCAGTTCGGGCTTCCTTTTCCGACAACAGGCACCGCGGTAATTCTTGCCGTACCCGTCGCGTATTTATCCGCCTTCACCACGCCCTTTTTCTCGTCAACCACTGCAACCGATGGACTGTCGCTATGCCATGTCACCGCGATATCTCCTGCGGAAAGCTGCATCTTTTTCCCGTTTGCAAGCTGATGCCCGGGACCTGTGATGGTCACCCACGGATTGGTGTTTTTGATATCCTTGATGGTCACGCTCGCACTTGACTCATATCCCTCTGTGGTCGTCGCTGTTATCTTAACGGATTTTTTGCCGCTTACACCCTTATTGTACAGGGTGACGGTACACATATGGGAATCCGATTCATCCGCTTCAACCGTTGCGATGTTCTTGTTTGACGTGCTCCACTTTAACTCCATCGGAATACCATCCCGCTCGGGGGAGCCGCCGCTTAAGTCAGCCCGAAGCCGTATCGTCACGGTCTCCCGGTCGGCAAGGTCAATGCCCTCTATTGTCCGGTTATCCTTTTTATCGACAACCCATTCGCCAATGCCGCTGTCCGCCCTGCTAATCGTGACTTTGTTCTTACTGCTTGCCACATAGACCGTGTGCTCTGCAATGACACCGCTTCCGTCAGCAGCCTCCGCCGTAATCTTTGTCGATCCCGACTTCGCGTTTGCAATGACAAGACCGGTTTCATCAACCTCTGCAATGCTTGGATACTCGCTCTTCCACACAACGGATTTGTTTGACGCGTCCTTATCCTTGACAACTGCCTTTAATTGCAGCTCAATATCCTCATTATCGCTTATTCCGATATAATGACTGCCTGTTATTTCAATTCCCTTTACAAGTGTTGCAACATTGACGGTAACACTTGCCGTCCGGTTGCTTCCGTCAATCGCCTTTGCCGTGATGGTCGCCTTGCCGAATGTATGTGCGGTAATCACACCCTCCTTTACGGTTGCTACTTTCTCGTTGCTTGACTTCCACTCGACCTTCTGACATGCCTTCTCGGGAAGAATTCTTGGCGCAACCGTATACGTTGACGTGTAGGTTTCCGTGTTCAGGTCCGGATCAATTCCGATTGTTTTTCCGGTAAGGAGCTTGTCGTTTTTCTCATTTTTATCGCCGTCCGGTATCATCAGGTCAAATTCCTTCGGAGCCTCATATACCGTCACGATATGAGGCGGGCTTTCAATGCCGCTTCCGTCCTGCGCGACTGCCTTTATGATAGCAGTTCCTGCAGTGGTGCCTGTTCCCGTGGCAACGCCTGTTACCACGCCCGTTTTCTCATCTACCTTTGCATACTCCGGTGTACTTGTCACCCATTTAACCTTACAGTTGCTTGCGGACTTTGGATAGACAGATGCCGTAAGCGTAATTTTTCCGCCTACCATAACCATGCTGCTGCCCTCAACCTTAATCTCCTTTGCCATCGTAGTAACGTTGAGTGTCGTAGTCGCCTTGATATTTGTGCCGTCCACCGTTGTTGCCGTAATCTGCGCGGTTCCCTTATCCTTCACCTTAATCGTACAGCTTCCATCCGCATTTTCCGTAAGGTCGGCAATCTTTGTATTACTGATTTTCCAAGTCACCCGCTGCGAGGAATTTTCAGGCTCATTCACTGCAATCAGGTCAAAGGTCTCGCTTGCCTCGACACCCACGCTGCCGCCGCTTAAGCAATTGTCGTGGTGAATGTCGCTTTTTCTGTAAATATTGACCTTTTCAACCTTGGGCTTTACGATAAACTCCAGCTCGCAGGACGCCTCGCCCATATCCGTTGCCTCTGCCGTAAGCTTCACAATGGTATTTGCCGCAACCTTCTTTGCCTTTACGGTCGCAACATTGGTTCCCTCTGTAACCGTTATGTCCAGTGCATTCTTATTGCTGTTTGACCAATTCACCTTCTTGATGGTCGCATCCGCCGGAACATAGGTCGGCTCCAGATTGATGCTCATTCCGTCGGTTATCTCAATCCTGCCATACTGGTCATAGGATATCGCACCGTTCTTGTCGCTTGGCTTTGGCGTAAATGAGAGGGACTGTATAATGCGCCTTGTCTTTACGCGTATCGTTCCCTTGACCTCTTTTCCGTCAGCGCCTTTTCCGTACAGGACTGCCGGCATCGCCGTAACCGTCGCCTCGCCACTCTTATTCCCGACTGCCTTCCCGCTCTCCTCATCGTCAAATTTTATGACTGACGTATCGGATGAGCTCCACTTTACCCTCTGGTCTGCCGCCTTTGGCAGAATGGACGCCGAAAGCTCCTCAACCGGAGTGGAAAGCTTATTGGTGCCAATCGCAATAAACTGCTTGGTATCAATGTCATATACGACATCCTTTCCGGTCGCATCATCTCTGCCAAGCGAGATGGACACGCTTTCCGCAAGCGGTCTTACCGTTACACGCAGAACCCCTGTAAACGTCGTACCGTCAGGATATTTCAGGATACACGTGATTTCCACCTTGTTGCTGTCAGTGGTCGGCTTTAATCCCTCAAGCTCCACCGCGTTGATTCGGATTAAGTCTGTGCGCTCCGTCTTTTTCACGCAAGCCGGATTGCTGGTTGACCACTGCAGTGTCGCATTCGCGGGCGTATCCGCGCCAAAGACCGCCTGTATAATGACCGGCTCGCCAACGGATATTGTCGTCCTTGTAATTTCCGCCGCGCTTGCGTCATCGTAGAGCTTAAACCTTACAATATTCTGTGCATTCGATACGTTGACCGTAAATGTTAATTCCTTATCAATTGACTTATCGGCAAGCCCGATGGTAATCCTTGCGGTACCCACGCCGACTGCCCTTACAATGCCGTTCTCATCAACGGTCGCTACCGACGAATCATCGCTGGAGAATACAAGCTCCTTGTTTTCGGCATTCTTGGGTGTAAACAAAACCTGTGGCTTGATGTCAAAGCTTTCATTTAAAATCAGCGTGACATCCGTCTGGTCAAGACAGATATCCTCTACCTCCTCCCGAAGCTCCCAGCCTGCATAAACAACCTCTGATTTCGTGACACTGCCAAAACGGTACTCCTCCTTGAGTGCTTTGTCCCGATACCAGCCCTTGAAGGACGCGCTCTTTCTCGTCGGCGTAGCAGATGGTTTCGCCACATCGTCCTGTGTCCTTGTAAAATAGTAATCCGCACAGCCGCCGTTTGGCTCATACAGGATAATATACGCTTCTTCCTTTGCCTTCTGTCCGCTGATAACGGGATAACCGCCATTGATTGCGCCATCATCTAATGCAAAGCCGCCGCCAAGCGTCGAGAGCGCCTCCTGTCCCTTAAGCGCCTCCGCCGATAATTTCTCACCTGTCGCAAGCACCACGCCGCTTTCCCGGTTGCAGACGGTATCGCTTCCCCCCGTAAACAGACAGTCCGTGTAGGTTGCCTCTGTGTCCTTGCCCATAAAGCCTGCAAGCATCGCCGCATATGGATTAAAGTCATCCCTAATTGCCGACGCGGATACCTCACCTGCATTGTATGTATTTTTGATGCTGCCCTTATAGAGCATGCCTGCGATACCACCGATATATCTTGTATCTGACGCACTGCTGACCGCTCCCGTGTTGTAGCAGCCTTGAATGACGCAGGCAGCGTTTTGCGATGCCGCTCCAAGAATACCGCCGATTCCCTGCTCGCCGCTGTTTTTATTCGTTTTTGCACTAATTTTGCCTTTGTTGAAGCTGTTTTTAACCGTAGCGCCGGAACCGCTGAACAGTCCGACAATACCGCCGACATTTTCACTGCCTGTCACCGCACCGTAGTTTCCACAGCCTGATATCGTCTGTGTGCTGTTTCCGGCAATGCCGCCGATGCTCTTATATTCGCCCGATACCTGCGCATAATTTTCACAGTCGGTAATGCTTCCCGTGCTGCTCGCTGCAATACCGCCTGCAAGACCTTCATCCGCATTGTTTTTTTGCGACACTGCGCCATAGTTCTTACAACTTGTAACCGTACCTGTGTTCTTTCCGGCAATACCACCTGTATAGTATGCGCCCGAAACAGACATATGGTTGGTGCTGTCCTCAATCGTTCTGCTGTTTTTTGCCGCAATACCGCCCATCACTGACGTATTGGTATTGATGCTGCCAAGCGTATGGCAGTTCTGGATTACGCCCTCATTCTCGGCTGTAATGCCGCCGATTGCCTTTTCCGCATTATCCAAGCCGTTTTCCGCCGTAATCGCTCCCGAAAAGGCACAGTCCGATATCGTACCCGCATTGACAAGCACAATACCTGCCGCGGCTGTCATGGATTTTTTCACCTTAATGTCAGCAGTGACCGTGATGTCTGATACGAAGCCGTTGTTTGTTGATGCCAACGCCGCTGCCGATGTGTTGTCCGCAAATGTAATTCCACTCAGATGCAGCTTCTTC
Source organism: uncultured Lachnospiraceae bacterium (assembly GCA_947567595.1). Taxonomy (GTDB): domain Bacteria; phylum Bacillota; class Clostridia; order Lachnospirales; family Lachnospiraceae; genus COE1. The sequence continues at coordinate 73,010 of CANOMQ010000001.1, read as the reverse complement.
ACGGAACCGTCCGTGCCAATCTGACGGAATAAACCGCCACTGGACTGATAGTTGAATATGGAGTGCCCGTTTCCGTCAAACGTGCCCTCAAAGCTCTTGGCAAGCTGCGCCGTTTCGCCCCTCATATCCACATCGCAGTTTAACAGTACCTTACTGCCGCTGTAATTTGTTGTGGAGGACAGGAACATCAGAAACTGGTCTCTGTTTCCAATGACATACTCTCCCTGCTCATTCGGGGTAAGCGTGCCCCCTGCATTGTATGACGCAATGGGCGCAGCGTTGTTTACCGCCGTGTAATCCGTGTGCTCCGGCTCATAGACCGAGTCGTCGATGTCGGGCACCGGAACCTGTGTCGGCTCTGCCTCCTGCACTTCTGTTTCCGTTTCCTCCTGCGTTTCGGAAGCCTCAGTGGTTAATTCCTCCGTAGGCTCTTGCTCCGTTGTCTGTGTCTGCGTGCTTTCCGGCTCTAAACCTTCTATGTCCTCCGTGCTTTTTATTTCTGTGCTTTCTGTTTCCGTTTTTTCCGTTTTTGGTTCTTCTGTATTTTGTATCTCTGTATTTTCTGTTTCCGTTTTTTCCGTCCTTGGTTCTTCCGGTACCGCAGCCTCTGTTGTTTGCTCCTGCGCCTCGGATGCTTCTTCCCCTGCCCCGGACTCCACAGGGCTTGCCTGCACACCGGACGCGTCCTGCGTCTGTTGCTGTGTCTCCTGCCCGTCGGATTTTGTGTCCTGCGATAAATCCGCAGCCTCCGACACGCTGTCCTGTGCCGCTTCCTCCACTGCCTGCGTCTGCGCAGCCTGCGCATTCTCTGCAGCAGCCACTCCCGGCACGTCCGTCAGTACAATTGCCGCAGATAATATGACTGCAGCTACCCGTTTCATTTGCTTAAACCCCTTATACTGCATGTTGTTCCTCCCTGAAAAACTACAAATTTCCTCCTACTTTTTTATAGTAAACCATTTTCTTCAATTTTTCCAGTGATTTACATAAAAAATTTAAATAATTTTAAAAATTAAGAAAATATTAAGAAAATTGTTACATTTTCATCAAAAACAGCGAACCATTTTCTGATTCGCTGTTTTTTGATATCCCTTTTTCAGTTATTTCTGCTCACTGTCTGTCTTTGCACGTTTCGGGCTTTTCCTGCGCTTCTGGCTGCCCTTTAAAATCAATACTGCCAAAGCAAGCACTACCACGCCTGCCACAGCGCCGCCTATTATCATCAAGAGGTTGGCCTCCTTTGATATCAGGCAAAATACTTCATTTGTACCAACCATATCCACCTGCAGGTATTGCCCGCGCACCTTGCTCTCAAGCTGCGTCCATTCGCCGCCCCGGTATGCCCAGACCTCTCCCTTTTCATAGGGATTTAACAATCTGACCGCAAAGCTGTCCGAAGCGCCGATGCCGCTGTTTTCAAGCGATACCTCATACACGACAAAGTCACGGCTTCCTGCTTTTTCAGGAGGCGCCATGCTGCTGACCACTGCCTTTAAGACCGTGTCCTCCGTAAATGCCTGATTGACAAGCGCGTACGGCTTCTTGTGGCTGCCTTCTCCCTCGTCCTTGCCGTCGCCGCTCTGTACCACCGTCACATTGTCCTTGTACTGTGCCTCCACGACAAGCGTGCCCTTCATCACCCTGTCCGTCACATCCTCCCAGACAGCATAATAGCCGTCCTTTTCGGGAATTTCGGGATAGCTGAGCGCATTTAACGGCTTCCCGTATTCGACCTCCTCCGCGCCAAGATACGTATCTTCTATTTTATAAATTACCTTCAAATGGCGAAATTCCTTTGGCAGCTTTTCCACGGTGAGCAGCTCCTGATAGGTAATCGGCTCCGCAACGCCTGTGTAGCTGATATTGTCAATGCCGAAAATGTCATCGCCGACATAGAAATTACCGGATACCTTGATTTCCTCCTCATCGTCCTCAATCTCCTCGTAACCGCTAATCTGTCCCGCAACGGCGCCCATTTTACCGTTTTCTGATGTCACATCCGACATCGCGTAGCAATTCTTGAGCGTCTCCGCATAGCCTGCAATACCGCCGATATTTTTCGTTCCTGCCACGGAGCAGAGCGCGTAGCAGCGTTTGATAATCGTATGGGACTCTCCGCAGATACCGCCTACAAAATCGCCCTCCGTGCTCTCTACGCTTCCATAGCCCTCCGAATCGACGACAACGCCGTGGTTCATGTAGCCCACAATACCGCCCGCGCCATTCTTTTTGGCTGTGACATACCCCTCGTTTACGCTGTCCGTGATGGCGCATCTTGTGATGAATTTGCTGCCAAGCTCAAAGTCAACGCTTCCTGCGGCATTGCCCTCCAAGTCCTCACTGTCAATTGACATAGAGCCTGCAATACCGCCCACATTGATGTCGCCGCGCACAATTCCCTTGTTCGTACAGATATCCGTCCGTCCTGTGGTAAGCTGCGCAATGGTCTCATCATCAATATCGTCCTCGTAATATTTGTCAAGGTCAAGCTCGTTTAAATCCGTCATCGTGTCCGCAAGCAGGTTGAAGACGACATTAAGCTGGTCATTCACCGCGCGCAAATCCTCATTTACAATATCGGAATGTACCGACGCGTTGTCACTTAAGCTGGATAAGCTGTCTGAAATTCCTTTTAACTGGTCGTGAAGGCTCTCTTTTGTAGAGTCAAAGCCGTCCCCGAGCTTCACGAACTCAATCTCTGGCTGCGCATTCAGATAATTCACGATATCGCGCACCGCGTTTGACGCCGCCTTAAAGCTGTTAATGCCCTTTTGCAGGCAGTCTGTCGCGCGGTCAATATCCTTTTTCGCAGCATCAACCGTTCCGGCAATATCATAAGTTGACAGGACATTGGCAAGCGCGGAAAGCGCGCTCAGTGCCGACGCCCCTGACGCCGAAATATCCGACAGACTATCCGAGAGATTTAAAACCTCCTTTTTCACGGCTTCTTTTTCCGCGTCCGTCAGCGAGCTCCAAAGCTTCATGGAGCCGTCGCTGTTTTGTATGATGGACTTTATTTTATCAATTGACGCCTTCACGCTGTTCATGGTATCCGAAAGCTCCTTTACGGACTCAGACACATCATCAAGCGCGGAATTTGCCGCCTGTCCCTTGTTCTGCTTCTTAAAGCTGATTTTCACCGTACAAGGCTGGACAGACTTTGATATGTTAAAGGTATAGACTGTACCGTTTGCCTTTTGTTTTGAAACGGATATCTTCTTGTTTTTGCTGTCTTTAACCGTCGGGTTGCCGTTCAGCTCATAGCCCTCATAAGGTGTAATGGCAAGTGTTACAACGCCGTTTGCGTCACAGGTATACGACGCGGTTCCGCCTAGGTTTGATGATAACATAATCAGCGCCGTTGTCACCTTATCGTTACTGCCCTCGGATTGCGGTTCCGATTGTGGTTCCTGTGTTGTCTCCTCCTGCTTTGCAGAGTCCGATTCGGGGATTGACACCGCACTTGACGCATTTTCACCGCTGCCCTGTGTTGTCTGTTCGTTCCCGTCGCTCTCCTGCGCTGCCGACGAAGCCGGTGTCTGCTCCGCTGTTTCCTCCGCTGCCGCGGTTTCCGATGCCGGCGCCTGCGGCTGCTCCACGTCCTGCGCCGCGTCACGCTCTGTCGTGTCGCTCTGCGTTGTATCGTTCTCCTGTACCGCCTCCTGCGCAGGCTCCTCTTCTATGACTTCTGTTACCGTTTCTTCTACCGCTTCTTCCTGCGCGGTCTCCACAACCGCCCCCGCGTCTCCCGCGGCGCCGTCAATGGCATTTAATCCACTGACGCCCGATGACTGGAAGGTCTTGGTATGCTCAAATTCCACCGTCACCAAAACGTTGTTTTTAGGCATCTCAAACGTATAGACACCGTTTCCCTTCTCGGTAAACGCAATCTTTTTGCCGTTCTTATCCTTAACGCTAAAGGTTTTATTCTTCATCCTGTAATCCGGGTCCGGTGTTACCGTAATGGTCACCGTATCTTTCTGCGCAGGCTCCATCTTATCACTGGAAAGCTTGCCGCCGACCGTTGTCACAAGGGAAATCCGCTTATATTCCGTAGGCTTATAGGCGTCCGATGTGATGTTCAAATCGTCCTTCAAATCATCAATGACACCGTTTAAGTGCGACAGCTCGTCAAGCGCCGCGTTTACGTTGTCAGTAATATTCGGAAACATATCAATCACATAGTCCATGCGATCCGAAAACGCGTTCACCTGATCCAGATTGTCGTCCACGAAATCCGAAAGCTGCGTCACAAGCTCGTCGCCCGTATCCACCGCCTGATCCGCGTAATCGTGAAGGGAATCCACATCTTTTTTCAGCACGTCCTTCGTCGTCTGAATATCGTCAAGCGTCTTATCAATCACGTCATGCAGCTTATTAATCGCGCTTCTTAGTGACTCCGCCTCATTAATCTCGATAAACGGCTCCATCTGCCCGACAATACCGCCAACGTCCTTTCGCCCGTATACCGCGCCGTCATTGATGCACGACCAAACCATTCCCGCCTGTCTGCCTGCAATGCCGCCGATATTATAGCCGGAATGCTCATATCCGACGACACCTGCATTGGTGCACCTTGAAATCATGCCGTCAGAATAGCCCGCAATACCGCCTGCATCCACGCCGCTGTAAATCTCCGTCTCATCATCATCAACACTGATGCTCAAGAAAATGCCCGTGCCAAGCTCGTCATCCTCCTCAACCCATTCCGTGTTGTCGTTGATACCTGCCTGATTGGTGCAGAAATTAATCACACCATGATTAATGCCCACAATACCACCTGTCGAGTAATTTCCCAGCACGCGTCCCTTTGCCGTACAGTTTAAAATCGTTCCGCTGCTCTCGTTAATTCCCACAAGACCGCCGACCGTGTCGCGCCCCTTGACGGTTCCCTGAAACGTGCAATTCCGAATGGTGCCATAATTGACGCCACACAGACCGCCAATGCACTCTTCCTCGTCATCACCCTCGATACTTCCCTTGAGTGTCAGATTTTTCACAAGCCCGCTGCTCTCGATATAGCGGAACAGTCCGGTCACGTAGCCTGCGCCGATATGGTTAAAGCCCGATATCGTGTGCCCCTCGCCGTCAAAAATACCGCTGAACACAGGAATTGCCTGAAAGTCTTTTACCTCCCTCAAATCAATGTCCGCCTTTAGCACAACCGACTTATTGACCGACCATGCATCTACATAGCAGTTATCGGCAAGCGCAAGCAAATCGGACGCCGTGTTGATTTCAATTGTCTCATACAAAACCGGTTCCTGTTCCCCTTCGGTCTCTGACGCACTGCTTTCCTCCGCCTCCTGCGAAGAAGGCATCTGCGCCGCATACACCGTATCATAAGGGAGGGTGCCAAACATAAGCACTGCCGACATCAGCAATGCTAACATTCTGTTTTTATTCTGCTTCCTGATCATTGCGTTCGCCCTCCTCCTCACTTGTTTCCGTTACAACATCCATATCCGTCTCAATCATCTTATCAAACGAAATTTCGCTCTCCTCACACTGCTCCATCTTGCCCATGTTGACAAACAGGCTTGCATCGCCACGGACAAAGCCGTGAATTTCACCGGTAACCGTACCATTGATATGACCTCTCACGATACCGTCAACACGCATCAGACCGGACGCCTTTTCGAACTTGAGCGGCATGGAAACCGCAAACGACGTTCTGTCGATAATCTTTTCCCCCACAAGCAGAATTTGCGGAAGAATAAACATAACGATAATAATCGATAGAATCGTACCGCGTCCCAAGCACTGCCCGATACCGCACACCGCACCGTCCGACGACATCTGCCCGATAAAAATTCCGGCAAGCGCAAGCATCGTACCTGACGTGACAATCGTCGGGAACGCAAAGTTCATCGTTTCGATAATCGCCTGCTTTTTGGGCATCTTATCCTTAAGCTCCATAAAACGTCCCGAAATGACAATCGCATAGTCAATGTTTGCACCCATCTGAATCGAGGAAACAATCATCGAGCTTAGGAAAAATACATTCTTCTGCTGCGCCGCAGGGAACGAGAAGTTCACCCAGATGGCACCCTGAATGACCGCAATCAGAAGCACCGGCATTCCTGCCGACATAAAAGTAAACAGCAGCACGACCATAACGGCAAGTATCGACACGACATTGACAACCATATTGTCGCGCTGGAACGTCTTGTAAAGGTCATACTGGCTTGTCGCCTCACCCGGTATCAGAATTTGCACATCTTCATAATATTGATTTGCAATGGTATGCATCTCGTCCAAGAACGCAAAGGTCTCATCGCCCTCCTCGGGAAGCGTGAGATAGACAAGCATACGGCTGTACTCCGTACCCTGTAACTGGTCTAAGGCAATCTGCATCTTGCTGTGCGCGTCCTCCAAATCCGCCATCAGGTCATCATCCAGCGTCACATAACCTTCTGTAACCTCATCATATAAAAACATCACAATATCAATGAGCGGCACACTGTAATTCGAAAATCCATTGATAATCTTTGCGTAATTCTCATCATTGACGGCGTATGCCATATACAAAACCTCCGCCATCTCGTAATCCAGCTCCATCAGCTCCGAAAACTCCCGCGCGGTCAGCTTGTCGGTCAGCATATAGCCGTCCATCGCCTCCGTATTGGCAAGTCCCTGCGAATGGTCAACCTCCGGTCTTGCATCAATTTCCCGCAAAAGTTTGCGTTCCTTCTCATAATTTCCCGCCGGAACAATCAGCGCCACAAAATTATCCGTGCCAAAGCTCTCGTCAATCAGCTCGTCAACAAGCATCGCATTGCTCTGAACAGGTGTTTCCAGCATTGTGTATCCATATACGTACGGGCAATGCGACTGAATGAAATATGCCACAACAATCACGACCAAGAACAGCACTGGCATGATATATCTTGTCTTGTAGGCAAACTTTCCAACAAACGGAATATCCGGGATAAAGCTCTTATGCTTCGTTTTGTCCATCGCCTTGCCAAAGAGCATAATCAGACCGGGCATCAGCAAAAATACGGCAAGAAGACTCAGTAAAATCGCCCGGATTAAGCAAAGCGCCATATCCACACCAATCCCAAACTGCATGAACATCATCGCCAGAAGTCCGCCCATTGTGGTCAGGGAGCTTGAAAAAATCTCTGGTATCGACTTGCTGAGCGCAACAATATCCGCCTCACGGATTCCAAGCGTCTGATGCTCCTCCTTATAACGGTTACAGAAGATAACCGCATAGTCAACCGACAGCGCAAGCTGCAACACAATCGTTACGGAATTGGATACAAAGGAAATCGTGCCCGTGATAAAGTTTGTTCCCTTCGTAATGAGTGCCGCCGAACAGAAGGTCAGCAGCAGCACCGGAACCTCCGCCCATGTCTGCGAGGTGAACAACAGTACGCTCACGACAACGATTGCGACAAGGACGCTGATGGTTGCCATCTCGGACGCAAGCTGCTCCGCCGACGCGTCTCCCATCGCGGTTGATACATAAATATCATATCCGTCCAGCATTGCCTCAACTTCCGCCAGTGCCTCAAGCGCTTTGTCATCATCTTCCTCATAGCCGAAGGTGATATTGTAGAGCGCGGAGAAATTGTTGTAATACTCCGTCGTATTCTCAAAATCAAGCATGATGACCGAGTCTAACGCCTCTATTTTTTCATAAAGCGCGTACGCCTCGTCGTACGGGATATTCGTCACCATGACTTTCGCCGTACCGTATGTAATGAACTGCTCCTCCATCAGGTCCAGTCCCTGACTGGTCTCCGTGGTGTCAGGCAGATACGCGGACAGTGCGTTTTCCACCTTTACCCAGTTCATGGATACCAGCGAAAAAATGAGTGCGATACCAAAGAGCAGGAAAAACAGATTTCTCCTGTCCACGATAAAGGTCGCCACCTTCAGCATAAAATTGCCGTCTTCACCATTCTTCTTTCGATTTTCTTCCATAACTACCCTTCCTCTCCGATCCAAAAAGGTTTTGGCTTCATTTCCATTTGTTCTCAAATCATTGCTTAGTATAATACATTGTCACACATTTTGCAATAGTGACTGTTGGTCATTTTTTTAATTTTATAAATGGTTTATAGAAATTTTATATGATACTATTATATTGTATTCTTACACGCTTCGCAATATATTGTCAGTTTTCTTTATGAATTTTCTTAATTTTCTATATAATTAGAAAATCTGACATAAAACGTTATGCTTTACGTCAGATTTCCTATCGTTTCCTATTATAATGTTATAATATCGTTACTCAAAGTTTAAACTTCGTCATCTCCTGCTCCATCTCCTCTGAAACCATTGACAAATGGTCAATGCGGTCTGCCACATTGCGGATTTTGTCCGACTGCTTCTCCAAGTAATCCGCCGCCTTCTGCGTCAGCTCGGCCGTGTTTGCCGAGATACCGCGGATGCGCTCCACCGCAACAACAACAGAGTTGTCGCATTCGTGCATTTCCTCTATCAGTTGTTCCATACCCCTGACCGATTCCCGCGTCTTCTCCGCCAGCGCGTTGAAATCCGTAAAGGTGTCCTGCACCGTATCGACCACCTGCGTCTGCTGCGTCATTCCGGTACGGACTAATTCAATGTTTTCAACCGCCTCCGAAATGTCCCTGCACAGTTCGACAATGATTTCCTCAATATCCGTCGTAGCGGACGACGAATTGGCGGCAAGCTTCCCGATGGACTCCGCCACGACCGCAAAGCCCTTGCCATGCTCCCCCGCACGCGCCGCCTCAATCGAGGCATTCAGTGCAAGCAGCTCCGTCTCCGAAGAAATGTCCGTAATCGTACTTAAAATTCCCGAAATTTTTTGCGACTGCTGCTCCAGTGTCATCATCTTGGCATAAGCCTGCGCCATTTTCTCGGACGCCGCCTCATTCTGCCGTTTCAGCTCCGCAACGCTCTTTAACCCGTTTTCCCCGGAAGCAATCGTATTGTGCGCGTCTGTCAGAAGCAGCTCGCTTTTTTCCTGCAGCAGCCCGAACTTCTCGCCAAGCTCCTCCTCCTGCATGACAACCTGCTCCACGTCCGCATTCTGCGCCTCCGTGCCGTCCGCAATCTCCCGGACAGCCTGATTGGTCGCGTCCATTTCCTCCTCAATCTGCTTTAAATGGTCGGAGCTTTCCACAACCTCGCTCGTCATTGTCGTAATTTTTGTCAGAATAGTGGATATTTTCCCGGTCATTTTATTAAAGCTCTTTGCAAGGACACCGATTTCATTGCTGTTATTCTCCTGCGCCTGAACCGTAAAGTCCCCCTCGGAAGCCTCGCCAATCAGCTCCGTAATCATGATAATCGGCTGCGTCAGCTTACGCGCCAGAAGCGCAATCACCAAAACAGCAATCAAAATGACAAGCAAATCCACCACAACCGCAATGGCAACCACACGGTATACCGGTGCCATCGCCGCCGACTCCTTGTGCAGCGTGATGACCGACCACGGGTCTGACTCACCCTTAAGGGGTATCGACGCATAGCTTACAAAATAGGTCTCCCCCTCGTTTCGCATCTTGCGGCTGCCGCTGTTTCCTGCCATCGCATCAGAGATAATTTCCTGATAGTCCTTGGAAACCGCGATTTCCTCCTCCTGCGTCAGAATATTGCCCTGCTCGTCCGTAAGCGGCTGTCCCGCCCCGTCCTTTTGTGATACGGTCTTGGTCAGCAGTTTATAATTGTACAGCTCCGCAATCTGCGTGCTGTCCGGATGCGCCACCACAACGCCTTCCCCGTCAATGACAAACGAATATTCTCCGTTTTCCACATCGGAGAATTTTTCAATCAGGCTTTGCAGGTAATCCAGTTTTAAGTCCACCGCAAAAATACCCACGAGCGTATTTTCCTGATACATCGGAAAAAAGATGGAAGCGCAGGGCATTCCGGTGTTTACCGAATAGTAGGACTTTGAGACAAACGCCTTTTGCTGCTCCATTGTCTGTGTAAACCACCATCTTGTCGAGCGGTCGGCAAGCTCCCCTGAGGAGCGTCCGGTCTGCATTCCGTCCGTACCTTGGATATAGAGTAGTTCGAGATAGGAATTGCGCTTTACGCAGTCCTCTAAGATAGGGGTTTGGGCTTCTGTTTTCATGGTTAAAATGCCGGGGTTGACAGAAAGCTCTTCCGTGACACTGTATGCCCCGCTCAAAAATGTGGCGATTTCGCCGGAAACGAGCTGCGATTTGTCCTGACTTCTTCCGTAGAGCTCGCTTTCATAGGATTTTACAAAAATAAATACTACGATTCCCGTCAGGCATATTGCGAATGCGCATACGATTGCAATCATCGGGAACAGCAGTTGTCTGAAAATACCGGTCTTTTTCATCTGTACTCCTCCTGCGCACACCGCGGCTGGTGAAGGTGGCGGTGCTGCGTTTATTTTAAGGATACTAATCACACTTTTATCATCACTTTAATATAATCTTCCCGTTTGTCGCGCATGAGCAGGAAGCCGTCTTCCGCGTTTTGGAGGGGTAATTCATGGGAAATCAACTCTTTTGGAAGTATTTTTTTGTGTTCCAGTCTTTCCAGCACATAATGCCAGTCATCGTTACTTTCATGCGTAAAGGACGAGTTCCATGTTCCTGTTATTGTGAGCTGGTTTCGCAGGATTTTCCAGTAGACCGGTTTTTCCAGCGTCATGTCCGAGTATGGGTTGCCGACCAAACAAATCTGCCCCTGCGGCGCCGTCAGGTCAACCGCCTGCGAAAAGGTCTCATTTCTGCCAACGCATTCAAAAAATACGTCGGTGCCTGCATTGTCCGTATGCCGGAGTATCCATTCGGGAACATTTTCGCTCCTGCTGTCACAGTAATGGTTTGCATCAAGCCCGAGTCTTATAATTGTGTTTTTCTGAAATTCCTTGTTTCCTATTACAAGAATGTTTTCAATACCTGCCTCCCTCAGGAACAGGTACAGCAGCATTCCGATTGTTCCGAGACCTAAAATGACAGCCGTGTCATTTTTATGCAGTTCTATCCGGCGCATTGCGTGTACTGCCACTGCCATCGGTTCGAGCATTGCCGCTTCCTCATACGATACGTTGTCGGGAAGTTCGATTAAATTCCATTCCGGCACTGCAACGTATTGCGCAAAGCCGCCGTCCCTGCGCGAGCCGAGGTAGCTGTAATTGCGGCATAATTCATAATGGTGGTTCTGGCACTGTTTGCAGCTTCCACACGGGATAAGCGGGAAAATACCGACACGTCTGTTTTTCCAGTTTATGTCAGCCCCCTCTCCCGTTTCTGCCACCTGCCCTGAAAACTCATGCCCCGGTATCAGGGGGTGGGTATGCGCGCCTGTCCGGTATATCCTCGGAATGTCCGAGCCGCAGATGCCTGCCGCCTTTACCGCGACCAGTACCTGACCTTCTGCGGGCTGTGGCTTTTCCACATCTCCAAACCGTATCCTGTTCACGTCCTGTAAAACCCATGCTTTCATATGTTCCCCTTTCAGCCTTCCGGATATCGTTCCTCTTCCTTTTGTTTTTTTACAATCTCCCTGAAGCGTTCCAAGTCTTCCGGGGTCGTAATCTTGAAGTTCCCTTCGTCGCCTGATATCATGACCATATCCAGTCCCGCCATCACCGCAGGCTCCGTCGAGCCATTTATTGTTAATATTTTATCAGGGAAAAGCACTCTGTTTGCTTCATGATATGCCCCGATTTTAAATACCTCCGGTGCCTGTCCCGCGTAGATCTCGCTACGGCTTACCAGCGCGCTTATTTTCCTGCCGTCCACGCTCCGGTAGACCGTGTCCTTCATCGGAAGCACGGGAACCACGCCGTCGTGCCCCTGAACCGCCTTGAGGCACTGCGTTATCATCTGTGCCGAAAGTAGCGGTCGTGCCGCGTCGTGGATTAATACCGTGTCAAAATCGTCCGCATATTTCCTGATATCTACAAGCCCGTTATAGATGGAAAGCTGCCTGTTTTCACCCGGAGCAGAAAAACCGCGAAACTTCCCGTTTTTATCGTATTGCTGCATACATTCCTGTATCGTCCCGTGCCACTGCGGCGCCGCCACAATCTGTATCCCGTCAATCCCTGCATGACCACAAACCCGTTCTATGCAGTAGGAAATGACACGCCTGTCATAAACCTTTATGTACTGCTTTGGAATGTCCGACCCGAGACGGGTTCCGCTTCCGCCTGATAAAATCAACGCAATCGCCATTGCCGCGCCTCCCCTAAATATCGTCACAATAGCTGTGGATTTCCCGGATAATCTCCCCATAAGGTCTGTTTTTCCCAAAAAGAAGTGTCGTTCCAAGCACAAACCCGTCAATCCCCTTCGGCGCAAACTTCAAAATCTTGTCCGCACTGCACGCCCCGTCCCAGTATGCCTTGAAACCCATCTCCTCCTTTAACAGGAGAAGCTTGTCTATTTTTTTCCCGACATAGGGCATGTACATCTGTCCCGCATTGCCGGGATTTACGGTCATAACAAGCACTTTCCTGACAATGCGCAGCATTTCGTATACCGTTTCAATGCTTGTCCCCGGATTGATTGCAATGCCCGGTATCATTCCTGCATCAATGATTTTCTGTAAGGTTGTCGATGGATGATATTCCGCTTCTGGGTGAATGTAGACCGTGTCACCCTTTCTCAAATTTCTTAAAAATATCTCCACACGATTGTTTGGATGCTCTATCATCAAATGTACATCAAGCGGCTTTTTTGTCGCTCCTGCTATGTATTTCATGTCATTTAAGGACATCGCAAAGTTTGGTACAAATCTGCCGTCCATGATATCTATATGGAATGAGTCAATGCCGCCCTCATCCAATTCTCTTATTTCTTTTTCCAAATTGCCATAATTAGCACACATCAATGATGCGGTAAGTTCAAAAACCATATATCTCTCTCCTATAATTTGATTATAGATTATAAACATGTACTATATCACATCCACTACATTCGTCATTCTATTAAAAAACGGATCCTCTACTATGAGATTCAAAAAATGAGTGTCTGTAATTGAAATTCCATGTACCAGCTTCAAAATAATCTCGTCCAGTTTCCGGTTTTCTAACCGCTCTGACTCAGGACATAATTCTATATAAGTTCTAAAGTAATCCATAATGCCTTCCTGTGCTTTTTCTAAACAACGTATATCATCAGCTTGTCTTGTTTCAATTGCATAAACAGGTTTTCCATTTTCATCAAAACCGCATACAGATGGATGCGGCGCCGTAAGAAGTGTTTCAATAATATAATAGTCGTCAAAAATAGCACATGATTCCTCTTTTCCATTCGCATAAAACGAACAGATATCAAGTCCTTTATCCTTCATGTATTCTGCTTCCAACTGATAAAAATAAAATCCTTTTATATGATTATCAACCAGTCTCTGTATATACATCTGGCTCGTTCCCTTCGCTACAAAATCAAAAAAAGCGATATCCCCTGCCATAATATGCAACTGGTTCAGATACATTTTATAATTCTTATACGCTTCCTCTGCTTTTCTTATAATCGGCTTTTTATATCTCATCAGTCCATTTTCACGCTCATCTATATTTGTTTCATCAAGCTCATCTACATAAATCCCAAAACGTTGTTTTAAATTTTCCTCTAAAGAACCACTAAACTTCATATCATCCACATAGCGAATATCATCTTCATTGCGTACTCCTGCCCGGATTGCGGCAGTTCGAGATGTCATAAAGTATACGGACTCATCCTTTCGATTCTGTAATCTCTGTATATAGGAATACATTTTCTTAATCAAATAACCATCCCTTGCACTAAACCATATGTTTTGAAATGGATACTCCGTTGTCTGATGATAAAACCAAAATACAAAATCACTAATCACAGGAGCACACAACAAATAACCAATATCATATGCATCCGATATCCGAATACGCCTGTCCGCATTCTCAAACTGGAAAGGACTGTTAAATATTCGGGAAACAAACATTCCAACTTTTAACCGCTCCGATAAGGTAATCATATGGTCTGTTAAGCCTAAATTTCCCACAGAATCTAACAAGTCAATCCCACTAAACAGCCTGCATGTCTCAAATCCCCATCTGTGGGCACTCTCCACATCTGCCACAATATCGTCTCCAATATGAAGGTAACGCTTTGCCTGTTCTTTCTTTTTCAAGACTCCATATAGCTCTTGTATTTTTCCGGTTTTATAATCACTTGAAGATATGATATCCGTACACTTTGTGATACCACATTTTTTCAGTATGCGACTAAGCTGCGTTTTATTGTAATATGTATCAGAAAGAATATATACCCTTTTTCCATTATCAACAGCATCTTTAAAAATACTACATACATCCTTCCTCGGTGTTAACAAATCAAAGTCAATTGTCCACTCTAACGATGCCAGCTTTTCTGCCGTGACATCATCACTGATGCTACTGTCCATTTTATCAAGCATATTTTCATAAATTTCAACAAGTGTAGGTGCCGTATTTTTAGATAATCGTTTTTCACTTTCTAATCTCTTTTTGGCAAAATCTTCTATATAAATACCTTTTTCCTGCAAACGACAATTCACATAATCTGCAACATCATCAGAGAATAACGTCTTTCGCATAACAAGCGTATCAAACAAGTCAAAACTGATAATATCAAAGTTCTGTATTTTTTCTTTTAACTCTGATTTTGTTACTCCACAAATGTTAGTAAATTCATAGGATATTCTATTCTCTGCAAGCAAGTCTTTGCCGCGAATATCCATCAAAGCAATATCATGTTCCCTGCATGTAGCACCAATCTTCCTCGTAATTGCCCTGCAGGAGCCCGGGCGCGCTACTACAATGATTAATTGAACCCCCGTTTGAACCGCATCATAAAGAGAAATGATTGGTTTTCCATACAATCTGCCTTCTTCCCTATAACTATCAAGTAGTCCTGTAATTGTATCCTTATCGTCCAAGTTTTCTAATACTCTTTCCGTTTCCGTGCCCAAACCATATAATGCTATTTTTTTGTTTTGAAACTTCGCAAATAATTTTGCTTCCTCTAAATTCATTCGTGTGACTCCCACCCAATTATCATTTCAATGTCTCCTGCACAATTTTCAAAAATTTCTTCTCAAAAACAGACATCGAAAAAATGTTTTCATATACCCCTCTTGCTTTTTTGCCAATCCTTTTTAATTCTTTTTTATTTGCCATGCACCACTCTATTTTCTCTGCAAGTATCCGTGCATTCTGACTTGGGAAAAGAAATCCATCTGCTCCATCGTGAAGATACGCTGCCGTCCCCGTGACATCTGAGACAATACAGGGTACAAAATGCATCATGGCTTCTGCTGCTACTGTCGGCATCGAGTCCTGCCTTGACGGACAAATCAGCACATCGGATTCACTTAGCATCTGATGAATCTGTGCGCGATTGACACACCCCGTAAAAAATACTTCCCCTAAATCCATACTGGCATTTTTGAGTTTCTCCCCAAATAGCGTCTCATTATGTCCTACGATATAAAATTCACACTGATTACGCATTTCCATTGATAACATTTTAATTGCTTCTATCAATATATCCTGTCCCTTGATATCCTCCAAAAAGCCTATTGTGATGAATCGGAGCTTTTCTCTGCTTTCCGTTCTTCCCACATCGTTCTTATCTTCAACCCCATACAGCAATTCCTCGCATTGTATGGCTGGAATAAATTCCTTTATGGCAGCTTTGGGAACCGGGCCTACAGAAAGCGCTTTCAAGTTTTCCAAATTTATTTTTTCAATCTGCTTCCTGTTCACACCATCATAAAAAAACCGGGCATCATGCAGCCACCATATCACCGGGATTTCCGTATTCCTTTCCGAAAGAAAAACATGAAAGTTCAAGGTATTGCACACTATCAGGGAAAAGGAATGCACCCATTCTGTCTCCTCCATTGTTGCAATCTGTAAATTTTCATCAATGAGTACAGGAATGTCCTGTTCCAGAAGTTTTTCCTTTAATGGTCCGTCTATCATCGAAGCATATACTACGGGATACCCTTGTTTTTTTAAACATAATGCTGCATGAAATAAGGCAATTGGAGGTCCCCCCAGTGTCAGTTCATTTGACATCAATACGATTTTATTTCTGATTTTAGCCTGATTTTCTACAATTTCCTGTGCATAAGAAAAAAACTGCATAGGTCTTCTGATAACGCTTTGAGACAGCAATTGATGCAAATCATAGAAATGATAAATTTTCTTTTTGTCTACCCCAAGAGAAACTAGCTGCTGTTTCATTGATTTTACATAAAAGCTCAAAATAACAATGATGTCATAGCGAAGCCTCACCCCTTCTTCCGGCGGTAAAACTTCTATTCCGTCTATCACCGTATGATGTTTTTGCACCGAATTATCCAGCAGCGCCAAAACATCATGCTGATGAAACCATTTCTTGTATCGGTTGTAATAATCACCCGTACCGAAAATTAAATATTTCATGTTCTTATCCTTTTAATGTTCCGTGCCCTTCAATAGTTCGATTATCCCACCATAGCCGATTTTCAAAATATTCTTAAAATCCTTCTCATGCAGATAATGCTCTATTTCTCTCTGCCGGCTTTCCTCAGAGACAGCTATAACCACCAAATCATTTTCTTTATCCAAACATAATGCATCAATTTCTTTTATTTCTATATTGTAGATGGAAGGCATATTATTCGACGCGGCAGTCACCGCAACTTTTATTTGTTCCGTCTTATAATTACAAACAATCAGAAGATACCGTATCAACGCTGTTGCAACAGCTCCGGCACCATAGATGGTTAGCCGTTCTCCCGCCCCGATAGCTTGTTTTAATTGACCGTTTATCATATCCGTCTGGATTTCCAAATCAGGGATAATCTCATTCTTTAACAATTCATAAAGCTGCCTGTAAATTTTCTCAGATTTTACAATTGTTAAGTTGTTAACACAGACAGCAGACGCCATATTATGAAAACTCCCACGAAATGTATTCCAGATGTCTTTTTCCATTAAAAATGTTTTCAGGGCAGACAATGCCTCGGCAAACGCTACCGGCGTATCATCCAGGCTCCCTTGCAGGCTTGCAGCATTATTCATTCTGTAATACACTAATTTCTCATCTAAAATTCCGATTCTATCTGCACTGGCAAGTGCGGAATAGACGAAAAACAAATCATTTGTTCTTTGAAGTGGCTGAAATTCTAAATTATTTTTTTGTATGTATTCCCGCAAAAACAATTTATTCCACGGTGATGGCGTTGTAAAACCAAATATTACATCTGACAGTTCCCGTGCCGATTTTACTCCGGTACCAAACAGTTCTTTTACCAACACCCTCCATGAATCATGCATTACCTTTTGCAATTTATTGTCAAACCGATAAGAATCGAATACCAGTATCTGCGTATTCCCCTCTTCTGCCTTACGGACTGCCTGTTCCAGCATATCAGCGCGGAAAAAATCATCGGCATCTAAAAAAAGCAGATATTTGCCGGTTGCCTGTTCCATTCCTTTGTTTCTTGCCACTCCGGCGAATTGATTTTTCTGCGCTATTGCAGATATTCTGTTATCCTTTTTTTCATACTCTTTTAAAATTGCAAACGACTGATCTGTTGAGCCGTCATCTACACAAATGATTTCATAATATGGATAGGTCTGTTCTAACAGACTGTTCAGACATTGTTTTATGTATGCCTGTGCATTGTATACAGGAATTATAATTGATACGATAGGTTCTCTCATTTTGTTCCCCATGTGTTATAAAAGTTTAATCAGCATACTCCCCACTATGACTGTTTAATCCTATGTCATGTGGAAATTCCATGTAATTTTGATATCCGAAGCTCAAAACCGTTTCTGCGTCTTTCGGCATCCAAAATTCGGTATGTTCAAAACGCGCCTTTTTAAGTGGAAAAACATCGTCAAAAGAAATCCATCTGCTCGCATTTTTCAGTCCCGGATACCCACCCCAGTTATCAATTCCGGGAAAGATATTGCGCGTTTTCTCAATGCTTATCACACCCTTATATTCACGCTCGTTTTTCAGGAAATCGACAACAGCCTTTACACTTTTCATTTGATGTTTCTTTTCTGACAGCTCCCCAAGATAACGCATATGTTCCGCTATACTGTAATCGTTCTTATAAAAATCATAGACCCATAAATCCATTATCTTATATGCCCTCTCTGGCGTCTGCTTATAGATCTTGGTTGTATCTGCACCTACGTAAATCAAATAACGATTTGGATATTGTTCCAGTATCTCGTACACGCTTGCCTCCAAACCACAAATATCATCACAATCCCCGTCATAGCACGCAACAGTGCAGTTTTCATGCGCAAACTCCATTAGTCGCTCATAGTCACTTCTCATAATCGCAAAGTCCAAATCGTCATCCCACGGAACAAATCCCTGATGTCGAACTGCCCCAATCAGACTCCCATACGCTAAAAACGGTTTTATATTTAATTCACTCGTGTATTCAAAAAATTCCTCTGCTAAGTGTGTTAAAATAATTTGTTTTTCCCTTAGCTTTCCTGTCGCGGGCTTTAATGTCGTAATATCTGCATGTTTTTTCAAATATTCCAACTGTCTTCTTGCGCTGTCCAGTGATTTTCGATAGCACTGGAGAGGGATTGCATTTCTTTCCTCTTTGTCCTGTAAAAGCTTAATCAGCTCCTGCGCATTTTCAGGCAGCATCTTCTCACGCTTTAAGAGGCTGTAGTCAAAGTAGCTTTTCATTCCTGCTTCATCTAATTGATTACACACTTCCATGACATAACTGCTTCCCACGCAGACCACGATGATATATGATTCGTATATCTCTTTCAATTTCTGAAAAGAAATGATTTTTATGTCAAACCGTTCCCCTTCGTCACTGCCTGTAATCCTGTTATCACAAAAGCAAAAAACGTTGTTCCTTCCAAAATAAGAAAGTGCCTCTTCCCCAATGTTTCCGGCTCCAAATAAAATGAGTTTCATAATCATTTCCTCTTTATTGATTAAAAACGTAAGTCACCACACAACTTAACAAGTTTGAATTGATCACCATATAATCCAGTAACCGTTTTCTCCATTTCCTGTTCGTACGAAGCTGACGTAATCAGGATGTATTCCGGCTCCTGTTCTGCAATCTCTGAAATGCCAATTACTTTTTGATTTCTGAAAACTCTGTTTTCAGGATTTGACATGATATATATCAATTTTGCTTTTATTGAACCGAAAACTTTTTCGTATTCTCTAAACAGACGTTGTGCCTCTTTTCCGATTCCATATATTCCGATTACAGCATCCCCACTATCAAACATAAGTTTGCTTAGAAGCATTTTTAAATTATCATTTCTTATGTTTTCCAAGTCTCTATCTTCTTTCCCATATATCCTAGCGCTCTGATATAGGATATCCGATTCCCGGTACGATTCTCTGCCGCATACAGTTCGCGCAACTTCATATATTTTTTTTGCATTATCTTTATCTTCAAATAGATTATTTTGCATTGCTAATTCCAATAATGCCTTCATATTATCCACTGCAATCTCCTGATATATCTTTTTGATTTCTCCACCGCATTCCAGTTCGTTCATTGCCTCAAACACTACAAGTGCATCCTGCAGGTGTCTTTTATCAAATACAGAAGTCATGATGGAATCCTGTCGATATCGTCTCCCATAGTATCGTTCCGGCAGATACATCACACGCTTTGCATGGAGCATAAGCATACCGTAAAACAAATTATCCTCATAATATACGTTTTTCTTAAAATAGATATCCTGTTCCGAGAGGAATTCCGCCCTGATGTATATTAAATCCGGCGACGGACAGAATGCCTTTCTGAAATTGTTTATTATAAACGCTTCGCCGCTCATAGGTTCATATGGTGTCTCAATGATATCCTTTCTGTCATAGAAGTTTTTCTTTCCGCCGTACAAATCCCCACAAATTTCCGCGTCAAACATCACGACATCAAGACCATTCTTTGCCGCATACTGATAACATCGTTCCAATGCATTGCAGTTGCACAGAAAATCATCGGAATCGCAAAAATAGATGTATTCTCCTTTTGCCAGTTTCATTCCGGTATTCCTTGCCTGACCGGGTCCCTGATTTTTCTGATTGATAATTTGCAGTTCGGGATATCGCTCTTTTATTTTTTCCAGCACCGATAAGCTGTCATCCGTAGAACCATCGTTTACTGCTATGACTTCTATTTCTTTCTGTGTCTGGGCAAAAATACTGTCAAAGCATTCCTCAAGATATGCCTGTGTATTGTATACCGGAACAATTACAGATGTCTTAATCATCACTACCTACCTATCCCTTTCATACCGCATTCCTGTCATATGGTTCGGGGTGAATTGTCAGAACTCCTGCAGCATGTCCTCCAAGGAAATAATCGGGCAATCCAATCTCTGGGAAAGCTGCGCTTCTATTTCATCATAGAACGTGATTGCCGTTACCACCACGGCATCTACCGGCTGTAAATCATCAGACATCGTTACAATATCCACATCTGCATAAATCGATTCCGCATTCCTGTCAATTCCATACGCGACCTCAATCCCTGTGCCCTTTAACTCATCAAGCAGCGTCTCCCCTACATAGCTCATACCGTAAATTGCAATTTTTTTATAATTATTTTTCTCGAAATAAAGTGAAAGATTGATACCGTTCTGTTTCACCTTTACCCACTGATTCATCATCAAAAACAGCGCCAGATGTCTTCCCGATAACTCCTGCACTTCATCTAATCTGTCACGTTTCATCTTTTCTACTGCCCCTGCTCCAAGCGCTGCCCCTGCCAGTGTTGATAATGCGAAAGCCAATCCTTTTTTCATGAAAAATCCTCCTTAATTTTTATAGATATAGATTTATTAGCTTTTTTATCATATCTCTCGTGGAAATCACTTTGTGATACCGTTGTATCAGAATGTTTTCTACAAAACATCTTTTAACGCTGCTGGCTCCCCCTTTCCGGAAATCTGCCAGTATCTCCTGAATCTGTATAAACGTTACCTGCTTGCTGCTGTATAGCCTAAGCATCAGTTCATAGTCACTTGCCACCTTGAATGCTGTTACAAACATTCCAAAATCCCTGTATATCTGTCTTGTGACAAAACATGTCGCATGTGGAATCATGGTCTGGGGCAGCGTCTCATGCCTTTTCTTGGCAATATATTTTACACGATTTTTATAGTAAACCCGACAATAGCCGTAAAGAACCTGATATGGTTCTTCTGTCATATGCGCGACTATTTTTTCCACTGCATCGCATTCATAATAATCATCACTGCCAATAATCCCAATCAAAGTCCCTGTAGACTGCCTGATTCCTTTATTCATGGCATCATAAATGCCTTTATCTTTTTCCGAGACATATTTCAGGCGTCCTTGAAACTGTGGTATGTACTCCCGGACAATGTCCAGTGTTTTGTCTGTCGATTTTCCATCAATTATGATGTACTCGATATTGCCGTACGTCTGGTGCAGGACGCTTTCTATTGTCTGCCTTATGGTGGCTTCACTGTTTAAGCACGGCGTAATAATGGATACCTTTGGTTTTTTCAATGCTTTTTCCTTTCATAACAAAATTGATTCTGCATGGGGCACCAGACTGTTTAAGATGTCATCATAAAAAACAATGTGCTTTATCTGGAGCCGCACCGCAGTCTGATACATTTCGTCTTTATAGTTATCTGAAGCAATAATCAGTGTACTGTTTTCGCGCGCATCTGTTCCCAACTCTGATATTCGTATGATTTCTTTCTCAAAAAAATGGTCTTTCGCAATGTAATCCGTCACTACAAAACAGCTTATTTCCTCTCCAAGTCCGTACCATTGTAACCGCCAGTACAGTTCACTTCCCCGAAGCCCCACACCATAGATTACACACGCCTTATCATTCCCCAGCAGCTCCAACAATCTGTTTTTGTCCTGCAGCCGCTGACTATTTACCAATTCCTTGCAAAGGATATTTTGGGTCAACATAAATTCCAGCATATGATAGCTGATAAAGTAATCCGAATCTCTTTTAAAATGCTGTCTGTCCGTATACGCATATACCCCTCTGTTTTTTGCCATTAAAGCATATAAGTCAAAAACCGCAACCCCATTTTCACGCGCAGTCTCATGCACAATCTGATTTCTTGCAACAATTTCCTGCTCTATGTTAAGATCAATCGTATGAACATCGGTGTCAAGCACTTCCGACGCACCTGTTACACAGATTACTTTTGGGCATTCCCGCATCAAACGCCTCAACAGCTTTTGATATTGTTTTTGATAGCATCTATACTCTTTTATATCTGCACTGCATAATCTTGAAAAACCATGATGACCGCCATAGTTTAAAACAATAAAATCATACGGATATTCATCGCCCTGAAACAGTAGTTCCATATGGTCTGCCAGACGGCTGTCGTGTATTGAAAAAGAAGCTGCAAATAAATCAACCGCATATAAATTTCTCAAAAGAATTTCAATGCTTCCTCTTAATTGGCGTGTTGTCGAGTCTCCTATCAGCAAACCCCTTTTACAATCCGTATTTGCCTCGGCCCACCACGTATTTGTCCATTCTATAGGTTCTCTTTCCCCTTTTTCCATACCTATTAAGCCTCTCGTACCCATTTATTCGAAAATATCCTCTATTGACAAAATCACAGCACGCTGTTTTTGTTCGAGCTCTGTTTTGATTGTTTCAAATTCCATCACTGGTGTTACAATAATCCCATCAACAGCCGGAAGATCATCGCTCGCTTTGATGATTTTGATTCCCTCCGATTCAGACACCGTATTTTGATCGATATAATAGTCAACCTGCACCGAAGTATTTTTTAATCTGTTATATAAATGCTTTCCAAGCTTTCCGTATCCATAAATTGCGATATGCTGCAACTGCTTCTTTAAAAATAACTGCTCCAGATCAATTCCCTGCTCTTCCGAAGCCATCCAGCGGTCTAAAATGTCAAAATAGATTTGCATTTTCGTTCTGGGAACAATTCTTTGGGGCAAATCAAAAAATTCCCCATTCTGATCCGTTTCATACAAAAAGATATCATTTCCGGCAACATCATATATCAGGTTCATTTCATGGGGAATTAACCTGTCGCCCCATGACTTAATCACGCGATACGGCAGCTTCTTCTTTGTTAATATATACTTTTTATTGGTTTCCACATGATCCCCATATAAGTCCACCAGTAAATCTTCTTTTTCTACATTGCAATACTGATAAAGCGTTTGATTTTCAAAAAATACATCATACTTCAATGCATTATCATCAAAATCAGCCAGATGAAATTCCTTTGCGTGCGCATTGGAAAGCTGAACCTGCAAATCCGTTCTTTGCTGCTTTACATGGTTTCCGACATCTCCAAAACATGTCGAGTAGGAAATATACGGATATACAAAATACTTATTTTTTTCGACACAATATTTTATGTAGTATTTTTTCCACGAGGTCTCTGGCCATGATACAACGCGTCTTGGCAATAAATAACTGCTTTCAACACCTGTCTGTTCGTTATACCATTCCCGAAACGCATTCCACTGTTTTCGAAACCAAACCTGCCCCCGTGATTGCGCACTTTGTATAAAAAAATTATCCCCATCGTTTTTTACCGGAATAAAATTTCCCATCACGCTGAAATTAATACGGTTTGTATACAAAGAGAGCCCCGCAATGTTTTCATTATTGATATATTTTTCGGTGGCTGCTTTTGTAAACCGATAGTAATCTTTTGCCGGCATGACATCATCTTCAAATACTGCCAAGACATCCAAATCATATGTATTCAGATAATCCCCACAGCGCAGCACATGCTCACGAAGTCCCAACCGCTCGGGAAACGTCATGACATATTTATCCCCAAACTCCCAGCAGAACGCGTCTGCCACTTTTTTGATACTGTCATCACCGGAATGATCAATACTGATAATTAATTTCACATTATCCTGTTCATAATCAGCCCTGCTTAAAGCACCCAGCAGCCGTTTAATCCCTTCTATGTTTTTGTACCCAATTACAACAATCCCGTATTTGTACATGTTTTCTTCTCCGTTTTATGTTCTGACAATCAAATGTATTTCCCTAAATCCGCTTTTCTTTAAGTCCTCAAACAATTCCAAGTCCTTTGCATTTTTTATTAAGATTATCAATTCTTTCTCATCTTGTATTTTTAGGACGTCTGCCTTGCCCAAAACGGGGATTCCTTCTATTCGGCGCCCCACTTTATCAGAAGCATTATCTCCAAAAACAATCACCCTTGTGCAAAGATTAAGTAACTGTAAATCATGATATAACGATTGTCCCCAAAAGCCGCAGCCCCATATAACAATATCTTTTGTACTGTCAAGAAGCTCTGTATCATGTTCAATGCTGCCAACATAATACACTGTATCTGCCGCCGCCTTTTTTTGCCCTACAGCCTGATTTTGAGTCAGTTTCTGGTTTGATATGATATTATCAATCTTCTGTTTAAAATCCTCCAAACCATAATTTCCCATTGCGACCCGAGGCATCTGAAAGAGGTCTGTTTCTTTCGTAATCCTCTCATTTAATGTTGTAAACGCCATCTCTATTCCATAGCGTTTGAGCAATTCCATCGTCACTGCATTATAGCTGCTGCGTGCGCCAAACGGGTACGCCATGTACTTTATATCCAATCCGGTTATCCCCTTTAGCACACGAACACATTCAGAAATTTCAAACTCCTGTTCTTCTCTTGTAAGAGCGCCCAGCGATGGATGCGTTACACTATGTCCGCCAATCGTAATCAATGGGCTTTCTGAGAGTTTCCTTAATTCCCGTGTTGATAAAATTTGATTTTCCCTACGTCCCTCGGGCGAAAGCTGTGCCCATTTTAACAACATCTTTTCATATTTTTTGCGCCGCTGTGCCCCAATATGCCGAAATAAATAGTTTATTTTTCTATAAAAGGATGCCTTTTCCTCAATCGTTCTTGTATACCAATATCCCCGCAGTTCCTCGTCCATGCACTCAAAATAATCCTTTTTATCAGCAGGCTCAAAAATTGCACGTATAATAGTATCTGTCCAATTTTCATATGGGGTACCCAGATTTCCTGTTGTGATAAATGCCGTTGCCGGAATAGAAAACGCTTCCAAAACCGGAAGTGCACGGTAAAGAATATCCCGATACCCGTCGTCAAAGGTTACCGCAAACATACACGCATCACTTTCATATTGTTCCGGCGACAGCGCTTCCAAAGAGATCATTGTGTACTTACTGCTTAGATATTCCATCTGGTGCCTGAAATGTTCCGGGGTTACATTCACCATATTATAATCATTTGTGATATTTGATATTTTATGGTAACAAAGTATAATAACCATGTATCTTCCTTATCTACTTATAACAATCAACTACGATGCAGAATACATCTTCATCTGTTTCATTGGACACGCGCCTGTTATATGCATTGTTTGTATCAATATATTTCTTATGGAGCTGTCCGTCCTTCGTGTGATAACAGAGCCATTCGACAGATGAAAAGCTTGTCTGAGAAAGTATTTTCGAAAAATCTTCATATGTCGGAAAATATACCTCTCCGTTCTCAATACCATCTTTTCCATAATTTCCGCCCCCACCCGGATCAAATAAGGGGTTCCCTTCTTCATCTGTCATTATCCTTCGTTTTAAACAAGGACTATTAAAATCGGGAAGCGTTATTCTGCATCTGCTTCCTGTTTTTAAAATCCTATAAATCTCATCTAGCACAAACTTCTGACGCTCTCTTGGAATATATTCCAAGACCTCTTCTGCCTCATATCCCGCTATGCACTCGTCTGGAAGCGGATAGGCATTCATGATATTATGGAAAATATGTTTTTGATCCGATTTTGTAATGGACAGCCCAAACAGGTTCTCCTCATTCAAATGAAATTCATCCATGATATCACCTGCATATAGTTTTATCTCCTTGGACAAATCCAACCGCGCAAATTCCATGTGTTCATCACTCTGTAACCTGCCATTATAAAAAACACCTTCCACCTTAATGCCTTGTTCTTTGCACTGGTCTGCAAGCTCCCACCATCTGCGTACTCCGATAATCACATGAACGTCCAGCTCCTTATTCAACGCAATCAGCTCGTCCATGTTGATAATTTTCTTTCCACATACATAGTGCCCCTGTTTATAAGGTGAATTATCCGCAAATCCGCAAAAATGGTACTCCTCTTGTTCCCTAAGCCACTCATGCGCCTGTATTCCCGCAATCCCATATCCGAAAATTATGATATTTTTCATTGTATCGTTCCTCTCCCTGATGGTTTTACCGCATCCAATTGCAATTCGTACAGATCGGAAATGTCGTTCTGTCTCCCTTAAGCAGCCGCATTTGGAAATCAATTATTTTGCTGTCTTTTAAGCAGCTCTCCAAACTGCATTCATTAATATTACCTAAGCCATACGGGTGTCTGTAATCAAGGCAGCATGTTCCTATATCTCCATTTGCATAAATCGGTATCTGAAAAATATATGTATCACAAATATCGCTCGATACGACATGTGTTGTATTTTCTTTTGTATAATAATCCATTCTGTCATCTAAATTGCCAAAAAGCACACTGAACGCCATACCATTTTCCGTATCTAATTCAATCAGCCGCTTATACTCACTTGCTCCATACCCTGTTGTAACCAAAACATTTGTTCCAATCTCATGCAATTCATCAAACATCACCGGATTCAGATAATATCCATTACTGTATACTTTAACCTTCACACTTGGCATTATTTTTTTGACATACTGAATAAACATAAAAAGTCTGGGGTCAATTAGCGGCTCATTATATATGTGAAAACATATTGTGCCGTAAAAATCACTCCCTGCTAATTCGTCTAAAATCCGGTACACAACTTTTGACGGCATAATCTGTTTTTCTGTAATACAGCTTGCAGGACATTTTTGATGTATTGACGCATAATTGCAAAGGTTCGACAGCATTATCGCCACTTCTGTCGTATTGCCAAATAAATCACCCGTTTTTAAAAACCGCTCTTTGTTTGTCAAAATCATCTCGTTTTTTTCCGTTTGATATTTTGCACATTCCGCATTTTCATAATATCCGGCATTGCGTTTGCAATAATCCTTTATTGTCAATACTTCATCGCTTTTTGCATCATATATTTTTATGTTTTTATAGCCTCTTTTGATACAGAGCCGGTATACGTCTGTCCATGCTGCACATGTAATAATAATCTGCTCATTTTTTGACATCGCTTCCAGCTCGTCCAAACGTTCCAGTCCGTATATCACATTGGGGAGCGACTTATTATTATCATAAAAAACAATATGACTGCTCTCTGGTTTCAAATCCTGATAGCACTGACTTTCTATAAACTGATTGCCAATTTTTCCCGCACCAAATAAAATAATATCCATAGTTTCCCCTTTTTCGTATTAATCCATTTTCAGCAATGTACCAGTCGCTTCTACACCAATCGGTATATCGCAGTCCTGATTCCCTTCCAATCACATTCATATCCCAATTTTTTTAAGTATTGGTATATTTCACTTTCGACAAGCTCACTCAAAAAAATTCTTTTTTGCTCGATTAATATATAAGCCGGTTTATATTTCTCCCAGTTATTTGACTGCAAAACCTGCATTTCAAGACCCTCGACATCAATATCAAGAAAATCTATTTTATTCACCTGATACTGATCCAAAACGGTTTCCAGTCTCAGAACCGGAACGTCTATCACTTCTTTAGGAACCCTTAATCCCGCAAACTCCCCTTCGTCAAATGTATTAAAAGAAGCGTCTTCAAACTTGTAGTATTTCATTGTTTTTTCTTCATATCCGATACCACAGTTCACATTGATATCCCGGTCTCTTACTTTTTCAAACAGCGCGATTGCATCTGCATTCGGCTCAATATTAATGCCGCTCCACCCCCGCGTATATGCCCAGTGGGTATTGGAAAGCCGATATGGATGATGTGCCCCGATATCCACATAAAAGCCCTTATAATCCTGTCCGTGTTCCACGCTTATTTTTTCAAGCAGATAGAGTTCCTCCGCGTCCTGCGCATAAATGCGTTTTACATATGGATTGGCGTAAAAGCTCGTTCCACTATAAATTCCGGTTATGTTATCTTCTATGTTCAGGCTGATACACAACTTTAAAAGTTCTTTCCAAAAATCAGTCGCCAATATAATGTCACACTGACTGCTTTTCGATTTATTTATGAACGCATCATACGTTAATACTACAACTTGATTAATCAATGTGCCCTGCTTGCTTGTATCATTGTCATAATAAAAAACTTCATCGTATTCTATACCCCCACCCAGTATAATCTCATCATAAACCATCTTTCCGATTCTACCGGCTCCCATAATAATCAGACTGCTCATATCCTCCGTTTCCTCCAATCAATTTCCATTTGTATTTTTCTTCTTCCAAGCGTTCCCAGACGCTATAATGTCATCAACCGCCTTTTGAACCTTTTCCATGCCATTGTCCTCAAAATATAGATTACATGCTTTTGAATCGATATCCTTGCTATCCATAATTGATAAAAATTCATCAACACTGTCTATCGATTCTGCCCTTTTGCTCTCGAACAGCTCTCTATAATCCTGTTTATATGCAGAATCAAGTATCGCAATTTTGACATGAAACGCAGTTGCTTCATATAAAGATGTGGAAAACATTCCAATTACCCAGTCTGCCTGCATGAAATAGTCATATACGGATTTGCTGTTCTCCCCGACTACTTCAATGTTTGGGTGAAGCAGATGACGCCCATACAGGTTTTTCCAATCACCATACTCCATTGGGTGCAATTTATAAACAATTTTATATTTTGTCCCGTCAATTCTATTTGCAAGCTCTTTGGTAAAATTCAACAGTTTCTTCTCGTCTCCGCATGATAATACAAGAAGCTTTTTTATTGCTGTCTTTTCCTCTTTCGCTGTCTTGATATAATGGTCAAGCTCAGGATATCCAACCGGAATGATTCTTGAACGGGGAATGGAAAATTTTCCGCGCTCTTTCTCGTATTTTCCAAACACAAACATAAAGTCCGGAAAAGCGCTTATTTTTACTACTTTAGGAGAATTATATGGAAATGAGCCCGTTGAAATAATTCCATGCTGCAGCACAACTACAGGTATCCCTTTCTTTTTTGCAACCGCGCATAATACAAGCATTTCAAATCCGATTCCTACCGTTAAGATAAGCTTTGGCTTACTTTTATCCAGTATGTAGTCATAGTATTTTGCCAAAGGTTTTCTGCGTGTAAGGCATCGTTCCAAAAATGTATGCATCTGTGCGATATGGGTATTGTCAAACCGAATATCGAAGCAGCTTTCCAAGGGGTGTATCACTTTTTCTTCAAATTCCTTCTTACTGACTTTAACAACTTCATCTTTTATTCCCATCGCCCTCTTAAATTGTTCAAGCTTGATATAAATAAGATTTGGGCTCGAATGTGGAAGTGGATTATCCCTTACAAAAGTTAAAAGATAGTGTGACTGCTTTAGATTTTTATCAATGATATCGGTATAAACATCTCTGTACCGGTTCTTATCATCTTTTACCTTTCTGTCACTCGCAAATATAAGGACTTCCCGCTTTTTCATAAGAAACTGGTTATAAATTAATTTCTCTTTGATAAAATCACGCACTTTATAGTCAACTTTATCCTGCTTGTGCACTACCCTTCTCAAAAAGTCTTCATTATAAATTCCATAAACTGCCCTAAGATGAGATTCAATAACAGAATCACGAATATACTGCCAAAATTTTACCCCTTCAATTTTCTTATCAAACATTCCATAGTCCAATTCAAATTGAGTAAAGGCTGCTGCCAGTTCGCCCATATCTTTCATCTCTACCATAATAAATACACAGCTCCTTCTTATTTTTTTAGTTGGTTGTATATACGGTTCCCCACATTTGCATGACTCTCATTAATATAATCCTGTTTAGAATTGATATGTTGAAACGCAAATTCAAGATTATACACACTATTTTCAAATAAAAGAGCTCCCTCTTTTAACATCTTGATCAGTTTGTCTTCATACGCAATCTCATCTGTATCCCATTCAATTGAATGAACAGCATTCGTTCCGAGCTTGTATTGAAAACATCGTTTTGCATCATAATACAACCCCGTTACATTTTTAGAAGATGCCAACTCATATCCATATAAGATGTCATTTATTCTGTTTAAGCAATAGACATTTAAATCTTCACCATGCTCCCAACATAGTTGTTCAACAGCTCCATTTGGGTCTATTTTGAAAATGTCCTTAGCCTGCTTCGTAATTCCGATTAAATAAGCATTTTCTTCTGTATGAAACATCATGATATTGCTTTGTGTTTTAGCCAAAACAGAAAATTCCTTTAACAGCGTGCCTTTGCGATCCAACAGATATACCATTCTATCCTCTATCCGATATAAGAAAATTCTATTCTGCGTTATCGCAATTCTGTTAATTCCCATCATTTTTTTGTCTAACTTTATTCGCTCCACATCATTTTCAGACAAGTTGTAAATCACAATCTCATTTAATTCAATTGATAAAAAAGCCACGAAACCGTCCCATACAGAAAATGCCATGCACTTAAATGGCGTATTCCCGTCCTCTTCAAACACAATTTCAAAATCATCTTTGTCAGAATGATAAGAATATAGACAAAGCTGATCCCTGCAGATAACATATACCTTTTGATTCCATGCAAACGAAAAAAATCTGTTTACATCATTTTTGACGGACTTACTGGCAAACTTATTTTTGGGGAACTTTGTCTGCTTTGCGGTTTTCAAATCAAAAACATGAAAATACCTCCCATTGCTTCCCGGAACAAATACAACCTTATCCGGGCAATATTCGATATATTCCACTAAGTTTGTATAATCTTCTTCCCCTTCGAGCCTTCCAAGGCTTCTCATTTTATGAGATAAAAGGTCTGCCTCATAGATTTCATTAAAGTCATGGGCACTCCCCCAAATTTTATTACCATCTGCAGATATCCCAAATGCAGAACAAAATACTTTATTTTTCAAATATCTCTTTCTCCCTGTCTCTTTGTAATTAACCCGCAACCAAAAATGATTTCAGGCAAATATTCTATGTCTGCCGGTACCCTCTGAACGCAGCGTTTTTGTTGTAGTATAAATCCCTGCATATTTTTTCCGAATTTTCTCTTTGGATTTCCTGATAGCGTTCAATCAGCCTCAGATTGGCATGATACAGCGCATCATAAACCTCTTCGTCCGTATACTTTGTGAAATTGACTGCAATCAAATCAGAATTTAAATGTTTGTTCTCATAAAAATCCTGTGTCGATTCCACCAGATTATGTTCCAATGCATACTCAAACAATTCTGTTCCCGGATAAGGTGTCACAGGACGTATTGTCCGCATCTGTGAATGGTCATCATATTTAAGAAGAAACTCCACCGCATCATCTATCGCGCTGAGCGGTTCATTGATGTTTCCGTATATGATGTTTAATCCGGGACTGATTCCAACCTTAAGCGTGTTTTCAACACCGCGAATAATCATATCGCGCGTAAGACCTTTGTGCATTACCCGCAAAGTGTCATTGTCCAATGACTCTATGCCATAGTTGATAAATACACAACCCGCCTCCTTCATTTTTTCAAGGACATCAATATCCGCAAAGTTTAGTCTTCCGTTGCAGTCCCATTTCACGTTCAATTCTGCATCAATAAATGCCTGACATAAATCCAGTGTCCTTTGACGGGAGCTCATTAAAAGCTCGTCGGAAAAGGCAACATATCTGATGTTATATGTATCCCGCAGAAATTCAATTTCCTCGATGATGCTTTTTGCGCTGCGAGGACGAAATCCTTTATCCATGCGGTAACAGAAATTGCAGGCAAAAATACAGCCCCTCCCGGAAAGCACAGGCATACTTCTTTCATTTTGCTTTATGTTCGGCAGACGCAGCAACGAATAATACGTCATATCAAACAAATCATATGCCGGCCATGCAATCGTATCAATGTCCTCAATGAGCTCACGGGGAGCCGTTCGGATATACGCACCACTGTCATTGAAAAACGCAATTCCTTTTACTTCCTCGAGTTTTCGCTTCCCCTCAAATGCTTCGAGCAGTTCCACAAAGGTAATCTCACCCTCGCCAATTCCTACAACATCTGCACCGCTCTTTCTTAGAAAATATTCCGGATCTGCAGCGGGACCATGTCCTCCTATGGTGTATTGAAACCGCGCACGGTTTGAGGACGCATTGATTGCTTCTGAGAGGCTTAAGAGCTTATGGTATTGATAATAACCGCCGATCACACTAACCTCTACCACATCAAAATCATGTTTATTCAGATAATCCGTCAAATGACTATCCGGCCAGTGATAAATATCCTGTTGGTAAACCTCCACGTTATGTCCTGCATTTCTTGCAGCACTTGCTAAATAAGCCAATCCTTGCGGAAACCATGAAATGTATGAATCGTTATCATATACTACCATTAAAATATTCAATTTACGCGTCCTCCTCATATCACTTTTTGTCAGGTACCCACTGTCTAAATCTGTTTATTTCCAAACGGGGTCTTTTAGTACCCATTCTCCGAATCTGTTCTTTTCAAACAGCTCCCTATTGTAAAAAGTGTCCACGATGCTCCAAAACTCCGTTTCCGTATATCCGGTAAATTCAATAAAGTCCTCAACGCACTTTCTGTCAATCCTGCTGTCATGCAGGCGGACTGCCTCTATCGCCTCTTCTCTTGTCATTAATCCATATCTTACGAACCGCGCAGCATAATCCGTGGCGCTGGCATGTCCAAATTTAGGATATTTCATCCAAGGGTGTACTAAATACGCCCTGCTGTCTACCTGATCAAAGTTTTCTACATGATGCCTTCTATCCCACTCATGCTCCAAATCATGAAATCCTCTTGAGCGCGCAAATATATAATTGCTATAGCTATTCCACGGTTGGAAATATGAAATATAAATCGGGTCAAGCTTCTGCATCTCATCACTGGCAGGAGGCTTTAACATGGATAACGTTTTCGCATCTACTCCGATTGCCAGTAACTCCTCATCCGCAATATCGCTTGCTGCTCCATTGTTTATCTGATTTCTGGCGGAGTATGTTTCCTCATAATCACTTCCGCCATACTCATAGCTGACATTTTCACCATAAACCAATAATGGCGTATTAAATTTGGAAGCCATAATCAAAGGATACGTGTAAATCAACCGATCGATAAACCACGTAGGCTGTCCATACTTTTCAAATGTATGTCTCATTATCTTTTTCTGCGCTTTGATGTCCGGTTTCAGACTGATAATGTTACAACCAAATTCCTCTGAAATATTCTGGATATTATGCTTCCCCGCTTCTGTCATCTTAAAATTATCTTCCACGCTGAACAGAATCGGGTTCATTCCCATAACTTCCTTCATTAAATGCACCTGATAATGACTGTCTTTTCCTCCGCTTACTGCTATGGCACAGTCATATCCGTCGCCATTCATTCCACGGTACTTATCGCATATTTCCTCAAATTCCTTCCATCTTTTATCCCAGTCGATTTGCGTTCTTCGCTCATACGACTGACATGCAGAACAAATGCCTTCCTCATTAAATGTAATTCCCGGTCTTGTGTCAGGCATGACACATTTTTTACAATATCTCATAATGTACTCCTTTTATTAATTATTTTTTATTAATCTTGGTTTTTTCCTTTATTGATGGATTGCATTAAAATGCGTGCAATTTCAAAATCCAATTCGGTATCGATATCAACAGACTCCCTTTGTTCCATAATATAGGCATATGAATTGTGCCCATAGAAAGATTTTAGTCCTCTTAGTGTGTGCACCTTGGAAATATAAATTGCCCCGTTTAATCTGTAAAACGTCCCTAATTCCTGTCTTCTGTTCCCATTTTCACTTTTCAAAAAACCGGATAAGCTCAAATCTTTTGGTAATGTATTGCAAATCAGTGGACTATGCTCACATTCACATACACTTACTACGGAGTCTGCTTTTTTCTCATAAAACAATTGAAATGCCTCATCAATATTTCTATATGTACGCAATGGGGAAGTCGGTTGTAGGAGAACGACATTTTCAAAGCATTGTCCCCTTTTTTCATATTCGTCCAACACTTCAAACACGACATCGAGCGAGCCTGCGGTGTCTGTCGCATTTTCTTCGCTTCGCAGAAATGGCACACTGGCTTCGTACTCTTTTGCGATTGCCGCGTAAAGAGCAGAGTCTGTTGATACCATTACTTCATCTATGTATTGACTTTGCAATGCACTCTCTATTGTGTATACCATTAAAGGTTTTCCTGCTAATTCTCGAATATTTTTGTCCCTAATCCCTTTCGAGCCGCTTCTAGCTGTTATTACTCCTAAAGTGCGCATTTCCCATACCCCTTGTTTTTTGCTTCCTATAATAAATCAAATGAAACATCATAAAATTGCTTTTCTGTTGCATGTTTTTTAGTTAAAAAATTTTTTATTTCATTCATGATGTTTTCTGATGTGCCGCTTTTTTCATATGGATTTTTTAAATTATCCAGTTCCTTTTTTTCTTTAAACTCCTTCGCGGTTCTGATTGCCCTGACAATATCCTCCACACGGTTTGTACAGTCAAGGACTGATTTTGCCCTTACCCTTCCTAGCTGCCTGTTACCAATGTTTACGGTAGGAACTTTAAATGATGGCGCTTCTACAATTCCACTGGAAGAATTGCCGATTACCATCTCACAATACTGTAACGCGCTTAGATACCGCACCATTCCGAGAGATGTAAATGCGGCTGCTCTCGTGCGGTTTTTTTCTACATACTGGTCGATTTCCTGATTGATAATTCTACCATCTGTATCTGAATTTGCTTTGGTAAAAATAATCTGATACTCTTTAAAATTATCTAACGCACACAAAAGATTTTGGAACTGTTCCTGTGCTGTGTTTTTTTCTAAAGTAACCGGGTGAAATGTTACCATCACATAAGGCATATCCAGTGAAAAATCAATACTTTTTGATAAGCCTTCCTTCGTCATTCGCTTCTGCGTTTTGATGTTTTCCACACCTAACGCGCCTACGTAAAACACACTTTCTGGCGCCTCTCCTAACTGAATAACACGTCGCCTGTATTCTTCTGTTGCGGTAAAATGCAGCGTGCTCATTTTTGTAACCGAGTGGCGAATGGCATCATCAATTGCCCCTAGTGTCAGCTCTCCACCATGTACATGCGCTATCGGAATCCGGTGTATCATGGCTGCCGCTGCTGCCGCAAGTACCTCATACCTGTCGCCAAGTATGACCACCATATCAGGAACCATTTTTGTAAAAATATCCGCAAAACCAATCATTCCCAACCCGACGGATTTCGTAATTGCGTTTGGCGTATCGGAGCTTAAAAGCATCTCATTTCGCTGTGTTATCTCAAATCCGTCTTGTTCAATTTCCTGATAGGTTAATCCAAATTCCGGCGACAAATGCATTCCTGTTACCAAAAGCTGCAGTTCCAAATCATTGTCATTCTTTATTTTTTGCAGCAATGGTCTTAATAGACCATACTCTGCCCTTGTTCCTGTCACTACACATATCTTTTTCATGCCTGTATCATCTCATCTGGTCCATAATCTCTGTTGGCTGTTGTTCCTATGAGTTCCTCCCATCGCATCGGGTTGATTCCGGTTCCGGGACGCTTTGTCGTCAGATTGGATTCTGTAAATTTTTCACCTTTTTTGATTCCGCATTTTGCCACGATACTTTTCCGTGCGATTGCAAGATTGGACGCTTCGCCCAAAGCCGGCTTTTTTATGCCGTCACCAAGTGCCGCCTCAATATTTCTAATTGACGCAACCATCGCTTTTAGCTCATTTGGTTCCAAGCTTGCCTTATGGTCAGGCCCTTCCATATTCCTGTCCATTGTAAAGTGTTTTTCAATCACAACTGCTCCCATTCCCACAGCCGCAATTGGCACCTCTATTCCCAACGTGTGGTCTGAATATCCCACAGAACATTCAAAACGGTTTTGTAATGTTGTCATTGCCCTTAAATTGACATCTGCATAAGGCGTAGGATACTCCGTAGTACAATGCATCAGCGTGATATCACCCGCACCGCTTTGTTTTAACAGTTCTACCGCCCTTTCCACCTCGTCTATTGTGCTCATACCTGTTGACAGGATAATGGGCTGGTGCTGACTGGCAATCTTTACTAAATATGGAAAATTTGTAATTTCCCCAGATGGTATTTTCCACATGGTACAACCGATACTTGCAAGGAAATCAACGCTTTCAATATCAAATGGTGTTGATAAGAACTGTATTCCTATTTCCTTGCAATAATCAGACAGTTCGACAAAATCTTCATATGTCAGAAGAAGCTTTTTCAGCATTTCTTTTTGTGATGCTTTATTTTTTACATTCTTCTTCTGATACTCTGCCATTGGTGCCAAATCCGTTACAAGCGACTCCAGCTTTGCAGTCTGGAACTTAACAATATCTGCTCCGCTTTTTTGGGCTGTCATAGCAAGTTTTTTTGCAGTTTCCAATTCACCGTTATGGTTTACACCTGCCTCAGCGATTACACACACTCTACTCATTTTCAAAAACCTCAATGTTTTTCGTCTTTATTGTTGTTCCATACAAAATCATATTATCCTGAACGTTTCTGACGATCATCGTCCCTGCTCCAACAATGCAATTATTCCCAACCTTTTTTTCCTGTATAATTGTGGCATTTGCTCCTATCAACGTCCGTTCCCCAACGGATACGCCTCCGCATAACACACTGCCCACTGCCACATGTGAAAATGCTCCTATGGCGCAATCATGTTCAACGATTGCTCCGGTATTGACAATGCACATTTTTCCAATCCTTGCATTCGCATTGATAACCGCACCTTTCCCAACAAAGATACCATCTTCAAGCACTGCGTTTTGAGAAACAATTGCCGTTTTGTCAACGATGTCCGGCACGATGTAACCAATCTCCTTTAGCTGCTTATAGATTCTGTTCCTGATGCTTCCATGCCCTAAAAATCCAATTGACACAAAAGCATTTCTGACACCATTGTCATAATAGTTCTGCAAAGAATCATCTGTCCCTAAAACCGTATAATCCCTGAACTTTTTTCCCTGCATCGCTTCTGTATCAAGAAACCCTATGATATTATAGTTTCCTGCCTGTTCAATACTGTCCACTACACTGTGGGCATGTCCCCCAAGCCCCAATAAAATGATATCTTCCATTGTCTGTCAGCACCCTAATCTCGCCTTCATCTTTTCCAGCTCATCAAGCTGTCCCATATCAAGCCACGCTTCCTCACCAATCGGATAAATTCCTATGCGCTTTCCCTCGTTCATATAGTTTTCAATAATTGTCGGGAAATCAGTAGGCTCGTTGTATTCCAAATTCGCTATCACCTTTGGTTCTACAAAATAACAGCCTGTATTGGTAAAAAAAGACATGTTCGGCTTTTCCTGCATGGAAGCAATCGTCCCGTCTTCCCCGATATTTACCACTCCATATGGAATCATAAAATTCTTTAATGAACACACCATTGTAATGATGTTCCCCGCCGCAATATGCTGTTCATATGCCTTGGTTAAATCATCGTCTATCAAAATATCACAATTAGTCAGAATAAATGTATCCTTTACAATTCCTTTCAAAAGGCTGACCCCGCCGCCTGTCCCAAGCGCCTTTTCTTCTGTTATAAAATCCAGTCGATACTCTTTATCAAGTTCATCAAAATATGCTTTTATCATATTTCTTTTATAGTTCACTATCATATAAAACTGTCTGCATCCATAGGAACAGAAACGGTTGATAATATGCTCCGCTATCGGATAATCGCCAACAGGGATTAAAGGCTTGGGCAGAATATTGGTATATGGCGAAAGTCTTGTTCCAAGACCACCTGCCATAATAACGACAGGAACCTCTTTTTCAAATATTCCATGTTCCTGCATGAAATCATTTGCAAAAACAATTCTTTTAATCTTCTGTTCATCGTCCACAATCGGAAGCGCATCAATCCCATACTTTTTTATGATACGCATCGCCTGATCCGCCTGCTGCTCATGCAAATATTTCGGTTTATAATTCGCCGCACATTGAATGGAAATATGCAGATCCCCTTTTTTCAAAATCCATCTGCGGATATCCCCGTCTGTAAGTGATGCCAGCAGCTTCCCTTCCCTATGTACGAACAATATTTTTCTTGAACTTTTATCAAGCTGCTGCATGGCTTCCAGTATGCTTTTGTCTTCCTCTATACACACTTCATTCATGTTTTCTCGTTCCTATAAATTGTATATATCCGTTTTATATTGATCCAAGTTCCCGCTTAGGAACGCTACTGTCTCCCTTAAGCCTTCTTCCAAAGAGTACTGTGGTTTCCAGTCTGTCAGCCGCATTATTTTTTCATTGCAGCCAAGCAGTCTGTTCACTTCACTCTTTTGGGGTCTCAGCCGTTCTTCATCGCAGACTATTTCTGCATCAGGATTGATCTGTCTGATTAGCTCATTGGCAAGTTCCCCTATCGAAATTTCCTTCTGTGTCGCAATATTAATTTCCTCGCCAACGGTTTTGTCAGACTCATAAATGGATATAAAACCGTTGACGGTATCTTTTACATAATTAAAATCCCTTGTCGGTGTCAATGCGCCAAGTTTTATCTGCGTTTTTCCTGCAAGCAACTGTGTAATAATTGTCGGAATGACCGCCCTCGCCGACTGTCTTGGCCCGTATGTATTGAACGGTCTCACAATTGTTACAGGAAGCTGAAATGACCGGTAAAAGCTTTCCGCAAGCCTGTCCGCACCTATCTTGGTTGCGGAATAGGGCGACTGTCCCTGAAACGGGTGTTTTTCATCAATTGGAACATACTGTGCTGTCCCATAGACCTCCGATGTAGATGTCACAAGTACCCTGCCAATCGTTTGTTTTTTCGTTGCCTGTAACACATTCAGGGTTCCTTTTATGTTGGTATCCACATAAGTATCCGGTGAATGATAGCTAAATGGGATTGCAATGAGTGCCGCCAAATGAAAAACAGCATCAACGCCCTTTACTGCCTCCTCTACACCGTTTGGGTCGCGGATATCTCCCTGAAAAATTTCCACGTTCTTCATGATATCGTCTGGCAGTGTGTCAAGCCAGCCCCAGTTATTGAAGGAGTTATAATATACAAACGCCCTTACCTGATATCCCTTTTTTACCAATTCCTCTGTCAGATGGCTTCCAATGAACCCATCTGAGCCTGTTACTAATACTTTCATTTTGTCCGCCTCATTTGCCGATTATTGTCTATGCCCTATTTTATTCCACAAAAAAAGATGCAATGTATCCATCTTATTGGCAACTTCATACTTTACATCTTTTTCTTATTTTTTATTATTATTTTATCAAGCCTTCAATTCAAATTTAAATGGTAGCCACTAGCATCTATGCAGAACTTTATCTCATTAGATGTGTTACATAAAGTATGAAATTGTCAAGGTTTTGTTATGTTCTATACCACATCCACATTCTGCATCATCACCGGTTTCCCTGTCTGCCGGTACATCTGTACCACACTGCTGCCATCTCCATAATATGCATCACTCAGCGCAATCGCCCTATCCACATCACTGCTGTCGTCATAAATCCCCCATTCTTCATCGCGATATTCCCTGACAAGCCTGTCATATTCCAGCCAAAGCTGCGGACGCATACTCTCTACGGTCGCTTTTATCAGCGGGTGCGGGCGCCACAATAGCGCCACATTATCCTGACTTTCCTTAAAAACTGCAAACACATACCGCATTTTTTCCAGCATCTTCTCATTATGCTGCAGCAAAGCACCGACACTTGTGTTGTAAAAAATGATCTTTTTCCAGCTTCCGTCCGGTTTCTCAATAATCCTCAGCCACTCCTGCGGTATCTCCAAATCTTCCTTTTTGGTATCCAGCACCTTATCAAGTTTCGGCGAGCCAAGCCCTAGGATTTTATCATTCCAATACTTTTTTGCCGCCTCACTATGGTCATTTGTCGCTTCCATGAGCACTTTTATGTATATCTGTTTCATATCCTCTGACTGTACAATAACCTTGTCCGCATGAAATACGGCAGGCGTCGTACAAAAATGCTTCATTCCTTCTATTCTTTTATCTTCATCCGGTTTGCATTCACTTAAAATAAAATAGGGTATGTACACTAGTTTCTCTGTATATTTTTTCAAATTTTCCGAAAAGAAAAACGGCGGTACGCTCGTCACAAGATTTAAGTCATCGTACGGGTTATGAATATATATGGCATCCGGTTTTCTTTGCTCAAAATCATATTCCTTATAGTTTGTAATCGGAACATATCCGGGATACTGCTCTCCTTCGTAATGCATCTTGCGAAAGCTTCCGTCAGGATTTTTATCATAATATGATATCGGAATGACATACGCATCGCAGTTCGGGTCTTCGTCCGCCGCTTTCCATACACTCTCCAAGCTATCCCACATGCTGGCTTTATAGGGCAGGAAAACGACTTCTGTCCTGACTGCAATATCGTTTCTGAAACTGTTTTCCACCTTAATCAGCTTTTGGCGCAGCAGCTTGTATGCTTTATTTGCGTTGATTTCTTTGTTCTCTGCCAAATCCTGATGTATCTGATAAGTCACTTCACAGTAATCTTCCAGTAACGCGACGGTCGGACTTCCTTCGCCCTCGGTCTCTTCAATGAAAGTACCGATGGTAATGCCTCCGTTTTGGCAGTCCTCCAAGAGTTCCATCGCATATTGCACATTGCCGTTTGTAATGTCATTCTTTATCTGCTCATGTGCTTCCTCTATTTGTTTTATCAATTCTTCTGTCTGCTGCTTCTGTGCTTTTCTCATTGATTTCCCCTGTTAGCTGTTTTCATTTTTGGTAAGGAATACTGCCCTTACCATCTTAAACCTTATATTATTATCATAAGGATTATCGGGACTTTTAAAGTCTGTCAAAGGAATGCTTTGGCATTCCTTTTCACTTCGCTCCGCGTAAGGCGCGGTCTTGGCATACCCGATAGCCGCGAAAATGCAGCCTAGCTAATGCCGTGTTTTCCTCAAACAGCGATTTTGCTGTTTTTATGTCAATGTACTTTCCTGCGATCCGTGTTCACGGTGAAATCGTCTCTCGACCATTTATTCTCAGTTCCATACTTTTTAACCGTTATATTTTTGTTGGATATTGCGGGCACTGTTTAGGGCGATTGTGGCTTGGAAGCCGCAGTTTTCGCAGAAAAATTCTTTTCCCTGCCGTTTTCCCTCTGCCCCGCATGCGCAGCAGGTTTTTCCTGTTCCCTTAGAGTTTATCTCCACAAGCTCGATTGACTCGACGCGGCATTTGTAGGCTAATCGTTCCCTGATGTAGCCCTGAAAATTCCGCGCAAGCTTTCTGTTTGCCGCCTTTGCGTAAATCTTTGTCTTGTTTTTGACAACAGGTTTTGTGATTACGATTTGCGCTGGCTTTTCGGTTTCAAGCATTCTGTTGATTTCCGTATTGATAAAGGTTGTTGTCCTGCGCCGCTCCTTGTTTTTCTGATTGTCGTATTTTTGTCTGCCAAGATTATTGGCTTCAATGTTTGCCGCCTTCTGCCTGTTTCCGGTTTCGGCGTTTCGTTCATAGGCTCTGTATGCCTTGCCGCGCTCCCTGTTTTTCTTTGCAAGACGCTCCGTTTCCGGGTTGACCAGCTCCTCCAAGGAGGCTCCGTAGACTGCTCCGCTGGACAATGTGAGCATATCCTGACTGCCTATATGCGCGTAAATTGTGTTGATATAGTCCTTGTGTTTTCTGATTTTTGTCTCAACCGGTACTGCAAGTGCGACAAAATTGTGCTTAATGTGCACCTGTATCTGTCGTTCAAACATACGTTCATCTTTTAACGGAATGGAAATCCGTTTTCTAGGCGTCCTGCAGACGATACGCATTGCGCCGTCCTTGTAGGAATAGCCGTTGGGCGAAATCCGAAACCAATGCTCGCTGTCCGTCTTTGGTATGGTCAGGTATCTTCTTGTCAGTCTGCACAGCAGGTTATTGAGGCGTCTGATGTCGATGTCCAAGCCTTCTGCGTTTTTGGGCAGCTCGTATTGCTGATGGTTTAAGACTGCCGCGTATACGTTGCCCATTTTCAGGACTGTCCTCAAATATTTTTTGTCATCATCGCTTAGGTTCTCATTGGCGGTGATTTTTTCGCCGACTTTGTTTTTGACAATGCCCCAGCTGCATTTGATGTCCGAAACGGCGTCTGCTATGGCAAGCTCGTAATATACAACTGGGAGACCCAGCTGTTCCCGCAGTCCGCAGTGCCGCATTTCGGTCAAAATGGTATAGACCGGAGTCAGCTTGTCCAAGCTTTTGATGCCTGCGTATTTTCCGTATACGTAATTTCTGACTTTGCTGTAGTCTTGGGCAATTCCTTTTAAAAAGTCCATTGTTTCCTGCGGTAATGGTTCGCTGTACTGCCAAGTTGTCTTCGTGATTGAATTGTCCGACGGCATTTTTTTCACCCTTTTTTGATGAATGGTTTTTTCGTAGATTTCATTATTCTGCGAAAAAGAAATCGTCCTATTTGACTGAAAAATACATACATTACTGTCTACATAACTATATATCGTCATTATTCTATCATCTTTTAACCGAAATGACAATGTTTTTTTTCGAAGTCAACGAAAAAGCACGCTGAAAAAATATGGAAGTACTGCGATTTTTGTTGGAATTACGGGAAAAACAGAAGCTTTTGTGGTCATTTTAAGGGTCAAAAGCATTCAGGAAAAAGTATTCCATCTCCGCCGAACAAGGCAAATCCAATTTTAAGTTCAAAATAATTTGTGGTCATTTTAGGGGTCAGCCCGTTTGCAGAATGTCCATGTATCCGCCCTTTTTGCGCTTTTTCGAAGAATAATGAAATCCATGAATAAATTATCCCAAAACAAAAACAGGTTCCCAAAACCTGTTTTTATTATTCCAGATTATTCCCATATCACAACCGTTCCACCAAATACTCCAGCCACTCCCTATCCACCCGCTCCGGCGAAAGCTCCTCGGCGAGCCTGCGCGCGTTTTGGCTGATTTTATTTGCAAGCCCCTCGTCGGCGAGCAGTCTGCGCATGGCGTCGGCGAGCGCATAAGCGTCCCCGACCGGGACGAGCAGACCGTTTTCGCCATCGTTTATGAGCGTGGCAGGTCCGCCGCAGGGGCAGTCCGTGGAAATGACGGGGGTTCCTAGAACCATCGCCTCGATAATCGAGTTGGGCATTCCCTCGGTGTTGGAGGTCAGCACAAAGATTTTCGCGCGTCCGATTTCTTCCGCCACATTGTCAATGCTTCCCGGTAATGTGATCCGATCCGTGAGCTCTTTTTCTGCGGCAAGCTGCGTAAGACTTTCCCGCAGCTCGCCCTCGCCGTAAATCACAAGCTTCAGTTCGGGATACTCGCCTGCAATCTTTGCAAATGCGTGGATTAGCATGGCGTGGTTTTTATTCTCGTCAAGCCGTCCTGCCGCCACAATCATGTTGTCGCGCTGTGGCGCCGGTTTTTGCTCCAAGAACGACGGATTGAGTGGATTTTTTAGAATGACGCTCTTTTTCTGCACTGCCTTTGGGAAAAAATCCTTTACACGCGCTGTCTGCAAGATAACGCCGTCCGCAAAGCGAAACAGCCATTTTGCCAAGAGCTGCATAAGCCGCCCCTCATACTCCATTGTCGGCTCACCGCGCACGGACACGGCGACCTTTGCGGGCAGAAAGGCTGCTGTCGCAATCGCCATCAGGTTGTTTTTTCCCAAAAAGGAGAGGATAATATCCGGCTGGTAGCTTTTCCAAATCTCCCGCAGGAGGCGAAAGCGGAGCAGGAAGTTTTTGATACGGCTTCCCGTAAGCTCCTCCTCCTGCGGCTCCGAGTAAATGCGCCTTATTTGCGGCAAAAGTGCGTATTCGTTCTCGCGCTTGTACTGTGTGACCAAAATCACGTCGTATTTCTGATTGTAAAAATACTCGGCAAGGTTTACCATAACCCGCTCCGAGCCTCCCTTCTGCAGGGAGTTGATAAATAGTGCAATTCGTTTCATAATCTTTTTGTCCTTATGTCTGCGCATGGCTTAGGTGAACATATATTCGTTGTACCACTGCTGAAACGCGAAAAATGACCATGCAGTCTTTGAGTAATTCGCGCCTGATGCAGGCCCTTTATCTCCCGTCCGTAAATATTTGCTGATAAATCCGTTCACATACGCCGCGTCAAAAATGCCCTGCTTTTTGAGGTATTCCACGCTGCACATATCTGTAAGCTGCTCCTTTAGGGGACCGCGCATCCATTTGTCAAGCGGCACGCCAAAGCCCACCTTCGGGCGGTCCAAAAGCGCCCTTGGAATGTAGTCATAGGCAATATCCTTGAGAATACGCTTTTTGACACCGTTTGCATATTTGTATTTGTGCGGCAGACGGTACGAATATTCCATCACATTCACGTCGAGTATCGGGCAGCGCGCCTC
The DNA here is from genome assembly GCA_947567595.1 of uncultured Lachnospiraceae bacterium. Taxonomy (GTDB): domain Bacteria; phylum Bacillota; class Clostridia; order Lachnospirales; family Lachnospiraceae; genus COE1. The sequence goes on along the minus strand of CANOMQ010000001.1, from coordinate 28,581 downwards.
AATCGAATACTTCATCGTCGCCCTGTCCACCTTGCAGAGAATGTCGCCCGGCAGATACGTCTCCTCGTCAAGCAGCATTCTGCGCTCCTGCCAGTTGCTCTCGCCGTATTTTGACTCAATCGGAAATTTGAACGGCACACCGCCCTGCGCAAGCATTTTATCAATCGCCTTGATATAGGTTCTTCCGCCAAGCTGCGTTTTTGTCTCCTTGTCATGGTTTCCCGCCACGACCTGAACACGGAACGGGAGCCTGTCAAACAGTCCGATTTGCCGAAACGGCGGCAGCTTGCAGACGTTGTAGGTCACCCTGCCAAGGAAATCGAGCTTTTGCGCCTGCGCCACATTGTCGTAGATATTGTAGCCGCAGAAAAACTCGTCGCCGCCGTCCCCCGAGAGCACGACGGTCACGTCCTTTGCCGCAAGCCCTGCCACAAGCATGGAAGGGATTTGCGAGCTGTCCGCAAACGGCTCGTCATAGTACTTTGGAATGCTGTCCACCATGTCAAACATCGCACGCTCGTCAATGTAAAGCTCCGTGTGCGCCGTGCCCAAATGCCTTGCAACCTCCTTTGCGTACTTTGCCTCATTATAGCGCTCCTCATGAAAGCCGATGGAATACGTTTTCACGGGCACGCTTCCACAAATGTCCTGCGCGAGCGCCGTCACAAGCGAGGAGTCATAGCCGCCGCTTAAAAACGCGCCGACCGGCACGTCGGCAATCATTCGTTTATACACGGCATTTCGCAAAATCGCCTTAAGCTCCTCTTTTGCCTCCTCGTATGTGCCAACCGGCTCCTGCTTTTTGGCGGCATAGACCTTTGCAAGCTCCCAATATCTCCATTGCTTAATCTGTCCCTTACAAAACCGCACAATCTGCCCCGGCTCCACTTTATAAACCTGTTCAAAAATGGAATACGGCTCATTGATACACTGCTGGTACAGATAGCGCTTGATAATCCGCCTGTCAATTGCTTTTGGAAAGCCCGGGCAGTCCATAATCGGTCTAAGCTGTGACGCATATACAATATTTTCGCCGTCAAGCCAGTAATACAGCGGCTTTTTCCCAATCCGGTCGCGCACAAGAAAAAGCTCCTGCGTCTTTTTGTCAAAGAGCGCCATCGCAAACATGCCCTCAAAGTGCTCCACGCAGGAAATTCCCCACTTTAAATATGCCGCAAGAATGACCTCCGTATCGCAGCTTGAGCGAAACGGATACTCCTTAAGCTCCTCCTTAAGCTCCAAAAAGTTGTAAATTTCCCCGTTGTAGACAATGACAAGCCTGTCGTCGCAGGAATGCATTGGCTGATGTCCGAGCATGGACAAATCCTGTATGGAAAGGCGTCTGTGTGCCATTCCGACGGCGTACCCGCCCGACGCGCCAAAAATCTCCTCGCCGCTGTCATTAGGACCTCTGTGAAGCATGGTGTCATTCATTGCCTTAAGAGCGTCCCTTGTAATGTCCTTCTTTGATATAAAGCCGCATATTCCGCACATCTGCTGTGTCTCCTTCCGATTTTTGCGCCGTTATCCGATGAGTTCCTCAATGTAGTCCCTCCACTGTTCAAAAATGCGCTGTGGGGCTGCTGCCTCGCCGATTTTTGCCGCCTGTGCGCCAAGCCGTGTGGCAAGCGCCCTGTCCTCGATTAAACGGTTGATTGCATTTGCAAGCGCAAGCTCGTCCCTGACCGGAACAAGCAGTCCGTTTTTTTCGTTCTCAATGACCATACGTGGCCCCCCCGGCGGGCAGTCGGTCGCCACCACGGGAAGCCCCAGCGCCATCGCCTCAAGCATTGCGTTTGGCATTCCCTCGTAATCGGAGGAAAATGCCGCAACCGCGCCGCCAATTAAATCCTTTTCAAGCTGTGCGCTCGCACCCATCAAAAAAATGTAGTGCTCCGCGTCCTTTTCCTCAATCAGTGCCTCAAGCTGCTCCCTTGTCCCGTCAAAGGCATCCGGTCCATAGATTTTGAGCACATAGTCGGGATGCTGCTCGTGTACCCGCACGAATGCGCGGATTAGCAGCAGTTGGTTTTTGAAATCCACAAGCCTGCCCGAATGCACAACCGCCTTCTCGCGCTCCTCCTCGCTTGGTATCGGGTTTCCGATGAATTTCCGATTAATCGGATTTAAGATAATCCGCGACTTCTTTTGGATAAATTCAGGGAAAAACGCCCGCTGCTCCTGCGTTTGGAACACACAGCCCGCCGCGCGGCGAAATAATATGGGTATCTGAATTTTGTCCGACAAAAAGTCGTAAAAGCCAATCGGGTTAATCCGCACCGAAATCAGAACTGGCGTTTTCATTCCGATGGTCGCCGTCAGCGCGCGGTAATTGGCACGCCTTGCAAACGCAATCACAATATCCGGCTCGATTTTTTGGATAAACCTGCGCAGGTTCCAAATCCGGTCCACAAATTTCCCAATCCTGCCGTGAATTTCCTGTTTTTTACTCAAGCCCACATGCACGCGCCGGATACGCGGGTCAATTTCATACTCATCTTCGCCCTGCCATTCCGTCGCAATCCACACCTGATAGCCGTTTTGTACAAACTGCCCGGAAAGGTTCGCCACAACACGCTCCGCGCCGCCGCGCTCAAGACAGTTTAAATGAAACACGATTTTTTTCATATCAATATCCCTATTTTTGCTGCGCAAGTGCCAAAATGCGCCGCACATACACATCTACCCCAAAGTCCTCTGCCCTTTTCCCAGCCCTGTCCCGGTATGCGTCAAGCCGTACCTTATCGCGCAAAAGGCTGATAAGTGTATCTGCAAATGCCTGTTCTTCCTTTGTAATCACATCTGCACAGAGATTTTTTTCCCCTGTAAAAATTCCGGTCAGAATGCCGTAATCCGCCTCGTACGTCTGGCTCCGGTCACAAAATTTCGTAAAATCGTCCGCCAAGATTTCGTTTGGCCCGGTCATGCAGTTGACGCTCACGCAGGGCACACCGCACGCCATCGCCTCAATCAGGGCATTGGGAAAGCCCTCCGTCTGTGAGGTGAGCACGTATACATCGGCATACCTTAACAGCGCAAACGGATTTTGGCACACGCCTGTAAACAAAACCGCGTCCGCTATCGCAAGCGAGTCTGCAAGCTGCTTATACTCCTGATATTCCCCGTCACCGATAATCATCAGCCGCGCACTCGGCAGCGCCTTTTTTATCAGGGAAAAGCTCTTTAACAAATGCCAAAAGCCCTTTAGGTCGTCCTCCCGTCCCATCGAGACAATCAGCGCGCCCTCCCTTCCGAGAAACGCCCTGTCCTGTGGCAAAATGTCGTCCTGCGTCTCTGAGAGCGCCCTGATTTTTGCCGTGTCGCAGGGGTTGTAGAGCGTTGCGGATACCTTTGGCACAAAGGCTTTGCAAATGTCCGCTTCCATTGTCTTAGTGCAGCTTACCACAACGTCAGCGCGCCTGCAAATCAGCCCGATACCGCTGTCCGTCAGCGCGCCGTAACCACGGATACCTGCCCATGTGGTATCCTTTGTTTTTGACAAAACATTAACAATGTTGGCGGTCGTCCCAAAGCTATAGCTGATGTTAATTCCCAGCTTTTTTTTGATTGCCCTAAGACGCAGTGTCCTTTTTATAATATTGACAATTTTGTTGATTTTACCAGCCTTTGCCGGAAGGTTTAAATCGATTACGTCAATGCCCGACACGTCATAGAACATGTCCGCTTTGGTAAACACCACGATATGAACCTCGTACACCTCGCGAAGCAGCTTTGCCGTCATGGCGCAAATCCGCTCAAAACCGCCTTGATGAAGCATGGGTGTGATTAACAGCATTTTTCTGCGCCGCATGATGGTTCGCCTCCGTTCTTTGGATTTTTACAAATTTTTTGACAGCGCTCTAGAACCTCGAAGCACCGCAGCAATGCCCGGGCGGGTTTTTGCCTGTACGGTAAAATTCCGCCATCTGTCCTGCCTGTATCGCCACATCAAAGCCCTTATCAATAATCTCCTGCCGCATATCCCTGCGGTTCATGGCGTCCTTGGCGTTTTTCTGAATTTCCCTTGCCCACTGGACTGGCGGTTCGTCGATACTGCGGTAGACTGCCAAATCGGTCAGCGCCGCCTCGCGCGTCACCTTGTCGGAAACCAAACAATGCAGTCCTGCCGCCTGCGCCTCCGCCACGCTTCCGGGAAGTCCCTCAAAAAGAGAGGGGAAAACGAAATAGTCAAACGCCTGATAATAGTCCTCCACATTGGCGCGCGTGCCCAAAAAATGCACTTTATCGGCAATTCCCAAGTCCTGCACCTTTTGCCTGATGGCTTCCTCAAGCTCTCCCTTTCCAATCAGGACTAACGCCGCATCATCACGCAGGATACAGAGCTCATAAAAGACATCAATTAAATAGGCATGGTTTTTCATAAAGCCAAAACGCCCCACATGTCCTACGACAAACTTGCCGGACAGTCCAAGCTCGGCAAGCATTTTTTCCCTGACACTGCTGTTAAAGCGGAAACGCTGCGTGTCGATGGCATTCGGGATTGTCCATACTTTTCCCTGCCGTACTGCCTTTTTCCCGTACACGGCAATGCCCGCCTCCTCGGAACAGGTAAACAGGTAATCCGCACGGTTTTTTAACGGCAGTCTGATGATTTTCGTCACAAGCCCTTTTATGCCCTTGTCAACGCCTGCGCTCCTTGCATGTGCGATTGTCACGGGAACCCCCGCCTTTTTGGCAATCGGCAGATAGATTGACGCAGTGCTTGTCATATGTCCATGTATCGCGGCGTAGTCGTGGTGTTTTTCAAAAAAACGGACAAGTGCGCGCCGGTATGCCGCATAATTTCTGCCGTTAAACCGCGGGACACTGTAAATGCTTCCGCCAAGCGCCCTGATTTCGGCGCTGTAATGCCCCTCCTGTTCGGTATGGACAAGGAAGTCAAACTGCACCTTCTTCCTGTCCATATGGCGATACAATTCCATAATCCTGCTTTCCGCGCCACCTAGGTTTGTCGTGCCTAACACATGAAGGACGCGTATCGGTTTTTCTGTCGCCATGTTACAATCACGCCCCTTCCTTTCTCAGAACCTCATACAGCATAATCAGACCCGCCTGATAAAACAGCCCCGTGTTGTAGAGCATGTAGCGCATTTGGCAGTAAATCGTCGCCGATGTCAGCACGATGGTCGCCACAAGCGAAATCATCACCAAAGCCGCAAACAAAAGCGATGTGTCTGCCTTATGATAAGAACCTTTTTTGACAAGCCAAAGGAACAGACCGATATATGCCAAGTACAAAAGCATTGCCACCACATTCAGCACGGGGTGCACTTTTAAAACCGTGGTAATCAGACCGCTTATCACGTTTACCGCAAAAATCCGAAGCAAATCCGGCAGGCACGGCACAAGGATTTCCTTCATCAGCGCGCCCGCAATCGCATTGTAGCTGTCCTCACGCGCCTCCTGCGCCATACCGAGGCTGTCCTGATATTCCCGGATAACGGGCATGACAATGTCAAACTTAATCCGGTCATACGACATGCTGTAGTGCTCCTGCAATCCGTGCCAGCCTTTTCCCGCGTACTGGATATTGTATTCCTGCGCGTCGGCACGGTCTAGGATTTCCAAAAAAATGACACGGTTGTCAGAATTTGAAATGCGCTGCGCCATCTCCTTATCTGCGGCATAAAGCTCATTGCCCAAAATAAAGCTCGAATCGCCCGTGTGCGCCGTAAAGGTGCCCCTGTACGCAAGGTTGTACGTACAGTCAATCAGCCGCGTGCTCCCAAGTCCCAAAAGCACAAGCACTGCCGCGTACAAAAACGCCTTTTTCCACCCCTTGTCCCTCCACCATGCATAGAGCACGGCAAGAAAAATCAGCCCGAACGCGACGAGCATTTGCTTTCGAATGGAGGTGAGCACGACTGCCCAAATAAGGCTTGCCACAACGCCCGCCCTGCTTTTGTCATACAAAATTGCGACAAGTCCGAGAAGCAGGAACAGATAAAAGGAGTAGGCAAGCGCCTCCGTGCGGATACTGTTGAAATAGCTGTAGCCCCTGAGTGCCACAAAGCGGTTTAAAACCGTAAGACCGCACTGAATGCCCCAAATGCCAAATCCAAAGAGCCAGCTTAGACGAAAGCGTTTTTTGAGGGACAGCGTAAACACTGCCGTCGCAATTCCGGCGATGATACACTGGAGCACTGCCGCCGCGTCAAGGTATTTTTTTGCCCCGAACACCATGCGCATAAGCCAGAGATAAAAGCAATACCCCGGCTCCCTGTCCGCCTGCATGATGATATAGGACTCCGAGTCCGGTGTGATGATGACGCCGTCGTGCCAGTACCATATCAGGTAAAACAAAACACTCACAGCCATCACCGCAATCAGTTCTACTTGTCTGTTCCTTCTGCCATCTTTCATATGCTTACTCAATCCTGTTATCCTGATTTCCCTTTCACGAGCTTCTGCCCTGTATGATTTTGCGCTTTGCATACGCCATCAGATATTCCAGCTTCGCCTTCAAAAAGCCCCGGTACACCGGCTCAATCTCAAACAGCTTCGAATACGAAACAAACCGTCCCCGATATTCCTCAAAGAGCCGTTCATACCGCGCAAAATCGTTGTCATTCATTGTATTCGTATGCACGACAAAGGTCGTGTAGCCGCTTTTTGCCTTCAGCGCACTCTTCTGATTATGGGAAATCGGGTAAAAAATCATATCATACCTGTAATATGGTCGTTTCCCGAACCCGTCCGTAATCCGCCAGTAATTCAGGTTTTGCAGCGCCTTGAACGTATGTTTGTCAAAGGAATGTCCGGGTGCCATGAAAATATCCGTCTCAATGCCATGCTCCCGGAAAATATCCTGTCCTAATTTTATCGCTTCATACTGCTCACTGTACTCCACGCCTGCAAACTCGGAAAAGTCGTTGAGCGGAAACAGTCCCGCCTCCTTTGTCGCATATACATGTGTATATCCATGCTGCGCAATCAGCCAGCCTTCCTTTTGGAGCTGTTTCACATAGTCCCAAAAATCCGCACGCGGCGCGTCAATGCTTAACATCTTATCCTCGTTTTTCGGCACAATCCCTATAAGCGGTTTCACCTGATACCGATCGCAAAGCTCCTTAAACCGCAGGAACTTTGCCCAATCCATATCAGGTGTGATGTCGTCCATTCTTATACAGATTTTCATTCCGGTATTTTTCATACAAATCTCCACGTTTACCACTATAAGTTTTCTTTGTACCAGTCAATGGCAAGCGCGATTCCCTTTTCAAAGTCGAACTCGGGATTGTAGCCCAGAAGCTCACGCGCCTTGGAAATATCGGCGTTGGAGTGCTTGATGTCGCCCGCCCTGTCCGGTCCGAAGTTTGGCTCGACGTTTTTGCCAAGCGCCTTGCAGAGGTCATAATAAATATCAATCAGATATTCCCGTCCGCCATAGGCAATGTTAAACGCCTGTCCTGCCGCGTCGCTCGGGGCAAGGCACGCCCGGAAATTCGCCTCGATGACATTGTCAATATACGTGAAATCCCTTGACTGCTTTCCGTCACCGTTAATCGTGGGCACCTCGCCGTCCAAAAGCTGCTTGATAAACTTCGGAATAACTGCCGCATACGCGCCGTTCGGGTCCTGTCTGCGCCCGAATACATTGAAATAGCGCATTCCGTACGTGTCAAGACCGTAGAGCTTTTTGTAAAGCTTTCCGTACTCCTCGTTTGTGCGCTTGGTGAGCGCGTAGGGAGACAGCAGATTGCCCTCCTGCCCCTCCTTTTTCGGCAATACGGGGTGGTCGCCGTAGACGGACGAGCTGGACGCATAGACAAACTTTTTCACGCCGTTTTGTCTTGCCGCCTCCATCATGTTGAGGGTTCCCATAATGTTGTTCTGTTCGTAAAAGAGCGGCATTTCAATGCTGCGCGGCACGGAGCCCCACGCCGCCTGATTGAGCACATAATCCACGCCCTCACACGCCTTCATGCAGGTGTCCAAATCCTTGATGTCGCCCTTGATAAACGTGTAGTTTTTGCGGTCGGCAAACAGCTTTACATTCTCCTCTTTGCCTGTCGAGAGGTCGTCAAGGCAGCGCACCTGACAGCCCATGTCCGTAATCGCCTCGCAAAGGTTCGAGCCGATAAAGCCCGCGCCGCCTGTCACGAGAAAGACGCTTTTTTCGTCAAATTTCAAATCCTGATAGCCCATTTTATAACCTCCAGTATAGATAGCCTGCGTTTTCGTATTCCTTCCGGTCAAGCACGCCCTTTAAGTCCGTGAGCACCTTCGCCTTGCCGTTGTCCGCGTAAAGCGCCGCCAAATCGTCCATTGTAAGCTGCTTGTACGCCTCGTGCGCCACCGCCAAAATCACCGCGTCGCAGTTTTTGATGTCCTTCATCGGCGTAAAGGTAATGCCGTAAAGGCGTTTCGCCTCGTCCGCGTCGGCATTGTCATCGGTTACCTTTGCCGTAATACCGTACTCCTTTAGTTCCTTATAGATATCAATAACCTTCGTATTTCTCGTATCGGGGCAGTTCTCCTTAAACGTAAACCCAAGAATTGCCACGTTTGCGCTTTTTACGGGAATATCTGCCTTAATTAAATTTTTCACAAGGTTTTCTGCGACATATTTTCCCATATCGTCGTTAATGCGCCTGCCGGAAAGGATAATCTGCGAGTGGTACCCAAGCTCCTCCGCCTTGTAGGTGAGATAATAGGGGTCAACGCCGATACAGTGTCCGCCGACAAGTCCCGGCTGGAAATTTAAGAAATTCCACTTCGTTCCTGCCGCCGCAAGGACAGCTTTTGTGTCAATTCCCATCTTGTTAAAAATAATGGAAAGCTCGTTCATAAACGCAATATTGATGTCCCTCTGACTGTTCTCAATCACCTTTGCCGCCTCGGCAACCTTGATGGACTCCGCGCGGTAAACGCCTGCGTCCACGACAAGCTCGTACACCTGTGCGACGACATTCAGCGTTTCCTCGTCCATGCCGGAAACAATCTTGGTAATCGTCTCTAGGCGGTGCACCTTATCGCCGGGGTTAATCCGCTCGGGCGAATAGCCGACCTTGAAATCAACGCCGCACTTTAGTCCCGACTCCTTCTCCAAAATCGGCACGCAGATGTCCTCTGTCACTCCCGGATAAACCGTTGACTCAAACACCACAACAGAGCCTTTTGTAAGATTTTGTCCCAAAATCCGGCTTGCGCCCTCGACCGGGGACAAGTCCGGCGTATGGTCGTCGTTGACGGGTGTGGGCACTGCGACGATGTGGAATTTTGCCTCCTTTAATTTTGCCGCGTCCGCAGTAAAGTCAACGGTGGTATTTTTAATCACGTCGCCTCCGACCTCGTTTGTGGGGTCAACGCCCGATTTGTAGAGGTCAATCTTTGCGGCGTTCAAGTCAAAGCCAACGACTTTGATTTTTTTGGCAAATGCCACCGCAATCGGCATTCCCACGTATCCAAGTCCGACAAGGGACAGTTTTTCGGTTCCGTTTACAAGGTCTTCGTATAAACTCATTTTCACTTTATCTCCTTTTATTTTTCAGTTCCTTTATTTCGTTCTGATATGTTTCAATAATCCTGTTTCTGTCAAAATTTTTCTCAACCCATGCCCTGCCCGCAATGCCCATCTGCCGCCGCTCCTCATGGGAGAGTGCAAGCACTTTTTCCATCGCGTTTACGAGCGCGTCGGTGTCTTTGATGGCAAAGGCAAAGCCGCTCTCACCTTCCACAAAGGTCTCGACACAGCCGCTGATGTCGCTTGCAAGCACGGGACGCCCGCACGCTGCCGCCTCAAGCAGGACGTTTGACAGCCCTTCATGGTAGGACGGGTGGACAATCACATGGCTTTTTGCCATAACCGCCTCCACGTTGTCAATATGTCCGTAATACTTAATAATCTTTTCCTCTGCAAGCTTTTCGATTTGCGGCTCGTAGTGCTCCCTTGCCTCCTCCTCGTACTCGCCCACAAGATAAAACTTCACGTTTTTGTGCCGGCTTCTCATAATCCGTGCCGCCTCAAGATACTCCTCAATGCCCTTGTCCTTCATAATACGGATTACCGCAAGAAAACGGATACGCTTGTCCTGCGGCGGATACTCCCGAAGCGGGTGTTCCGTTAAATTCACCCCGGAGCCCGGCAAAAGCACGTTATTTTCCACCGCAATGCCGTTTCTATTCATAAAATCGCGGTTGCGCATATTTTGGAAAAATACCCGCTGCGCGCCTTTCATGGAAATGCGGTAAAAGATAAGCAGAAGCTTACTGAGCAGTCCGCCGCCCTCAATCGCCGTGCCAAGTCCCGTGACATTGCACAGATAGGGCACTTTTTTTATACGGCAGGCAAGCGCGCCGTAGAGGTTTGGCTTGATGGTGTACGTGAGCACCACATCGGGCTTTTGCTTACGCAGGAGTTTTAAATAGGAAAAGAACAGCTTTGCGTCCTGAAACGGATTCATGCCGCGCCTGTCAAAGGGGGTTTCTATCACCTCGCACAGGTCTTTTAGCTTGTCCTCATTTTCGTCAGGCGGCAGGGAAACGGACACCTTGTGCCCATCCTTTGTGAGCGCCTGCAAAAGCTCCTTGCGAAACAGGTACAGACCGTTCGCATAATTGGTTAAAATCAGTATTTTCATAGGCTTACCATGTTCTTCCTGATTGCGTCCAGCTTTTCGATGACAACGCTGTCATACATCATCATGACGACATCTTCCTCGTAATCGCCGATACAGGGCGCATTTTCAGTTTTCTCCACTACGTTTGTGTAAATTAACTTTGGAAAGTCAACGCCTGCACCGTATGCGTGCAGGTATGCGCCGCCAAAGCGCGGATTGATTTCCGAAAGATAATAGGCTCCGTCCTGATAGAACAAATCCATGTCCAAGGGCCCGTTAAATTCAAATACCGAGAGCGCCTTCTGCACGAATGCAAACAGGCTTTCGTCCTTGAAGGAAATGGTTTTATTGGCGCCGCCGATTGTGGTTGACAGCTTCTTTTTGGAGAAAATGGCGACGGGCTTGTGGCTGATGGTGTCCACATAGATGTCCGCGTCCATGTCCTCGCCTGTCATCAGCTCCTGAATAATCAGCGTATTGTCCTGCGTGGTCAGCTCCTCTAGCAGCTCGAAGGTCTCCACCTTTCTTGCGCCGACGCTCCCGCTTCCGGTGCGGGGCTTTACAAACACGGGAAAATCAATTTCCTTTTTGCTGTATGCTTTCCAAAAGTCGGCAAAGCAGCCGTACGTTTTTACCGTGTTAATTCCTTTTTCCGTCAGATATTTGGACATTTCATATTTGTCAAAGCAAAGCGCCGCCGTCTCTTGGTACGGGGCAAGCACAGTCACGCCAAGCGCTTCAAATTCCTGTCGGTGCTCGGCAAGAATTGCAATTTCGGGGTCAATTAAGGTCGTAACTGCGTTGATACCTTCCTTCTTACATATGTCCAAAATCATTGGAATATATGCCTCGTCATGAATTAACGGCACTTGGTAACTAACATCGGCAAACGCGAGTGCGGGCGCGTACGGGCTGTTGTCCGTCACAATCAGGCGCACCTTGTCGCCGAGCGTTTTTCTGAAATCCTTTAGCAGCTCGCAGCGGCGTCCTACGCTGCAGAATAAAATGTTCATGGCTGTTCCTCCGTTTTCGGTTCGGTTTTTGTTCCGGTAAACGCCTCCATTGTGGCGTCGTTCGCGCTGTTGATGTCACTGTGGCGAAAGACGACGGCGACTGTCTGGAACAATATTTTTAAATCCATTTTAAATGATATTTTTTTCACATACTCGACATCATATGCAAAGCGCTGCTCCCAGCTTATGGTGTTTCTGCCGTTGACCTGCGCCCAGCCGGTCAGCCCGGGGCGGACGTCGTGGCGTTGTTTTTGGAAGTCGTTGTATAAGGGCAGGTATTTTACAAGCAGTGGTCTTGGGCCGATTAAGCTCATGTCGCCTTTTAGGATATTCCAAAGCTCGGGGAGCTCGTCGAGGCTTGTCGCGCGCAGTGCCTTGCCAAATTTGGTGAGGCGTTCTTCGTCTGGTAACAGCTCACCGTTTTTATCGCGCGCGTCGGTCATGGAGCGGAATTTGCATAGTCCGAATATTTTTTCATGGTAGCCGGGGCGTTGTTGGTGGAATATAATCGGCGAACCGAGTTTTACGCGCACGAGTATGGCTACGATAAGTAGGATTGGGCTTAGCAGGATTAGCGCTGTGAGTGATATGATGATGTCAAGGAAGCGCTTGACATATTTTTCGTAAATGCCCTGTTTGTGTTGCTGCATGGTTTTTTACCTCTGGCTTATTGTTTGTTCTCTGATTTTTAATTGTTCTCTCGCCTGCGCTATGTCAAGTGTCGGTGCATTGCCAAGCCGTTCCTGTTCTGCCTGCAATACTTTTTTCCGAAGCTTCAACATCTGTTCTTGTTTTTCTAAGGCGTCAATGCTCATAAGTACCAAATCTCCTTTGATGTTCTTGGTTTGTAAACTTCATATCCTTTTTATGATATGATTATATTTTCATTTTTATTTGATGTAAAGTTTTTCCTAATCGGATTTATTTTAGAAACTTGACAAAACGACTTCTATATGTTAATGTTTTGATACAAGAGAAGCGTTTTTGTACCACTTGGCTATTTTATAGTCTTGAGTGGGTTACTCGCCTCTTTTTTATTTTTTCCATTCTATGACATATGCGAAGTCTGCGGAGAAATAACGGGTTTTCCCTCCCTGTCAAGCAGTGGTGTCATGCCACCTGCGTAACCACTGACATGATATAAGTAATTCACACCTGTTTCCTTATCTACCCAAATCTCCGTGACCGTCATGCCCTTCTGCGAGTATACCTTTTCAAACCTGTTCTTTCCCATTTTCAATCCTCCGTGCAGTTTTTCCATGTTCTCTTTCCGTCGCTATCCATCGTCACGCAAAACAAGCCCGCACCATCGCAATGACAAGCTCCTGCTCTTCTTCTGTCATCTTATTATCAGAAGGCAGGCACAGCCCTCTATGGAAAATGTCCATGCCGACATCAAGCGGTCTGCCGTCCTTGCCGACACTGCCGCCGCTGATATAGGCGTTCGTCTTTGCCCTGCCGTCGCCTTCCCGTGTGACAAACCCGTTCATGCGATAAATCGGCTGCATATGCATTGGTTTCCATATCGGGCGTCCCTCCGCATTATACCTTGCAAGCGTGTCAAGGATTTCCGTCGGACAGCTTTTGCCGCGCTCCGGCTGGTATAAAACCTCGCACTCACTGCGCACCTGCTTACACATCGCGTCCGTGTCAATCAGCATACACGAAAGCCAAAAATTCGGCTCGGAGTTAGACGCGTCGAACGGGTTCATGGAAACGGGAAGGTCCTGAAAACCTTTCTTGTATCGCTCATAAATCGCCTTTTTCCCGGCGATATGCGCGTCAAGATACGCCATCTGACCGCGCACAATCCCCGCAATCACATTGCTCATGCGGTAATTGTAGCCAAGCTCCTCATGCTGGTACCACGGCGCGTTCTCCCGTGCCTGCGTTGACCATTTGCGCACCTTGTTTGCCGCCTCCAAATCGTCCGTCAGAAACATGCCGCCTGCAGAGCCCGTGATAATTTTATTTCCGTTAAACGAAATGCAATTGTACTGCCCAAACGTCCCGGTCTGCTGCCCCTTGTAGGTTGCGCCAAACGACTCCGCCGCGTCCTCCACAATCACCGCACCGTGTGCGTCGCAGATTTTTTTAATCGCATCTACCTTTGCAGGCGTACCGTACAAATGTGCGAATACGACCACCTTCACCTCGGGGTACAGTGCAAACGCCTTTTCCAGCGCAACCGGATCCATATTCCATGTATCATATTCCGTGTCGATAAACACCGGAACGCCGCCCTCATACACCACGGGGTTGACCGTCGCGTCAAACGTCATGTCAGAACAAAATACCCTGTCGCCCCGCTTTACCCCCGCAAGCTTTACGGCAAGGTGCAGTGCCGCCGTGCCCGAAGAAAGCGCCACCGCGTAACCACAGCCCGTCTTTTCACAGACAAGACGCTCCAGTTCGTTTAAATTCGCACCCACAGTGGACATCCAGTTTGTGTCATACGCTTCCTTTACATATGTCATTTCCGCACCATGCATCGTCGGGCTCGAAAGCCATACCTTCTGTTCAAATACCTGAAATTCATTTTCCGCTTGGAACATATCCCCGATTTTCTCCTCTCCGTAATACACTTCTTTTTTTAATAGTATATGGCAAAATTTGGTTTTATACAAGATTTTCGTGAACAGTTCAGCCTTCTTTCGGCACATACGTCGGCACAATCTCCTGTATCAGCGGGCGCACATCCTCGCATTCATTCTCTACCGCTCGCTTTAGGTCATTTAACTGCACATAAAAATTCATTTCGTCAAACTCAATCGGCTTTCCGATGTGAATGAGCTTGTTCTCCGTGTCCGTCATGCCCTCCTCGTTCATCAGAAGCTCCTCGTAAAGCTTTTCGCCGGGGCGCAGTCCTGTAAATTCAATCTTGATATCCTCGTCCACCTTATATCCCGAAAGCTTGATTAAATTCTTCGCAAGGTCAAGGATTTTCACCGGTTCCCCCATGTCAAGCACGAAAATCTCGCCGCCCTTCGCGTAAACGCCCGCCTGCAGCACCAGCGAAACCGCCTCGGGAATGGTCATGAAATAGCGGATAATATCCGGGTGCGTCACCGTCACAGGCCCCCCCGCCGCAATCTGCTGCTTAAACAGCGGAATGACGCTCCCGTTGCTTCCCAGCACGTTTCCGAACCGCACCGCCACAAACTCCGTATCGTAATGGCGGTTGTAGGTCTGCACAATCATCTCGCAAATCCGCTTGCTTGCGCCCATGATGTTTGTCGGGTTCACTGCCTTGTCGGTGGAAATCAGCACAAACTTTTTTACACCGTTCAGCGCCGCCGCCTGCGCGGTCTTCCATGTGCCAAACACGTTATTTTTAATCGCCTCGTTGGGACTGACCTCCATCAGCGGCACATGCTTGTGCGCCGCCGCGTGGTAAATCACGTCGGGGTGATACGTTTTCATAATGCTGTTCATGCGGTTGGTGTTCCTCACAGACGCAATCAGCACCACCAAATCCAGCTTCGGATACTTGCGTTTGAGCTCCTGCTGAATTTCATAAGCATTGTTTTCATAAATATCGACAATAACCAGCCGCGCCGGTCTGTGCCCCGCAATCTGCCTGCAAAGCTCGCTGCCAATCGAGCCGCCGCCGCCCGTCACCATGATTGTCTTATTTTTCACATAGTTTAAAATCGACTCCAAGTCAACCTTAATCGGGTCACGCCCAAGCAAATCCTCCACATCCACGTCGCGCAGCTTGCTGACGCTGACCTCGCCATTCACAAGCTGGTATATCCCCGGAAGTGTGCGCAGCTTACAGCTTGTCTCCTTGCAAATTTCCACAAGCTCCTTCATCGTGGCACGGTTTGCAGACGGAATGGTGATGATAATCTCGTCAATCCCGTAAAGCGCCGCATATTCCACAATCTTGTCGCGCCCGCCGACAATCCGCACGCCAAGGATAAAACGCCCCCACTTTGCCTCGTTATCGTCAATGATACATTTGATGGTCATGGTGCTGTAGTCGCTGTTGAGGATTTCCTTAATCACCGCATGCCCCGACTCCCCCGCGCCGATAATCATGACGCGCGTGCCGTTTTTCTTGTTCTGGTGCTTATGCTTCATACCACGGATAATCCGGTAGGAAAAGCGCACCGCCGTCGTCGCGCCCGTGAGCACAAGCACGTACATGAAATAGTAGCTGCGCGGAATGGGGTAATTTAACAGCTTCATGCCCAAGAAATTGAGCACCGCGCAAAGACAGCACGCAGCGACAATGTTCTGCGCCTCCGCCGTCCCCGCAAACGCCCATAGGCTGTGGTAAAGCTTAAACAGGTAAAACACCAGCAGCGTAATCACCACGTTGACAAACATAAAATTCCATGCGGAATTTAAATAGATTTGCGGAATATCCGTATATTTCAGCTCAAACCGGATCCAAAGCGGCATAATGCTTGCCACGCACACAATCATGATGTCAATCATCACAAGCACAATCCGCCTGTGCAAAAGCTGCATGTTAATGTGATTAAAAATTTTCATAATTCCTCCTGACGCTTTGGCTTTTTTACCACCAAAGCTTCTCCCGCGCCAATCAGCAGGGGCTGCATGAGCAAAAAGCAAAAGCCTGCCGGAATGCACGGGTGAAACGCCCACTCCGTGACGCTGATTAACCCAAACACAATAATCTGCGCAAACACGACAATATAAATGCCAAAGGTCTCCCCCTGCGCCATCACAAGCCTGATGGCACACCACAGGCTCATGGCACAAATTACCAAAAATACTACACCTGCTATCATACCAAAATTATACGCAACCTGCAAATAGGAATTGTGCGCATGAACGTGTTCCTTCCCTTCCTCATTGACAAGCGCCATCTTTTCATGCCCCGAAAACGTCAGCGCCTTGACATAATCCACAAAAATTACAAAACGTCCGTTCGATATATCGTCCTGTTCTTCTTCCTCGTCCTCATCTTCATCATCGTCGTCTTTATTATTGTCCGCGTCGTCCGAAGCCACCCTCATATCCATTCCCGCAAAATCCGCGCCCATATATACAAGATACGACTCCTGCAAACCGCCGCGCGCCTCATCATTTTCTTCCTCGTCCTCGTCCGTTATGACCTCCTCCTTTTGGAAACGACCAAATAAAGTCGAGAAAAAGCGCGGCACCGTCATATATTTATCCGAGTCAATCGGGTCTCCCCTGTAAACCATAAAGCCCCTGTCCTGATGTTCGAGGTCGTAGCGGATTGGCTCGTTAATCACCGCAGGAATCATTCTGACCGCGCTGAACACCAGCGGAAAACACAAAAGCGCCATCAGCGAAAGCACGCCAATCTCCTTCCACACATTAACCGGCAGCTTATGGAACGCAAACGCCGCAAGCAGCGCAACAAGCGACGCCGTCACAAACGCCGAAAGATACGCCGTGCGCGACATCGTAAGGAAAATATACCCCGCCGTCACCGACACCATAAAACATTCAAACGGACAGCACACAAGCACATTGTCCCGCGCTTTCAGCGTCCCAAACAGCTTCCCCACCGCTGCGCCAAACACGACGGCAAGATACATTCCCGTACACGCCACCGTATGGAAAATCCCGCCGTAGCGGTAGAGCATCCAGTAGTGGTGCGGTCTGTGGATAAAGCAGAACAGCGCCACCAGTCCGAAGCTTAACAAAATCCCGTTTGTCACATTCTTTAAAAACCTGCTTTTTGCCGCAGGTGTCAGACGCAGGAAAAACATTGTCACAAAGGGCAATGTCGCCGTGTAAACCCATATTTTCTCAAACTGATACGCATACATCAGCCCCGCAAACACAAGCCACAGGACGCCGTAGACCACCGCAAGCTTTGTTGGTCTTTGAAAGCGGTATTCCCTGCGGTACAACGCCTTAATCCATGCGATGAGGACATTGACCAGCAAAAGCCCCCAAGCCACAATGACCGCGCAGGTCAATACCGCAAGCTCACGCTCGTTCGTGCCCTTTTCAAAATCGCGGCAATACAGCACGGAGCCGATAACAGACGCCGCAAGCCACAATGCGCTCCACACATTCAGAAACTGCCGCTCACTGTACACCATCAGAAACGCCACCGCAAGAAAAATCAACATCCAGCGCGTGTTCGTATAATGGTAGTATTCCCTGTCCGCGTTGACATATTGGCACAATGCGTAAAATAACAACCCAAAACTTACTGTCTGGATATAATTGCGCCAAATCAGCGAAAGCTTCCTGCCTGCGGAAAGCTTCGTCTTTTTTTTCACGGCAGGATAGCGTTCGCGCAGCCACACCGCAAGCAGCAGCCATGCCGCCCCGACCACAATTGCGACCATGAAAAAAATCCTGTCCGCAAGCCCGCCGCCAAAGCGGTTCAACACCACCGAGAACACAAACAAAAACAGCGCAAAGCCCGCAGTCAGCACGCTTGCCGCAATCCGAAGGGAGCGGATAATCACCGGCTGATAGGGTATCAAAAAAAAGTCATACCAGTAAAGCAGCGCCGCAGCCGCAAGATACGCCAACACCGCCACCGCCAAAATCACGGCATAACGGAGCAAAATCCCAACCACCGTAAGCTGCCATGCATAGTCAAAATCCGCAATCAGCGCAACGCTGTCATTGATAATACCGTCAATATAAAGGGTGCTGTTTTCCGTCTGCGAAAGCGCGCCCCTGTCCGCCACAGGCAGCTCAAACACACCCCCGCAGTCCTCGGGCACCAGCATTTCATAATAGTATGCCTTATCCGGCTCCACGTCAAGATCCGGCGTTGCCTCCAAATATCCGTCGTCCTCAATATCCCCGCAGCAGCACTGCTCCTCGTAGATACACGAAAAATTTTCATCATAAAGACGAAACAGCACGAAATCCGAACGGTTGCCCTTGTCCGGCACGCTGCACACCATGTACAGCCGTATCGAATAGATGTGCTCCCTTGAAAAGTACACTGTCTGAAGCTTTTTGTCATTGATGGTGAACGCGTCGCCCTTCAAGCTGTCACGCTCTGATATGTTAAATGCCTTTTGCCGCGAAACATGGTGATTTTGCACCGCACCCTGCGGATAGACACGCAGCAGCAGGACAAACGCCAGTGTCACAATGAAAATCTGAATGACGGCATTGCGTTTTATGTGCTCTATATCGTCAACTGTGTGAACGAGTACCTCCCTTATCACACGTCCTCACCGTCCTTTATCCCTGTTTCCTCACGGATTACATACTGCGGCGAGCGGTTGATACAGATATAAATCCGCCCGATGTACTCCCCAATCAGCCCCAGCATAATCATCAGCATACCGCCGAAAAACACGACCGCCGCCATCAGTGAGCTAAAGCCCATCGGCACCGCCGGGTTGACCAGCCTCTTAACCACCGTGTAAATCCCGTACAAAAAGCCCGCCACCGCGAAAAACACGCCCGCCACCGTCGCAATGCGAAGCGGCAGAATGGAAAACGCCGTAAAGCCGTTAAACCAAAGGGAAAGCAGCTTGCGCATGGTATAGCCGGAGCTGCCGACCTCCCGCCTGCGGTGCTTTACGGGCACATTTTTAATCTTTTTTGTCGCGCGCAGCACCAGCCCAATCACATACGGATAGTTGTGCTCATAGGCAAGCATACTGTCCACCACAAAACGCCGCGCCGCAAAATAGCTTGTAAGCTGCAGCTCCTTTGGCTTGCCCAGCATTACGCGCGTCATGATGTCGTTGATGTGGCTGCCAAAGTTGCGGAACGCGCTGTGCTGCTTGGAATTGTAGCTCGCGTACACAACGTCGCTCCCCTGCTCAATCGCCTCAATCAGGCTGCCGACCTCGTCTGCGGGCGTCTGCCCGTCGTCGTCAAGGCACACCACAATATCACCGTCCGATTTGCGCAGCCCCGCCATCAGCGCCGCGTGCTGTCCGAAATTCTTTGCAAGGCTGATGCCCGTTACATTGTTATGTTTTTCACAAATTCGTTTGATAACCGCATACGTGTTATCGGGAGAGCAGTCGTTTACGAGAAAAATATCATAGTCGTATGCCGCAAGCCCCTTCATCGTATCCATGATCTCCGCCACCACCGCCTCAATCGTGTGCTCGCTTTGGTAGCAGGGTATGACAAAGCTTATTTTGCTCATTGTCCTCTGTCTCCTTTTAACGCCCCATACAGGATTAAATCCTCATATTTTCCGTCAAGCATAAGCTCGTCCCGCAAATATGCCTCCTGTGGGAACCCCAGCTTTTCATTCATGCGCACACACGGCTTGTTGCGCGCAAGCACCCGGGAATGGAGCTTATGCAACCCGAGCGTGTCAAACGCGTAGTCCCAAATCAATCTGCCGACCTCGGTACCAATCCCCCTGCCGCACGTCCTGTCCCCGTCCAAAAACAGCCCCCACTCCGCCTTGTTGCTGACCTCGTCAAAATTTTGGAGATAAACGCTTCCAAGCGGCGTATCGTCTGCCTTGTCGCAAATCACGAACTGATGTACCTGTCCCGTAAACACCTTGTGTTCCAACCAGTCTTGGTGCTCCTGCTGCGTGATGGTCTTACGGTACAAAAAATTCTCCACAACCTCCGGCGCATTGCGCAAACGCAGCACAAACGCCGTGTCCCCGTGCGTAATCGGTCTTAAATAAACCTGTGTTCCTTCTATTATAAAATCCTTATCTACCGGTCTCATTGTCACCCCTCCAAACATCATACACGAAAAATGCCACGTCCCCGCTGTCCATGCGGATTTCATCGACACGCCTGCACTGCGCCGAAACGCCGCGCTTTGCATAGTAGGTTTCCATCCACTCCATATCCCGCTCAGGCGCCGCAACGAAAAAGACATTCGTCCCACTTAACAGCGCGCTCTGCATATCCCGAAAGCCCCTGTCCGCAAGCTTCTTACGGGCAAGCGGGCTTTTCGCAAGCCAGCCGCCGCAGTAATCATAATTTTTGTAGCGGTTGTCCACATTCTGAAACATTTTTTCCGAATAAGAAGCCCCCTCATAGGACGTCGCGGAGTACACATCGACCACATAATAGCCCTTCGCATTCGTACGGCAGTAGTCCATAAACGCATACCACCGCTTATCCGCGCGCGCCCTCGCCTCATACTCATCGCAGACGCGCCCGTAATTCACCGCAAACGCCGAGGCAAGCAGGAAAATCACCAGAAGATACACCGTCATCGCCGTAATCCCCTTTTTCCTTGGTTCATACGCCCCACACTCAAGCCTGCGCATGTCGTTTAGCCAAAGCCCGGCCACACAGGCAAGCTCCGTCATCAGAAGCGGCATGGTCACGCGGTCAAGCACCCTTCCCATCATATATAAATATAACCACAAAACACTCCTTATAACCAATACCAGCGCGATTTTGGGCACAATTCTGCGAAGGGCGGCAAAAAGCTGCTTATTTTTCGCAGCCGGAAGAAGGCAAAAGCCCACATAAATCCCGTAAGCCACCGCCACCGCGATGTCCGCCGCCGCAAGGTGGTGCAGCAGACGCTCCTTGTACAGCCACAGCGCCTGTCTCACGCTGTTTTTGCTCACCAGCCCGAACGTATGGCACAGCTTTGTTTCCTGATACTGCGCTATTGAGTTGAGCAGCCACGTGTCAATCGACTCGTCCAGCGCGAAATTGTAGTTTTCCAAAAGGGTGTACGACTCCTTTGATAGTCCCACGGAATCGTAAAACGCCTTGTTTTCCCCATAATCCGGCAGCTCATAAAAATCATAGAGCTTTGTCCGCGCGTCAAAAAAGTCCCGGAAATTCTCCCACCCGTCCGCGTAGTACGCCAGCATGTCGAAGCTGAACACAAACAGCATGCAAAGCAGCAGACCTCCAAGCAGCGACAGATATTTCCGGAAATTTGCCCCGGTGAAAATCTTCTCCTCCGCCGCCCACCGGAACAGCCCCGCGCAGAGCACAAACGGCAGCAGCATAAGGCAAACTTCTGTTCTAATCATAAACGCAAGCACCACAAGCAGCAGCGCGTTTGCAAGCTGCTTCTGCCTTTGGGAGGTCAAAATCAAAAATACCGCGCACATCATGCACATTCCCGCCGTCACGCTGTACTGCACAATGACAAGCTCGCGCAAAAACAGCCCGTAAAAGAGAAACAGCTCTGCCAAAAGCGCCATAATACGGGCTTTTGTGGTCTGAAAAAGCGCGGTCAGACGTATTGCAATCAGAACCACCGCGCCAAACTGACAGACGCACAAAAACAAGCCATACCAAGCAGTATTTGGTACAACCTGATAGAGAACGGCAATCGCCCATGAAAGCGGAAACAAAAGCTGTACGCTGTAACCGCTTGGCGTGCCCATGTATGCGCCCGAAACAATATCCTTAATCAAAGTATCGTCATTCAGGTCATAATAAAAATCAAATACAATCGCAGGAAACGCCACAAGCAGCAGGACGAATAGGATTAGAATGCACACCCTGCCTGCTTTCCTGCCCATGCTGCTATCCGTCATACGTGATAGAACTCCTTCACCTTGCAAACGATATAATCCACCTCAGACTCCGTCAATGCATAAAACATCGGAAGCCTGAAAATACGTTCGCTCTCTTTTGTCGTGTAAACATCTTCTCCCGCAAACCTGCCGAATTTGAGCCCCGCAGGCGCGCTATGAAGCGGAACGTAGTGAAATACGCTCCATACACCGTTTTCCTTTAAAAATGCAAGCAGCCTTGTCCGCTCCTCCAAGTCGCGCGCCTTTGCATAATACATATGCCCGTTGTGCACGCAGCCCTCGGGAATGGTCGGCAGCTCCAAAAGCCCGCGCTCCTTTAGGGGCTGTAGGAGCGTGTTGTACTGCTCCCAGCGCGCAAGCCTTGCCTTTGTAATCTCCTGCGCAAGCTCTAGCTGCGCCCAAAGATAGGCGGCGTTCATGTCGCTTGGCAGATAGGACGAGCCGTAATTCATCCAGCGGTACTTGTCCACCTGCCCGCGGTAATACTGCGAGCGGTTGGTGCCCTTTTCGCGGATAATTTCCGCCTCGGTAATATATTTTTCATCTTGGATTAACAGCGCGCCGCCCTCGCCCATGCTGACGTTTTTTGTCTCATGGAATGAATAGCAGCCAAAGTCGCCGATGGTTCCAAGCGCCTTTCCCTTGTAGGTCGCCATAATGCCCTGCGCCGCGTCCTCTATGACGAAAAGGTTGTATTTTTTTGCAAGCGCCATAATCTTGTCCATCTCGCAGGAGACTCCCGCGTAATGCACCGGGGCGATTGCCTTTGTTCTTGGGGTGATAGCCGCCTCGATTAAGTTTTCGTCGATGTTCATGGTGTCAGGACGAATGTCCACGAAAACCGCTACCCCGCCGCGCAGCACAAAAGCGTCTGCGGTTGACACAAACGTGTAGGACGGCATGATGACCTCGTCGCCCTCCTGAATGTCCGCCAAAAGCGCGGCAAGCTCCGTTGCGTGTGTGCAGGAGGTGGTGAGCAGGCATTTTGCCGTGCCGGTCTGTGCCTCAATCCATTCGCTGCATTTTTGTGTGAAAGGACCGTCACCACATATTTTCTGGTTTTCGACTGCCTGCCTGATGTATTCGATTTCCCGTCCTGTAAAGGGGGGGACGTTAAAGTTTATCATGTGGTTCTCCTCTCCCATATTTTGGCTGAAGTTTTCTATTCTTAATATTACACATTATGAAGGGATTTTGCAAGGTAAATATTGGAAGGATGCAAAAAACCATAATGCTGATGACCTTCGGCGAGCCAATCATTGAATTGCTGCAAACGTCAATACAGCACGCACTGCCGTTGTTCTGCATGCTTTGTATTATGAGCGGTATTTATCCACTTGACAATGAAAAAAAGACGCCCGCCCGGTTTTCGGGGAGCGCCTTGTGTCTGACGAGTGGTAATAAAATTATTTGATTTCAATCTGGCACATCTTCATCGCGGCGAGCGCATTCTGATGACTTTCGGGCGTTACGCCTGCACAGCAGCTCTCCACTACGCTGACGGCAACCTCGGGGAGGGCTGCTTTGATTAAAAGCGCGTTGGAAATGACACAAATGTCCGTGCATAATCCAACTAATGTCACGCTTTCCAGTGCTTCGAGCGTTTGCAGGTATGCCGCAAGCTCCATCGAGCCAAAGGTCGGCTTGTCAAACACCTTCCTGTCGTCAAGGCGCAGCGCCTCAAGCTTTTTGTCGAGCTTCCAGCCGTCCGTGCCCTCGATACAATGCACAACGGGGAGCTTTTTTCCCTCCTGCGTCTGCAGGTAATTCTCGTGGTGCGTGTCCCTCGTAAAGACCACCTCGCCGTCAAAGCCCCTGACCAGTCCGGCTACCTTATCAACAATCGCCACTGCCTCCTTTGTGCCAAGCGCGCCGTCGATAAAGTCCTTTTGCATGTCCACTACCACAAGAACGTTTTTTTGTAAATCCATGTCCTTCACAACCTTTCTGCTTTCTTTATTCCTTTATTTTTTTATCAAAATGCTGATAGTCCTTCGGGTTTTTCCAAACGCCGCCCCACCGGAAGCCGTGCTCGGTGAACAGGCGGTAGCATAAATCATTTTCATCAATTTTATAGGGGAAATCCTTGCTGCGGTCGGTGTACGCGTCGCTTCCTTTCGGAAAGCTTTTGGAACTTCCGTCGGCGTAGGTGCGTATGCAGGGATTGTAAAACGGGTTGATGTCGATTGCCAGTCCGTAGCTGTGTTTGGAAAGGTTTTCGGAGCCTTCCACCGTCCGGTAGTTAAAGCACGACGTGTTGTTCGCCTGCATGGACAGCTCGTCGTCCCCGCCGTATTCGTCCACAAGCGTCATGCGCTCAATCGGGTACTGGTTGTCGTAAAGCTCCTTCATAATCGCAAGAATATCGTCCGCAATCGCCGCGTTGACAATCAGCTCGCCGATATGTGTCTCGCCGTCAAAGCCGATGTGCAGCACTTGGAGATAACGCAGGTCGTCCAGTGCAATGTCGTCGTTTTCCACGTAGGAGCAGCCGTTAATGCGGTTGTAGATTTCGTCTGTGATTTTACTTGCGGTGAAGTAATCCTGCGGGTTTTCAAATTCTGACACTTGTGTCATATTTTCCTGCGTCTGTGACTCGGCTTGTTGTTCTGTCTGTGGTATGGTTTGCGTTTGCTGCTGCGCCGTGTTGTCATTTTCTGACACTTGTGTCATATTTTCCTGCGTTATCGGCGTTGTAGTTTCCTGATTTGGATTGGGCTGTGTTTCTGACATTGGTGTCATAAACAGCGGTTCATCATCGCCTGACGCATAGATGGCAATGCACACACTTAGCAATAGCAGAGAAACGATTAAAATAATAATCACAACCAACTGCGCTGTCCTGTTTTGGTTCCGCATGGATATGGTCTCCTTCTTTTCTATCGGGTACTGAACCTAAGTATACTACACAATGAGAGAAATGTCATGTCTTTGTGCAAATTCCTTTTTCCCTTTTACAAAGGCTTAAACGCGTAACCAGTTCCAAAGAAGACATACATATTTTGGCTATTCTGACATATTTCCCGTCCATCAAAAGCCGTGCCAGACTACTAACCATGAAATTTATGATATTCCTCAAGCCATTCATCAATCAGCGTTCTTAATTCTTTTGTGTCAACCTCGCACCAATTTCCCATGCCGTCGTATTCCAGCCTGACGCGCCCGGGATTTTCCAACGCCATCTGCTCCAGCCTCGTCCTCGGAAAATGCTGCGTCTCATTCACCCACACGTCAACGCTTAAGATATTGCGGACATTTAACGCAAATTCCATGTTCGGTTCATAGCGTTCAAGATAGTACGACTCCTCCTCAAGCGTCTCGATGTTATCCACCTCCACGGCATTGAGCGCGACAGCATCTATTTTGGGCTGATGCCGCACGGGCTGCTCCAAAGCCTGCCCCTCCTGCGTAATCCGAAGCCAGTACGCCTCCACACCCTCAAGCACCGATTTTGTCCAGTCTGACAGCGGCATAAAGAGAACCGTCCCCGTATGGGAAAGCCCGTCTGTCCTGTCCATCACCTTTAGACCCGCAAAGCCGTTTGGAGCGGAGTAGGAAAACTTATACGAATTTTCACCTGCCTTGTTGTCCTTTTCGATTTGGAACAGTATGCTAACCGGGCCATGTATGGTGCGCTTGTCAATCCCCAGATAAAGCGCCGTGTCGGTGTACGGGCTTGGAAAAAGAATGGGTACATTGCGGGCAGTGCCCAGTGTGTCCGTGATATCCCTTTTCCTGCTTCCCTGATACGAAATCAGGCGGCTTGGGCGTTCGAAACGGTTTTCGTAGGTATAGGAAGCGGTCAGGTTTTTTATCACGGGAACATGGTGCAGTGCGGGCTGGTAATAGCAGTTGTCCGCCCGAAGAAGCTGTATGCGGATACAGTTTCCCCGATAGCTGCCCGTCCCGGTCTCTTTCCAGTCCTTCGGGCAAAGAAACGTGATGCTGCACAAGCCCTCTTTTTTGTCCCGGAACAGGTGTGCCACGGGGAGCATGGTTTCAAGCCGCTTCCAGCCACTTCCATTGTAGTAGGAAAGCGCGATTTCATCTGCATAGACCTGCGCGGCTGCGCTCTCCACAGGCTTGTATGGTTTCCTCTTGATGATTTTCAGCTCCGTCTGCTGCTCGTATTTTGGCGGCGTGTAGATGACCGTTTCATATTCCAGCGTAAATTCCAAGGTGATAAGCGCATCTGGCTTTGCAAAATAGGCATGTCCTATGAACACCTCCGAAAAAAGGGAAAGGCTTCTTCCAAACGGCAGAAATTCCGATGCTTCAAGCTCTACGCTCAAAGCCGCCACATATTCCGTCGAACGAAAAGCGCCCGAGGAGGAAAAGCAAAGGTCTGACACGGTAACGCTCCCTGAAACGCTCTGGCGCGGCTCAATCAGGAGTACGGAATTGCTGCCGGATTTGTCCCAAACCTTTTTACATTCCCGCTCTTTGCGAAAGACAAGCAAGCCCTTCTCCTCCATGCGAATTTCCCGAATGACTTCAAAGCCGTTCTGCGTATAATACGAAAGCCGGTATTGTCCGTCCAAAATCGATTCCGCAAGCGCATCATTTCCCACAATGCGCATTTGGATATCGCCAGTCTGTGTGTCAAACATATATTCGTGATACAGCATCAATCCGCACCGGGCGTACCCGTCCTTATGAACATCAAACATCTGAAACGGTCGCATCTCTTTAATCTCGTATGGCTTTGGCAATTCCCGCGTAACCTCCTGCGTGTAATCCGTCAGCAAAAAGCTTCCCAAAAGCGATACGATTGCCGCATCAGCACCGGGTACCATGAACGCCTTGATAATCCTTGCCTGTGTGATATAAACACTGTCTGCCGTCTCAAAAATCAGGTCGTTCTGACTTTCGTCTGTCCCAAGCAGCTTTGTCTGACGGGGCAGCAAAAAGCCGGGAACCGTATCGCGCACCAGATGCAGCAATACAATGCTGTGCGCCGGATAGGCGGGCTTAAGCGATATTCCAAGCATTTGTATCAGCCGTGCATAATACTGCTGTGGCAGTGTATTCAGGTGCCTTATGTTTTCCTGCATCTGTTCACAAAACAGCAGCGCAAGCACGGAGCCGATGTCAGGATTTGATGGTTCGAACTGCCATTCGGGTGTATATGCCGTTGAAAGCGCGCTGATTTGGTAAAGCAAATCCTCTTTTTTGCGCTTGTCAATCATAAAATCCTGTCTCAAGAGATCCCTCCATTCCTGTCTGTCCAATCGCGTTCATGCGGTGCGCCTGCCTGTTGTTCTTCCATATAAAAGGGAAACACGATATCCTCCCGCGCGTCCCTTCCCTTTACCCGGTAGGTCAGGTGAAGGAACAGGCGTCCCAAATCCGGCTGCGTCATCAAAATCAGATAGACGCTCTCTTTGATGCTGTTGTCGCCGGACACCGTGACAAACCGTCCTGTGGCAGGGTGTACCTGCGGCGGGAACCTGAC
This sequence comes from uncultured Lachnospiraceae bacterium, assembly GCA_947567595.1. Lineage (GTDB taxonomy): Bacteria > Bacillota > Clostridia > Lachnospirales > Lachnospiraceae > COE1. Next base: position 1,101 of record CANOMQ010000001.1, on the reverse strand, counting down.
GCCTGTTCCCAAAAAAGCTTTGTCCTCCATATCGTCCCTCCATTCCTTTAGCCGATTTTGATGGGTGCACCGCCTATGCTGGTCAATCCCGCACTCGAGAGCTTGAAAGCGGCGGACGCGTCCATCGTGACATTGCCGCCACTGATTCCAAACTTCGCGCTGGTGTCCATCTGCACCCCGTCTGTCGCCTCAACCTTGAATTTGCCGCATTTGAGCGTAACCGTTCCGGTATCCGCATTCATGGAAAGCGTAATGTTATCCCCGACGGACAGGGTAAACTTATGCTGTGCGCTGATTGTAATCCGCCCTTCTTTTGTCTCAAGCAAAAGCCTGTTGCTGTTTGCCTGATCCCCAATCAAAATCTCGTTTTTCTCGTTGTCCAGTATCACCTGATGCGCCCTGTTTGGCGTGTAGATAAAAATCTTATCGTTTGTCCCGTCGCCTTCCTCCACGTCCTCAAACGCGATTGTGCTGCCGTTTTTTGTGACAATCCTTTTGGACTGGTTTTTGGCATGTGCGGACTTGGTAAGAAACGGGTTGGCGTCCTTTGGGATACAGCCTATGATATAGGGCTTTTCGATATTGCCCTGCTCAAATGCCAAAAGCACCTGATCCCCGATTTCCGGCAGAAAATAATGTCCCCATTTTTTCCCGCTCGAGGGCATGGCGACACGCGCCCATTTCAGCTCGTCCTTGTCCTTACGTTTGTCCCTGACAGGAACACGCACGCATACCCTACCCGGCATGGTCTGCTCATAATTTTCCGTCACCAGCCCCACAAAAACCCCCGTCATGCGATTGTCTACCACTGATTTCCCAGCTTCCGCCATGGATTCCAGAAAGGCATCCTGATCGCCGCCCCACATACTGCCGCCTGTACCGCCACTGTGGATATGCGCTTTTCCTTCAGAAGATGCGATTCCGATAGAAATATTTTTGATTGCGCCGCCAAACCCGGCCATCGCATGACCTTTGAAATGGGATAAAATCACATAGTAATCATAATTGGCAAAATTCACACCCACGTAATTTTCCGTAAGATTATCTCCTCCCTATTTAGTCAAGTCTTTTTTCCTTATTTTTCAAGGATTTTTTAGTTAT